>NZ_VOBF01000003.1:0-440505 GCF_008369245.1 Psychrobacter sp. ANT_H56B
CTCTAACTGTCGTCCAGTTAAAGTATTCTAACTAAATATGCTAAACCAATCTGGCTTATCCTATTTAGCGAGCTGACCATCATATCATGTTTTAATAGTCTGTCAACTTCTTTTCTTAATTTGTTTCAACTCAGTAATCTAAGTGATAAGTTGGTTAACTTATTGCCTAGCTTCCTTTGCTGTGGGGCGTATTATATAGATTCTGACTGGGGTGTCAACTGCTTTATCAAAGGTTTTTAAACTAATTTAAGTAAGGTTTAAATAGTCTATTGTTTTCAAACACTTAACGCATTAATTATCTTTACTGTCATTAAATAATCTTGTAAATGCACCTTTAGTCATAAATGACCCTATTTAATTGCATTACCACTGCCTACTATCAATCTATTTTGAGTAGCTGCTTTATCGCTAAAGAGCCTTTTATTTGAGTGTATTGATATTGGTATAGAAAGCCCCTATATATGGAAACTTGTTAACGACCATATAGATGGCTATTCATAACTGCCCTTAGTCCCCATCTATCTAGTGTTAATAGACATTTTTTGCTATAATAGCTGACTTTATAATATTACTTAATGGCACTTCGTTTATTAAGACTTAGCTAAGAAGCTGCTGCTTTGAGCCTTGCCTTTAAGTAATACCATCTCTTACAACATATCATAGTAATTAGATATAATTGACGCAGTCTTACGGTTATATGATTGATGGTTGCAATCATCACTGCCAACGGACGCAAAAAGGTGAATAGATTATGGTAGCGATTACTTTACCCGATGGTAGCGTAAAAAACTTCGAAGGTAATACAACGGTCATGGAAGTGGCGCAAAGTATTGGGACAGGGCTTGCTAAAGCGACTGTCGCTGGACGTGTGGATGGTCAATTGGTAGATGCGCATGACCCTATCGCCCATGATGCGAAAGTTGAAATCGTTACACCAAAAGATGATGACGGTGTCGATATCATTCGCCATTCTTGTGCTCACCTATTAGGCCATGCCGTTAAGCAGTTATATCCTGATGTGAAAATGGTGATTGGTCCCGTTATCGATGATGGTTTTTATTATGACATCTATAGCGAAACGCCTTTTACGCCTGAGCATATGGCAGCCATTGAAAAACGCATGATGGAGCTCATCAAGCAAGATTATGACGTTATCAAAAAAATAACGCCACGTGCTGAAGTCATTAGAATCTTTGAAGAACGTGGTGAAGAATATAAGCTTAAGCTGATTAATGATATGCCAGGCGAAGAAGCCTTTGGTCTATATCATCATCAAGAATATGTCGATATGTGCCGTGGTCCACACGTGCCAAATACCCGCTTCTTAAAAGTCTTTAAACTGACCAAAATGTCAGGTGCTTATTGGCGCGGTGATGCCAAAAATGAACAGCTTCAGCGTATTTATGGTACGGCTTGGGCGGATAAAAAAGATTTAAAAGCCTATATCCAGCGTATTGAAGAAGCCGAAAAACGTGACCATCGTAAAATTGGTAAAGCGTTAAATCTATTCCATATGCAAGAGCAAGCACCAGGTATGGTGTTTTGGCATGCCAATGGCTGGACGATTTATCAAGTACTTGAGCAATATATGCGTAAAGTACAGCACGATAATGGTTATGAAGAGATTAAAACGCCGCAAATTGTCGATCGTAGCTTGTGGGAGCGTTCTGGACATTGGGGCAACTATGCGACCAATATGTTTACCACTTCGAGCGAAAATCGTGATTATGCGGTAAAACCGATGAATTGTCCTTGTCACGTGCAAGTCTTTAATCAAGGTTTAAAATCTTACCGTGACTTGCCATTACGTATGGCAGAGTTTGGTTCATGCCATCGAAACGAGCCATCAGGTTCGCTCCATGGTTTGATGCGGGTTCGTGGTTTTACTCAAGATGATGCTCATATCTTCTGTACACAGTCGCAGATTCAACAAGAAGTCGCTGATTTTATTAAGCTGACCCTTGCTGTTTACGAAGATTTTGGTTTTGATAATATCATTATGAAACTATCGACTCGTCCTGAAAAACGTGTCGGTAGCGATGAGTCTTGGGATTTTGCAGAAAAAGCATTAGCCGATGCATTGGATAGTTCTGGTCTTGATTGGGCTTATCTACCAGGTGAAGGTGCCTTCTATGGTCCCAAGATTGAATTTAGTCTAAAAGATTCATTGGGTCGCGTATGGCAGTGCGGTACGATTCAGGTTGACCCAAATATGCCTGAGCGTCTTGATGCCGAATTCGTCAATGAGCAAAACGAGCGCGAAGTACCGATTATGTTGCACCGTGCCATCTTAGGTTCATTTGAGCGCTTTATCGGTATCTTGATTGAAAACTATGCCGGTTGGATGCCAGTATGGCTAGCGCCGCAACAAGTGGTAGTCATGAATATCACAGATAAACAGGCAGATGCGTGTGAAAATGTGGTCAATGAGTTGAAAAAAGCAGGCTTACGCGCCATTAGTGACTTGCGTAACGAAAAGATTGGATTTAAGATACGAGAGAAAACATTAGAACGTATTCCCTATATGCTAGTATTAGGGGATAAAGAAGTCGAATCAGGCAGCGTCAACGTTAGGACTCGCGAAGGCGAAAATCTAGGCGTGATGAGTGTCGCTGAGTTTATCACATTAGTAGAAGCAGCTGTTGCCGAAAAGGGCCGACAGATCCCAAAAATAGATCAGGAGTAATACCTATTAAACAGTCAAACCGTTTGAACATTAATGAAGATATCAGTGCCAAAGAAGTCCGTCTGGTCAAAGAAGACGGTGAACAAATGGGCGTGGTCGATATCGACACCGCGATGAAAGCGGCACGTGAAGACAGTCTAGATTTAGTAGAGCTGGTTCCCGAAGCCAAACCGCCAGTATGTAAAATCATGGATTATAAACATTTCCTCTATGATCAGAAGCAAAAGGCGAAAGAAGCTAAAAAGAACCAAAAGCAGACTCAGCTAAAAGAGATGAAGCTACGTCCTAGCACTGAAGAAGCCGATTATCAGGTTAAACTGAGAAAAATCGTTAGCTTCTTAGAAGATCAGGATAAAGTTAAAATTAGCATCCGTTTCCGCGGACGTGAAATGGCGCACCAAGAAATTGGTCGCAAGCAACTTGATCGTATCATTGAAGATACGGCTGATATCTCAAACGTCGAACAGTATCCTAAGATGGAAGGTCGTCAAATGGGTATGCTGTTAGGACCTACTAAGAAAAAATAGACTTTTTAATCGTCTATTCTTAGTAGTGGCTGTGTTTATATAGATATTCATGATTTCCCACCACCAATATGCTACGGCGTATTGGTGGTTTTTAGTATGTAGGGCTTAATAAGCATATTTATAGTTAATTATGACACTTGTACCTCTTTGACTATCGTTAACCTTAAATATATGAAGTCGACAGTGCTTTACAAAACCCATCTTCTCAACCTTTTCATTACACGGTAATCTAAAGACTTACTCTATCTTTATGAATCATAATTTCAATAAAAACAATTAAACTGATAAAAATAATCCATACCTCGACTGTAAATGTCGCTAATAAAAATATAACCTCTTTTAGATATCATAGGAAGCCTTATGCAAGAATTAACCCCACCTGTTAACACCTCTACACCAACGATTACTCTAACCGCGCCAGAACCCGTTAAAGAGATACAAAAGAGTGAAGCAGATCAGATGGTCAAGTTAGATGACAGCGATATTCCAGAGCTTGATGCCAAAGTCGATGCTTTTGTCGATCATGTCATCAATAACTCTGTACACAGCTCTGAATTTCAACAGAACGTCCAATCTATTCATAATTTAGGTAATAAAGAAATCCGTGAATCGGCGCAAGTGTCTAATCGTATGTTAGAGCTACCCGCTAAGAGCCTCAACGATAGCTTATTTGATAACTCTCCTATTGCAAAATCATTGACGGAGCTGCGCGGTATCGTCGAAGATTTGGACCCCAGCAAAAAAGAGCTGACCAGCTCACGCAAGCTATTTGGCTTGATTCCATTTGGTAATAAAGTACAAGATTATTTCCGTCAGTATGAGTCAGCGCAATCTCATATTAATGCAGTAGTAACGAGCCTATATAATGGTAAAGATGAGCTACTCAAAGACAATGCTATGATTGAGCAAGAAAAAATTAATATGTGGGAGCTGATGCAATCGATTCGCCAATATATCTATGTGGGTAAAAAAATCGATGAGCAGCTCGAGCAAAAAGTCTATGCGATAGAATCGACTGACCCTGAGAAAGCACGTATTATTAAAGAAGAGATGCTGTTTTATGTCCGCCAAAAAAATACCGACTTTTTGACACAATTGGCGGTAAACGTTCAAGGTTATTTAGCATTGGATACTATCCGTAAAAACAATTTAGAGCTGATTAAAGGGGTAGATCGCGCCACTACTACCACTATCTCAGCCCTACGTACGGCAGTGGTTGTCGCACAAGCCATGACTAACCAAAAACTGGTGCTTGACCAAATTACTGCTTTGAATAAAACGACCAGTAGCTTGATTGAATCAACTTCGGCAATGCTCAAGCGTCAATCACTTGAGATTCATGAGCAAGCGACCAGCAGCACTATTGAGCTTGATAAATTGCAAAATGCCTTCAATAATGTCTATGACACCATGGATATGATTAGCAATTATAAAATTGAAGCGCTTGAGAATATGAAGCAAACGGTCAATACCTTGACCACTGAGGTTGATAAAGCCCAAAAATACCTCGATAAATCTAATCAGACCACGGTATTAGAAGTGTCAAAAGAATTGAACATGGAAAAAATAACCAATCAATCAAATACGGTCGATATTGATATTTGATTTAGATAAGCATTCACTTTTAATAAAATTTGACCACTAACGACTACTCGCTATCAAATACAGATAAGACAATTGACCTAAGATATTGGGACGTTGTTCGTGTTAAGATAGTCATTATTAATAATTTAAAAATAGATACGGTAATTTATGAGTTGGAATGATCCAAACGCCTCAAGTGAGGCACAAAAATATGATAACCCGATTCCTAGTCGCGAGCTTATATTAAGCACGATTAATGAACACGGTGAAATCACCCATCAGCAATTGGCAAAAGCCTTTAATATTGCTGATCCTGATCAGTTTGACGCTTTGGGTAACCGCCTAAAAGCGATGACGCGCGATGGCCAAGTCAATCGTGACGGTCGCCCTTATCGCTATCGTACGGTCACTCAGCACGATATTGTCACCGGTACAGTAACAGCCCACCCAAAGGGCTTTGGCTTTGTATTATTGAGTGATATGCCTGACCTATTCTTGCATGAAAAACAAATGCGTTGGGTCTTTAATGGCGATACAGTAGAAGCCGTTGGCACGTCAACAGACAACCGCGGTCGTACTGAAGGTCGTATCGTTGATGTCGTTGAGCGTCGTCAAAATCATTTTATCGGTACGCTGGCTCATGATGAAGACGGTTACTGCGTTGAACTTGGTAGCCCAAATAACCATCAGCCGATTACCGTCACAGAAGACAATGTACAGGCTTTCAATGCTAAGCAAGGCTCGCCGGTAAAAGTTGATATTATTGATTGGCCAAATCAGCATGAATTTGCCACGGGCAAAATTACTGAAGTCTTATCTGATGACAATGATCGCGAACTGATTATTGAGACTACGTTACTTAATTATGATATTCCATCAGAGTTCAGTGAAGCCGCGCTCAATCAAGCAAATGATTATAAAGAGCCGACTGAAAAAGATCTAAAAGGTCGTGTCGACTTACGTGAGTTACCATTAGTGACGATCGATGGTGAAGATGCTCGTGATTTTGATGATGCTGTGTTTGCAGAAAAGCGTTCTGGTGGTAATTATCGCGTCTTGGTAGCGATTGCGGATGTCAGTTATTATGTGACACCGAACTCGCCACTTGATCAAAATGCTTACGAGCGTGGTACGTCAGTATATTTCCCGCATCAAGTGATTCCTATGTTGCCTGAAGTACTGTCTAATGGTCTCTGTTCGCTGAACCCTAATCTTGATCGCCTCTGTATGGTTGCCGATATTAAGATATCACGTGCTGGTAAAATCACCAGTTATGAGTTTTATCCTGGCGTCATGCACTCGCAAGCGCGCTTGACTTATAATCAAGTAAACGCTTATCTTGAAAATCCAAAAGACAGTAGTGTTCCAAAATCGTTGACAGAAAATAAAGAGGTCAAAAAATCTGTCGATACCTTACATCAACTGTATGAGCTACTCCTCAAAAAGCGTGAAGAGCGTCATGCGATGGAGTTTGAGACCGTTGAAACTTATATTAAGTTCAATGAAAAAGGTGGTATCGAAGCCATCTTGCCTCGTACGCGCGGTGATGCGCAAAAGCTTATCGAAGAGTGCATGTTGCTTGCCAATACCTGTGCAGCAAACTTTGCACTAAAAAACGAGCTGCCTGTGTTATATCGTAATCATGATAAGCCTGATGGCGAAAAGTCGATGCGTATCCATGAATATGCCAAAAACTTTGGTCTAAGCTTCCCAGAAGAAAATCCTACTCAAGCGGATTATCAGCGTATCATTGAAGCAACTAAAGAGCGTCCTGACGCTATCAGTATTCATAGCATGCTGTTACGTTCGATGATGCAAGCGAACTATTCACCTGACAATATCGGTCACTTTGGTTTGGCTTACGACGAGTACAGCCATTTTACCTCGCCGATTCGTCGTTATCCTGATTTAATGTTGCATCGTGCGATCAAGGCGAAAGTGACAAATGCCAAACAGCCTGTGATGGATTTTTCATTAGAAGGTGCTGGCATGCAAACCTCAGATACTGAGCGCCGTGCTGAAAAGGCTTCACGCTACGTAGAATCATGGCTCAAATGTCATTATATGAAAGATCATGTCGGCGAAGAGTTCGATGGTGTTGTAACTACCGTCACAAACTTTGGTTTATTTATTACTCTTACGGATTTGTATATCGATGGTTTGGTGCATATCTCAAACGTTGGTGACGATTTCTTTGTTTATGATGAGCAGCAGCAACAGCTTATCGGTAAAGATAGAGGCACAGTGTTTGGGCTGGGCGATTTGGTTAAAGTGAAAGTAGCTGGCGTTAATATGGATCTGCTACAAATTGACTTTGGTTTACAAGCAAAGCTGCACTCTAGTAAAATGAATCAAACTAAGAAAGATCATTCAAACTCTAGTCAGCCAAACCGCAGCTCCACAAGCAAAGATCAGCCAAAGAAATCACCTGCGAAGAGAAGCGGCAGTCGTGGTGGTAGAGGCAGTAGTAAAAAGAGCTAAACCAGCTTGAATCTATAAGTATTAAAAAAGGCTAACGTTATCGTTAGCCTTTTTTGTGTCTTCAGTTTTCTAATAACAGATCTATCACTGCTCCGCAGGACTCATTTGCTCTAAGCGCGCAGCATCTGCTTGCTGTGCCTGATCGATCTTGGTAGTAGCATCATCTAGAACGGCTTTCGGCTGCTGACCTAAGGGCTTGCTTGCGATATCTGATGTATGGCTGTCATTAGCATTTCTCGTATCAGAACCATTATTTTCAGATACAGCTGCCTCACTACTCGCTGCTATAATTTCTCGGTTTTGTTCACGTTGAGTGCCATTCATGACATTAAAACTCAATAACACAACCATACCAACGACCGCGAATATAATCAGATGTTTCATTTGCATAAAAATGTCTCGTCTAGTTCGATAAAATGTAGATAAACATTTCGATGCATTTTCTATGCCGATTTTTATAGTTGGTATTCAACGCTACTCTTGCGGGCTACTATTACTTAATAAATCAGTTTCATCTGAATTTTCGGCAATTTCCTGTTCAACCTTTTCCATTAGCTTTTCGTCAGGGCGCGCATCAAGCACTTGATCGGCATTCCGACCTTGCAAGATATGCTTTGCCCGCGCCTTTGCTTGTTGCTTATCTTTATCTTCAATCGTAGTTTCAGCCGCTTGAGCGTCACTAGCTATTTTAGAATCGTTAGAGGGTTTAACGATGATGGGCGTTACTGTTATGTCCTCTTGAGACTTATCACCATTTCGACTGCTTTGGAAATACTCAAAAGCTTGCTCTAGATTATGGTTAAAGCGTAACTGATAAATGGGCTCAGGTAAGCTAAAGCCTTCATCTTCTAAAGCATGCTTGGTCTCGCGAATAGCTATACTGCGGGCTTTGGAAAAATCAGCTTCTGATTGATTGACCCATACTTGGAACTGCAAAATAATGTTTGAGTCGCCTACCTCCTTGATAATCGCGGTGACTTTTGGCTTATCTAAGGCAAAACCCAGTTGAGCAATCGCATCGATACCCACTTTGATAGCAGCAAGCGGATCATCATTGGCATCAACGCCTAATTCAAAGGTAAAGCGGCGCTCAGGATTCTTGGTGTAATTTAAAATCGTGGCTTTAAAGACTTCGGCATTGGGAATACGTAATTGATTGCCATCTAACGTCATTAAAATAGTCGCGCGCGACGTCAGGCGCACCACTATTCCTTCTTGAGCATTAATCAAAATATGATCGCGGGCGCGAAATGGCTGGCGAATACTGAGCATTAAAGAGGCAATATAATTTTCAATAGTATCCTTAACTGCGAAACCAACGGCAATACCGATGACCCCAGCGCCGCCAAGTAGCGTTCCCAAAATCGTCTCCGCGCCAATCAAGCTTAGTGCTAATATAAGCCCCAGAATAATAAAAATGACTTTGACAGTCTGCGACAATAATTCTGCGACAAAAGGATTGGGCGTTAAGCGCTGCCACATTTTTTGCCGATTAGACAACCAACTACCAAACCAAGTTACTAAAGCAAATAAAATAATCCCGACCAATAACAACGGCACAGCTTTGATAAGATTTTTGGCTTGAGCTTTGATGCTTTGATAAACCGTCGTGACATTGTCCTGAACATCAAGCGTTCGGTTAATCTTATCTTCGACTGTGACAACATCTGTCAAACGATTGGTGAGATTAATGGCTTGTTGGGCTTTTTTCTCGTTGGGTGTTTCACCAGTTAGAGTAACAACGCCTTGAGTGACACCAACATTAATTGCTTGCAAGCCTTCAATTTCTGAGAATATCCCACTGATACGTTGGCGGATGTCATTATCATGTTGCACAGTTTGAGCAGTTTCAATTTGAGTGTTATTACTGCTCTCGCCATCGATAGGAGGTGCAGGTTCAATTGAAATAGGTATCAACGGAGGTGCTGCAATTGGCGCTTGAGCAGGCAAATTGGTGCTTTCAGGAATATTACTAGGAAGAGGGGTAGTATTAACGTCATTAGCTGTATTAGGTAATGCCTTGCTATCAAGCCCGGGCTTGGCAGCATTACTGTCTAATACAGTAGGATTAACAGTTTCGCTTTCTTGAACGGCATAAGCCGGTAAGCTGAACATGATGCTTAATAGCAGCCATTGACTCCACATTTTTAGGCACTTGCGTGATGTAATGCAGTCAAAATAAGCGGCCATAAGCATCCTTGATTACGCCTTATCTATTCAAAATCTAATAAGCGTATTTTTCAAATATTATTTACCATCCAAATAAAGTTGTGCCTCGCCCAAATCTAACGTGCCCTCATAGATAGCACGACCAGTGATGATACCTTCAATGCAATCACCATAAGGTTTTAATAACTCAATATCTTTCATATCGGTGACGCCGCCTGATGCAATCACTGGTAAGCCACCTTCACGTGCTAAATTAACGGTTTGCTCGACATTAACGCCTTGCATCATGCCATCACGGGCGATATCGGTATAGACGATAGAAGACACGCCAACATCAGCAAAACGTTTGGCAAGTTCAGTGGCTTTGGTGTCAGTCACGTTTGCCCAACCATGGGTTGCAACCATACCATCTTTGGCATCGATACCAACGATAATGTGTCCAGCAAACTCACGGCACGCCTCAGCAACAAAATCCGGATCTTCAACCGCTTTGGTACCGATAATAATATAGGTCAGACCAGCAGTAATATACTGCTCAATAGTTTGCATATTGCGCACACCACCGCCCAATTGAATTGGCAGTTTAGGAAAAGCTTTTGCAATGTCATGCACCACTTGCTTATGCACTGGAATCCCATCAAATGCGCCGTTTAGATCGACCAAATGCAGACGGCGCGCCCCTTCTTTTACCCAACGTGCCGCCATCGCAACAGGGTCATCAGAAAATACCGTATCATCTTCCATACGACCTTGTTTTAAGCGCACACACTTACCATCTTTGAGATCGATAGCAGGGATAATCACAGGGACAGCGCACATATAGGATTCCTTATAAAACGATATTAATAATCAAAACTTGGAGGTAGGTTAGCTTACAAGAGCCATTTAAACACAAACTTAATATAAAATGTCTAGAACTGCCAATTTAAACAGGTCACGGTAAAGTCAATTCACTACGAAAGATATATAAGCATGATAGTGATTTAAAAATGATGTAAGTACTCTAGTCATAAAATCAACTAAAGTTTTCTCTCTATTGCAGCAGAAAACAGACAGTCATAACCATAAGTTTTAGCACAAAGGATTACTAGCAACATTGGGTAAATTCGATTACCAACTGGCAATTTTAGGTCAGTTTAGCGTATAATCCTAGGTAAATTTGTATTTGTGCGATAAAGCCAGATCGTCTGCTACCTATAGATGGTTTCGATCATTACAAGATAGATGATAATGCGGTATTGATACGCTATTAAACGTTTCGCCTAGCAACGGCTGTTACTCAGTCCTAATATTTATCCTATAATCATAGGTTATTCAATAGCGCTTAGATAGCTTCTATCTCAGTATCATAAGTCATTTATCTCTCATTTGTATTTAAGCAAATGGGTGGTGCTGCTTAAATCTCACAAATAGTATGGATTTTAAGATTTTAATAAATCGTATGGTAAAACCGTATTTTGTCTAACACCATTTCTTTAAGAGATGAGAATTAGATTGCAGTGTTTTAGTATACACCTTGGTAGCCAGTCGCCACTTTGGTCATTCGAATAAGACATTAACGTGTTGTTAAGGAGTCTAAGGTCAGCGTTAATACTCTTACTAGTAGTCATGAAGTGTCATTATTAAAAACCTTATCGCTGTCTTTTTATAAGATATGATTTGGTTATTTTAGTGATGGCGTTACCATTCATGCTGCCGATATACCACACAGGACGTCTGGTATCGTTTTAGACTATGGACTAAGTTTTCGCTTATGATTACCATCAAGAAAGGTTTGGATTTACCCATCACTGGTGAACCCTCCCGCGAGATATCTGAGCACAGACCCGCCCATGTGGCACTTATTGGCTATGATTACGTTGGTATGAAGCCGACGATGAATGTCAAAGAAGGCGATATAGTAGCAAAAGGTCAACCCGTTTTTGAAGACAAAAAACGGGCTGGCGTTATCTACACTGCGCCTGCTGCTGGTAAAGTCATCGCCATTAAACGCGGTGAACGTCGTGTGTTTGAAAGTCTTGTAATTGCGGTCGAGCCAAATGGTGCGGAAGTAGAATTTCAGCGCTACGACTCCCAGCAACTTGCTGACCTAGATTCTGAAGTCGTTGAAACCCAACTGCTTGCCTCTGGTGAATGGACGGCGTTCCGTACGCGCCCCTTTAGCCGTGCTCCTGAAATCGGTGCGCGTCCTCATGCTATCTTCGTCACAGCCATGGATACCAATCCATTGGCATTTGACCCGATGTTGCTGATCAATGAGCAACTGCAAGCGTTCAACGACGGTCTTGCTGTATTATCCACTTTGAGCCCAAAGACTTTTGTCTGCCATCATGGCAATAGTCAGTTGACACCAGTTGCAAAAACTGCAGCTAATAATGTCACTGAGTATCATAGCTTTGCGGGCAAACATCCTGCTGGTCTTGCAGGCACGCACATTCATTTCTTGCACCCTATCATGCGCGGTACAAGCGTTTGGACGATTGGTTATCAAGATGTGATTGCGATTGGCAAGCTATTTACTAGCGGGCGTTTATATACGCGTCGCCTGTTGAGCTTAGCTGGTCCTGCTGTTAGCAATCCTCATATTATCGCCACCGAACGCGGTGCGGATATTGCTGCCTTGACCAAAGGTAATTTGACAGCTGGCGAGAACCGTGTGATTTCAGGTTCAGTGCTGTCTGGGCGTCAAGTATTTGGCAATATTGCCTATCTTGGTCGCTTTGATAATCAAGTCAGTGTGCTAGCAGAAGGTCGTGAGCGTCCAGCGTTCCACTTCTTTACGCCAGGCGCAAACCGCTTCTCTAAACTGCCTATCTATATTTCGCAGTTTTTTGGTGGCAAAAAATATAACTTCACCACCACGAGCAATGGCTCACCTAGAGCGATGGTGCCAATCGGTGTCTATGAAGAAGTCATGCCACAAGACTATCTGCCAACCCAGCTATTGCGTGCTTTGATTGTCGAAGACATTATCACGGCTGTAGATTTGGGTGTACTTGAATTGGACGAAGAAGATTTAGCATTATGCACCTTCGTATCTCCTGGCAAATATGAATTCGGCGATATTTTGCGTGATAACTTAACGCGCATTGAGCTGGAGGGCTAACCACGATGAAATTTTTACACAATATGTTCGATCGTATGGAGCCGTCTTTCACCAAGGGTGGCAAACACACAAAATACTACGCTATCTTTGAGATGTTTGATACGTTTTTGCGTCAACCAAGCTCAACGACATACGCCTCATCACATGTGCGCGACGGTATTGACCTTAAGCGTATTATGATTACCGTCTGGTTATGTACCTTCCCAGCAATGTTTTGGGGTATGTACAATATCGGTCATCAAGCATTGACTGCGATTGCAACCCTCGGCTTACAGCCTGAAGGCTGGCGCACCATTATCACTAGTATGGCAGGCTACAACCCAGACAGTATCTGGGCAAGTTTCGTCTACGGTGCTATGCAGTTCTTACCGATTTACCTTGTGACCTTTGGGGTTGGTATTCTCTGTGAGATTATCTTCGCTGTGGTGCGTGGACACGAAGTCAACGAAGGCTTCTTTGTTACCTCTGTACTGTTTGCACTATGTCTGCCACCCGATATCCCATTATGGCAAGTTGCCTTAGGTATTATCTTTGGTGTGGTCGTGGCAAAAGAAGTATTCGGTGGTACGGGTAAAAACTTTCTTAACCCTGCCCTATCGGGTCGTGCGTTCTTATACTTTGCTTATCCGGCTTATATGTCAGGCGACTCAGTATGGACCGCCGTTGATGGTTTCTCAGGTGCAACGCCACTTGGTCTCGCTGCCCTTGGGGTTGTCCCACAAGATTTTGTCGATGTTTATGGCAATGCCATCACGTGGAGTGATGCATTCTTAGGCAACATGCAAGGCAGTATCGGTGAAGTATCGACGCTAGCTATCTTAATGGGTGCTGCTGTCCTACTTTGGACGCGCATTGCATCATGGCGCATCATGGCAGGTTGTGTGGTTGGTCTGATTGCCACATCTCTTGTGTTTAATATGATTGGCTCTGAAGACAATATGATGATGAGCTTGCCGTTTTACTGGCACTTAGTGATCGGTGGTTTTGCTTTTGGTGCCGTGTTTATGGCAACTGATCCAGTATCTGCTGCGCATACCAATAAAGGGCGCTGGGCTTACGGTATCTTGATTGGTTTTATGACCGTATTGATTCGTGTCATTAATCCAGCTTTCCCAGAAGGCATCATGCTAGCCATTTTATTTGCTAACTTATTTGCGCCACTGTTTGACTATTTTGTCACTCAAGCAAATATCAAACGCCAAACTGCTCGGAGGGTTCGCTATGTCCAAGCCCAAAAGTAATAACGCAAAAACCATCAGTGTGGCGTTGACGCTATGCTTGGTGTGTTCGGTATTGGTCTCAGCTGCGGCTGTGGGTCTAAAGCCTGCGCAAGTAGAAAACGCGCGCTTAGACCGTAATAAAAACATCTTGGTTGCCGCGGGTATGTTTGACCCTGCGTCTGATACCAATGAAGATGTGGCGGAGCGCTTTAAAGATTTTGAGGTAAAAATCGTTGACCTAAATAAAGGCAACTACCTTGATGATGACGCGCTGACCGCTGCTGGCATCCCTGACCGTAATGCCTATGACGCCAGCCAAGCAACTAAGAATAAAGCACTGAGTGAAGATTTGGGTGGTAATGATCCTGCCGGTATCGGTCGTAAGCCTAAATATGCCAAAGTTTATGTCAAAAATGACGACGCTGGACAACCTGAAATAGTGGTACTACCGATCCAAGGCTACGGTCTGTGGGGTACTATCTATGGTTTCTTAACCCTTGAAAGCGACATGAATACCATCAAAGGTATCAGTTTCTATGACCATAAAGAAACTCCAGGTCTAGGCGCTCGTATCGAAGAGCCAGAATGGCGTGCGATGTGGAGTGGTATTCATTCTTATGATGACAAAGGTGCCGTTGCTACTGGCGTGACCAAAGCTGGTAATCCAAAAGAGAACTGGGTTGACGGTATTAGTGGTGCAACTTTGACCAGTCGCGGCGTCAGTAACATGATCCAGTTTTGGTTGGGTGAGCAAGGCTATAAGCCGTACTTAGATCAGCTGCGTGAAGAGAGCGGTAAAACACTGGTAGATGCTGAAGTCAAAGCAAGTCAAAGCCCTTATAAAAAACTGGGTCAAAACTTACATCAACAGCAGGCGCATTCTGTAACCGAACTGGTAGCAGTGATACCAGCAGCACACGGCAAGGAGGCATAACATGGCTGATACAAAAAGTATTTTAACCTCGCCCATTTTTGATAATAACCCTATTGCTCTACAGATATTAGGTATCTGTTCGGCATTGGCGGTAACGACCAGTGTAGCAAATGCACTGGTGATGAGCGTGGCATTGACCTTGGTCACAGCATTTTCAAGCTTTTTTATCTCTATCATTCGTAAGCAAATTCCATCGAGCATTCGTATTATTGTGCAGATGACGATTATCGCTTCTCTGGTTATCTTGGTCGATCAGGTCCTAAAAGCGGTCGCTTATGATGTGAGTAAAGGCTTATCAGTATTCGTTGGTTTGATTATCACCAACTGTATCGTGATGGGACGTGCTGAAGCATTTGCGATGAGCAATCCACCTATTCCAAGTTTCTTGGATGGTATCGGTAACGGTCTAGGTTATTCGGCAGTATTGCTATTTGTCGCCAGTATCCGTGAGCTTTTGGGCGCAGGCAGCTGGTTTGGCATGACTGTTTTGCAAACCGCGACCGATGGTGGCTGGTATGTACCAAATGGTCTATTGTTATTACCACCGTCAGCATTCTTTATTATCGCCCTGTTTATCGTGATTATCCGTACATGGAAACCTGATCAGGTCGAAGACGCTGAATTTGTAATGAAGCCGCAGTCTAAAGGCATGGCTCAAGGGGGCGGTCACTAATGGGACATTATGTCAGTTTATTTATAACCTCGGTCTTTATCGAGAATATGGCGCTGGCCTACTTCTTAGGCATGTGTACCTTTTTAGCGGTATCAAAAAAAGTTTCAACCGCTATCGGTCTTGGGGTAGCAGTCGTTGTCGTGATGGCGATTACTGTACCGCTAAATAACCTACTGTTCCAGTTCATCCTAAAAGATGGTGCGCTGGCATGGGCAGGTTTCCCTGATATCGACTTAAGCTTCTTAGGCTTACTCAGTTATATCGGTTTGATTGCTGCCACCGTACAGATTCTAGAGATGTTCTTGGATAAGTTCGTCCCAAGTCTGTATAACGCACTCGGTGTGTTTTTACCGCTTATTACCGTCAACTGTGCCATCTTAGGTGGCGTACTGTTCATGGTAGAACGTGACTATAACTTTGGTGAATCAGTGGTGTACGGTGTCGGCGCAGGCTTTGGTTGGGCACTGGCGATTACCGCATTGGCAGGTATTCGTGAAAAATTGAAATACTCAGACATTCCAGCGCCGCTGCGCGGTCTTGGTATTACCTTTATCACGGTTGGTCTGATGTCACTTGGCTTTATGTCGTTTGGCGGTATGTCAATTTAAACCGCTGAGCTTAAAAGCTTATTTAGCGATTTGACCTATTTAATTCATTTATTCGGTAGGGGTTCAGAGAAAACGCAATGACGTCTTTTCGCTCCCCTACTCCATAGATTAAGGATACCTACCATGGATTACGCTACGGCGATTGGTGGCGTTGCTATGTTTACCTTGATCATCATGGGTCTCGTTGCCATTATTTTGGCAGCGCGCTCACGACTGGTCAGTTCAGGCGATGTTACTATCCATATTAATGATAATCCCGAGAATGACGTTGTAACACCTGCAGGCGGCAAACTGCTACAGACATTGGCAAGCGAAGGTATTTTCTTATCTTCAGCTTGTGGTGGCGGTGGTACTTGTGCCCAGTGTCGTTGCCGCGTGATTGAAGGAGGCGGATCTATTCTGCCTACCGAAGAAGGTTACTTTACCCAAGGTGAGATTCGCAATCATATGCGTCTTGCCTGTCAGGTAGCCGTTAAGCAAGACATGAAAATTGAGATCGATCCTGAATTCTTTGATGTGCAAAAGTGGGAATGTGAAGTTATCTCTAATGATAACGTTGCGACCTTTATTAAAGAATTAGTACTGAAGATTCCAGATGGCGAAGAAGTGAACTTCCGTGCTGGTGGTTATGTACAGTTAGAAGCGCCACCGCATGAAGTGCATTATAAAGACTTTGATATTGCTGAAGAGTATCAAGACGATTGGAATAACTTTGGCATCTTTAAATACGTCTCAAAAGTTGATGAGCCTGTTATCCGTGCCTATTCAATGGCTAACTATCCGGATGAAAAAGGTTTAATCAAATTTAATATCCGTATTGCCAGTCCGCCGCCGCGTGGTCCTGATGGTATTCCACCGGGCAAAATGTCTTCTTGGACCTTTAGCCTAAAACCTGGCGATAAAGTCACAGTATCTGGTCCTTATGGTGAGTTCTTCGCTAAAAAGACCGAAGCTGAGATGATATTTGTCGGTGGTGGTGCTGGTATGGCACCGATGCGCTCGCACATTTTCGATCAGCTCAAACGCCTCAACTCTGATCGTAAGATTAGTTTCTGGTATGGCGCGCGTTCTATTCGTGAGATGTTCTACGTTGAAGATTATGATCAGCTAGAAGAAGAGTTTGCTAACTTTGAGTGGCATGTGGCATTGTCTGATCCATTACCAGAAGATAATTGGGATGGCTATACAGGCTTTATCCATAATGTCTTGTTAGAGGAATATCTCAAAGACCATCCAAATCCAGAAGATTGTGAATACTACATGTGTGGGCCACCGATGATGAATGCGGCGGTCATCGATATGCTGCACAGCATGGGTGTTGAAGATGAAAATATCATGCTTGATGACTTTGGTGGTTAATTGGGGTGGTTAAGCTTAATCGTTAAGCAACCACAATTAACAGAATAATATATGCTAAATTAAGAGTCTCAATTGAGGCTCTTTTTTTATGGGCGAAACGGAAAGGATTCCTATGAAAACCAACTATAAAGATTTGACCATTTGGGTAACAGGCGCATCAAGCGGTATCGGCGAAGCATTAACCATCGCCTTTGCCAAACGCGGCGCTCGTATTATTCTAAGTGGACGTGATAAAGAGAAACTAGCACTGGTAAAAAGCCGCTGTAAAAATAGTAAAAAACATATCGTTATCCCTTTTGATATAACCGATGCTGAGCAAGCAAAACAAGCATACGCTACCGTTAAAACTCAAGCAGGAAAAGTCGATTGGCTGATTAATAATGCGGGTATCAGTCAACGCGCGCTTATCATGGATACCACTGAAGACATCGAACGCCAAATTATGGAGATAGATTATTTTGCGCAGACGCGTCTGAGCAGATTGGTATTGCCAGATATGCTCGAACAAGGTGGCGGCAAAATAGTGATGATATCAAGTGTTGCAGGGTTACTCGGTACACAATATCGCGGTGCTTATGGTGCTGCCAAAGCGGCTATTCATATGTGGGCGAACAGTCTGCGTGCTGAACTGCACGAACAAGGAATAGAAGTAGCAACGATATTCCCAGGATTTATTCAAACCAATATCTCTATTAATGCCTTGACTGGTGATGGTAGTGCACAAGGGACGATGGATGCGGCAACCAATAAAGGTCTGACGGCGACTAGCTTTGCCAAGCAAGTCGTCAAAGCCCTTACCAAAGGGGAAGAGTATATTATCGTTGCTGGTCGCAAAGAAAAGCTCGCTACCAAGGTTAATCGCCTATCACCGCCAAAACTTTATAAGCTCATTCGTGAGTCGCAAGTCAAATAAATCTAGCATGTTAAATAAATATAGTTAGTGACATGTGATATCGCTACATCACGTACGGCTGGTATTAATTTTTCTTGCTTGCTATGCCTACATAGACCGCAAAAAATTCATACCAGCCTTACCGTAGCTTTTTTAGGTATTTTAGCTATATATATTACATAGCAATCAATATCTGAAAATGTTTTAAGCCGACAATTGGCGTTATGGGTGACAAGGGGTGTAAAATAGGCAACGCTTAGCTTATTTAATAGCTAACGCCTCATTTATCCCTTCGCTATATCAAGTTGTGATGACTCATATGAAAAACCCAAGCATGCAAAAATCAATACCACTCTCATTTTCTGTCAAATCGATGAATACCGCCCTACTACCTATTATTGCTATAAGCACTGCACTAGGGATGAGCGCTTGCCAGCAAAAGACCGATTATAATAATCTGAGCGGTGAGACCATGGGCACCAGCTATCATATTAGCTATCAGTTGCCTAAGGATGCTGATGAAGCGGCTATACAAGCAGCCATCGATAAGCGCCTGCAAGATATCAATGACAGTATGTCCACTTATCAAACGGACTCTACCATCTCTAAATTTAATCAACTAGGCAAAGATGAGCCTATTACCATCGATGAAGATTTTAATCATGTGTTGGTAGCTTCAAGACAAGTTTATGAGCTATCGGGTGGCGCCTTTGATCCTACAGTGATGCCATTGATAGACACTTGGGGTTTTGGTAGCACGATGACCGTTGAGCGTTTGCAAAGTCCACCGACGGTGCTTGAGATTGCGCAAGCCAAAGCCTTGGTCGACTTTGAAAGTATCATTCAAAAAGATAAGACTATCTATAAAGCCAAAGATGGCATTGGGCTTGATTTTTCAGCAGTGGCTAAAGGCTATGGTGTCGATGTCATCGCTGATGTGCTAAAAAACAATTATCAAATTCGCAATTATATGGTTGAGATTGGTGGTGAGGTGGCAACCTCTGGTGTCAGTGCGCAACAACAACCTTGGCAAATTGCGATAGATGCACCGATTGAAGGTAGTACCGTCAGCGAGCGTCAAACTATGGCAGTGATTCGCCAACCGATAAATAATGGCAACACGATGCATCTGGCGACCTCTGGCAACTATCGCAACTCAGTCGTCTTTGATGGTAAGCACTACAGTCATACCATTGACCCGACTACAGGTGAGCCGATTGTAGGTGGTGCGCCATCGGTAACCGTCGCGGCAGACACCGTCGCGCTGGCTGATGCTTGGGCAACCGCCTTAACTGCTATGCCTTACAAAAAAGCTTTGAGCGTCGCCAAGGAGCAAAACATAGCGGCATTGTTTGTCGTGTTGGCAGATGGTGTGAGCATAGAAGCAGCTGCGGACAGCATTGATGATTGGCAAGTGGTGCAAACACCTGCTATGCAAGCATTACGTGCTGATAAAAAGTCCAGCTAAATCTAAAAACACTAATAGAAGCTAATTCGGTATCTTTCTGAAATTGTCTTACTCAGCTGAGAAGCTCAAACGGACAAGATGAATTTTTGCTATACTATTAAGAGGTTATCACACAGATAACTGTCCTACTTTTAACGCGAGGTCTCCTCTATGCTTAGCCAACTGCTTCCCATGCTTGCTATCACCTTTACCGTATTCATGCTGTTTTTTATCTTTATGGGTATCGGTTATATGGTCAATAAAAAGCCGCTTAGAGGGTCTTGTGGCGGTGTTGCCAAATTGATGGGCAATGAGAAATGCTCGTACTGCGGTGATGATCCTAATAAATGCGATTCTCTAATTGCCGAACAGCAAGAGAACGCTTTAAAAGCGGCTCAATTGGGCAAATCGGTATAATATAGTCGGTTTGTTACCATACGCTGGTAGTATTTAGCCGTCATTTGTTCTTATAATAGCGCCAGCCCTTTTTTTAAAAGGGCTGGCGCTATTTTTTATGGCGCAGCGTTATTGTTCTACATCACTACTTATAGATATTCATATTGCCTTACCCGTTAAGGTAGCAAGTTCATATGAATTGCTTTCTGCCAATATTTCGACATTCTATTTTTTCGTCTCACTCATCTTCTTTGTGAGATTTTTTCGGTGTTATTTTGCAAGCGACGACTCTTCGGCGCTGTTTAATGACGTGTCCTTTTTCTTATTCTAATAATAGTCGTGCTGCCATGTCTACCTCTCCTAATGTGCAAAATGATTTGCCTTTACAGTCTCAGACGGATAATCCTTTACCGTTTCAGCTGCCCTCTTCGCGCTTTACGTTTTGGCTGGTGTTGTGTGCCATGATTCTATTGGCGACCAATATGCGCTCGCCGATTGTGGCACTAGGTTCTATAGCGCCGGTGGTTCAAGGAGCGCTCAATATCTCCGAAACCCAAATTGGCTGGCTTGGCGCGGTGCCGATGCTGACTTTTGCACTTGGGGCTTTTATTTCGCCAGCGATTGGTAAGCGGTTTGGGCTTGAAAACACTTTAATTGCGATGATTAGCCTGCTAACAATAGGTATGATTATTCGCAGCCTTATTCCCACTTGGATGGGTTTTTTGGGCGGCACATTACTGCTGACGTTAGCGATTGGTTTTGCCAATACCCTTGCGGCGCCTGTTATCAAGCAACGTACACCCAATCATATTCCTTTAGTTACTGGATTATTCAGTCTCACTATGACCGTGTCGGCAGGGATTGTCGCGGGCGTGGTCTTGCCATTATCTGAGCAAGTAGGCTGGCAATGGGCACTTGGTGGTTGGTCGATTTTGGGCGTGTTTGCCTTAATGATTTGGGTGCTGCTACGACTGCGTTTGGGTTCTTCAAACCATCAGCCCGTAGTACCGCTTGCTGAAGGCGTTCAAGCCCCATCGCCCATCTCTATGTGGCGCACACCCTTTGCTTGGCAAATTGCCATATTCATGGGCTTACAATCGCTGCTTTTTTATACAGCTGCCAGTTTTTTACCGTCGATTTGGCTCAGTAAAGGCTTGTCAGCAGTAAGTGCGGGACAGATGAACTCAGTATTCCAGTTTATGGCACCTGTAGCGATTTTAAGCTTAACGTGGCTGGTCAATCGTGGACGACCTATTCAGGCACTGGCGGTACTTGCAGCGGTTTTAAATGTGATTGGTATCTTAGGTGTCAGCTATTTATCTGCTGATTTGGCGTGGTTGTGGTCGGCGCTGATGGGCATTGGTTGTTCAGCGATTTTTACCTTAAGTATGATGCTGTTTTCAATGCGTACTTATACCGCCAATCAATCAAGTGAGCTGTCGGGTATGGCGCAAGCGGTCGGTTATTTGATTGCGTTTTTTGGTCCATTGGGGACTGGTTGGTTACATGAAGCAACGGACAGCTGGGATTTACCCTTACTTATTATGCTGATATTGATGGTGGTCAACGTAGGATTTGCGTGGCTGGTCAGTCGTCCGGTGATGGTCGATGGGAAGAAGGTTTAGTTTTTATCATTAATCGATTAACTTTTGCACCATATTGCTGTTTATCTGATTCTGCTAGACTGGCTCTATTGCCTATAGGACAGCAGAATTATGATAAACAGACCTTTCCGCTTACCGCAGCGCTTGCTCACGGTTGTAGCATTGACCGTAGCAATCGCAATCAGTGGTTGCCAAAAAACGCATGATGCTAGTAATACTCAGACGGATACTGATATTCAAGCCAGTACTCAAAACAGCAGTCAACCCTCCGATACCCAACTGTCTCAAACTACATCTACAACGAACCTTGCTGAACAACAAGCGCCTTTGACCATATTGGCATTAGGTGACTCGTTAACAGAAGGGCTTGGGGTGGATAATAATGCCAACTACCCTGCTCAGCTACAAACACGCTTGCAGGAACTTGGTTATAAAGATATCAAAGTCATCAATTCAGGATTGAGCGGCGAGACCAGTACAGGCTTGGTCAATCGATTAGATTGGGTATTACAGACCAAACCTGATATCACTATTTTGACCATTGGTGCCAATGATGCCATTCGTGGTATTGATGTGAAGACAGTCGAAGCCAATATTCGTACTGCCGTAAAGCGCCTACAGGACAATGATAGCGTGGTCATCCTAGGTGGTATGCAGATCTATGATAACCTTGGCTCTGATTATGTAAAATCCTTTGCAGCGATATATCCAAGAGTGGCGAAAGACATGAACGTGACGCTTATTCCTTTCTTTTTGGATGGCGTTGGCGGCGACCCTAAGCTCAACCAAGCAGATGCCATTCATCCGACCAAAGAAGGTTATACGCTGATCGTTAATAACAATATCTTGCCGATATTACAGCCTGAGCTTAAAAAAATAAATCCGTCGAATGTGACCAATACGCCTACTGAGACAGCACAATGACATCAGCATTACCTACCTCGCAAGCAGCGCTGCTCACTGCCACTAAGCTAAATAAAACCGTACACGTTGGTGACCAGTCTTTATCTATTATTAAAGACGTCGACATTCACGTTAATGCTGGCGAGTTTGTGGTGATCATGGGTAAATCTGGCTCTGGCAAATCCACCTTGTTGGGTTTATTAGCGGCATTAGATTATCCTGATAGCGGCGACGTTGAGCTGGCAGGTCAAACCTTAAGCCGATTAAATGAAGATGTCTTGGCGGTTATTCGTCAGCGTGATATGGGTTTTGTCTTTCAGTCTTTTCATCTGCTACCAACGTTAACCGTTGCTGAAAACATCGCTTTTCCATTGGACATCGCCCGTCGTCCAGATGCGGCGCGTGTCGATGAGTTGATTGAGGCGGTTGATTTGGGTCATAGGCGTCATAGCTTGCCAAACCAATTATCAGGTGGCGAGCAGCAGCGTACAGCGGTTGCACGCGCATTGGTATCACGCCCGAAGATTGTCTTTGCTGATGAGCCTACCGGTAACTTAGATGAACAGAATGCCAATCAAGTGATGCAGCTATTACTGGATTTGCGTCAGAAAACTGGCTCGGCGTTGGTGGTGGTCACCCATGATTCAGCACTAGCTGACATGGCAGATCGCGTTATCACCATGCATGATGGGCGGATTATATCTTGATGGATAATAAGAATATAGAAGACACTTTATCGACTGATAATACCGACAGCATGGCTAAAGAGTCAGACGCTAATGGCGGTATCGTACGCCAGCTATTGACGAGTACCCTTGGTTTACAAAAACTAGGCTTACAAGGATTGGGGGCGCAAGCACTTAGTCGGAGCTGGTGGCAGCGCTGGATATATCCAGTATTATTTTTACTGACTTTGACCTTGTCACTTGCGACCTACCTCACACTGGACTCTATCCAGCAGTCAGTTGACACCTATATCAATGACAATCAGCGTGCTTTGGTCGGTGGCGATTTAATCTTAAACAGTAAGCAAGATTGGCCAAGCGAAGTATTAACGCAGATTGATACCCTTGCCGACACACAAACGGTCTTTGACTATCAGTTTAGCGCGATGGTCGTCACTGATGAGCAGACTTTGCTTGCCAGCATAAAAGCGGTTTCTCAATCCTATCCATTATATGGTGACGTCGAGCTGGCATCAGGACAGCCATTATGGCAGCAGCTTACAGCCAATAATGTAGTTGTCGCCCCCGAAGTGCTCAAAAGCTTAAGCGCTGATATTGGTGACCAAATCACTATTGGTGATGCGCAATTTATCATTAGTGATGTGCTGACAAAAGAGCCTGATCGTCCACTGAGCGCCTTTGGCTTCGGTGGTCGTATTTTGATGCCACAGCAGGCGTTAGAGGCGACCAATCTATTGGGACAGCGTAGCCGTATTAATTACCGTATTGAGCTGGCAGGTAATGCAGAATTGATGGCGACCCAGCGCGATAAACTGACGCAAATACTGACCAATTATCCTGATATCGAGCTCTCTGATGCAGAATCTGCGGACACCTCGGTATCGCGTATCTCTGATAATGTATTGATGTTTTTAAAGCTTTTGGTCATTGCCGTATTGTTATTGTCCGCAGTGGCTATGTATGGCGTCATCACTGCATTTGTGACCAAGCAGCAGTCGAGCAATGCGATACGTTTGGCACTGGGTGAGCCCCTTAAGTCGCTAAAACGCAGCTACTATCAGCTCCTTATTATCACTGCCATCATCGCTTGTATCGCAGCAATTTTAGTCAGCTTTGGCTTACTCAAAGTCGGTCAGCCTTATCTTGTGGCTATCTTGCCAGCGGACGTTAGCTTGGCTATTAATCCTATCAGTGCCATCAAAACCACCGTCATAGCCTTGGTGCTCACGCTACTCATCGCCCAACGTGGCTTGAGCACATTGAACACCACCAAACCTGCTACCTTGCTTAATCAAGGTGCAAGCTCAGCTGTGCAAAACCTGCCTTGGTATAAACGTTTGCCGTTAGCTTGGTATGGGTTAATGCTGGCTGGTCTATATGTGTTTTTTGTTTATGAAGTAGGTGGATGGTTATTTGGCGCGCAGTTATTAATCGGGTTAATTGGCTTTGTGAGTATATTTTGGCTATTGGCACGCGGCTGGCTGTGGTTACTGGCACGTATCGCAAGTAACGCTAAAATTGGCTGGATGCAGCGTATTGCGATTCATAACCTTGCACGTAAGGGCAACCAATCAGCATTATTTTTTGTCACCTTAGCATTATCGGTGGCGGTACTGACCCTCATTACCACACTCAATCACAGTATCAATGCCCAGTTTATTAACGCTTATCCTGAAGATGCACCCAATTTATTTTTGTTAGATATTCAAAGCGATCAGCATGATGAGATTGATAGCATTATTGGCGCACCAGTGAGCTATTACCCTGTTATTCGCGCTCGAGTAGTGACTGCCGATAATATACCGGTACAGGATATCGAGCCTGCTGATGGCTTTGATGATCCCGCGCGTGTCTTTAATCTAAGCTATGCAGATGCGGTGATGGACACTGAATTTATTACGGATGCTGTAGTAGACAATCAGCTTTACGCGCCCATTAACACTGAAAATAAAGACCCAGCGTCAACCGTTGCGCCTTTATCTATTTTGGACACTGCCGCCAGTTTATTAAATGTTGGCATGGGTGATGAGGTGCGTTTTAATATTCAAGGGATTGAAATCGTCGGGCAGATTACCAGTATCCGCTCGCGTTATGAGCAAGGACCTAGTCCTTATTTCTACTTTTTATTTGAGCCAGCCGTTCTCTCTGCTGCCCCGCAGATTCAATTTGCTACTGCCCACGTATCAGAAGACGCCATTCCAGAACTACAAGGCAAACTGGTACGCGAATTCCCAGCAGTGACCAGTATTGACGGTACGATTATCGCGGAGCAAGTCCAAGGATTGGTCGCGCAGATGAGCCGCTTGGTATATATCTTTACCTTGCTAGCCCTGCTGACTGGCATCATGGTGCTCATCAGCTCGCTACTGTCTACCTCACAAGATCGTATGAAAGAGAGTGCCTCGTTTAGACTATTGGGTATGCAAAAGCGTGACTTGTATATGCTCAATATCTTAGAGCTGGGTGTGCTTGGGATTAGTGCGGCGACATTTGCGGTGATTATCGCCACTGGTGGTGCTTGGCTAGCGGTCACTCAGTGGTTCAATCTACGCTTTAGTGTGCCGTGGGCAAACTTAGGACTCGGCGGTATTGCGTTAGTGGCATTGCTGTTTGCCATTGCCATTATCTATGTAAAATTGGTGATTGGGCGTGGGATTATGGCAAGGGTAAGAGCGATGGTTTGAATACAGTAGAAGACCTAAAAATAGGTTGCCTTCAACTCTGCTAAATGCATAACCTTATATTCTCGACGCCATGAAGGGTTCATGTTACGCATCCTTCTCCTCATTTGTTGAAGAAAACTACTTTGAAAAACAAATATATATAGATGTCTAACTGATAAATTATAAGGAGTAAATATTCTGATAGACCCATCAATTTTCTTTTGTAAATCTTTTTGCTTCACCTGTTTAGCGTTTTCAAAATTTAAACGCAACTCTACAAGTTGAACGTTAGAATAAACTCTTTCAAATATAACACCTCTAAAATTGAGGTTGTTATTCAACCGGAATGGTGTCAAACTTATTTTATTAGTAACCAAAAAAGCACAATCCATTGTTTTATTCTGTTGTCTACGCTCTAATTTTGCTAAATTTATTTCTACATTGTCTAAATCTATGACATTATTATTTTGAAATAAGTTACCTGCTTTAATGAGGCTATCATCATCTTTAAATATAATATCATCCAATAGCTTAACGCAATTTGCGTTCGAAATAGCAACAGGATTATTTAAAGTGTCGCATTTATTATATTTTAGCAAGCTTATACTCCGTATCTATCTATTCTATCTATAGCAATATTGAAAGATTCAAATATAGGTTCTATATCGTGTTTCAGCCATTTATATCTGTAATCAAATTTACCATCATCTTTTTCGGCAAGATAGAAATTAACTCGATCCAAGACACCTTCTTTTTCTGAAATATATCTAATAGCACTGACCATATCAGGGTTATGGCTGGCTAAAAATAAATTTACTTTAAATTTTTTATGAAGTAAAACAATAACTCTTGCATACTCTACTACCCATTGAGGATGAAGGTTTGATTCAGGTTCGTCAATTATCAGTAAGGTCTTATCGTTAAGATGACCATTTTTAATAAGTAGTTGAAGTATAGAAAATGATTTAATGCCCGTTGCCATATCTAGTAAGTTAAACACAGCATTATCACTTCTCTTAAATTTGAAATCATTTACTATATGATTTTCATCAACTGACTCAACATCACCACTAATAATTTCATTACTAATCAAATTCGAAATTTCATTAGAGGTACTACCGCTACCACGAAGTAGATTTTTTAAATCATTCCAGTGAGGATTATCTGAACTTTCGACTGCAAACATCATTGGATTATCGATATATATAGCGTCATTAATTGAAAAAAGTAAAGAAGTACTTTGAATGCTTCTAGATAGTATAGTTTCACCAAACTCTTTGATACAAAACTCTGTGGGCAAATCACCTTCACTAAAAATATTACTGAGCTCTTTTTCAATTAGAGATATTGGTCGAATATCTATAGCTTGACTAGCAATTTCAAATTTACTAAGAATAAATTTTTCTATTTTATTAAAGGGGTCTGCTTCCTGAATCACTTCATTATGATCACTATTTTCTTCTAAATTAATGTCATCTATATCATCCTGCAAAACCACCTTTAGTATCCGATTCATTCTGCTCACTCGTATACGTTTACTTATTGGTATACTCTTATCAAGCCCTAGAATCTCACCACTAAAATCAATTGCACTGTCCGAGTAAATTTTCTTTACTTCCCTTAAAAGAAGTATCCATCTATCTTCTAATATCTTTAAAGGAGTATCTACATCATTTATATTTCTGACTAAATTAGGAATCTCATTTATATAGCTTCTTCTATTGACACTTTCATCTTCGGACTCTTCAGGAAGATCTCTTAGCATAATTTCAAATAATTGCGCAACATCCCTCATATCTCGGTATAGATTCTTTCTAACCAAAGAGTCATAATTTGAGATATTATTTACTGAATAATATAATAGCTTCGACAGTGTACTTTTACCACAACCATTTTCTCCAGCTACTAGGGTTATTCCATCAATAGCTATATCGGCATACTTTAATGCTCTGAAATCACGGATGGACATATTAATATTTGATGACATAGTCATTTTTATCTCTCTATTTCCTATCGTTTAACATCTGTTCAAATATTATAACTTTCGTTTAATCATTATTAAGCATAGGTTATATGTAGTATATATTTAACGTTAGTACATCATAACAGAGGATATTCTGATATTGTGATTATTTTTCTTTAGTCGCTGTTAGAAAACAAGCAAAGCTTTGCTCACCTAAAAACAGTCACCTTAAGACGCGGTTTAACCCTGATTGAAGCGGTAGCTTGGTAGACTCTCGCGCTTACATTACCTTGAAACCAAAACGCCTTCTACTCATATAGAAGGCGTTTTTTGCTTCATCAAATGTCTCAGAATATAAACCAATATCAGCCTTGCAGTTTGCTTATTTATTGGGGGGGATTACCTAGCCCCCATTTGCTATACTAGCCTAACTTTTATCAATCAAATTCCTTCTTACAATATCCTCCAAAACAGCATGGTAGTCTTATGAAATTCTCAAAATTCGGTCAAAAATTTACCCAGCCCACTGGCATCTCACAATTGATGGATGATCTGGGCGATGCGCTAAAAAGTGATCAGCCTGTCAACATGCTGGGCGGTGGTAACCCTGCCAAAATTGATGCCGTCAATGAGTTGTTTTTGGAGACGTATAAGGCGCTTGGTAATGATAACGATGCAGGTGAGGCCAATAGTAGTGCGATTATCAGCATGGCGAATTACTCTAATCCGCAAGGTGATTCGGCCTTTATTGACGCCTTAGTTGGCTTCTTTAACCGTCATTACGATTGGAGTCTGACCTCAGAAAATATCGCCCTGACCAATGGCTCACAGAATGCGTTTTTCTATCTGTTTAATCTATTTGGCGGCGCTTTCGTTGATGAAATGAATGAATCTGTAGACAAGTCCATTCTACTGCCATTGACCCCTGAGTATATCGGCTATAGCGACGTGCATGTCGAAGGTCAGCATTTCGCAGCGGTATTGCCACATATCGATGAAGTGACGCATGATGGCGAGGAAGGCTTCTTTAAATATCGTGTCGATTTTGACGCATTAGAGAACTTGCCAGCCCTAAAAGAAGGTCGTATCGGCGCGATTTGCTGCTCACGTCCTACCAACCCGACGGGCAATGTCTTAACGGATGAGGAAATGGCACATTTGGCCAAGATTGCCAAACGCTATGATATACCCCTTATCATTGATAATGCCTACGGTATGCCCTTCCCCAATATCATCTACTCTGACGCGCATCTGAATTGGGATAACAATACGATTCTTTGCTTTAGCCTGTCTAAAATTGGTCTGCCCGGTATGCGTACGGGGATTATCGTGGCCGATGCGAAAGTGATCGAAGCCGTCAGCGCAATGAATGCGGTAGTAAACCTAGCGCCGACACGTTTTGGTGCAGCCATTGCCACGCCACTAGTAGAAAACGACCGTATCAAGCAGTTATCGGATAATGAGATTAAACCTTTTTATCAGCAGCAGGCGACCCTCGCTGTGAAGCTATTAAAAGAAGCATTGGGTGATTACCCATTAATGATTCATAAGCCTGAAGGCGCGATTTTCTTATGGTTGTGGTTTAAAGACTTGCCGATTAGTACGCTTGAGCTGTACGAGCGCCTAAAAGAAAAAGGCACCCTTATTGTGCCAAGCGAGTACTTCTTCCCTGGTGTCGATGTTAGCGATTATCAGCATGCACACGAGTGTATCCGCATGAGTATCGCTGCGGATGAGCGGACACTTACTGATGGTATTAAAGTGATTGGTGAGGTGGTACGCGAGCTGTATGATGCGGCTAAAAATAGCAAAGCATCATAACTTCAATGATAAAAATAGTTAAATAGCAAAAAAAAACGGACTTATGAATAGTCCGTTTTTTTCTGCCTTTTAATCATAGGTTTGACTGTACTGATTGACTGAAAAATCTTCGTCCACATGGTAAGTCCATAAAGCACATACGACAGCATACAAGTATTGATAATATCGTGGATACTTGCCATCAGCTCTGCGCTTTCTATCCCTGCGAGACCTAGCTCGGTAATGGTCTGACGGTTATCCAAATACTCGCCTAATAAAGCAATACAGGTCACCATAATTAAAGCGATAAACGCTCTGATACTGTATTTTTTGAAGATTGGACGCAGCAAAATAACGCTCAATAGATAAACACTGATGCCCACATAGATATGTAGGGCATCTTTTTCTAATCCTGTGGCACTCACGACGCCGTTTTTAAAGAGATAAAAGTCCACTATTTATTCCACATATAAGAGAGTAGGAAGTCATTAAGCTTAAAATAAGAATAAAAAAGAGTTTGCGACCATGCAAACTCTTTTGCGCGAGAGCAAAGAAGTACTGTGCTCCTTCCTCGCTCAGATTGTGCCTTTGCCAACCTGACTGCGCAACCAAATATGTCATACTTATTTTTAAATATCCCAGTCTACAAAATTCTTTAATAACTGCAAACCTGCGGTATGGCTTTTTTCTGGATGGAACTGGGTGGCAAATAAATTATCTTGCAAGATACTGGCACAAAACGGCTGACCATAATCACAAATAGCAGCCACTTGCGAGCTATCTGCTGGCTCACAGTAATAGCTGTGTACAAAGTAAAAATGCGCCTTGTCTTCGATACCACTCCACAATGGATGCTCAAAATCCATACCACTAATAGTATTCCAGCCCATATGTGGTACTTTTATTTGTGCGCCTTTTTCATCTTTCCATGCTGGATCAAAAGCGGGTACCGTGCCATCTAAGATGCTCAAACAAGGCGTGCCACCATTTTCAGCAGACTGCTCAAATAACGCCTGCATGCCAACACAGATAGCCATAACAGGCTTATTAAATATCGCCTGACGTATGACGTCATCAATACCTGCCTCATGCATACCAGCGATACAATCACGCATGGCACCAACACCGGGGAAGAAAATCTTATCTGCTGCCGCCACGACTTTTGGGTCATTGGTGATAGAGACTTCTGCCCCGACCGCTGACAATGCTTTGCTGGCTGAGTGCAAGTTACCCATACCATAATCTAATAGTGCAATTTTTGTGGCACGACTCATCTAAAACGCCTCTTTGGTCGATGGCAAGGTATTTAGCGCACGTTCATCATATTCACACGCCATACGTAGCGCACGAGCAAAGGCTTTAAAGGTAGATTCGATTTGATGATGACTGTTTTTGCCTTTTAGATTGTCTAAATGCACGGTCATCCACGAATGATTCACAAAACCATAGAAGAATTCGCTAAATAAATCGACATCAAAAGTGCCGACATGCGAGCGCGTAAAGGGAATATCCATATGCAGACCTGGACGACCAGATAAATCAACCACTGCACGCGTCAATGCTTCGTCTAGTGGCGCATAAAAATGCCCATAACGACGGATGCCTTTTTTATCACCTAATGCTTTGTTAAATGCTTGACCAAGCGTAATACCTGTATCTTCAACACTGTGGTGATCATCGATGAAAGTATCGCCCGTACATTTGATGTCTAAGTCAAACAAACCGTGACGCTTGATTTGGTCAATCATATGATCCAAAAACGGGACGCCAGTGTCCACAGTGCCTTGCCCTGTACCATCCAAATTGACCGTACAGGTCACTTGGGTCTCAGCAGTAATACGCTCAACAGTCGCGATACGTTCAGGGCGACCATGTAAATTTAGTTTTTGCGTAGGATCTTGCTCAGCTGTATTGGGTATATTGGCTGTCGTCGTTAAATTGGCGGTCATGGCTACTCTCTATAAATGAAAAGCGGTCAATAAAATAGGGCGAAAAATGCCCAATATATTCTTACTAGCGTCTAAAATAGATAATAAAACAATCAGGCTAAAAATAAGTTCAATGCTTATTCAAAAAACCTGTTCAATAAGCCAAAATATGAGGCTTGATGCACACAGAACCTTGTCTATCTTCATCATAGCAAACCCTACCATTTACTGCCATGACCAAGCAGTAAACCACGCACAAAATTCTCGTATTCTGCTAAAATAATAGCTTCAGTTTTATCAATCGTCACCTTTGCTGATTCTATTATGCCTTGCTGTATCAAATTATAGGAATTAAACATGCCTTTAGAAGCCATTGCCATCAATAGTTTGGATGCGCCACTCATCAAAAAGCCTGCTCGTGAAAACGAATTAGCCGAGCGCTTAGAGGCGCTCTATAACACCGATGATAGCCAGCCTGATGGTGCTGAAGTATTGGCTATTATTGAGCAAGGTTTTAAACGTGGTCAAACGCTGTATGTCGGTATGTTTAATGACAAGCCTATCGCCGCAGTTGGCTGCTTTGATGATGGGCAGACCGATGCCAAACGCTTGCAGTATCTCACCGTACATCTGCAAAATCGCGGTCGTGCTATCGATGCTAAGTTTATCAAACTGGTTTATGATGCTGAAGTCAAAAAAGGCGTGCGTGCATTTGTTCCGGTTGATGCCGAGATTCATCGTATTATGAGTGAATACGAGCTACTACGCGTCAAGGATTAATTTTAGCCTAAATAGGCTTATTTCGATGACTCGTTCATTATTTTTGCCCTTTTATTACATATAATGCAAAAACCTCTTGACAGTAAGCGCTATATTTAGTTTAATAGCGCCTCAACGAAGACGGCTCGATAGCTCAGTCGGTAGAGCAACGGATTGAAAATCCGTGTGTCGGCAGTTCGAACCTGCCTCGAGCCACCATTCGTTTAAAGTATTCTAAAAAGCCTCAAACAGTGATGTTTGAGGCTTTTTTTATGCCTGCAATAATGACTCCCTTCTGTTAATGCTCACTTTCACCGATCTATAACATATCTATGCTACATTTAAATCGTGTAGTCTCTTTATACTAAGGCATCTATGGATAGCCGATAGGTAAGATAATGAGAGAATTTGATTATGACTTGGACTATAAAAATTTAGATTTGCGCGCGCAGCCTGAGCTTTACCGTGTCGGTCGCGGTGAGCAAGGAGTATTATTGGTAGAGCCTTATAAGTCTGAAATCCTACAGCATTGGCGCTTTGCCACTCCTGAGATTGCGCTTGAGAGTAGCGATACTATTTATCAGATGTTTCTAGATTATCTAGCAGCCAATGACTTTGTAGGCGCTGATATGGCACGCAAATTTATTCAAATGGGTTTTACCCGTGCCCGCCGCTATGCCAATCATAAAGGTGGCAAAAAATATAAAGGGGCTGTCCCTGATGATAAAAAAGGTCAAAGCGGCGCGCATGGTCGCGAAGAGTTACCACGACAAATTGAAGACCCTATCAAAGCAGAGTCGGCACGTATCTTTAAAGAAAAATGGGATTTATGCCGTGAAAATAAAGATTATTTAGCGATGAAAGCTGAACACCGTGAGCGCTATAAAGATATTGAATAGGATAGCAACATTAAGGCTTACTGTTTTCTTATGCTATGGTAATCAACATTAACCGAATATCAATAAAAAATACAGCACTTTTAACGGGTAGAAATAATGGATAAGCAACTTTTAATTTTTGATTTTGATGGCACCCTTATTGATAGCGTGCCAGATTTGGCAGATGCGACTAATGCGATGCTGACTACCCTTGGCAAAACGCCCTATCCTCTCAATAGCATTCGTAACTGGGTTGGTAATGGCTCAAGAATGCTTGTTGAGCGTGCTTTGGTTGGTAAGATAGAGGTGTTAGAGGGTGAATTAACTAAAGAAAGCATCGACCATGCTGAGCAAGTGTTTTTTGATGCTTATAAAAATATCAGTGGCAGCAAAACTGTTGCTTACCCCGATGTTGATAGTGGGCTCAGAAAGCTACAAGCAGCAGGATATAAGCTGGCATTGGTCACCAATAAGCCGATTCGTTTTGTGCCAAAAATACTGCAATCCTTTGGCTGGCAAGACATCTTTAGCGAAGTGCTTGGCGGTGATAGCTTACCTAGAAAAAAACCAGACCCCGCGCCGTTATTACATGTCTGTGAGACATTGAATGTTAATCCAGAACAAGCGGTTATGATTGGTGATTCAAGAAATGACATTTTAGCGGGGCAAAATGCCAATATGGACACGCTTGGACTTTCTTATGGTTATAACTATGGGCAAGATATTCGTGAGCTCAACCCTACCGAAGCCTTTGATGATTTTAGCGCTTTGGTGGACTATTTATTAAAGATTTAGCCTGCAAATATAGTCAGTCTTAAATAAAAGAAGTACAAAAATTATAAGATGCTACTGGGATTAATTTTTCTTGCTTACTGCGCCTACGCAGACAGAGGTTGCGAATAATTAATCCCAGTAGCACTGTATTCTTTTAAAAGTGTATCTATTATAATTGGATCTCAAAACTATCATTTACTACGATAACTGAGCGCTTCAGATAAATGAACGCTCGTGATATCCGCGCTGTCCGCCAAATCAGCAATCGTTCGTGCAACGCGTAGTACCCGATGGTAGCCACGAGCAGATAAATTAAGGCGCTGCTGAGCAAGCTGTAATAGCTGTTGCTCGCCCGCACCTAGCTGAATATATTTATCCATCTCACTAGGATTGAGCTCATTATTGACCTTGTTCTGTCGTATTAATTGGCGATTATGTGCTGCCGATACTCGAGTACGTACTTGCTCGGAGGTTTCTCCCGCCTGAGCATTTTGCAGATCCGCAATCGGTAATGCTGGTACGGTGATATGCAAATCAATACGATCAAGTAGCGGACCTGATAGCTTATCTTGATAGCGCTTAATCTGCTCAGCTCTGCAACGACAACGCCCTGAGCCATCACCATCATAGCCACACGGGCACGGGTTCATCGCTGCCACCAGTTGAAAATTTGCTGGAAAGGTCATCTGTGAGTTGGCACGGCTAATAGTGATTTGTTTTGCCTCTAGTGGTTGGCGCAGTACCTCTAACACCGTACGATCAAATTCAGGCAGCTCATCAAGGAATAGTACGCCCTTATTGGCAAGGGTAATCTCACCCGGTTTGGGACGTGAACCGCCACCGACCAATGCCACCGCTGATATGGTGTGATGAACTTGTCTAAAAGGTCGTGTGCCATAATCATAATCACTATCGGCAACCGAATACGTACTGGCAACCTCTAGCGCATCTTCTGCACTCAAATCCGGCAAAATAGTTGGCAGGCGTGACGCCATCAAGGTTTTGCCTGAACCCGGTGGTCCTGTAAGTAACAATGAATGACCACCTGCTGCGGCAATCTCTAAAGCGCGCCGTGCATGATGCTGTCCTTTGACGTCTGCTAAATCTACTTGATAGCCTATATGCTGCTGGATTTGATTCGGTTCTACTTCGGTCAAGCGTTCATCCAAAAAACTGCTATCGGTAAGTGATTGCAAATGATTACATACAGCCTTTAAATTTGGCGCTGCCAATACGGTTATTCCTTCAACACGGCTAGCCTCTGCCCCATTGATGGTTGGGACAATGAGTTGCCGTGTTGACGACATCATCTTCTCATCACCTTTTAACAGTTGCGTCGCCAATACCTCAGCTTTCATTGCTCGTGCAACCGCCAAACTACCGCTTACTTGCCGCAGCTCACCATTGAGCGCCAGCTCCCCAATAAACTCAAACCCTGACAATACCGTTGGATCCAACTGATCACTGGCTGCCAAAATACCGATAGCAATCGGTAAATCAAGGCGAGCACCATCCTTTGGTAAATCGGCGGGTGCTAAATTAATTGTCAAACGTCTATTAGGAAACTGAAATCCAGAATTGAGTATCGCTGAGCGCACTCTATCCTTGCTCTCACGTACCGCCGCTTCAGGCAAACCAACAATGGTCAATGCTGGCAGTCCTTGCGACAGATGCACTTCTATGATGACCTCAGGTGCGTGCAGCCCGACGACCGAGCGGGTATAGACTTGAGCAAACGACATAAGCCTTTCCTATAGAGAGATTTATCGATCATAGAGGATTATTAATAAGTGCGCAAATGTTGCGTATTTATTTGTTTGGTTTATTCACTAGCGTAGACGTTTGAAATTGTTATATGATTGAGAAATGCTTTTTGTTTATCTTATTCATCAAATTTCTATAGGTTTTAAGTACATTTTGATGTTTTAACTGACATCAAGATTAACCACTGAAAAGCCTGACGGTTAATAAACCTAAACAATAAAAAAGCATGAGCAATAAAAGGAATTTATTGATCGTTTAAAGCATGTTGAATGATTTTCTGCTACAGCTTTAAATAATACCAATTAACCATGGATGGGTAAGCTTATGAGCATCAAAGTGCTTAATCGGCGTGTGTACACGCTTACGCTATTAACGGCAGCAGTCTCGTTGGGATTGTCTGGTTGTTCGGATAGTGACAATCTTAGTAGCAATGGAAATACTAATGACACCTATGCAGTGGATATCCAGCGCACTGAGTTTGGTATCCCGCATATCACCGCTAAAGACTATAAAGGCTTGGGCTACGGTGTAGGTTATGCCTTTGCCGAAGATAATTTTTGTTCGCTAGCGCGTGAAGTTGTCGTTGCTAGAGGTGAAAGCCTGCTTTATTTAGGTGCTCAAGGCAACGAAGGAAGCGACGTTTTTTACACCTGGTATAACACTCCCGCTAGGCGTGCTGAATTTTTAGCAGCGCAAGACCCTGAAACTATCGATGCGGTCACAGGCTATGCTGCAGGCTTTAGCCGTTATCTACGTGATACAGGTGTGGCTAACATTGATCCTGCTTGTGCCAATGCCGAATGGGTACGTGAGATCACGCTAGATGATTTGTTGACGGTTTATGGCAAAGCCAACTTACGTGGCGGACTCTCTAACTTCGTCAGACAAATCGTAGACACAGCTCCCCCAGTGTCAGGTATCGTCATGGGTAGCTCTAGAATGAGTAGCCCTGAACCTATAGCAGAGCCGGTTGAAAAATTCGATATGACGACTATCAATGTATTAGATGGCGGTAGTAATGCCTATGCTTTTGGTAGTGAAGTAACAGGTACTGATAGTGGCGTGATGTATGGCAATCCGCATGAACCATGGGAAGGCGTACAGCGTTTTTATGAGTTTCATACCACAATACCAGGTGAGCTTGACGTGATGGGTTCGGCTCAGCAAGGGCAACCTTTTATCAATATCGGCTTTAATAAAGACGTGGCTTGGAGCCATACGGTATCGACTGCTAAGCGCTTTACGCTTTATCAGCTTAGTCTAGTTAAGGGTAATCCTTTTAAATACAACTATGTCAACAGCGCAGGCATGGTTGAACAACGTGACATTGAAACGGTTCCAGTCACTATTAAGATGCCAAACAATCAAACAATGACTCGAAACATATATGTTTCACAATATGGACCAATCTTAAACGCTAAACTACTTAATCCTAATTTACCAGCATGGGGTGATGCTAATAACGTCGTTTATACTATCCGTGACGCGGCTTCTGAAAATCCAAGAGCACTTAATCAGTGGCGTAGTATGAATATGGCCACTAGCGTTGAGGATCTCGTCGATAGAATGCAAAACATTCTAGGCCTAGGGTTTGTCAATACCATTGCTACTGATCGTAACGGTAAAGCGCTTTATGCTGATATTTCAACCGTACCTAATGTCACTAGAGAAAAGCTAGCAGCCTGTAGTGCTAACGCTGGAGCTGCTCTTCCTCTGCTGATTGCCTCAGACTTACCTGCACTTAATGGTAGTACTGCTGCCTGTGAATGGGGTAATGATGCTGACTCTCCGCAAGCAGGAATTTTTGGTGGTTCAAACTTACCATTCATAATACGTGATGATTATGCCCTTAATTCTAACGACAGTTATTGGCTCAGTAATGCAAAACAACCATTAACTGGATTCTCACCACTACTACAACGTAATTTAGTGTCTTTCGCTGGAGTATCAACTCCTGAAGCCACTCCATTGTCATTGCGGACTCGCATGGCGTTTACGCAAATCTTGGATCGATTAGATAATAAAGATGGTTTAGGTGGTACTACTTTTAACATAAAAAATATGGAAGAAGTTGTCTATGGTAATCGTAGTTATGCGGCTGAACTGGTACTCAATGATGTAATAGATAATTGTAAGCAACTTCCTATATTACCTCTGACTGGCGGTAGTACTATCGATGCTACTCAAGCATGTAATGTCTTAGCTACTTGGGATCGTCGTAATAATCTTGATAGCAAAGGCGCTCATATCTTTAGAAAATTTTGGACCAACCTTCGTGTTAGTGGACTTACTAATGCAGGATTCAGAACTCCTTTTAACGAAGCCGATCCAGTGAATACACCACGTGATCTAATCATTAATGAGAACACGCGTAGAGCATTAGGTGACTCAATTGCTTACTTTAACAGTAAAAATATCGCGCTTGATGCCCCATTAGGCAGCTTGCAATTCGTTATTGATGCAAGCAAAAACGGTGAGAAAATTCCTATGCATGGTGGCTTTGGTCCTGAAGGCGTCTTCAACGTCGCAAGCTCAAGTCAAAACAGCGATGGCACTTATGGTCCAGTGACCAATGGTCCAACTTATATGCAATCAGTAACGTTTGATAGTAAAGGCCCTGTCGTTGAAGCGCTGTTAGCCTTCTCGCAAGCTGGTGATACGACTCGTCCTTTCCATCGTGATCAGACCCGTCGTTATTCTGCTAAAGACTGGATTCGTCTGCCTTTTAGCGCTGGTGAAATCTCTAAGCAAGCCATTGGCAATAAGATTCAATTAAGAGAATAAAATTAGCGTAATATTTGATAGTAATAGAAAAGACTTTAGGACAATCCTAGAGTCTTTTTTTTATCACCTAACTATACAACTTGATAGCTATATGATTAACGGCGCTGTATAACTAACCTCGCTGTCCATGCCACTATAAGCTGTGATTTGTTATACTAGTCATTACTTATTTCAATCGTTTTTTATTAGCTTTCGGAAGAAATACAGCTATTAGCAAAGCCATAATTTTCTTATGCAAAATAGCGGTCGATACAGTCAAACGAGGAATCTCGCATGTCAGAACAATTTGATATCAATAGCACACCTAAGCACTCAATTAATGCAAGCGAGCAGCCTACCACGGTGCGTCCTGTTATGCAGCCGGACAATCCCTATGCCAGTACTCGTGGCAGTATCACCAGCAAACAGCTGCCAGCATTCGATCAAGATATCATTAATAAGTATAATCGTTCCGGACCGCGCTATACCTCCTATCCAACTGCTTTAGAGTTTTCTCCGATACCAGAAGGGCTTGAAATAAAAATCCTCCAAGCGCGCGAAGCCCATGCGCCGTTATCGCTTTATTTCCATATCCCGTTTTGTCGCCATCTTTGCTATTACTGTGCTTGCAATAAAACTGTCACCAAAAAGAATAGCGATGCAGGCAATTATTTAGCCTATCTAATTGCTGAAATTAAACACAAACGTGGCTTATTAACGCCACCAGAAGACGGTAAAAAACCACTGGTTAAACAGCTGCATTTCGGTGGTGGCACCCCAACTTTCCTGCAAGATAATGAGTTGATACAACTGTGGGAGTTTTTGCAGACCCAGTTTGAGTTTTTACCAGAAGATCAAGGTGATTACTCTATCGAAATTGACCCGCGCGAGCTCAGTAGCGAGACCTTAAAAGTATTGCGTACTCTTGGTTTTAACCGCGTCAGCTTAGGCGTACAGGATTTAGACGAGACCGTACAAATTGCGGTCAATCGTGTACATTCAGCAGAGCTTATTGAAAATGTATTAAATGAGGCGCGCGAATTAGGCTTTCATTCTATCAATGTCGATTTGATTTATGGCTTACCACATCAAACGCCTGAAACCTTTGATAAAACCGTACGCCGTATTATCGAGATGTCGCCAGATCGCTTGTCGGTATTTAATTATGCTCATTTGCCTGAACGCTTTAAGGCGCAGCGTCAAATCAAAGAGGACGATTTACCTACTCCATCTGATAAGCTCACGATGCTCGGTAATACCATCGACACTTTAAATGCAGCCGGTTATCAATATATTGGTATTGACCATTTTGCCAAACCTGATGATGAGCTTGCCGTTGCCCAATGTGAAGGCAAATTGCATCGTAATTTTCAGGGCTATACCATCATGGGCGATTGTGATTTATTGGGCTTTGGCGTGTCTTCAATCAGTCAAATTGCCAATGCCAACAGCAGTTATATCCTACAAAACCATACTGATTTGCAAGTATATAAAGACAATATTGATGCAGCACGTAATAATCCTACCATCATGCCAGCGGTCAATGTGATTAAAACCTCTATCAAAGATCGCTTACGTGAATACGTGATTATGAATTTACTATGTCACGATTATATGGATTTTAGAGACATCAATCAGAAATTTGGCATCGATGCTATTACCTACTTTATCAATGAGATTCAACAGCTTGGTGAAATGCAAGAAGACCGCTTGATTGATATGGATGCTGCTGGCATTCGCGTATTACCAAGAGGTCGCTTATTGGGTCGTAATGTAGCCATGGTATTCGATGAATATCTGGATAAAAAACATAAAGACCGCTTCTCAAAAGTTATTTAAATCATTAGTCTCTAAAATATAAATAATAAAAAAGACCTCGATTGAGGTCTTTTTTTGGTTAGTGATAAATGTAATGTCTTATTATTAGAGACCGTCTTTATGCAGTAGGCATCACAAGATATAATCGATTGGCATCCTCTATGTTTTTTTCTTTATCTAGGTATTTTTGTTCAATCGTGCTTTTTGCATCCACTATCTCTGTATCTGTCAGCGCAAAATCATCATCATTGAGTAAACCTAACGAGCCGTCTTGCCGTAACCATAAGCCTTCAAGCTTATCATGCGGATAATCTAGCGTAGCAAGCACATCGACGACCAAAGTTTTTTTAACAGGCTTGATAGCTATAGTTTCAAGTAGTTGCCAGCTTGCTTCGTTTTCTGCTATCAATTGCTCGAGCGCTTGACCGTCAATAGTCAAGCCGAAAGTCTCATTTTGTTGGATGATATGTGGATTATCAGCACTGATAATGGTTTCAATATCTGCTGCCTGAGAGATATTTATTTTATAAATAAGTTTTTTTGCCGATTTATCTTGTAAAGGAAACTTGCGGTCATGTTCAATGAGATAAAATTCATGTTCATTGATAGCGACTATCCCTGACGCTACATGCTCTGCTGCGTCAAGACGATATAAATATTGCTCTATTTTCCCTGAAACTAAGTTAATAGTGACGATACGTGCCAAACTAGAGCCACGACCCGATTTGTCAGGATTGTCCATAGAGGACTCCATGACACCTACAAGCGTAGTCTGATCTGGCGTAATGGTTAATGCTTCCATACCACGATTGGCGCGGCGCTTGGTAAACTCTGCCGGTAATAACACCTGCTTACCGTTAATAATCACATTATTGCGTTCGTCATGCGCAAAAGGATTGATACGGGCAATTTCCACCCCATCCGCGTCATAGTGGACGAGATGTGGACCATATTCATCGCTGACCCAAAAACTGCCATCTATGAGTGCTGCAAGTCCTTCGGGATCTAAGCCATTGATATCACTTTTAATAGGGTTGGTCACTTCATCAAACGGTAAATCTGGATTCACCGTCATCGGTTGACCATTGATATCGTAAGGTACTTCATTGGTGCCGCCAAAGGCTTTTGGATTCGGTAGTCCAGAGATAGGATTGCCATTGCTATCTTTAAGCACAATGTCTTTTATCTTGATGATTTTGCCATCAGCTTGCAACCCAAACAGTCCAATAGACGGCGTATAATTGGGCACTAAAAACTGCTTGCCTTTACCTGCAATACCATCAAAGTCCGCATTGGGACCTCGATCGGTAAGTACGTAGAATTGATTGGTATTGCTTGGATGTGCCGCCGCATCTGAACCATAACCGCCGCCGCGTATTTCTAAATTTTTCTCAGGATAGGCAGCATTAGTATGCGTTGCGTCAAGCACGCTATAAGGTAATGGACTGCCTTGCGGAAAATCCACAATTGAGATTATTTCTATATTTAGCTTCTGCTCAGTCATTATCATTTTCCTTATCTCAATATTCTTAGTATTCAAAAACGGTATTTCATAAAAAATGATAGATAAATTAAAGGCAAAAAAATAACCAGTGCTTAGCATACTCACTGGCTTTTTTTATACTTTGTGCTTATAGCATGGGGTCAAAGCACATTTGCTTAAACCTTAAGCTTATCACCGACCATGCCTTTTACGGTACTTAGAATATCAGCGGGTAATACCACCATTTTTGAGTTGTCAGACTCAGCCAGCTGACGAATCGCTTTAATATACTGCTCGCCAAGTAAGTAGACAATCGGCATCTCTTCAGTGCCCATTGCCGCAGTGATTAGACGGATAGACTCCTCTGAGCCTTTCGCCAGTACCACCTGCGCCTCAGCGTCACGGCGTGAGGCCTCTAAACGCCCATCCGCTTCTAAGATAGCCGCTTGCTTTTGACCATCAGCACGGGTTACTGTCGCTCGGCGTAGACGCTCTGCCGCTGCCTGCTCTTCCATTGATGCCTGCATGGTTTGCGAGGGGTTAATGTCTTGAATCTCTACTGTCTTTAACGTGATACCCCAATCTGCAATATCTTCTGAGATGGCATGCTTGAGCTTCATTTTTATTTCATCACGGCTAGATAAGGCACTATCAAGATCCATCTCACCGATGATTGAACGTAAAGACGTTTGTACCAGATTACGGATACCATACTCATAATCTTCGATGCCATAGACCGCTTTATCAGGGCGAATAATATTAATGTAAGCCACAGCATTAGCGATAATCACTACGTTATCACGGGTAATCACTTCTTGTGACGGAATATCAAGGACAATATCTTTGGTCGTTACTTTATAAGAAACATCATCGACATAAGGGATAATAAGGTTTAGACCTGGCTCTAACGTTTGGCTATATTTCCCCAAGCGCTGTACTACCCATTTATACCCTTGTGGTACGATTCGCACACCTTTAAACACGGTAAAGACTACCAGTGCAACCAAAACCACCATAACAATGCTAAAGCTTTCCATAATTTATCCTTATTATTATACGTGCATATTTTGGTTCACAGCTGCCTTCGATATCATGCTACTCACAATCAACTCGTTACCAACGATATCTGTTACCACTACTCGATCACCGACTGCCACTTGCTCACCTCGGGTACGGCACATCCATTCAGTGGCACCCACAATAGGCACATTAAAACGCACCATACCCGCTCTATCTGGCTGCGGCTGCACAATAATCATGCCTGTTTCACCGACAATCACACTGCCGCCAAGTCCTGCTTTTGTACGATCAACCGCTAAAGGTTTGATAAACTTAAACCATGCCAGCAAAAAGATAGCGGAGAGGAGTAACCAGATAATGATTTGTACGGATACCGAAACAGGCAGAAGCCATGCAAGCGCAGCCACTATGATAGCAGCAGCACCAAACCAAAGACTGGCAAAGGTTGGCACAAACATCTCGACAATCAGCAGCGAAAAGCCTAATACCAGCCAATGCCAAGGTTCAATCATCCAAAGAGTCTCCATCATTGCCTTATTCCCTATCTTTGTTATCCTAGCTTTCAATGTAGCACATTTACTCCTCTAAGGACGTTTTAAAAGCGCTATAAAAACAATGTCTTAATCCAATTAACTTTCTTAGTATTAAATCACATCCATATTTGCCTTAAACTAAGACTAGTTATATTGTGCTTAAAAAAAGCAAAAAAAACGACCGCCGAAGCGATCGTTTTTTATTTTTGGCGTTCTTATTAATACTTTAATATAAAGAGATTAAGTATCAAGAAATTAGAACTTTAGCTGTGCACCGACAGTCATAAGATCTGCGTCACTACCTAGCTTGTCATATTCAGCTTCAACACTGAAGTTAGGGTTCACTGAGTAGCCAAGACCTACACCACCAGCTAAGCTAGTATCTTTGTTTGAACCGTTATAAAAACCTGCTGGAGAAGTACCAGTCGCTTCTATTTCAGTTCTTGCAACACCTAGCTTACCTTTAGCATATAGACCAGTATTTGGGAAAGCATAACGGTAGGTACCATAAGCGCCGTAAGTTTTTGCGTCGATGTCACCGCCTCTGTAATCTGCGTCATCTGAGCCTACAAATTCAGCTTCCATACCAAAGTTAGGATCGAAATTGTAGCCTGCATATACGCCATATGCGGTTGGATCATCAGCGCCATCAACGTCTAAATCAAATTGACCGACTTTAGCACCAACGTATGGTTGACCAGTGTAGCCGTTGCCATAAGAAACGGCAGCTTGTGCACCCATGCTTAGTAATGAACCGGCTGCTAATGCAATTAGAGTTTTCTGTAGAGTTTTCATATGTATCTCCTTAAAATCACTGTGGACAAACAAGTTATTTATTTATGTGGACTTTTTAGTCATATCGCCTTGTTTGCTAACGATGTATACATAGTAACAAACCATGTCAGAAACTCTGTCAGTGTTTAATGGTAAGAAAGTTAAGTTTTGCAAGTGTTTATCAATGTTCAAGTTACAAAGGCCGATATATGAAATCTTTTGTTACAACCCACTTAGTTTGTGCAATAATCCCTACTTATTCTTGAGACGATTTACTCAGAAACTCATTTTAATAAGTAAAAACGATCAAATAAAAGCGATTAAATAAAAAAAGGGACCTCAATGACTGCTCTTATTATCAATCGTCTGCAAGAATCGCTTAACGCGCTAAAAGCAGCGAATCAATACCGTCAGATACCTAACTTACAACACCATGAGCAATATGTCATTAGCGAAGGCAAGCGATTACTCAATATCGCTTGCAACGATTATCTTGGTTTGGGCAGTAATAAGCAACTCCAGAGCGATTTCCTGAATCAACTCAATCAATTTCCAGTCGATAGTATGCCTAGGATGAGTGCCACCTCCTCTAGGCTCTTGACAGGTAACGATGAACATCTGCAAGCATTGGAGTCTGAACTACAAGACTGGTATCAAAACGCTGTAGACAAGAAAAACCTATCCTCATCAAAATCGGTACTGGTATTCAACAGCGGCTACCATGCCAATATAGGTATTTTGCCTGCACTGACGACATTGCCAATTAAAACGCTCATTTTGGCAGATAAACTGGTGCATGCTAGTATTATTGATGGCATACGCCTCAGCCAAAGTAAGCTGGTTAGCTATCGTCGATATCGTCACAACGACTATGAGCATTTAGCCAAATTTATTGAGCAAGCAGATTCAAGTGTTGAGCGCATTATCATTGTCACGGAGAGTGTTTTTAGTATGGATGGTGACCGCGCTGACTTGGCGCAATTGGTGCAACTAAAAGCAAAAGATGCTCGTATTGAGCTGTATATCGATGAAGCCCATGCTATCGGTATCTTAGGTGATTCAGGTTTAGGATTGGCAGAAGAAACCCAAACACTGGCTGATATTGATTATCTGGTGGGGACTTTTGGTAAAGCTTTTGCCTCTATTGGCGCTTATATCATGTGTGATGATGTCGTCAAACACTGGCTAATTAATCAGATGCGCCCCCTCATTTTTAGCACCGCATTACCACCCATTAATCACGCATGGACACGTTTTATTTTAGCAAAAATGCCAAGCTTAACGGAGCAGCGCCTTCATTTGGCACGGTTATCCGCCACGCTTAGTGACGCTATTCCCGAACGATATCGCGTGTCGTTAATTCATCAAGATGCAGGCTATGCCTCCCCTATTGTGCCTTATATACTAGGCGATAATGCACTCACTGTCGAAAAAGCAAAGCAGCTACAAGCAGCAGGATTTTATGCCTTACCTGTCAGACCGCCTACTGTTCCTGCCAATACTGCTCGTATTCGCTTAGTGATGAATGCAGCGCTTAGCCATGAGGACTGTCAGCGGCTGATAGCGCATTTATAATGCGATTATTTTTTAGTAACTACTTTCTTTTGGCGTTAAGCGAATTATTTGGATGCAACAAACAACATGAAACCTCCTGCTACACCTGACATTCTCAGCACAAGAAAACAAACCATCGCGCGTCATTTTGCCACTGCTAGCGATTATGACCAGCATGCCCATATTCAAGCGCAAATCTGTCAGCATCTCCTTGCCCTTATCGCTCGTAATAAGCAAGATAGCGTATTTGAAATCGGTGCAGGCACAGGTCAAATGACGCGGTTGTTGGCAGAGAACGTTCAAAGTCAGCACTGGTTTATCAATGATCTGTGTTCTGAAAGGGCAGCGATATTGCAATCGATAGTACCAACAGCCAACATAATAATTGGTGATGCTGAAACCATTGAATTATCCAAAGTCTCTAACTCAATAAACCCTAGTTTGATAGAGCACAGCCTAATAGTCAGTGCAAATGCGGTACAGTGGTTTGATAACCCATTGAGCTTTATAAAACAATCTGCTCAGCGTTTGCGAGCAGGAGGGCAATTAGTCTTTAATACTTTTACGCCAGATAACTTTTTGCAAATTAAGCAACTAACGGGTCAAGGGCTACATTATCCAGCTATCAGTGACTGGCAATCAGCATTAGAAGTCGCAGGTTTTGAGAATATCAAACTATCAACTCAGCGCTTTGATGTACCTTTTGCCAATCCCTACGCTGTTCTTAAACATATGAAGCTAACAGGGGTTTCGACTAATCGAACGCAAGATCAGTCAAGTAGTGGTCAGCCATTTACATGGACCAAGTCCCGTCTAAAACAATTTCAGCAAGATTACTGGCAACAGTTTTCTGAATTAAATAAAGATGGTCAACCTCATGTGAATTTGACTTATGATGTGCTGATGATAAGCGCTTTTAAAGCGTGACATGTGAATTGCAATCTTATTAATGAAATAAAAAAACGCACCCCGAAGGATGCGTTTTTTATTTAACTACTTATTAGCCGTATAATTATTTTTTATCGTCTTCTACTTCAGTGAACTCAGCATCGACCACATCGTCGTCTGCTTGGTTGCTCTCGCCAGCATTATCCGCACCTTGTTGAAACTGGTTTGGATCCATACCTTCGGCGCTAGCGCCTGCATCAGCATAAATCTTCTGGCTAACTGGTAAGAAGGCGTTGTCTAATGCTTCAAGCTTGGCTTTGATCTCTTCATGGTCATCTTCTTTCGCCGCTGCTTCAAGCTCAGAGATAGCCGCTTCTACTGATGATTTTTCATCGTCAGATACTTTATCAGCCGCATCTTTTAGCGCTTTTTGTACTGCATGGATACGACCATCCGCTTCATTACGCACTTGCGCAAGATTTGCGAATTTCTCATCTTCAGCAGCATTGGCTTCAGCATCACGAATCATTTGTTCAACTTCTTCGTCCGATAAACCAGAATCCGCTTTGATTTGGATACTTTGAGCTTTACCAGTACCTTTATCCGTCGCTGAGATATTCATGATACCGTCAGCATTGATGTCAAAGCTTACTTCGATTTGTGGCAAACCACGTGGTGCTGGTGGAATATCAGTTAAGTCAAAACGACCAAGCTGTTTATTTTGGTTCGCAATTTTACGCTCGCCTTGATAAACCTGAATGCTAACCGCTGGCTGGTTGTCTTCAGCCGTTGAGAATACCTGTGATTTCTTAGTCGGAATCATGGTGTTTTTCTCAATGATTGGCGTCAAGATGCCACCCATGGTTTCGATACCTAGCGTCAATGGTGTCACATCAAGTAGCAATACGTCGGTTTTTTCACCAGACAATACCGCACCTTGAATAGCTGCACCGGCTGCTACTGCTTCATCAGGGTTCACGTCTTTACGTGGCTCTTGACCGAAGAATTCTTGTACTTTTTGCTGTACCAAAGGCATACGAGTCTGACCACCAACCAAGATGACATCGTCAATATCGCCGATTTTTATACCTGCATCTTCCAAGGCAATCTTACAAGGACCCATGGTACGTTGTACCAATTCTTCAGTTAAGCTCTCAAGTTTTGAGCGACTGATAGTCACAACCAAATGCTTAGGACCACTGCTATCAGCAGTGATATACGGCAAGTTTACTTCAGTACTTTGGGCACTTGATAGCTCAATTTTTGCTTTTTCTGCCGCTTCTTTGAGACGCTGCATCGCAAGAGAGTCACCTTTTAGATTGACGTCTTGGTCTTTTTTGAATTCAGCGACTAAGAAGTCAATCAATGCTGAGTCAAAATCTTCACCACCAAGGAAAGTGTCACCATTGGTCGCTAATACTTCAAACTGCTGCTCGCCATCAACGTCAGCAATTTCGATGATTGATACGTCAAAGGTACCACCACCTAAGTCATAAACGGCAACAGTGCTATCGCCTTGCTTTTTGTCCATGCCGTAAGCAAGAGCAGCAGCAGTTGGTTCGTTGATGATACGTTTTACATCAAGACCCGCAATTTTACCCGCGTCTTTCGTTGCTTGACGCTGTGAATCGTTAAAGTAAGCAGGTACGGTTACGACAGCTTCAGTAACCGTTTCACCAAGATAGTCTTCTGCTGTTTTTTTCATTTTTTTCAAAATTTCAGCAGAAACCTGTGGTGGTGCTAGTTTTTTACCGTTGATTTCTACCCATGCATCACCGTTATCTGCTTTGGCGATTTTATAAGGCACCATTCCGATGTCTTTTTGCACAACTTTGTCATCAAAACGACGACCAATCAAACGCTTGATAGCAAATAAGGTGTTGTTTGGATTGGTAACCGCTTGACGCTTAGCTGACTGACCGACAAGGATCTCGTCATCTTTATAAGCGACAATTGAAGGGGTGGTACGCGTACCTTCAGCATTTTCGATGATTTTAACTTTATCACCTTCCATTACTGCGACACATGAGTTGGTTGTACCTAAATCAATACCAATGACTTTACCCATACTGAATTGCTCCTAATTTATTTTTAAATAAAATTTTATTGCATCAGACCGTCGATCACTAGATCGTAGTCGGTCACTTGTTGCTTTATATCGGTTTGCTTATGTATTTTTTCAAGTCGCTAACCATGCAAATAATGCCTTTTGTGTGATTTTTTGTCAAAAGCCCCACTAATAATAAGGTTTAGCACAGTTAAAGACTGAATATCTTTTGCCTATATACTCGATGACCATTTAGGACTACGTTGACGACGTTATATGCTTAACATACTATCGCTTTAACGGCTGTCCTACTACTGACCGACACGTACCATCGCCGGACGTAATAAACGTCCATTTAAGCTATAGCCTTTTTGTAAGACTGTACCCACCGTATCAGCTGGGGCATCAGCGTCGATACCGACTGCTTCATGAAAATCAGCGTTGAATTTTTCGCCTTGTGGCTCGACCACTTCGACACCATTTTTGTTCAGCACATCTAGCAATGCTTTATGTGTCAGTCTCACGCCTTCAGTAACAGGATCGTCTGCATTGACGTTTTCAATCGCACGCTCCAAGTTATCCACCACTTCCAAAAGCTCTTTGGCAAATTTCTGTAGGGCAAAACGTTTACTCTTATCCGCCTCTTGCTCCATACGCTTTTGCGCATTGTAAGTTTCGGCATTGGCACGAGCGGTACTTTCTTTAGCTTGTTTAACTTCGTCTTCTAGCTCAGCGATACGGGCTTTAAAAGTATCAAGATCAATATCATTTTCGATGACACTTTCTTCACCAGCATTATTTTGTGGGTCAAATTCTTTTAAAGTCTCTTCTAAGATGCTCTCATCGTGTGCCACGTTGTCATGTGAGACATTGTCATGTGAAACATTTTGATCGATCGATTCGTGGTTGTTATTTTGCTCACTCATGATAACTCCTTGATAGTGTCATAATTTAATAGTGTCGTAATAATGATGCAATGTAGCACACAAAAAATTGGCGCAGTGCTCGCCACTTTGTGGTTATTACTAATGCATTTACTCATAATTCATAGGCTTATACTGCCTACTGAACCTTTATTACTGGTTCTTTGTATAACTATATGTAATCACCTTTCAATAGCTGCTTGATAAAGGTTATGAAGGCAAATTTCAAGCCCAATGCAAGGAATTTTTCTCACCACTAAAAAACCCTATGCAAATAAAGAAAAAACAGTCGGATATCTATCAATTTCGCATACACATTGCTGATCTTTATTAACCATAAATATGTAGTTACACCAACAAAAGGTACAAAAAGTCGTCATTTATTCCCAATCCTTTACGCTTTGTACCCAAACTATTACCAAAGAATACCCAACTTAATTTTCGATTATTTTATGATTGCTATAATCAAAATTGACTGCATAACAGTCATTACACATTTGCCAAATGTCAGCAAAATACTAACAGTGAATACTTACCATTAATAAGTATTCACCATGATTTTTAAGAGGTGTTATGTCTAACTCAACAGTACTATCAGTCAACACCTTACTCAATAAAGCGGTGAAGACCCTAAATCTTATGTCATTTGGACAAGATAAGAACCCTAAAAGCACTGATATCAATGTATCAGCTGAAATAACGGATATAGAAGAGAGTGTCTTGCAAGATAGTCGCGAGGATAAAGGCTTATCTATTAAAGAAAAGATACTCGAGCATCATCTGATGACCAACTATCAACCGCATCTACTGCACTATGCCATAAAAAGCTTTGGCTGCTTACCTACGCCGATTCTTGAGAGTTTGATAAAGTGTCTAGATGGACCTACTTCAAAGCAATATTTGCATGTTGATGCCCATCTGCGCTTAATACTTGCGGTCAATAGCAAGCTAAAAACGCCTTTGCAGCTGATAGAGATGTCTGAGCTGCGTAAACGTTTTGCAACAGATGCGGTCGCTATGCAAGCACCAAAAGTATGGCAGCAGGCTTCTGACAACTTGCTTATCAATTTGAAACAGTTTCATAAAAAAGGCGATAGCGCTATCAGTTGGCAAGATAGGACGATTACCAATGCCGACGACTGTGATATGACCATTCGCTGCTATCAAAATGAGACCTCTGATAATGGTTTTGGCTTTAAAAAAGAGCAAACCATTAATCCTGATGAGACCGTGCTATTGTTTTTTCATGGTGGTGGATTTTGTATTGGTGATCTTAATACCCATCATGAATTTTGTCATGCTATTTGTGAGCAGACGGGTTGGCCGGTCGTTAGTGTTGATTATCGCTTAGCACCTGAACACCCTGCCCCTGCTGCCGTAAGAGACTGTATCAGTGCCTATGCTTGGTTGGCTGAACATTGTGAAGAATTTGGTGCTTTGCCATCACGCATTGTATTAGCAGGTGATAGCGCAGGTGGTGGATTATCTACTTTGATGGCTCAGCAAATCATCACGCCAAATAAAGAGGCTTGGTTGGATCTAGGTGATGAAGGTCAAAAGACCTTTGATATATTACAAGGTTTACCACATCCTATGGCACAGATGCCCTTATATCCTGTGACCGATATTGAGACCGATTATCCAAGCTGGGAATTATATGGTGAAGGTCTATTACTCGACCATGCTGATGTTGCCATTTTTGATGCCGCTTGTTTAGAAAATAGTCCGTTACCGCGTCAGCATATCCTAACCTCACCGATGCTTGGGGACAATCGACAGGTTTGTCCAAGTTATGTCGTTGCAGCAGAATTAGATGTCTTACGTGATGAAGCGTTTGCTTATGCCAATCAGCTAAAGAGTTATGGTATAGCCGTACAAACCCATACGGTACTTGGCGCACCGCATGGATTTATTCACTTTATGAGCGTTCACCAAAGATTAGGGCAAGAAACTCAGCATATCATCACAGGATTTGCTAACTTTGTGCGTGAAATCATAAAAACAAGAGCGCTATTGAGCGCTTAATTAGAATTTTAATATTTGAGTACTTATTGATCTTAAATTTAAGTACCTACATTGGTACCTGTAAGATTGATTATCCAAATCTCTGATCGGGAGCCTAGTCGAAACGGTATCCCCCAAAATCCATAGCCTGAGGACACAACAAAATGTCCTTTGCCAATGGCTTCATAGCCATAACCTAAACGGTTAATCGCGCTGACGATAAAATTAGCAGGGAATATTTGACCGTTATGGGTATGTCCTGATACTTGTAAATCTATTGGTAGCTGACTGTGTTCGATGATAGCGCTGGGTCTGTGATCTAAAAGAACCACGGGCTCAGCACTATTTACTTGTGCGAGCAGCTCAGTCGTTGCGACGCGCTGACGCTTATGATTATCAAAGCGTCCCATAAGCCATACCACTTCTCCTTGATGGCTGAAGTGTGTTGCTTCATCATTTAATAACTGCACGCCCGCCGCGCGTAAAGAGTTACTGATGGGCTGCTCATGACCATATAAATCATGATTACCCAACGTCGCATAGACACCATATGGCAAACTGGCGACAAGTTTTGCCAAGCTATCTTTCATATTATAAGTGTTAAATGCCTGTGTATTGTCATCCATGATATCGCCTGGTATCAATAAGATATCTGCTTGATACTTGCTTAGCATGGTATGCAGCCGCTCAATAGCTTTATTACCAAATAGCCGACCTAAATGTAAATCACTAGCGACCGCGATACGCAATGGATTGTTTAAAGGTTTATGAATATGAATCGACAGCTCACGCACAACGGGTATATATGCGCTATATAAAGCATATGCAAACAGCCCTATAAAAAACAGCAGCGCAAAAACGCGTAATCCAGCAGCAATTATCTCTGAATGGTCAAGCGTACTATCAAGCAAGGGGGTTAAAAGCCAAGACCCTCCATACAATATACCAGTCGCTACCGCAGTCAGTATCATGAAATGCATCACCAACATCCAACCACTCATCCAGCGATAGCTATTAGAAAATAACTTGGTAACGCTTAGTAATAATAAAACATGAGTAATTAAAAACACCCCTATCCATACCGCAATCGATGTAGTTGTCGAATCTATCCAAGGCTGCAGCCACCACTGCAAGCTGAGCGCTGCACCCGTGCTAAAAAGCTCTAGCAGCACAATAATGGTGAGAATAAAGGCGTAACGCATGAGCAAATCCTTGAGCGGGGTTTAAGCACTGTGTGTTTATTCTGAGCTAAATTCATTTAATCACAATATATTGAAGCGTATTAGGTCGGTTGTAAAGTAATCAACCAAATCTCAGAGCGCGTTCCTAACCTAAATGGCACTGCTCCAATACCATAGCCTGAAGTGACCAAAAACTGGCTACCATTTACTGCTTTAAAGCCATAAACCAAAGGCGTAAACCATTTTAGTAAAACGGTTAAAGGAAATATTTGACCGCCATGGGTATGCCCTGATAAATGTAAATCAACTGGCAAGTCCTTTATTTCTGCTAAAGCCTCAGGACTATGCTCCAAAAACAGCACTGGTTTATCAGTTTGAATGTCACCCATCAAATCTGCTGCCGCAGGACGCTTAGGGTCTGTCGCATCTGAACGCCCAACCAGCAATACAGCATCATCCAACCATACACTTTTATTATCAATCACCTGTATGCCGGCACGCTCAATCGCTTCGGCAATCGCAATCTCATTACCAGAGTAATCATGATTACCTAAAGTTGCATAGACACCAAGTGGCGCTCTTAATTTTGATAAATGCTCATGCATATTGGTTTTATTATAAGCATCAGTAGAATCGTTCATGACGTCACCGGCGATAAGCACCACATCAGGATTTTGCCCATCTATTAGCGCAACCATTTTATCTATCTGCTGATTACCAAACCATCTACCCAAATGGGTATCAGAAACTAAAGCTATTCTCATCGGTTTGACTAAATTTTTTTCCATTTTTACCGTCAAATGATGAATGACTGGAGAGTAGGCATTAAACACTGCCAAGCTTATAATCCCCGTATAAACAGCGACTGCAAACGCGCGAATGGATACGTTATTGAGCTTCTGTTTAAAAACCTGAGTATAAATAATAGCAATGATAGCGGTGACCAAACCAGCATACAACATAAAGCCTTGCAAAATACTGGCGGCCAGATAGACATGAAAGCGCTCTCGCCAAAACTCACTCAGCCCGTAGATAAGAAAAGTATTATTAATCACAAAAATACTGAGGACTAAACTTATACGACTAAAGCGAAATTTTGGTTTGATTAACCACCAAAATATCATACTCGTCATAAACGCCAGTAGTTGCGTACCTATTATAAAAAGCCACATAACAAAATTTAACCAGCCAAAGACGCACGTATAGTACGTCAATATTCTTACCTGTTGAAGACAGAGTTTTTGTTTATTGAAACCTGACACTATTTATGTGCTTATCCCTTTATAAAAACCAAAAAAGCGGATTGTTTCATGTGAAACAATCCGCTTTTTCAGTCTATGAAATAGCTATAGCGCTTACTATAGATTTATTATGCCAGATTTGATGAGTACTATTTTACTGCTTGTTGTTCCAAGGCTTCTTTAAGCGTTTGATGTTTAAATTCAAACCCACCATCAAGCAATGCTTTCGGCAGCACCTTCTGTCCATCAATAAGTAGTGTCGACATTTCACCAAATATCAGCTTGAGTAAAAACGCCGGCAAAGTAAAAAAGGTCGGACGATGTAGCCAAGCGCCCAATGTTTTGGTGAAAGTATGATTAGTTACAGGATTTGGCGCGGTTAAATTATAAATTTTCATGTCGTTATTGTTTGCTGGATGGAGCGTATTCTCATTAACCTGAAAAGTACTATCATCAAGCTGCTGCTCTATAATAAATGTTACTGCCGCTACCCAATCATCACGGCTGATCCAACTCATGATTTGTTGACCATTACCTAACTGCCCACCAACACCCATTTTAAAAGGGGTTAAGAGCTTGCTAAGCATACCGCCTGTAGGATGGATGACCACACCCGTACGCACAAGCGTCACTGGTACACCAAACTCAGTTGCTTGTAGCGCCAGTTGCTCCCAGTCATCGCATAACTGATGGGCAAAATCTGTCTGAAAACCACTGCTCTCGGTCAAGGGTTTATCGCCTTGATTGCCATACCAACCAATCGCTGAACCACTAACAAGCAATTTTGGCTTTACATGACTGCGGGCAACAAATGCCAGTATATTTTTTGTCGGCTTGATTCGACTGGCTAGCAATTGCTCTTTACGATCGTCACTCCAGCGCGCATCAGCAATACCTGCGCCAGCTAGATTTAAAATCACATCAAAGTATGCATCTGAATTTGCAAGTTCATCATAGGTCATCATCGTGATATCACTAGGATGTGCTTGATTACTATCACGGGTCAACCAAGTAATCTGTAACTCTTTTCCCATCTGTTGGTAGCGCCTCTGCAGCTCTTGGCTAAAAGCACTACCCAAAAATCCCGAACCACCGCTAATTAAAATATTCATCACTTATTATCCTTATTATTGATTATATTCTCATCAGTGTGACAAAAAGCACACTATGAAAACAAGGGGACAAGTGTAGACGTCAGGGCTGAGTAATAAGAAGCAGAGATAGTTATGCGAAATTTTGGCTATTAAATATTAAACTATCGAATAACTTGTCCTGTCAATGCATCGCCTATTTGGCTTGGCAATTGATAGCCTAGTGTTTCCCCTTTAAGATAACCAACGCACTCATTTGAGTTTACATTGTCACCTAAGAAATAACTCTGTGCTTCGATGAGTGACAGAGCAGGTGGCTTTCCTGATGGGTTGCAGCTTGTTGAGACGACAAAACCGTAAGGATTGCTAACTGACACCATTTGCTCACACAGTCGCTTAACCAATGGATGATCAATCACACGTACGGCAACACTACCATGAGTACCCGTAATCCACGATGGAATAGTAATCGGCAGATTTTTTGGAATAGGTAGTAGCCAAGTATGCGCTTGTTTGACAGTAGCGTCTTTCGAATCAGCTTGCCAGCTATCAAGCACCCTTTGACGTTGGTCAATACTCAAACCTTCTAGCAGAGCCGTAATGCGGCTGGGACTATCAGTGACCACAATCATCCCCTTCTCTATTGGACGCTGCTTGATATTAAGTAGCCGCATGACTGCTTGCTTATTGAATGGGTCACAACCAATGCCCCACACACTTTCGGTTGGGTAAGCAAGTAGCTGCCCCTTTTTAAGCCAAGTAGCTGCTTGTATAGTAGAGTCAGTAATAAGAGGTGTAGATAAGGACATAAATAATGCCTTTAGAACAAAGAGAATGAAAAGAGATAGCGTGAATTTATTTTACAAAAAATGCAGTGCTGCAAGTATATTTAAAAACATCAGTATCATTAAATACGTAAATAGCGTCCACCTTGGACCGTCACTGCGCCCAATAGCTCTAGCTCCATCAACTGCCCAATCAATTGTGCGGGCACAAGCTCAGTCACAAGGATAAGTGCATCCAAATCTTGACCATGCCAGTCCAACTTTTCAAACAAGGTGGTTAGATGCTCAGGTACAGTAATACTAGGCGCTGGCTTCACTTCCTGAGGTTTTATTGTTTTTTTAATGGTAGCAGACTGCTTAAATACTGACTTATCAAGACTTTGTGCTTTTGAATTATGATCAAGTTGATGCTGCTTAGACTGGCTTGGCAATTGCACACTGATATCATCCAATACTTGCTGAGGATGATAAACCAAGGTCGCACCCTCACGTATTAAATGATGGCACCCTTCAGCATTGCTATTGTCTATATGACTTGGAATTGCAAAAACTTGCTTACCTTGCTCGGATGTGAGGCGCGCAGTAATAAGCGAGCCACTTTTAATCGTTGCCTCAGTGACGATGGTCGCAAGGCTCAACCCTGCAACCAAGCGGTTGCGACGTGGAAAAGTATGCTTATGTGGTAGCGTATGCGGTAATAGTTCACTGATGATGCAACCACCTTGCTCAATAATTTGGCTAAACAGACGATCATGATGATTGGGATAATTGACATCAATACCCGTCCCCATAACGCCGACTGTGCGACCTTGGCACGCTACATCGGTCTGTGCCAATGCGCCAAGATGGGCGCGCTTATCCACACCAATGGCAAGTCCACTGGTAATGACGTAGCCTGCTTGTGCAAGATACTGTGCCATATCAAAGGTAATTTTTTGCGCGTGTGCCGTCGGCTTGCGACTGCCAACAATAGCGATTTGTGCCCAACGCAACAATTCACTATTACCTCGATAAAATAACAGCGGCGGTGGATCGTAGATTTCTAACAATTGAGCAGGATAATTAGGTTGGTCGGCAAATAATAGACCGTACTTTTCTTCTATCAATGCTTGTTGAATGGTATCGATGCTGGCGCGCGTTTTCTCTGGATGTTCATGACGAGTTAAATGGCTATGATGAATCCCTAGTTGACGCCACGACTCTACGCCAGCTTGCCATGCAAGCTGCGCACTATCATAGTTATGAATGAGTTTATGATAAGATGATAATGACGCATTTAACTCAAACCACAGCGCCAGTATTGCACGCTGCTCATCTGATAAAGTAAAAGTGGCTACCGTCATCATCGTATGACTCTTATAGGCTTATCTAAGATCTGCTCGCTAAAACTTGAGGCAGGGTTATAAATAAGGAGGTGGCAACAGCTGATCACCAATGCTCAGTGGCAGCTCAGACTCAAGCACATAAGCATAACTGATATTGTCAAAACTATTGAACACCATCACCATACCGCTTGGCTCACTCGGCAAACGTACCGGTGTATCATTGTCCTTAATATCACGTATGACTGCGCCTTTTTGATAAACAGTCAATACATCACCCGGCTTCGCACCATGTATGCGACCCAAGTTAATTGCCACCACACTACCTTTGGCAGCTGAGCTGATAGAATCCATCACACGAACAATCATACCACCGCGATTAACGGTTGCAGGCGTCGGATAAAAGACTGGTGGGATAGCATTGTCTAATTCAACAAATACTCGATCGCCTTCACGAACTTCTTTACCGTAACTGTCGATAAGCTGCAAGCTCGTCACGCCATTGGTTGCCGTAGACGTAACCAATCCCGTTGCCACTTGTGTGACTTCTAAACCAATGACTTTTTGCGTTTTTGGCTCGATATACATCTCGCCTTCACGGTAGATACCATAACGTTGACCTACAAGCAGTGGCACGCCTTTGGCATAAACCTTGTCACCACTAGCCGTAATTAAATTGCCTTTTTTAGAGGCTAGAATATAAGGCGTGGTATTAAAATCTTGCGGATTGACAATCAGTGTCTTATCAAGCCAATGCTGAATGGCAGACCAAGGAATCGGTGGAATGCTATTGACAGCAGAGGTAACAGCGACTGTCGTAGTCACCACATTGCCTGTTAACTGTTTTTCAATCCCTGCACAACCCTCGCCCGTATCAACGCCGATCAGAGTTTTACCTTGTATGACGCATAAAATCAAAACGTCATTAGGATAAATAAGATGAGGGTTTTTGATTTGCTTATTGGTCGCCCAAATCTCTTTCCAGCGCCATGGACTATCCAGATAACGTCCTGAGATATCCCACAAAGTATCGCCTTTTTTGACAATATAGCGATTGGGCGCATCCGCTTTAATGGTCGGCGGCGGATTATTAGCGTGGGCGGTGCTCATCAGCATTGCACCACTAAAGGTTGTCACCAATAGCGCTTTTACGATATTTTTTAAGCTCATCTTCATGGTTATATCCACAATATGTAACGCTGTTAGCGCCATAATCAAGGCTACTTAAGTTGGCTTATTTTACCTTTATTTAAAAATAACAACAAAGAATTAAGGAAAAATAAAGACTTATAGCACTTTATCATAACGTCTATAGAGCAGCTATTCAGTGTTAGTGACTGATATGAGTGACAGGTATGATTGCTAAAAAAGCGTCTGGTAAACCGATGACCTACCGACGCGATTTCTAATATTACAATTATATCCACCATAACACAATCATAAACACTTTTTTACAATAGCGTAACCTTAGACTGGATATTCATTTTAACAATTAGCTAAAAATAAAATCGACTAGGCAGGATTTGGCGTGACTTGTTGACGAATTTGCTCAGCAACCAACTCAGCCTCATTATCAAGCACCACCACATGTTGCGGTAAGCTCTCTAAACCTTCAGTATGGGCTGGACGAGCAATATCTATTTGACCTATTGCTTCAACGATCGTATCGGCAAACTTAACCGGTAACGCTGTTTCAGCACAAACAATCACTTCACCTTCGCGCTGCAACTCTTTAGCGACCTTAATACCATCAGCTGTATGTGGATCGACTAGTTCACCATACTGCTCATAAAGCGCTTTAATGGTTTGTAAACGGTCATTGTGGGTCGACTTACCTGCTGCAAAACCGTAGCGAGTGTTGACCGCCTCCATCAAATCAGGCAAATCAAAACCTTGACCAGATTTCACACCTTCAAATAATTCATGGACGCGGGCGCTATCTTTATCTAGTAACAAATAAACAAAACGCTCAAAGTTAGAAGCTTTAGAGATATCCATTGAAGGACTTGAAGTAATATAGGTTTTGGCAGTCGGACGTGGCTGATACGCACCTTGATTAAAAAAGTCGTTCAGTACATCGTTTTCGTTGGTTGCGACGATTAGACGATCAACTGGCAGCCCCATTTCACGTGCAATATGACCAGCACAAATATTACCAAAGTTGCCTGATGGCACGCTAAAACTAACCCTTTCGTCGTTACTTGAAGTCACGGCAAAGTAAGCTTTAAAATAATAAACGATTTGCGCTAGGATACGACCCCAGTTAATAGAGTTAACCGTACCTAAATTATAAGCCGCTTTGAAATCAGCATCTTGTTGTAGCGCTTTAACAATATCCTGGCAATCATCAAACATACCTTCGATGGCGATATTATGAATATTTTTATCAGTCAAGCTATACATCTGCGCGCGCTGAAATTCGCTCATTTTGCCGTGCGGTGACAGCATAAAGACTTCGATATTTTCTTTACCGCGTAGTGCATATTCTGCCGCACTGCCCGTATCGCCACTGGTTGCACCAATAATAGTAATACGCGCGTCTTTTCTTTTGAGCACATATTCAAAGGCATTACCTAAAAACTGCATGGCAACATCTTTAAATGCCAATGTCGGACCGTTCGACAAGCCTAAAATGTATAAATCATCTTCAAGCTTGCGGACAGGAACAATCTCATCAGAGCCAAATATATCAGCGGTATAAGTGCGCTCAATAATATCCTGCAGATCAGCCGCAGGAATATCGGTCGCAAAGCGCTGCATAATCGCCATCGCAAGCTGTGGGTAGCTCAGCGCGCGCCACTCAGCAAGCGTCGCACTATCAATATTCGGATAATGCTCAGGCAACATCAAACCACCGTCTGGTGCAAGACCCATTAATAACACATCACTAAAATCCATCGGCGCTGTCTGACCACGGGTACTGATATATTTCATTAGATTGTCCTGTCTACAATGAGATGATTAATTAAAACAGTTTATTCAGCAGTTTTGTGCAGCAAGGCATAATAAAAACCATCACCACTTTCGCTATCAATTGGCAAGCATTGACGACCAATCGCTTGTTCGATACCCCAATTACAATCGTCGCTAAATTCAATGGCTACTACATTGTTATAGTGAGTCATAAAATCCTGCATCTGCTCAACGTTTTCTTGCTTTAGAATAGAGCAAGTGACGTATAACAAATAACCGCCAACCTTAAGTTGTGGCCATAGATTATGCAAGATATCGGCTTGTAGCAATGCCGTTTGCTCGACGTCTTCTTCGGTGCGCAAGATACTGATATCAGGATGGCGACGAATCACGCCAGTCGCCGTACAAGGTGAGTCTAGCAATATAGCGTCAAATACGAGCTTGCTCTTTTTCTTACCAGCGCCTTGCCATGTCGTTGCGTCAGCACAGACGATATTTAGCTCGATATTTTTCTCAGCTTGCTGTAAGTCGTGCTGACTTAAGTTCAAGCGTTGTAAATTGGTATGAATACGCTCGATACGTGGCGCTTCACTATCTATCGCAGTAATTTTTACTTTTGAAACTACATTAATTGACTCATCGTTTTGTTTCACGTGAAACAGCGAAGACTCTTTTGAGCTAATTAATTCTAACCAATGAGCAAGCTTACCACCCGGTGCTGCACAAGCATCTAAAATACGGACTTCGTCGTTGCTTGTATCTACATCGCCGTCTGTATCATTGTTTTTAATACTCAGTTTATTAAGTAGAGCATTATGGATAAGCGGCGCTGCAAGCTGAGCATGCATATCTTGTACACTAGCAGCGCCTTCAGCGAATTGAGGCAAAGCATTGACTGCGGTACTTTGATGCAATCTTAACCCTTTGGTTAATATGCTATTAGATGTCGCTGTATCCGACGATTTCTCAAGTTGTAAACCACTCGTTAGCTCAACCAAATCTGCTTCAACTTCAAATTCTACTAATGCTTGCTGGTAATCTTCTACCGAGGTAACCGCTGTATTCACTCGCAAAAACATTGGCGCAGGTTGACGTAGACCCTGCATCAAATCGTCATACTGCTCACTCCAATCTTGCTTAAGCTGATAGGCAAGCCAATTCGGTAAGCTGTGTTTTTTATCGCACTTCTTGCGGAACTTACTTGGGTTTTTAGCAACTTTACGCAAGATGGCATTGATTAAACCCGTCGCATGCGCAAATTCGATTTCTTTTGCTGCTTCAACCGTTTCATGAATTGCCGCATGGTCAGCCACTTGCAAATAGAGCAGCTGCGTCAAACCCACTTGAATAGTCGTACGTACTTCTTTTTCATCAATCGAGTTATCAGCCAGACTATCGAGTAGACGCTCAAGGGCATACCACTGGCGCAACGTGGTTAGCAATAACGCATGAGCAAAACCCTTATCACCGTCATGCAAACTGTTTAGTAACGGGTCAAGGACGCTTGCAAGCGACTGACCATTTTGAATCGCTAGTAAAGTACGAATGACACGGACGCGGACGCTACCATTCATGATAAGGTTGCTTGACGGTTTAAGCTTGTTGTTTCTTGGCGCAGTGCTGTTTTGTCTCATTAAATTGAATTTCCTTGACATCTAATAATTAGCGTCTTGTGCGATTTGGATTGTGTACGGCTAAATGAAATTATTTTGTCTCTTTACTAAACTGGTCGCCATCATTGAGCTGATTGCCATGGCAGATTTGTTCGGCGCTCACAGGTTTGCTGCCTGCAAACTGTAGCTGAGTAACAGCTAAAGTACTGGCTTGCAGCGTATTAGCGTCTATATTAATATCAATATTATCGTTATGACCACAAGCGATTAAAATCGCCTTGCGCCCAACGCTAATAACTGTACCTGCTTGTTTATCGGTTGGTTGCGATGCATTCACAGGCAAGCTGGCTAAAATTTTGACACGCTGACCTGCCAAAAAAGTATAAGCACCAGGCCAAGGATTTAAGCCACGAATTTGTCGTTCAATCACAGTGGCAGACTGCGTCCAATCAATTTCGCCTTCAGTTTTGACTAACTTTTCAGCATAATTGGCTTGACTGTCATCTTGTACTATAGCCTGAGCTTGATAGTGTGGTAAATCTTGTAGCACAGTAATAATGGCAGTCGCACCAAGATCAGCCATTTTATCATGTAGGCTGGCAGCCGTATCATCAGACTCAATACTAGCACTGACTTTATAAAGCATGTCTCCAGTATCAAGCCCTTTATCCATCTGCATAATAGTAATGCCAGTCTCGCTATCACCAGCCAATAATGCGCGGTGAATAGGCGCTGCACCACGCCAGCGTGGTAATAATGAGGCGTGGATGTTTAAGCAACCATAAGTCGGCGTATTCAAGACACCAATAGGAAGAATCAACCCATAAGCAGCAACAATCATTACATCAGGTTGATAGTCTTGCAAAGTTTGCCTTGCTGTCACCCCTTCTACACTTGATTTTTTAAAGGTCTCTGGCTGCTCAACAGCGATATCATGTGCCAATGCTACTTGCTTGACCGCAGATGCCGCCAGCTTTTGTCCGCGGCCAGCTTTACGATCAGGCTGACTATAGACCGCCACAATACTGATATTCAATGCCTGTTGCTGCTTGATTAATGCCTCAAGACTCACAGCGGCAAACTCAGGCGTGCCAGCAAATACCACTCTTAACGGCTCTGTACACGTCGGTTTAAAGTTATCATTATTAAGAGATACATCAGGAGTACAAGCAAGTGTGGTCATAGTTTAGGCAATATTAATAAGTAATAAAGCTATTATAGGTGAGTTTGTGGCGTTGTGCCATGATTGTAATAGCCACAATCAAGCGCTACTAATGCGTCTGATTATCTTTATAATAGCAATAAGATTCAGTCTCATTTTTCACATTGTCATATACTAGCTAGCTATCAATATTGTTTATTGCTTTGTTGTAGGCTAATAATAAAGAATATAGCAGTAAAATCTAACGAAACCATTTTAAATTTACTGTGTATTATTATGCCGACTTAGGGTCATGCCTTTATGCCACAATTTCAGTCTCTGCAACGCCTGTTGGCTTTCTATACTTTGACATTACTCGCCATGTTGTCATTGTATTATTTCATCATGTTTCATGAGATGAAGAATGAGAGTAAGCAGCACAGTGTAGAGACGTTTCATACCTTGCAGTATCAGATTTCCGAGCTTAATAATCCTATAAACCCTGCCGTTAAAAAGATAGTAGAGAAGCCTTTTTTGGCAGGAATCAGTTATCAGCTGATTTTTATGATGCCCTCCGGCCAAACTTTCATTTACCATCAAACTGAAGCTGATGAACCTGAATTTACGGGGATTATGTTTCCAAGCATTGAGACTTCGCTATTATCAAATAAGAATACTCATAGCACCTATACGTTATCCAATGATAAACTAGTCGGAACCATCGAGCTTAAAAGCGGTCATAAATTTTATACCATTTTGCGTCATAAGCCGCTCAATATTAACTGGGTATCTTATCGCTATTGGTTGCCTTTAATGACCGCCATCATGTTTTTTACTTTGGCACTACTATATACCTTAAAACGCCGCGCCAATTGGGTGCAGTTACTGCTTTATACCGACAACTTAAGCAGTCATGCAAAAGAGGCATATACACCACCACCGTTTGTCAGCAAAGAATCTACGCCTGAATTTTTGCAATTGGGTCATGCACTTAGTCGGATTAACTATCAATTGCATAACAATCATCGTCATATTACTACTCTAAAGCATCGCCTAGAGCGTTTGGTTGATCACGCCCCACTACCGATGCTGATGATTATGAGACAAGGTCAAATTAGCTTCTTTAATCAACGTTTTGAGCAAGTATTTTCGACAGCCTTTCAAAATGACAGCAATTATAAATTAACAGATTTTGTTTTTACTGAAGATGAATCCACCCAGTTACTGCTGCAACAACTAGAAAGTCTTCGTGTTACGCGTACGTTTATGGTATATGGGCTGGCTAATAAAAAAGCTTATCAGCTACATATTACCCCGTGGTTTGGTGAGCATGGTCAGGTTCACGGTTTTACCGTATTACTGAATAATGTAAATGATTTAACAAGCCAAAACGAACAGCTGCAGCAACAAAATATAGAAATACAGCGACAACTTGATGAATTTAATGCACTCAAATCAACGATGGGTCATGACTTACGGCTGCCATTAGAGGCTATGATTGATACTTTAGAACCGATTGATACTAGCGTTTTGACTGTCAAAGAGCACCAGATTGTCAATACTCTGATTGAAACCAGTCATGCTATGCTTATTATGCTCAACGAGATGCTGGATATAGGGGAGATAGAAGTTCGAAAAACTCGTTTGAATATTGAAACTGTCGACATTTATAAAATAGGGCAACATGTCAGTCATTTAGTCACAAAAGATGCGAGACAACATGGGCTTGAATTACTATACTTTTTCACTCCTGATTGCCCTCGCCTCATCGATACCGACCATAAACGTCTGCAGACAATCTTACGTAACTTACTGGATAACGCTATTAGATATACCAGTTCAGGTTACGTTGTACTGACGATTGAAGCTGTGAATACAGAACAACTATCAGCCAAAAATACCATTCTGGTTAATGATTTAGTGAACGGTACAACTAATAAATTAGTGCCTGATAATACCAACAGAAAAACAAACCCAGCGCATGACTGGGTTCGCTTTAGTATCCAAGATAGTGGCATTGGCTTAGAGACAACCCAGAGAGATAAACTTCATAGTTATTTTAATCAAACAGCTCAACTAGAAAATACGCAATTAGACCAGTCGAGTTACTCGCAAAAAGCCAGCCAAATTCATACTCAAGTCAGTCAAGCAGATGTAGGACTGACAACTGCTCATAGTTTTGCTAAATTATTGGGTGGTTTTATAGAATTACACAGCACACCTGATGTTGGAAGTACCTTTGATCTTTATCTGCCTTGCCAAAATCCAAACTATCAACCCATCTACCATCTCAATCAACAGTTAACGCGATTGCATCTTATTGCCATCATCAATCAGCCACTTGCCGCTGAACATCTAAAACGCCTATGTACCCATTTATCTATAACAGTCACTATTTTTACGTCTACTGATAGCGTGACCCTACAGCAGCTCAACGACGAACTGATGCAAAACCAGCGTACACTCGCTCCAATATTGCTCCTCGACTACGATTATTATGAAAGCATTACGCTTGCTTTATCTAATCAATCAAAGATGAAAGATGAAAAAAGCATCCATGCCAATATGGTAGAGGAACAAATAAAAGAAGAAGATTTAGCAAATACGCTATCTAGCAATATTGACAAACAGCATACATTAAATCACTTATTGGCTAATGTATCGCTACCAAAGATATTACTCAGTATGAAGTCTGAGCGCCGTATCGCTTCTATACTACTAGATAGATGTGATGGATTTTTAACCAAGCCGCTAGATGTGAATTTACTGCTCTCTGAGCTACTGCGCTTAACACTTCCTACCAGACAGATACTCATACAAGCAGCAGATATTAAGTATAACGACAGCGTTGTAGTGTCAGCAGATAATAGGTCTGATGAAATCATCTCACCTCTGATTTTAGTGGTAGAAGACAGTCCTACCAATCAAAAAATTGCCTGCAAAATGCTCGCCAAACTTGGTTATCGGAGCGTGGTGGCAGAAGACGGTCAGCAAGCATTAGATATACTGCAAGCGCAGCGTCAAGAGATTGATCTTATTCTGATGGATTGCCGGATGCCAGTGATGGATGGATTGCAAGCAACTCAGGCAATTAGAGCGCAAGGCGATGATATTCCTATCGTTGCACTTACAGCGAACAATACTGAAGAAGACCGCTCAGCGTGCTTAAAGGTAGGTATGGATGAGTTTTTAGCCAAACCTATTAATAAGGATAAACTACAAGACGTCTTAACAGCACTAATTAAACCCTAAAAAATACTACTAAAACTCATAAAGAATGTTAGTGATCACTTATACAAAACCATGCTAAAACAAGATAGCTTCTATACTTTTCACTTACTGCTAATATAAAATTTGCAGCAAGATAAGACTGTTGTATCAAATATGACTTACTTCATAAAGCCATTATCTGCTAAAAAAGCTTCAGTAATATTGCTTTGCGGGCTAATATTTGCAGTGTCTTCCTGCGACTTATTTAATAAACGCTCCAAATACCTAGCCACAATATCTACCTCCACATTGACCTTGTCTCCTACCAACCAATGCTGTGCAATATTGGTCACTTGAGCTGTATGGGGAATGATATTGAGTGAAACAATATTATCACGCACTAAGTTAGTCGTGAGGCTAATACCATCAAGAGTAATAGATCCTTTCGTCGCTGTATAATGCGCCAGCTCTTTTGGTATCTCAATTTCGATATATATAGAACGTGCATCCTTTTGCAACTTACTAACGACCCCTACTCCATCGACATGACCTGCGACAATATGCCCGCCAAAACGTGTAGTCGGTAGCATTGCCTTCTCTAAGTTGACAATATGCCCCGGTTTCAAATCTTCTAGCGCTGTTCGCGCTATAGTTTCACGTGAAACATCAACGGAGTAATGATTACTACCGAAATCTACAACCGTCAGACAGATACCGTTAGAAGCTATAGAGTCTCCAAGCTTCACATCGCTAAAATCTAAGCCATCAGACTCTATAGTCAAGCGAATGTCGCCGCCTGTAGATTGCATCGACTTAACCTTTCCCACACTTTCTATAATTCCGGTAAACATATCAACCTCTTCTCATTGTTTTATTGTCGTTATGGATAGCTTTTCTCAGCAATAAACGTGCTATATCACATATATTTTGGGATAAACTGTGGATAAGTAATGGATAACACTTGCCTGTAAGCTTAAAAACCTTAGTTATTAACAAGTTATCCACAATTCATATTGTTTTCACTCAATATTTGCATACCTAATCCCTACAATGCAAGTAGTTGATTTTACTATAATTTATTTATAAAAATAACGTTCAACCAAAATAAAAAGTTTCATGTGGAACAAAGTTATACACAGTTTCATGTGAAACTAATATGAGCAGTCATTATTTATGCCTAACCATCATATCTTGCATTAAGAGTGTGGATAGATAATTAACAATTAAATGGGTAATAAGGTCAATTTCAGATCAGAACCAAGCTGTTCATGACATTGAATATCAAAACGCAATTGCTGAGCTAGCGATAAGGGATTAATATCAACCATCGCTCGCGCTTTTTGCCCTAACAGACATGGCGCTTGATACACAATCAACTCATCTACCAATTGCTGTTGTAAGAAGCTACCAGCAACACTGGCACCTGCTTCTATCAATACGTCATAACACTGATACTCAGTGACTAACACCTTTAATAACTCTCTTAAATTATCTTCACGCCAATACAGTATGTCAGTACGGTGGCACAACTGGTAATCAGACTGTAGATCATGCTTTAAACGACCTCGCCTATCAAGTATCACCACTTTAGGATGTGGAACCTCTTCAATTGCTATACCTAGTTGGTTAGAGCGTACATTTAACTGAGGGTTATCGACAATAACCGTTTCGCTACCAGTAATGATAGCGCCACTTTGCGCACGCAGTTTTTGCACGTCTTCGCGCGCAGCAGGACCAGTAATCCACTTTGATTCACCTGTCGCCATCGCCGTACGACCATCAAGACTGGTCGCAATCTTAAGCCTGACATAAGGCCTTTGGGTACGCATGGCCTTTAGAAAGCCTTTATTTAACGCTTCTGCTTGCGTTTTTAATACACCAACGCTCACAGCTATACCCGCTTGTTCTAACAATTTCACACCGCGACCTCCGACCTGTGGGTTTGGATCTAGTCCAGCAACGACAACCCGTATGACGCCAGATTCTATCAGTGCTTTTGCACAAGGCGGCGTACGACCCGTATGACTACAAGGCTCTAAAGTGACATAAGCGGTAGCACCAACTGTTCTTATATCAGCATCTTTTAGAGCAAATACCTCAGCATGCGGCTGACCGGCTTTAGGATGGAAGCCTTGACCGACAACTTCCTCTGCTTGAACAATGACACACCCTACAGCAGGATTGGGTCGAGCGGTATACAAGCCAAGCTTTGCTTGCTCGATAGCAAGCATCATAAAATAGCGGTCTTTCGCATCTTGAGAATGGTCTAAATTTGACATAAAAAAGGGCTTAATAAATGATGAGATATTATTATCAATGGTTTCATGAAGTCACATAAAATTATAGGCTTAAGAAAGCATCAAAACCTTAACTCAATGTTATTTATCATTAGGGCGTATATTGGCAATCTCTTGATGAAAAGCATCAATATCCTGAAAGTCACGATAAACACTAGCAAAGCGCACATACGCAACATCATCAAGCGTTTTAAGCTCACTCATAATGATTTCGCCAAGCACTTTACTGCTGACCTCACGTTCACCCATTTGCCGTACACGCTTTTCAATCCGGCTAATCATCCCTTCTTGCTCATCGATAGTGATAGGACGTTTTTGTAGTGGTAATAAAATTGAGCGTCGTAGTTTATCATTATCATAAGGTTCAATCTTACCGCTGGACTTGATAATACGAGGCATCACCACTTCGACCACTTCAAAGGTGGTAAAGCGTTCTTGACAGCTATTACATGAACGACGGCGGCGCACTTGCGCACCTTCAGCAGCAAGACGCGAGTCAATTACCTTTGTCTCTGACGCATTACAATAAGGGCAATGCATACGGCTTTCCTTGTCTTTATATGAAGCACTATTAAACGAGTCATAATCCCATCTTTACAGCTACATCATTCAAATTTATAACCGTAAATAAGATTACTTACCAATGCAAAAACTGCCAAAAATCTTGCCCAACAAATCATCTGCACTAAACTCCCCGGTAATCTCGCCCAGACTATGCTGAGCTTGACGCAAACTTTCAGCGACTAACTCACCCGCTTTAAAAACGGTTAGTTGCTCATGAGCTTCTGCTAAATATTCGGCCGTTCTTCTTAATGCATCTAAATGACGCGTACGAGCTATCAAGCTATTTTCGGGTGGATGAAACCCTACTTTGGCACACAGAGTTTCGACTAAATCATCAATACCTGCGCCTGTTTCACATGAAACATTAACTTGCTCGTAATCGCGATTATGAATCTGTTGTTGCGAAATAGAGGTTATTTCTTTGCTGCTATTATTATTTAATAAATCACTTTTATTAGCGATAATTAACAAGCGCTTGGCTTCTGGTAGCTCACCAAATAACTGCTCAGCGAGCTGTAATGGGGTACTTTCTTCTTCAAGATCACGGGTTACATCATAAACCATTAACAGCATATCTGCCTGAGCAATCGCTGTCCGCGCGCGCTCAATACCGATACGCTCGACCGTATCTTCTGTCTCGCGCAGGCCTGCCGTATCAGTCAAGTGTAGCGTCAAACCATTGAGGACAACGGTTTCTTGTAGTGTATCACGCGTTGTACCCGCCACATCAGTGACGATAGCACGCTCTTGCCCTGCCAAGCGATTCAACAAGCTTGATTTACCAGCATTAGGTCTACCTGCCAATACCACATGAATACCATCACGTAATAATTGTCCTTGCTTAGCAGTCGCCAAGACCTGCTGGATTTTTTCTTGTGTTTGTTCAAGCTTACCTTGTATGACCCCATCTGATAAAAAATCAACGTCTTCTTCATCAGGAAAATCGATGGCTGCTTCAACATGCAGACGCAGATGAATTAACTGCTCAAGTAGCTGATTAATCTTTTGTGAAAACTCGCCGCTGAGTGACCGAATAGCACTGCTAGCAGCGGCGGCGCTGGTAGCATCAATCGCATCTGCAATGGCTTCTGCCTGTACCAAATCTAACTTATCATTATCAAAGGCACGATAAGAGAACTCTCCAGCGCTGGCTTGTTTTGCCCCTAACTCAAACACACGTGCCAACAACTGATTTTGCAAAATCATGCCGCCATGACCTTGCAGTTCAATAACATCTTCGCCAGTAAACGAGTGCGGACCCTTAAAATACAGCACCAACCCTTCATCGATAACAGTACCATCTGCTTGATAAAATCGGCAGAAGCTCGCCATGCGCGGTTTAAATGCTGACTTACCTGTCAGCGTACAAGCAATGCTACACGCATGTGTGCCAGACAGACGAATAACCCCGACCCCGCCCCGTCCAAGCGGTGTAGCAATAGCGGCAATGGTAGGCAGACTCGAAAAACCGAGATTTTTTGATGACTCAGGGGCGGCTAACGCCAACTCTTGGGAATCCACAAGCACTCTCAATAACTAAAAACTCCATTATAGACGGCTTAACGCACACTGACAAAACAATCTTTAAAGAGCGCAATCTCCTCATTGTAAGTCTTTTCCAATATCATCTAGCTTGACTGCAGCGACTATGGCGTAGTCTTAAGTAGGTATTCATACCAGATATGACATTAAGGCCATAAAAAAACCACCGCCGTAGCGATGGTTTTTTGAACTTCTAAACTATTAAATGATTAATCCAGTACCTTAACCGTACGAAGCTTTTGCTCTTCTTCTACTTTTTTATTGACGATATATTGATGCGTCATACTAAATAAGTTATTAACAGTCCAATATAGTACCAGACCTGCTGGGAAGAACAGCATGAACGCGGTGAAAATAATCGGCAAGAATTTCATGACTTTCGCCTGCATCGGATCAGCTGGCTGTGGATTAAGCTGCTGCTGAATAAACATCGATGCACCCATTAATAGTGGCAAAATAAACCACGGATCCATCGCTGATAGATCTTGAATCCACAAAATCCACGGTGCATGACGTAGCTCAACACTCTCAACCAGTACCCAATACAAGGCTAAGAAAATCGGCATCTGCATCAGAATCGGCAAACAACCCGCCATTGGATTGACTTTTTCTTCTTTGTACATTGCCATCATTTCTTGCGACATTTTCATGCGATCGTCGCCATGCTCTTCTTTTAATGCAGCAAGGCGCGGTGCAATCGCACGCATCTTCGCCATTGAGTAGTAGCTCTTGTTTGAGAACCACATCAATGCCAGCTTCACTAAGATAGTCAATAGAATAATTGACCAGCCCCAGTTACCGATGACTTTATGAATACCATCCAAAATACCAAACAATATCTTTGATATTGGCCATAACAGACCATAATCGACCGTCTGATTTAACCCTACTGCTACATCCTTAAGCTCAGATTGTACCTTTGGACCTGCGTATAGCGTGGCATTTAAGGTTACTTGCTTGTTTGGTGCAACATTGACAGGCTGACTGTTAAAACCGATAAAGTAATCATCACCTGTTTCGCGGCTAAAGAATTTACCAGTAAAGTTTTCAGGCGTCCATGCTGACACAAAGTAATGCTGTACGATGCCAACCCAACCTTTATCACTGGTTGTGGTCAATTCACCATCATTAAACTTACCAAACTTCAGCTTATTATAGGGATCATCGGGTGTACCCCAAGCGCCGCCCAAATAGGTTGCCATACTAAGCGCACCTTTATCAGACATACCGGGATCCTTACTATCATCACGCTTTAGCTGCGCAAACATCTGACCTTGCCACGCCGCTGTAGAAGCATTTTGAATCTTATAGCTGATATCGATAGGATATTTATCGTGTGTAAAGGTAAAAGTCTTAGTGACTGTCACGCCATCTTTTTTATACGTAAGCGGCACTGATAACGTTTGCTGGCCTTTTTCCATCACGTAATTGTTGGCAGTATGGCTGTATTTGGCACGACCTTCTGCAGTATCGATACCATTTTGACCAATCAGACCAGACTGAGCCACGTAAACGCGGTTACTGTTGTTTTCTAGCAATACAAAAGGCTTATCGCTATCAAGGGTCGCATCATACTGCTTTAGCGCAGCATAAACGATGTCACCGCCTTCTGGATTGATTTTGATGTCATAACGATCAGTAGTGACTGTGATTAGTCCTGCATCAGTAGCAGGTGTAGCAGTCACAGCGCTATCAACTGTACCGTTGTCGACAGGTAGCGTCTGTACTGGAATATCACCTGCTGCACCGCTAGTAGAAGGAATATCGGCTCCTACTGAAGCTGCAGTTTCTGGCACCGTGTCTACAGCTGGGGCATCTGCATAATCATCACGCCATGCCAAAATCAGCAGATAAGCGGTGATTAACATCGCAATGATGATCATCACCCGAAATATCTTTTGCATAAACCTTTCCTAGATTAAAAAATTAGGGAATAAAAAAACTAGGGCATGTGTTATGACCACCACACAGCATTGGCCCAGATAGTGAACGGTAATGTCAGCAGTCAATCACATAAAATGTTCATCATTTTACTAAAAAACGATTCTAAATGATACCAACAGTGTGGATAACTTGTGGGTAACTAGGTAGATATACTGAAACGCCTAGTAAAGCTTAGGTCTTAGGTCAATTTCATCATATGATTTAGGCGAGTAACATAGCCATGATTATCTCGATAAACATAAAAACCATGAAACTGTCCATGAGCTACTAGATTACGGGACAAGTATTGATAGCGATAAGAAGCCAAAGGTAGAGGCACAAAATCAACTCCATGTCCGCCTAATGGATGACAGCGACTAATGCGTTTTAATAACAGTAAACTCCCATTCCAAACACCATGCCAAGCTAGAGCTTGCTTACCATAATTTGAACAGGTTGGATAATATCGACAACGAGCAGGTAATATAGGACTTATTATTTTTTGATAAAAATCCATAAAATTATATATTAATATATATAAGTATTTATTTATTATTTTTATAAATAAATTCATGTTATTTTTTTTCTATTTTTTTAAAAATATTAATTACTTCCGTTTTTATTTCTTTATTACTTAAGCCTTTAACGGAACTTTTAACAATAAAAACAATATCTTTATTTTCCAAACTAGAAGCTTTTATTCGAAACTGCTCACGTATTTGACGTTTGATTAAATTTCGCGCAACTGCCGTAGGGACTTTGCGCTTGGTGATCGCCATACCGACTCGTGGCTGCTCATGAGTGTTAGTACGCACAAACGCCATCAGATGGCTCTGATGAAGCTTACGCTCAGGTGCATCAAACACCTCACGAAAGGCCGCTGGCGTGAGTAAGCGCTGCGCTTTGGTGAAGCGAGCATTAGGTGGCGCTGAAACAATATTAGACATAGTACAACCTAGTATAAGAGCTGATAACAATAGCAGAAATAGTAGCGTAGAAATAATCATAAAGTATAGAGACAAAAAAAGCGCCGATGTGGGCGCTTTTAATATATGGCTAAGTGTCAGTTGTGATTATTGACGATCGCAATCTATAAATAATAGAAACACAACAAGCACTATGAGCCATGCTTATCGCAATCTACTGATTATACAGTAAGGCGATGACGTCCTTTAGCGCGGCGACGAGCTAAGACCTGACGGCCTTTTTTAGTTGCCATACGAGCACGGAAACCGTGAGTACGTTTACGCTTGATCACGCTTGGTTGGAATGTACGTTTCATAACTCACCTATCAAAATAATGGACTAAATTCGTAATAACGGAGGATTATATCATTGCATAGGATGTGGGTCAATAAACTATTCACTACGTTTTAAAGCAGCGTGATATTGCTCTTCGATTTTTTACTTTTTGTAGAAAGCTGATGGATTTTAAAAACTCATCTAAGAAGTTAGTCATCCTCTGCGTACTTGATAAATTTACTACTGTAAATCTTATTATCTAGTTTGAAAACAATTTGTATTATTGGCGATGATTTTTAAAGTTATCCACAGTTTTTATTGATTCTTATAATAATTAATTGATTAATATATATAGATATTGTTGTTATTGGAGTACTGTTTTTCTGTGGTTAAGTATTGATTTTCCTTTATAATCAGAAATTTAAGCTATGGGTAACCCTGTGTATAACCTGTGGGTGAAATATGGATAACTTAATATTATTACTTATACACAAAAATATCCACAGGCTTATCCCCAGAAAACAAGGTTTTATCCACAGTTTATTTGTGGTAGATTACTCCCCTATAAGATATAAGATGTTAGTGTACTTTGTAATAGGTTGTTTAACGTAAGCCTCAACACCTTTTTAGACCTAATTCGATCTATTCTTACAATAAAAAATGCTAATACTTTGAACTATAGGGCTACTGATATTCATGATAGATACAGCAAATATTTGGGATAAATGCCTAAACGACTTACGTTATCATGTCAAAGATAACGTGTTTACCATGTGGTTAAGACCATTGTCAGCTCATCAAGAAAACAACACTTTAATCATTCTTGCACCTAATGATTACTTTGTAACTTACATCAAAAAGAACCACTTAGAGGATATTCAACAGCTGGTTACTAAGCATAGCCAAGGAAGTATCGAAGAAGTTATTGTACGTGTTGATAATGCTGGTCGTACTGCTGATGATACTAGCTCGCTACAATCAGGGTCTTTATTCTCAGAAGATATCGTCTCCCCTACCCTTGCAAATCATGATTTTGAAACCATTCATCATAATAATGCCAAAGCAGATATCGATGCCAATATGCGTCATGCGGAAGCCGTTGACTCTGCTGATGCGAAATCCTTAAATTATTTAAATCCTGATTTTACCTTTGAAACCTTTGTCACAGGTAAGTCTAACAATCTTGCTTATAAGGCATGCTACGAGCTTGGTAAACGTCAATCAAAAAATCGTCACAATCCTTTGTTTATATATGGACCTTCTGGTTTGGGGAAAACCCATTTAATGCATTCTGTAGCACATCGCTATTTAAAAAATAATCAAACTTTTTATTATTTCACTTCTGAAAAATTTATTAATCAATTGGTTTATTCATTAAGAAATAATAAAATAGAAGACTTTAAAAAGAAAATAAAAAAAGTAGATTTGTTAATAGTAGATGATATTCATGTATTAGCTGGAAAGACTAAAAGTAGTAATGAGTTTTTAACATTGTTTGCAGATTTCACCAGTGGTGATAAACAGCTAATTTTGGCATCTGATCGGCATCCATCACAGATGACTGAATTTGACGAGCGCTTTAGATCTCGTTTTTCTTGGGGCTTAACGGTCGCAGTTGATCCGCCTGAAATTGATACGCGCGTACAAATCTTACAAAGGAAAGCCGCCTCTTATGGAATGAGCCTTCCTAAAGAATGTGCGTTATTCATCGCTCAAAATGTTGTTTCTAATGTGAGACGTTTAGAAGGTGCTTTAAACCAGGTATTTGCCAATGCTAACTTAACCGGCGCCCCTATTACCCTTGAAATGGTGCAATATGCGTTAAAAGATATCGTTGCCATGCGCGTACAAGCCGTCAATATGGATAATATTCGTAAAGTGGTCGCTGAATATTATGATGTGACGATTAAGGATATGCTCGGTCGCAAGCGTACGCGTAGTATTGCTAGACCTCGCCAAATAGCGATGGCACTATCACGAGAGTTGACTAGCGAGAGTTTTCCTGAGATTGGGCAGTCTTTTGGAGGACGCGACCACACAACAGTGATGCATGCTTGTGATAAAGTGAATGAGCTACGTGCCGCCGATCCAGCGTTTGATAAGGATTACAAGACCCTAGCTTTGATGCTGCAAGCTGGTTAGACGGCTCTACTATCACTATATTTTAGTAGATAGATATGGTTTATAATGTTGAAAACGGGCGTACACAGACCCCTAATAGATTATCGTCAGTAGACAGGGTATATTAAGTCAATATTCTTTATTTTTACAAAAAGAATCAATTAAATAAGAGTAACTAAGCATGCAATTATCGATTAATCGAGAGTCGTTACTAAAAGCCATTAACTTGATCGCCAAGGCTGCTGATAAACGCCACAATATGGTTATCTTGGGTAATATCAAGCTACAGCTATTTGAATCAGAGCTTATTTTGACCGCTTCTGATTTAGAAGTAGAGCTGACATCGACGTTGAAATTGCCTGCTGGAGCTTGTGTTGAAGCAGGTACGACGACATTGCCTGCCACTAAATTAAGAGATATTTGTAAATCTTTACCCGCTCAAGCACAAGTCACTCTGATAACTCAAGAAAACCAACGCTGCTTATTGACCAGTGGCAAAAGCCGTTTTACCTTAGGTACATTGCCTAGCGAAGACTATCCAAGTTTGGGCAATCCTGAAAATATTACACCATTAACGATTAGCCGTAGTCGTCTTATTGATTTGATTCATAAGACCCAATTTGCGATGGCGATTCAAGATGTCCGTTATTATCTAACGGGTATGCTATTTGATGTGTCACAGCAGCAGTTAACGACGGTTGCAACCGATGGTCATAGACTGGCATTAGCACGTAGTGTTATTGAAGTCAGTGCTGATTTAAGTATGCAGGCTATCTTGCCACGTAAGGCTGTAATTGAGCTTGAGCGTTTGGCTACCGAGCTGGGCAAAATGCTTGGTGATAAAGACAATGCCGTCACGTTGAGTTTCGGTCGTGAGTTTTTGCAAGTGAGCTTACCATTTGGTGACGTTGATAGTGCAGGGCAGGTTAGTCAGGATTTGATGGTGACTTTTACCGCGCGTCTGATTGATGGTAAATTCCCTGATTATCGCCGTGTTATGCCTAGCAATACGGACAAACTTGCTCTATTTAATCAAGAAAAAATGATGGATGTGCTGCGCCGTGTCGCGATTTTGAGTAATGAGAAGTCTCGCGGAGTAGTCTTTAATTTTGCCAGTGATGGTATGGTAGAAGTACGCGCCAATAATGCAGAGCAAGATGAAGCGGTGGAGATGATTCAAGCTAAGTATCAAGGTGAGCCGATGGAGTTGTCCTTTAATGCTGCTTATCTACAAGACGTGCTAGGTGTCATCCAAGGCGACTTGCAAATGCATATGAGCCAGTCAAATGCATCGGTATTGGTTAATCAGTTAAATGATGAGTTTCATCAGTACGTTATTATGCCAATGCGCATATAATCTATTCTTTAAATGATAGATAGTGAGGGTTGAAAGTTATAATTGTTATGGATTTTAACCCTAATCATATTGATGAATTTAAGCTTCCTAAGCTTAAAATTCTATATTCTAATTAAACTTTTGCCTGCTAAAATACAAGCAGGATTTATAGGCGGTTGTCGGTATTATGATTGAACGTCTACAAATCTCTCACTTGCGCAATTTAACGCACATCAATTTATCTCCTGCAGCTTGTAATGTTATTATCGGCGCTAATGGCAGTGGTAAAACCTCGTTACTTGAAGCTATATTCTTGTTATCAAGAGGCAAAAGTTTCCGTCATCATCAGCCTAAACGCTATATCCAACATTATCAAGAGTCTGCCACTATACATGCTAATCTCAATGACAGCCGTACCTTAGCTATCCAAAAGAAAGGAGATGCAACGACTATTCTGCGTTTAAATCAAACCACCGTTTACAACCAAAGCATCTTGACCGAGCAGCTACCAACATTGCTTATAGACCCATCAACGATGGACATGCTAGAGCAGGGTAGTGCCAGTCGTCGCCAACTATTGGATTGGTTAGTGTTTCACATGAAACAAGGCTTTCACCCCCAGTGGGTTGCTTATCAACGTCTTTTAAAACAGCGCAATAGTTTACTAAAGCAACGGCGTCATTTGACTCAGGTTCAGCTCGCTGAGCTTAAGGCTTGGGATAAGGGGCTTTCCAGTCATGCAGCGCTGATTCATCACTACCGTCAAGCTATATTTGAAGCTTGGCAGCCTTATTTTTCTAAGAGCATTGCACAGTTATTGCCTGCTTATGCTGAGCAGTTAAGCTTAAGTTACAATGCGGGCTACGATACTGGTATAGCGCTCGACATACAGCTTAATGAACGCCTAGAGCAAGATTTGCAGTTGGGTTATACCCGTATTGGTAACCATCGTGCTGATATTCACGTGCATTGGCGCTCGATAGGCTCAAGACAGATAGCTGATGAAAATCTAAACCCACCTTTATCAGCGGATCCGACTGTTAAACTGCCTATTTTAAAAGAGCAGGCAGCTAATATTTTATCTCGTGGAGAGAAAAAACTGTTGATTACGGCATTGCGTTTATCACAATTACCATTGTTTCTTAATGCTAAAACTAATAGCGAGCTATATCACAGTGACGCTAAATTAAGTGCTACACCAGTGGTATTACTAGACGATATCACCGCAGAGCTGGATGATAGGGCGATTGAGATTTTATTATCAACGCTAGCACAGCTGCCCTGTCAGGTATTTATGACCAGTTTGACAGACAGTATTTTACCTCTAGTACATAAGTATTGGGAAAAATCTCAAGTGTTTCACATGAAACAAGGTGATATTTTGCCAGCTCAGTAGCTTTTACTAGGGTGTTGATATCTGCGTTATTAATCCTTATTTCACGTCCTTAAGCGCCCGTCCTCTTGCATATTTTACCCTCATTCTATACCGCATTCTGATACTTAGAAATCGTTCCCTAAACAGTGACTTACAGGCAAAAAAATGCTAAAATAGAGCTTTATTTTTGTCCTATTCTTAGCAAGTTATCTTACCGTTTTATATGAATCTTTATTATTGGTTGTAAGGACTTAAGTTATTGATAATAATGAATTTGATTCAATATTTTTAAACTTCATAGTTTTAAGAATAATCGCAGTATGGATCAAATAGAGTATGCAGGCCTGACATATTTTTCAATCTGGTTTTTTGCCTCTATATCATTTTCTAAAAAGCTTAGGCCAACCTTAATAAAGACAGAATATGACTACAAAACGATATTATAGATAGCATCATTAAGTATCACCACTGTGGTGAGCTGATGATAAACAGCTGATAATGGCTAGATCAAGGAATGCACATGAGTGACTCATTACCTACCGACCACCAGCAATTAACGTCAGACAGCGCAGTTGAGACTATTGCCGCCGCTGTCGCTCCTGAGGTATTACCCTCTGATTACAGCTCAAAAGACATTCGAGTACTGCGCGGACTAGAAGCGGTGCGCGTGCGTCCTGGTATGTATATTGGTGATACCGATGATGGTACCGGCTTGCATCATATGGTCTTTGAGGTGGTGGATAACTCTATCGATGAAGCGCTTGCTGGTCATTGTGATCAAATTGATATCATTATCCACGAAGATGAATCTGTCAGCGTGATGGATAATGGTCGCGGTGTCCCTGTCGACATTCATCCAGAAGAAGGTGTGTCTGCCGCACAGGTTATTATGACGGTACTGCATGCTGGTGGTAAGTTTGATGATAACAGCTACAAGGTATCTGGCGGTCTGCATGGCGTTGGCGTTTCAGTCGTTAATGCATTATCCAAAAAGCTTGAGATGAATATCTGGCGTGAAGGTTATCATTATCATCAGACTTATACTGATGGTGTGCCTGATGGCGATATTCAGCAAATGGAAGCGACAGATCAAACTGGCACACAAATCCGTTTTTACCCTAGCAATGACGTATTTACCGGTACTATTTTTGAATATGATATTTTAGCCAAGCGTTTACGTGAGTTGTCATTTTTAAACTCAGGCGTACGTATTGTTTTGACTGATGAGCGTATTGATAAGCGTCATGAGTTCGAACATAAAGGTGGCTTATCAGAGTTTGTCAGCTATATCAATGCGGGTAAAGATGGCGTCAATGATGTGTTCCATTTCATCAGTAATCAAGATGATGGTATCAGTGTCGAAGTGGCATTGCAGTGGACAGATACTTATAACGAAAAGGTATTTTGTTTTACCAATAACATTCCACAGCGCGATGGCGGCACGCATTTATCTGGCTTCCGCTCAGCACTCACGCGTTGCTTAAACACTTATATGGATCGTGAAAATCTTTTCAAAAAGGAAAAAGTGGTTGCAACTGGTGATGATGCGCGTGAAGGTCTAACGGCTATCGTATCCGTTAAAGTTCCAGATCCTAAGTTCTCCAGTCAGACCAAAGATAAGCTGGTATCAAGCGAAGTAAAATCTGCGGTCGAATCAGCAATGCATGATAAGTTTAATGATTATCTGCAAGAGAATCCAAGCGCTGGTAAATTGATTGCTGGTAAAATTATCGATGCTGCTCGTGCTCGTGACGCCGCTCGTAAAGCGCGTGAAATGACGCGTCGTAAGACCACATTAGATATCGCAGGTCTGCCGGGTAAATTGGCGGATTGCCAAGAAAAAGATCCCGCATTATCAGAGCTATATATCGTGGAAGGGGATTCTGCTGGCGGTTCAGCCAAGCAAGGTCGTAGCCGTAAAACGCAAGCAATTTTGCCTTTAAAAGGTAAAATCCTAAACGTTGAACGTGCGCGTTTTGATAAAATGTTATCGTCACAAGAAGTCGGTAATCTAATTACTGCGCTTGGTTGCGGTATTGGTCCTGACGAATATAATCCTGATAAAGTTCGCTATCATAAAATCATTATCATGACCGATGCGGACGTTGATGGGTCGCATATTCGTACTTTGCTATTGACTTTTTTCTTCCGTCAAACGCCTGAATTGATTGAACGTGGTTATATTTATATTGCTCAGCCACCGCTATATAAAGTTAAAAAAGGTCGTCAAGAGCTGTATCTAAAAGACGATGAGGCACTTAAAGCGTATTTATTATCTTCAACGATTGATAATACTAGGCTGCATATCAGTGCTGATGCTCCTGCGATTACTGGTCAAGCGTTAGAGACTTTATTAAACGACTATAATCAAACGCAGCTTATTAAAGCGCGCTTGCAGATTCGTTATCCAGCCGTTTTGTTGGATGCGTTGACTCATACGCCAAAGCTTAGTACTGATATGACGTATGATAAAGATGCAATGCAAGCATGGAAAGACACGCTACAGACCCAGCTTGAGCACTTTGGTAGTGACTTAAGTCCTGAGATTGAGCTGGTGAATATCCATGCACCGCAGCCTAAAAATATGGATGCCGCTGCCGCTGATTTGCTGGGTATGAAACCTGTCGTTGCCGTTGAAGAAAGTGATAGCTCTGACGTCGAAGCAGTAGCTTCCAAAGCACAATGGCTGCCACGTATTACGGTCTATGTGCATCAGTTGGCCCATCATTATTTGCTCGATGCCAGCTTTATCAATTCGGGTGAGTATACTAAGCTGCTGCGTTTATCAGCTGAATGGAATACCTTGCTTGATGAAGATGCTTTTATTCGCCGTGACGCAACAGCGGGTACAACCAAAGACATCCCAATACGTGACTTCGATTATTTGTGGCAGCAAATGATGCTGGACGCGCGTCGTGGTCTAGCGATCCAGCGCTATAAAGGATTGGGCGAGATGAATGCCGATCAGCTGTGGGATACTACCATGGATCCTGAAAACCGCCGTATGCTGCGCGTCAATATTGAAGATGCTATCGCAGCGGATCATATGTTCACCTGCTTGATGGGTGATCATGTTGAACCGCGTCGTATTTTCATTGAAGAGAACGCGTTAACGGTTTCTAATTTAGATATCTAAATGGCATAATATTGTGAATCAATGAAAAACCACCGCTTTGGCAACCAATGCGGTGGTTTTTTAATATCAAGCCTGTTTCACGTGAAACTTAATTGAATAAATGCTTTAAATAATGGATATAGAAATGATCGAAGTTATTTTACTTGCTATAGCATTGGCAATGGATGCGTTTGCGGTATCAATTGGTTTAGGTGCTAAGTCCCAAAAACAATCGTCCGCTTATGTTTTACGTTTAGCGGTTTATGCAGCACTGTATTTTGGTATCGCACAAGGCGCTATGCCGCTGATAGGTTATTTATTGGGCGCAGTATTGCTAGGCTGGTTAGCGACTGCTGCACCGTGGATTGGCGGTGGTATCCTTATTCTGCTTGGCGCTAAGATGTTATATGAAGCATTTAATGGTGAAGTTGAAGCAGTATTAGAAGACAGTTTTGATAGAAATATACAAGAAAAAATCAATCATCGCATGATGTTTACACTGGCTATTGCCACCAGTATTGATGCCATGGCAGCAGGATTTACTTTAAATTTACTGGCACTTAATGCGTGGTTAGCGTGCTTCATTATCGCTATTGTCACCGCTGGATTTGGCTTTTTTGGTATCTATTTAGGTAAGTCTTCTGGAACGTGGCTTGAGGATAAAGCTGAGATACTTGGTGGATTGGTATTGATAGCCATTGGTATAAAGGTTATGTTTATCCGTTAATAAGCATCATTATTTGGATTAATTCTCTACAATAAAAAGCACCCCCTTGATGATCAAAGGGGTGCTTTTTTGTTTCACGTGAAACTGTGATTATTATAATCTTAACTATTATTTACTCTTCATCAGTATTAAAACGCCATGCAAGTATACGAGTGCTTTTTTGACCTTGACTCATCTCGATGATACGCATTTGGGCGACACCAAGTTGTTTCAACAGTAATTGCAGAGGTTTTACGTTTTCTGACTTAGATACCAGTGTCGTAAACCAGCCAACATGCTCAGCGAAATCTTGACTCTCTTTTGCCATCTTGGTTAAAAAGGCAATCTCGCCGCCCTCAGACCACAGCTCTTTATGCTGACCACCAAAGTTTAGGTTTTGTGCGGCATTGCCAGACTTTGTTGAGCTACGGCTGATTTGTTCATTTTCATTCTTACCGCGATGTCGTTGTAAATTATGCTGCTTACGGCTATTGGCTTCCATCGCTTCTTCTAATGAGGCATGGAACGGGGGATTACATACCACCACATCAAAGTAATCTTGGCGACCGATGATATTTTTAAAAATAAATTTAGGTTCGGTCTGCAGTTTGACTTTAACGGCACTTTTTAGCTTTGGGTTGGTTTCACAAATCAGCGCAGCGGTATTGACCGAAATAGGGTCAATGTCTGAGGCGGTAAATCGCCAACCGTAGCTTTGACTACCAACAATCGGATAAATCGCGCTGGCACCCGTGCCAATATCTAGGGCGTGAATTTCTTTGCCAGTTGGCGGTGTATTGTCTTTATTCACATGCGTGGTTTGCGCGAGCAGGTCAGCGATATAATGGATGTAGTCGGCACGACCAGGGATTGGTGGGCAGAGATAGCCTTCAGGAATATCCCAAAATTTCACGCCATAATAATTTGCTAGTAGCGCCTGATTGAGCACTCGTACCGCTTGATGATCGGAGAAGTTAATCGTCGACTCACCTTTAGGATTGGTAATGGTGTGCTTGGCAAGCTCTGGTAAGGCACGAGTCAGTGCCACAAAGTCATAGCGACCTTGGTGCGGATTGCGCGGATGCAGCTGACCGAGTTTTTTGGCAGTCTCAGGCGAGCGGTTTCTGTGATTATTGGCGGTCGGGCGACGGTTTATAGGCTTACTGGTCATAGTATCGGGCTTTGATGTTTGAATATAATGCACCATTTTAGCAGATTTCACGAGTCACTAGCGTCTTATCGACTACGTAAAATAAGATTTAATCCCAATATTATCATCGCTGTACCCAAGACGCGGTCTATCCAATGTTCAAAACGTTGAAAGCGACGATGAATGGCAGGAATAGACAGTAACATCACCACGGTACTAAACCATGCCATCTGCAAGACCATCATCCATACGCCATAAATAGCCAGTTGCCATAGCGGTATATCGGGTGAGAGTACGAGGGTAAATATCGCGACGAAATATACTGGTGCTTTTGGATTAAACACATTACAAAAAAAGCCACGGCGTAAAATGGCAGTGGTCGATTCAATATCAGTAGGCAGTTTTTTATTAGAAATGGCTTTATCAGAAAGCTCGGCATCATTGGTAGAAGTCATTTGCTTAATAAGCATATCTTGTGAAACGTGAGCGCCTGAAGTTGTTGGTTCTGCGGAAAGGGCTAAATCAGCTGGCTTTTTAGCTTTGGCTTGAATGCCTTGCCATCCTAGATAAATAAGATAACTACCGCCTAACCATTTGATAGCGGTCAATAATGGCTGCGAATGGGCAATCAGCGTTGCCAGTCCTAGCACCGAATAAATAATGTGTACGGCAAGACCCAAGGTAATACCAAGGCTACAAATCAAACCTGTGCGTCAACCTTTTGCTAAGGTTTGCTGTGAGACCAATACAAAATCAGGACCAGGAGAGGCGGCAGCGAGTAGATGGACGCTGGTGATAAGCAAAAAACCGTGCCAAAATTCCATAAAGTGCTCTAAGTCATATTTTGATTTGGATAATAGTTGCACATTACTGTAAATGAGGTCAACTGATATTGATATCAGCTATCGATGCTCATGCTAAAACGATGCTCATGCTAAAACGATGCTCATGCTAAAACGATGCTTGCGTTGCACGTAGCGTATGTCTATATTAAAAGTAAGCTTATGACGACTAACTATACGATAACTATAATTTAACAAGGATAAGACTATGACTACGGAAAGTAATAACAACCAAGACACTCGCATTACTTATGAAACTCAAGATTACATCTGCTTGATCGGGCTCAATCGCGCTGATAAACGTAATGCCTTTGACAGTCATATGATTAAGCAATTATCTGAGGCACTCACTCAATACGAAAATGATGCCAATCTTCGCTGTGCGCTGATATTCGCTCACGGTGAGCATTTTACCGCAGGGCTCGATTTGATGGAGCTACAAGATAAATGGGATAAAGGCGCGTTTGAGTTTGCTGCCGACGAAATCGACCCGTGGGGAATCGGTGGAAAATTGCGCAGTAAGCCCGTCGTCGTCGCGGTACAAGGCACGTGCTTTACCGCTGGGATTGAGCTGATGTTAAATAGCGATGTGGTCATCGCTAGTGATAACTGCAACTTTGCGCAAATGGAAGTCCAACGCGGAATCATGCCGTTTGGTGGCGCAACGGTTCGCTTCGTCGCGGCAGCTGGTTGGCAAAAAGCCATGCCGTATCTGCTTACGGGCAAAGCATTTGATGCGCAAACGGCTGACAGTCTGAATTTGGTCAGCGAAGTGGTGCCAAATGGCGAAGAGTATGAGCGCGCGCTAACTATCGCTAAAGAGATTTGCAACGCTGCACCGCTTGGCGTACAAGGATTACTATCCTCAGCACAAGATGCCAGTCGCAATGGTGCAAAAGTGGCCTTAGCCAATATTCATGGCTATCTGCCGCATTTGTTTCATTCAGAAGATGCCAAAGAGGGTGCGATGGCGATGGTTGAGAGAAGGGAAGCTGAGTTTAAGGGTAAGTGAAACATAAGGTCTCATTTATGTGGAAGCAAAAAATAATAGCGATATGGTCTAAGTATTTTTTGAAAAATTGGCAACCAGACTTTGAAGAGCTTTCACCTTGTATCTCTCCAGATATTCTATACTTCTTCACTGTAGATAAAGACTCTTCATACTGTATATCATGGAATACAACGTATTCTGAGTTATTAGCTCTTAATTTAGGACATCTAGAAACAGATATAAATGATGTACAATTTTATTATTTTGATATACCTATTATAGTGGGTCATATCAAATTTAATCATGCAAAGATTTTATGGAACTCTACTTCATTAGAGTCATCAATCCAGCATTATATAGTCGACATTAGAGAAGGAGTAAGGTATATAGACACTTACTCAAAGCTAGCAGGAATGCTCTCTAAATATGAGACATACGCGCAAAAAATTACCGATAATATGGTTATGGATGAAGACTCTTTTAATTTGTGCATAAAAGATATCTTCTACGTCCTTAATTATTCTATACCTGATAGATGTACTCGCTTAGATATTTATAATAAGAGAGATTATGCTTATCCTATTTTACTAGATAGTAATTATCAGCATCAAGGCACTGTTAGCAGAATTCACTATATGAGCTATGGGCTTAAAATTGAGCAATATCATCACTATTATGATTACTGTATAAAACCTGTACCAAGCTTCATCACTGCATTACTTAAGTATGATGAAGATAATATCTTATGGATTGATAATATAAATAAGGTAATAGGTTTCAAAGGTGATAAGTCTTGCTTGGTACTACCTAATAAAATCGAAAGTATACAGATTGACAATCTACGTCCTGCGAAAGGTTGGGGTGGTTGTTGGATGGAGATTAGGATAGCTGGTTTTAAAAATAGCATTCGTATTTATCAAGTACTAGATGTTAATCAATTAGATAAACACGTAGACGATTTTTCTGCTTTTTTTGGAATTAATGTTGTTATCAATGATAGAGGTTATGACTGTTAGATTAATAACGCCTCTTTAATTTACACCATACGCTAGACAATCTATAAATTAAACGATAATAGCGTATGGCAGGATTGGCTCCAGCTTCATAACAACTTTGATAACCACGAAATCTAAAGCAGCACTTCAAAATATCATCAAGCAAACCAAATATACCAACCAAAAAAACCTCGCAATTGCGAGGTTTTTGTTTTATCTAGTATGACTGACTATAACTACACCAGCGTCAGTATTAACAACTCAATTATAATTATTTAGCCGACTTGTAGTAGTCAACGAGCATTGTACCTAATGTGCCATTGTCATCGATAGTGACGATTCTGACCGTACCTGACTGAGACGCAGTACTGGACTGCACTTGTCCAGCATTACCTAAGACGACTTGATTGTTTTTCGTCGCCATTGCTCCGTTACCGATAGCGATGCTATTCATGCCGCCAGCCATAGATTTATTGCCTAACGCGACCGAGTTTGCACCTTGTGCGGCAGCCGCTTCACCAACTGCGGTAGAGCGTACGCCACTAGCATTGGCTATATGACCAAATGCTTGCGCGCGTTCGGCAGTGGCTTTTGACTGCCAACCGATAGACGTCGAGCCTAGACCTGCGGCATTGGCTTCGCCGCCGACAGCCGTTGCTGAGTTCAGACCCGCATTGGCTTTATTGCCGACAGCGACGGTATCGTTAGTGCCACCAGCCATGGCTGCTTCACCGACAGCGGTAGAGCGAACACCACTAGCATTGGCGAGATGGCCAAAGGCTTGCGCGCGTTCAGCGGTGGCTTTTGATTGCCAACCGATAGAGGTTGAGCCTAGACCTGCGGCGTTGGCTTGACCACCAACAGCGGTTGCCGAATTAAGTCCTGCATTGGCCATATTACCGATTGCAACGGTATCATTAGTGCCACCAGCAGTCGCTGTATTGCCAAGAGCGAGGGCAGTAGTGCTTGCGGTGGTTTGTGCATTTGACGTTTGATAGTCAGAGCCTGTTGCCATAGTCGTGCATGAAGCGGTAGCAGCGATGGCTAAAGTAAGGGCACACGTTTTGAGTGCTAAGTTTGGTAAAAAGTCCATTTTCATCATGCTAAATCCTTTTAGACAAGCCATCTTGGCTTAGTAGGGGGTTTGGGTAAAAGCTGATAGATCACAATCCTTGCAATATCAGCGTATTCTGGCATAAATAACTTGATCATATGTAGAGTCCGCAATATTAATGTAACACTAATTTTTAGCCATTATTCAAATAATGATGATGTTATATTTTTAAATATCATTTAAGCCGACGAATGAACAGTTATAATATAAAGCAATCGTAAAGGGGAATGCTGGTGTTGTACAACTTTGATAAAATAATAGACAGACGTGATACGGGGTCGTTTAAATGGCATTATACCGATGAGACAATTCCGCTGTGGGTCGCGGATATGGACTTTAAGACCGCCCAGCCTATTTTAAAGGCGATTGAACAAGTAACGCAGCATGGCATATTGGGTTACACCGTGCCGACCGAGCCGTTGTATCAAGCGATTATCGACTGGCATGGCAGTCGTTATGACTTGGGGCTGGATAAGCAGCATATTCTTTTCTCTCCGGGTGTCGTGCCAAGTTTGGTGCTGATGATGAAAGTATTTACCGAGGCAGGGGATGCGGTACTCATTAATGACCCTATCTATACGCCCTTTATGACCAAGGTTTTGGACAACGATCGTAAGCTGGTGACCTCTGCATTACAGGAGGCTGAAGGGAAATATACTCTGGATTTGGAAGATATCGAAGCCAAAATTATCGAGCATAAAGTTAAGCTGTATTTGTTCTGCAATCCGCATAATCCGGGCGGGCGGGTATGGACAGCAGATGAACTTGAAGCGCTGCTTTTCATCTGCAAAAAGCACGATGTGGCAATTGTGAGTGATGAGATTCATCAAGATTTAACTTTGAGTGGGCATACATTCACGCCTTTTTTAACCCTAGCAACAGGCTATGAGCACAAAGTCGTCAGCCTAACTTCGATGACCAAAACCTTTAATATTGCCGGTATCAAAGGCTCGATGATATTTGCTAAAGACAGCGCATTACTGAGTAAAATTAACCAGCAGCAGCGTTTAAGTGACGAGCATGAGCTAAACTTATTTGCTTATACAGCGATGCGTAGTGCTTATGAGCAAGGTGACGAGTGGTTGGCGCAGGCGCTGACTTATATTGAAGCCAATATTGACTTAACCCTGCAATTTTTAGAAGAGCATTTACCTAAAATCAAGGTGATGCGTCCAGAAGCTTCGTATTTGATTTGGCTAGATTGTTCGGCATATGCGCAAGACGATCAAATGCTTTATGACAAATTGAGAGCGGCCAAGGTTGAGCTGAGTGCAGGGATTAAATATGGTGGTGAAGGCCATCTTAAAATGCGCCTCAATGTGGCGTGTCCTAAAGCGCTGCTGATAGAAGGGCTAAACCGTATGCAAACAGCATTAAATAGCGATGTTTTTAATATAGTCGATTCAATTTAAAAAGAATACGGTGCTGCTGGGATAAATTTTGCGAAGCTTCTGGAGTGCGAAGTGCACAGCAAGCGAGGAAAGTTTATCCCAGCATAACGCTATTTTTAACATGCCTCTTTTATATCGAACTGACCATATTACTTAGCTGGATAACCCGTAATATCTTGAATGCTTTGATATAAAGGTTTTAAGCGCTCATACATTTTGAGATAAACCTCATTATAAAGGCGTTTATAAAGCTGGACATTGGCTTCGATAGGTAAGAATCCATCACCCAAATGGGTCATGGCCTGAGTTGCGGTTAAATGGTCGGGATAAACGCCAAGTCCCACCGCACAATTGATAGCAGCGCCTAAGCCTGAGGCTTCATAAGTATGTGGGCGGTATGCAGGCATACCGAAGATATCGGCCGTAAGCTGCATGGCGGAGTCGCTTTGGGAGCCGCCACCAGACACACGCAGATGTTTAATGGCTTTGCCTGTACGCTTCTCAATGGTATCAAAACCAAGCTTTAGCTCATAAGCCAGCCCTTCTAAAATAGCGCGGTAGACATGCGCTCGCGTATGTACATCACCAAAACCAATAAGCGCACCTTTGCCTTCAAGACCCGGATGACGAACACCTGGCGACCAGTACGGCTGCATCATCAAACCCATACAGCCTGCTGGAATGTCTTTGACTGCCTTATCGAGGAGTTTTTCAGTATCAACACCCTGCGTTTTTGCTAATTGCTCTTCATACTGGGCAAACTGCTCTTTAAACCAGCTGACCATCCAAAAGCCGCGATAAATCATATACTCATGATTGTAGTAATTTGGCGCGGCGGCGGTATAAGCGGGCATGTGCTTGAGTATCTCAATATAACGGCTCGACGTGGTATTGATAGTCGCAGTAGTGCCAAAGCTTAAGCAGGCGGTATCGGCGGCGAGACCCGCAGAGCCCAACGCTTCGCAAGCTTTATCACTGGCGGCAGCAATCATTGGCGTGCCTTCAAGAATACCAGTAGCGGCGGCAGCGTGAGCGGTAATATGACCAAGTAGCTGCCCAGGTGGCATAAGTTTGGGCATTTGCTCTAGTCGGCAACTGAACAGTCGCCATTTGATGTTGTTTGGCTTAAACCATGCTTGCGCTTTGTAATCGTAAGGCAGGTAGCCTAAGGCATGACCAGTAGAGTCAGCAATCTCGCCTGTGAGCTGATAGGTGAGGTACGCGGATAAATTGACGTAATAAGCGGTCTTTGCCCACATTTCTGGTTCATGATGCGCAAGCCAATTACAGCGTGCTTTTTGCTGAGCCTCTTGTACCAGCTCGCCCATACCGATGACTTTAGTGAGTGGACCTAGAAAGCCTATGTCATTGTTCTCGCCGCGGCGTAAATCCATCCACACAATGGCTGGGCGTAGCGGTTGTTTATCCTTGTCCAAACATATCATGGTATAGCGCTGGGTAGCGAGGCTAACACCTGCAATTTGCGCTGGCGTGATATCGCAATTTTGCCACAACTGCTGACAGGCCTCGCTTAATTTTTGCCAATAGTAATCGGCATGTTGCTCGGCAAAACTAGGCTGCTCAGAAAAATACGGCTCGATAGGGACGCGTGCTTTGGCTATCTCGGTGCCGAATTGATCAAAGATAAGCGCTCTCACGCTTTGGGTGCCATTGTCGATCGCTAAGAAATAAATAGGCGCATCAAAGTTGTCGGTCATAGTCATCCTTAACTATGTGGGAATATAGGTTGAAGCTAACTTAGAGTATCAAGCGGAACGGGTATTAATTTTTCTAGCTTGCTGTACCTACGCCGATAGAGGCTAAAAAAATTTATCCCAGTTCCGTCATATCTTTTCAACAATGTGTTTAGTATAGATAAATTAGGATATAAAAAAGCGCTAAGCCGCAGGCAGATAATAGTAGCGTTGCCATAAGACTTGATAACGGTCAGCCTCTTGCTGCCATTTTTGCTCATCCCAGCCTAGCTCCTGCTGACATATTTGCTTGACTCGCTGACTGATTAGCGGGGTCATCGCACCATTGGGCAATATAAGACCCAAGCGCGTGCGTCGTAGTAATAAATCATCCAAATGAATAACCTGCTCATAGCGAGCAGCAAAGCGAATCTCCGCCCAAATAGTGTTGCTATCGGTCACATAAGCCAAGTCATCGTCATGAGCCAGCTCTAGCAAAGTATCGAGCTGTAGGCCATAAAAACCTTTTAAGCGCTGTTGTAATGGTAGCGGCAGGGCAGTAAATTTAGGGTTGGTTGAGGTTTGCTTGCTAAAAACTTGGCTGCTATATGACATATTATCTTGAGTAGCTGATTCATCGAGTTCGAGTACCTTTTGACAGACTTTTAGTACATCAAGGGCGATTAGGCGAAAGGTGGTTAATTTGCCACCGCTTACAGTGACCAGATTATTATCCAACCAGACGCTATGATCGCGTTTTTCCTTACTAGGACTGACGCGCTTACCATCATTGCCATCAGAAATCAGTGGTCGCACGCCTGCCCATGAGCTGATGATATCCTTGCGGCTAATATCTACATCATCAAAAAGATCATTGGTCGCGGTCAACAGATAGTCCACCTCGGCATTGGTAATGCCGACTTCTGTATCATCTAAGGGTGGATGGTCCAAATCAGTAGTACCAAGAACGGTTCGGTTCTCCCACGGAAAGACAAAGATTGCTCTTTTATCGACAGGATGCAAAAAGGTATAGGCTTGATTGAGCGGTAGGCGCTCTTGACTGACCACCAAATGACTGCCACGCGATGGACGAATTTGCTTATGAAAGGTTTGTTCCGTTTGCTGACTGGCTTGCATCCGTAACGTATCTGCCCAAGCGCCCGTGGCACTGACCACGACTTTGGCCTGAACATCGTAAGTATGGGTGCTATGTTGAGGAGAGGTGTCTTTTAGAGTAGCCCCCACCACTAAGCCTTGTTCAGTGGTTATGAGTGATTCTGCTTTAAGATAGTTAATCGCGTGCGCGCCATCATGAATAGCTTCGTCCAATACCCGCATCACGAGCCGTGAGTCATCGGTCACAGCATCACTAAATTGACTGGCACCCAAAAACTTATCTTGTCTAATATGAGGGTTAAGGCTAAGAAAGGCGTCTTTTTTAAAGTACTTAAAATAGTGCTTACCCGCGAGCTTATCATATACCCTAAGTAGATTATTAAATATCCATGGCGGTGGAAACTTGCCTTTGTAATGGGGCATGACATAGTGCATCTCATTAACGAGCCCACTTGCTTCATTCAGCATGCGTTCACGCTCGCGTACGCTGTGCAGTGTCGTCTTGAAATCGCCTGAGGCAATGTAACGTAGCCCGCCATGTACCATTTTGCTTGAGCGGCTGGAGGTGCCCCAAGCGAAGTCTTTTTGCTCAATTAATAGGACTGCTAAGCCGCGCCTTGCTGCTTCGCGAGCAATACCAGCACCAGTGATCCCGCCACCGATAATGAGCATATCCCATGGTTCAGAACGAGACAGTGGTGCTAATGCTTGCTGGCGTTGTTGATATTGATTAGCTCGGTTCATAGACGACTCATTTTAATTGTTATTTAATTTCAACTATGTATGTTATCCAAATAATCTAATTCATAGTCGTTACTAAATAAAATAAATACACTATATTATAATGCGCGACTGGTATTAATTTTCCTTGCGTGCTGTGCCTACGCCGACAGAGGCTGCGAAAAATCAATGCCAGCCGCGCTGTAACGCTCTTAAACCAAACTAACTATAAACAAGGTTTTTGAGTAAAGTTATTATTCAATCAAAACACCCGGATTCATACGCTGCTCAGGATCTAAGCTTTTCAGCATATCACTAGTCACCTGAATACCAAGCTCACCCTTTTCAGCTGCTAAGTAAGGGGCATGATCGCGACCGACACCATGCTGGTGCGATATTGTCGCTTTGCCATTTGCCAGACTTGAGCTGGCAGCATGCTTGATTTTTTGCCAGCGACTTAAGGTACTGGCGTGATCTTGTGCCGCTCTAAAGAAGTAGGTGGTATAAAGGCTAGCACCTTGCTTATACACATGCGAGATATGCGTAAATGCCATCACGGCTTCGCCTTCGTCTGCCAGTGCAGTTTGCACCGCTTCTTGCATCTGCTGCATTTGCTCGTCGATATGATTCCAGTTGGTTGCGGTCTCAAAGGTATCCACCATGATGCCTTTCTCCCACAAAGTACCGCGCAAATATGGAAATTTAAAACGCCCATGTGACCATATCTTGCCCATCAGATTGGCAAGCTTGCCACTGATGCCACCATGCTGCTTTAACAGATTTTTAAACTGCGTCAGTGCCAGCGCATTCTGTGCTTTATCGCCTGTTACCCCATAAGTCAGCATGACTTTCTGTGAACCTAATCCGCGCGCTTTTAGATAGGTGTTGATTGCCAAAAATTGACTGGGCGTCGTGCCTAGATGTAGATGAGCATCAGTCTCGACCGCATTGCTCAGGCGTAGCATCGATAGGCGGATGTTTTTTTGTACTGCTTGTCTGAGCACTTCTTTACCCGCCTCCCAATTTGGCAAAAATACCACTTTGAATAGCTCTTCTTCCGGTTGTGACTGCACGCGCATTTTGACTTCGGTAAAAATACCGGCGCGGCCTTCAGTACCCATCATCATTTCACGCAGATCAGGCCCTGCTGCTGACGCTGGAATATCAGCGATATTGAGTACACCTTGCGGCGTGACCAACGTACCACCAGCAAACATCTGCTCGATACGTCCGTAACCTAAAGACTGCTGACCGCTAGAGCGTGCTGCAATCCAGCCGCCAAGCGTCGATAGCTCCCACGACTGCGGATAATGTCCCAAACAGTAACCGTGAGCATTTAATTGCGCCTCGACTGCTGGACCTTGTGTACCTGCGCCAAAAGTAGCAATTTGGCTCTCTATATCCAAGTCAATCAGCTGATCCATCCTACTCATAGCGATAGTCAATACAGGGCATGAACCCTTTTGCGGATTGATATGACCAGCGACTGAGGTACCGCCACCAAAAGGAATGACGATCAGGTCATACTCGCTTGCTAGTTTTAATAAGGTTTCGACATCAGCGGTTGATTGCGGATGCGCCACGCCATCAGGAAAAACCTCAAAGTCGCCGCCGTGCATGGCTATCCAATCCGGAAAGCTCTGACCACGGGCGTGTCTGAGTCTTACTTCGTTATCGACAGATACAGTATCAAGCTCAATCATAGCAGCAGGTAAGCGTGATTTTGGAACGGTTTTGAGCACCTTTTGTAAGCTGATAGAAGACAGTTTTTTGGTTTTGCCGATATGGGATTTGATCAGTTTTGCCCCATGTGGCGAGACTTTTTTATTGATACTGACATTGCCCCAACCATTCCAGCGCGTCTGTTCTATAGGTGTGTTGGCAGGCGTAGTGACGGACGTATCTATTTTGGAGAGCGTATCTAAACTGGTATTATCAATAGGAGAAGTCGTTGAGATAGAGGCAGTTTTAGACGTTTTACGCATAAAGGATTTAATTTTGCTCATAGTAAATTTAACCTATCGATTTGTAATCACGGTTTGAGTGTCGCTACTGTGGCTATCTCATTGTCTATGATCAGGCAATGAGGATATTTTTCTTTATCGAATTAGCATATCACAAATGATCTGATTATTTGATATATACTAAACATTAGTGGAATCATTAAAAAATAGACAATAATAAACGTATATCTAACCGCCACTACATTCGTGAAACTTGTTAAAATAGCGCACCAATTTATTTATTGATGGACACTACGTTATGACAACTGCTGCCAACGTTCCTACTATTAAAGAAGATCGCATCTTAATTCTCGATTTTGGCTCACAGTACAGCCAGCTTATCGCCCGCCGTGTCCGTGATTCAGGCGTATTCTGTGAGATGTTTCCTTATGATATCGACACTCAGCGCATCATCGATTTTGGCGCAAAAGGCGTTATCTTATCTGGCGGTCCTGAGAGCGTCCACGCAGATGACAGCCCACGCATCAATGATGCCGTATTTGATCTAGGCGTACCAGTATTGGGTATCTGCTATGGTATGCAAGCGATGGCAGATCGCTTCGGTGGTAAAGTTCATGCCAGTGATATCCATGAATTTGGCGCAGCAACCATCAATATCGATGGCAAATCAACGCTGACTGATGGTATCGAAGACGCAGCAGCGAAGCTAAATGTCTGGATGAGTCATGGCGATAAAGTGGTCGATGCCCCACAAGGTTTCGATATCGTCGCCAGTACGCCAAGCTGCCCGATTGCGATCATGGCAGATGATTCGCGCCATTATTATGGTTTGCAGTTCCATCCTGAAGTGACGCATACCGCACAAGGGTCTGCATTACTTGGTCGTTTTGTCCATGAAATCTGTGGCTGTGCCGGTAGCTGGACGCCTGACAACATCATCGATATGCGTATCGAGCAACTCAAAAAGCAAATCGGTGATAAGCAAGTATTGCTCGGTCTTTCAGGTGGCGTAGATAGCTCAGTCGTCGCAGCATTGTTGCATAAAGCCATTGGCGATCAATTAACGTGTGTATTTGTCGATACTGGTCTCTTGCGTCTACATGAAGGCGACCAAGTGATGCAAATCTTCGCAGAAAACATGGGCGTAAAAGTCATTCGTGTCGATGCTGAAGAATTATTCTTAACCGCATTGGCTGGCGAGTCTGATCCTGAAGCCAAGCGTAAAATCATTGGTAAAACCTTTATCGATGTATTCGCTAATAGTGCTCGTGAAATCAGTGAGCAAAGCGATGGCAAAGTGATTGAGTTCTTGGCGCAAGGTACGATTTATCCAGACGTGATTGAATCTGCTAAGTCGCATCAAGGTAAAGCGCACGTCATTAAGAGTCATCATAATGTGGGTGGCTTGCCAGATGATTTGGCGTTTGAATTGGTTGAGCCGCTACGTGATTTGTTCAAAGATGAAGTGCGTAAATTGGGTATTACCCTTGGTTTACCTGCAAAAATGATTAATCGTCATCCGTTCCCAGGACCGGGTTTGGGCGTACGTATCTTGGGCGAAGTGACCAAAGAGTTTGCTGATATCCTGCGTTCTGCTGATGCTATCTTTATGGAAGAGTTAGAGCGTTCAGGCTGGTATGAAAAGACTGCGCAAGCATTTGCTGTATTCCAACCCATCAAATCGGTTGGCGTGGTCGGTGATGGTCGCCGCTATGCGTGGGTGATTGCGCTACGTGCGGTTGAGACTGTTGACTTTATGACCGCGCGCTTTGCCCATCTGCCGTATGATTTGATTGAAACGGTATCAAATCGCATTATGAATGAAATCGCTGAAGTCTCACGTGTGACTTATGATGTATCGAGCAAGCCACCAGCGACGATTGAGTGGGAATAAACCTCTACTTAGTCTTTAGCTGAAATAAAAAAACACTCAACTTGGTTGGGTGCTTTTTTTGGTTAAAAATCTCTGGAGCTAATCTCGCTTTCCGCTATTATCTTGTCTGCCCAATAGAGCTGCAATCTAGTAGTCAAACAAGAATAACCGCTACAATCAAGGCTAAAACGCTCTACAAGTAGAAGATTAAGGTTTAAAAGGCAAGTGTATCGAAGCTAAAATAATCATTAAAATTTTCTAAAAGTTATCTACTTTTATCATGTCACTATAGAACTGATCAAAACCGTGGCGTAATCGTATTATGAATAGGATAAAAAATTTGTCGCAAGTGACTGACGATGTGTTGAGTAAGCTACTAGCTACTATTAAGTGGAAGTAGGAGATTACTTAGTCTTTAGCTAGTATTGAAAAACACTCAACTTGTGAGTTGTTTTTTCAGACGTATCTTCAATCAATATATTCACCCAAAACGTCTTCTCGATAGGCTTTTGCTAAACTTAAAGCATTAGAGTACCACTGATTAATAATACTATTATTGTTAGGAATGTCGAGAATTGACAATATACGGCTACCATCAGAGAGATAAGAAGTTGTTATTTGTCCACTAATAGATTCACATAATTCAGATAAACTAAAAAATAGTCTTTCTCCTGCTGGCAAAGTTTTAGCTAAAGTACTAACATTACCTTGTGCCAAAAAGCTTCTAACCCCGTTTAGTGCATGAAGCATACGATCATGCTCAATGTACAATTGCAAAAAAGGATCAAAATCTTTTTCTAGAACGTATTCACATGAGAAGTTCCAGCTTTCTAACCATTCTAAGTTTTTGTTATTAATAATGTTAGGAATTATACTTTTTAAACTATTTACAGATTCTATATATTGTTTGTTTGGGCTGAGTTCTTCTACAGTTTGTAAAAGTTGAGGAAAAAAATTGATTAAAGCTCGACGGTGTGGCTCTTCATAAGGATTTATATCATCCCAATAATAAACATGTACTTGAAATTTCTCACCATTTGGTCGAGTATGACTGTTTTCACCGTTATAAAAATAATCCTGAAGGGTAGTATCTTTAGGAGCAGTAGTAAAAATTATATAATGTTCGATTTTACCCCTAAAGCTGTCTGTTTTCTTAAGTTCTGACAAAATAATTTGAAAACTTAAATTAGAATTTAGTTCCTTACATTGTACTACAATGGGAATTAAAGTATCTTGTGAAGGAATTAAATCAACTCCATATTGTTTCTGACCATTTCTACCATAGCTAACAAACTCTACATATTCACCAGTTTTTTTATATACTAGGTCTTTGGCAAGATGTTTACATATTTCTTCCCAATCATGATGGTTATTTACTTTTAAGTTATTCATATTCTTATTTATGACTCCCGATATTCACTCTTCTTAATTAAATTACTATCCCTATTTGCGTCATTAAATGCTTCTGTGAATGAGTCTTCTAACTGTTGTTGTAATTTTTCAGTATTTTTAAAATATAGTAATCCTAGGATAACTGTTAGCAAACCAGATAATATTGCAAATAATGTAAAAAGAATAAAAAAACTAAGTGTTTCGCTTGAAGCATTATAAAAAATGGAAGCTTGGTCTAAATTTCCAGGGTTTGTGATGAGGGTATATTGACCAATAGCGGTAGTAAGGCCACATAGCAGTGGAAGCAAGAAACCCAATAAAACGAAAAAAATGGATCTGCCTCTCGCATGTGAAATTCTAGAAATATGTAGTTCTCTGTATGTTTTGTCAGTTTTTAGAATTGAAACCTCGTATGCCCATTCTTGTTTCACTTTTTCATTCTTATCCTTTCTTGATTTTGAGTAATTTGATAACCAAACGTCTATGTGTGGTTTTAAATAACTTGCTCCTAAGCTAACTGAAATTCCAACAAAAATAACTCCAAACCACCAAGATACAGAGCTCAGGTTGTTTAGAATATCATTCATTTACTAAATCCTTATTATAATTAATATTATTTTGATCATAAAGGATCAGGAGAAATTGTTATTTAGTATAAACTAATAACAGTAATAGATTTTTATTTGATAAACAAGTGTGCACTATACAAAGTTTAAGATATCGGGTTCAATATAATAGCTGAGATTAATGTCAAAAAAAAGCAGCACCCCAAAAGAAGCACTGCCATTATCTAAAAACTAAATTTTATAAACAAAAAACCTAACCCCGCACATTCACCACATAACGCCCAACCGTTTGACTCGCCATAAAGCGATCCAAGTATTCTGGCGTTTGTTCTAAAGTGATTTCTTCACCATAGCTTTCAAGATTGGGCAACTTCATATCAGTAGCAACGCGCTGCCAAATCGCTTTTTTATCTGCTAGTGGAATATAGACCGAATCGATACCCAATAATGACACCGCACGGGTGATAAAAGGTATCACTGACATCGAAAACTCAGCACCGCTCGCCAAACCACAAGAGGTGACCGCGCCGCCCGCTTTGGTTTGCTTAAGTAGGTTCGCCAAATAATCACCGCCAATCGTATCAATAGCATTTGCCCACAGTTCACGACCGGCAGGTTTATCTCCGACCTCGTTAATGGTATCGCGATGACGGACTTCACTTGCACCAAGCTCTTTTAGATACTCGCTCTGCTCAGGCTTGCCAGAGAAGGCGATGATGTCATAGCCTAGCTGCTTTAAGATGGCGATACTGATGCTGCCAACGCCGCCTGTTGCGCCCGTGACCGCGACTGGACCATCTTCAGGTTTTGCGCCCATTTTTTCTAACTTTTGGATACTTAATGCAGCCGTTAAGCCGCCAGTACCATATATCATCGCTTCTTTTAATGTCAAAGAAGACGGACATTCGACCGCCCAATCGGCTGGTATAGAGATCATTTGACTTAAGCCGCCATCGGTATCCATGCCCAAGTCATAACCAAATACCACAACCTCTTGCCCTTCTGTAAAGGTGCCAGACTTGTCGCTGATCACTATGCCTGCTGCATCAATACCAGGCGTATGTGGATAGTTTTTGGTGATTCTTTTATTGCCTGATGCCGACATGGCATCTTTAAAGTTTAGTGATGAGTAATGCACTTCGATTAATAAATCGTTTTCAGGTAAGTCACTGACGCTGCGTTCTTGAATACTTTTACTAAAAGTGCCATCAGCATGTTCTTCGACGACCAAAGCTTTAAACGTTGTTTGTTTAGACATAAGGCTATTCCTAATTGGATTTTTTATGTAGATATCCATTCGCGAGTAGAGAAAAATGCTCGAAACCTTAAGATATAAAAAGAATCTTAAGGTTTTAACAGTACCTTACCGTTTTTTTCTGACTGCATTTTCCCGTCAACTGCTTTTAAGATATCAGCCAAATCAAAGGTCGCTTCAACGGGCAGTTTTAAATTGCCATTGTTAGCACGTTCGATCAGCTCATCAACCAAGCGTTGCTTATTCTCAACGCTCATTTCTTGACTGATTTTACTGCCCCAAAAGCCTTTAATCGTCGCTTGTTTAAAAATAATGTGGGTTGGATCTAGCACCATGGGTTTGCCTGACATGATGCCAAACGATGCCAATATGCCACCATGACCCAGTAATGCCAGCAGATCATTACTAGACTCACCACCGATAGAATCAACCGCAGCACTGATTTTCTCATCACCAAGAATGGCTTTTACTTGATTTTTCCAGTCGTCATCTGAGGTGTTGATATTACGCTTGATACCCAGTGCTTCTAATTCCTTGATAGCATCGCTACTTCTCACGACATTAATGGTGTTAATACCACGCGCGGCAGCTAGCATGGCGAGCGATTTGCCGACTGCGCCATTGGCGGCATTATGGATAATCCACTGACCGCTTTTTAGTTCTAAGAACTCAAGTAGCATTAAGGCGCTAAGCGGCATTGCAATCAATTGTGCTGCCATTTCATCGTCCAAGCTGTCGGGCATCGGGAATACCATATCCTCAGACGCAACGAAATACTCTGCCCATGTTGCTTGTACACTGGCAGCAGCTACGCGTTGACCGACTTTTAAATCTGTAACCTCACTACCGACAGCATCGATGATACCAACTGCTTCACTACCACCGATAGCTGGCATTTCAGGTTTAAAGCCATATTTGCCACGAATGGTTAGTAGGTCATGGTTGTGGATAGAGGCGAGTATCGTTTTGACTCGGACTTCATTGGCTTTAGGCTCTGGAGTAGGGCGGTCGCCGATGCTGAGTACTTCAGTTGGTTTGCCAAAATGGTCATAAGTTGCGCTACGCATGATAAATCCTTTTTTTAGTTTTTAGATATTTGTCTAAGAAGTGAGTTGATTTGCAACCATCAACAGTAACAACTCTGCTTACCAGTTATCAGTACTTGTTTGGTTAAGGAACATTGTTATGTACTTATTATCGTATGACTTAGTAAAACTCAATCCGACTAAGCACGTGCTCTTGTACCAGATAAGCACAGATATAGGCGCTCGGCCACGCAAAGACAAAGGCCAGCACCCACGAGTGCATTAATTCCATAAAGAAGCCATCGACGAACCCTACTTTAACCAGTAATAGAGCGGATGAGATAATAAGTGACATCATCAGCGCCATCAGACCGGTAAAGATAAGACGGTAGTACTTACGCCGTGCGCGTATTCTGATAATAGGGAAGTTTGCCATAATGTTGAATTTTCCTACATGATAATAGTGAGGCTCAATGAACGATGATGAATAGCATTATGAGGCGTCGTTATTGACTATCATAGCGTATGCTGGTGAGTGGATAAAATCGTTGTTATTAATAGTGACGTTCGTTACATTTTAATGATCGTTATTTCTTTTGTAATAATAAGAATATTCTAAATACTGGCAAATTGAAGCTGAACTTTTGCTACGATAAGTAAGATTGAAATACATATAAAGAGTAATAATATGACCGTTCAAAAGCAGCGAACCTTAGGTATCATCGGCGGAATGAGTTGGGAAAGTACCCAAAGCTATTATCGGCTGATTAATGAAGGTATCAAGGCTAAGCTTGGCAACTTACATTCAGCAGACTTATTGATTCATAGTGTCGACTTTGCGCCAATTAGTGAGTTACAAGCCCAAGGCAAGTGGGAAGAGTTGGGTAATATCATGGTAAACAGTGGTAAGCGCTTACAAGCGGCTGGTACCCAAGGTTTATTAATTGCGACCAATACCATGCATAAAGTAGCAGAGCAGGTACAAGCGGCGACGAATTTGCCACTGATACATATTGCAGATACGACCGCAGATGCGATTAAGCAGCAAGGTTTAACCAAGATTGCCTTACTCGGTACACAATTCACCATGACTGAGGACTTTTACAAGCAGCGTCTGATTGATGCGGGCTTGCAGGTGCTGATACCAGATACCGATGCGCGTGCTGAAGTCCATCGCATCATCTATGATGAGCTGTGCCAAGGACAATTGCTTTCCAGCTCACGGCAATATTATACGCAAGTGATTAATGAGTTAGCAGCACAAGGCGCTGAGGGCGTGATATTAGGCTGTACCGAGATTGGACTGTTAATTAGCCAAGCAGACAGTCCAATCCCCGTGTTTGATACCACCGCTATTCATGCAGCCGCAGCGGTGCAGTTTTTATTAGGTAATGAAAATTTTAGTTAAAGGTAAAACCAGTTTCGGTATTTGCAGTGGTAGGCAAGTATGATGAAGAGTTTACTCGCCCATGCTAATGAGCAAAAGCCGCCCGACTAGGCGTTATGCGTGTATATATAAGCCACGTTATTATCGTTTATTCTTTTTCATCACACGGAGTCTATGAAGATGAAGTCTTCTATGAAGTCGTCGATGCAACCTTGTGATACGGCGCAAAGGTGACAGCTTCCATACAGTCGTCGGTACAAGATCTCGAAACGACGCACTGGTGCCTGTATGCGCGCGAAACTCCTCAGACCTTTGCGCAGCTTCCTCTGCGGGCAAGTGTTTGCCTTTGCGCCATCCGCCGTACAAATATAGTCCTGCTCCCATCACGGCGGTTGCCACCATGCCTGCTGGAAAGGATAGCCAAAGTGCATCGGTTCCAAGTAGAGGATAAAGCCCGAAAGCAAATCCAAGACGCACTGGATACATCGAAATGACCATGACAATCAGCGGCCAAATCACATAGCCGTTTGCACGCATGGTCCCAAACAAAACCTGTGCTATCCCAAAAAAGATAAAACCCCATGTCGCCATTAGCTGAATATGACGCCCAATCGGCACCGCTTCACTGTCACTGCCGAGGAAAAGTCCTAAGATAGTCTCATCAAAAATGGTCAGCAGCACAATAATAAAACCGGTCAATGCCAGATTAAAAATCAGTCCCCAGCGTGTGATCCCTGCGATTCGATGCCATTGATTGGCACCGATGTTCTGTGCAACCATCGCACTGGCCGCAGCACTTAGCGCCATTGCTGGCATCTGCACGTAGGTCCAAAGCTGCTGGGTTGCGCTATAAGCGGCTGTGGTCTGTACACCTTCGCGATTAATCAGCGATAACATTGTCAATGCTGCCGAAGAGATAACAATCATCTGCAGACCCATCGGTAACCCCTTAGAAAACATCGACTTCATGATGTCTCGGTCTGCGCGCAAAAAGCGAAGCTCCGGCAACTTAAGCGTCAGCACAGAGCCACGCAGATACATAGTGACTAACATGCCAATGAGCGCTAGCGTATTTGCGACGGCTGTTGCGAAAGCCGAGCCAAATATGCCCCACTCGGGAAATGGTCCTAGACCCAAAATCAGCGTCGGCGTCAAAATCAGATCAATCACGACCGATATAATGATAAACCAAAGCGGCGTCGTCGAATCACCTGTCCCGCGCAGTGCCATCATTATCAGCGTAAACGTAAGTGTGACAGGCATCGCAATAAAAATCATGCGCAGATAGGTTAGAGCAAGATCGACAGCACTTGCCGGCGTGCCAAGCAGCTCAAGTAGTATCGGCGCAAATATCCACCCTACTGCCGACACTATTATGCTTATCGGAATAATGCTGCCCAGCGCAGTGCCCATGGTTTTCTTAACCATAGCGTTATCACGGCTGCCCATTGCCTGACCAATTAAAATAGTAGATGCCATACCGAAACCAAACACGAAGGAGATCAGTATAAACATCAAGATATTGCCGTTGGCTGTGGCTGCTAACGCTTCCTCACCCAAAAATCGACCTACCCAGACAGCATTGATCGATCCGTTTAATGACTGTAATGCAGATGACCCAAGGGTTGGTAATGCAAATAAGAGCATGGTTTTAGGGATCGAGCCTTGGGTGAGGTCACGCCGTTGACCAATGGAGGTATCTGTTTTACTCAATGTTTATCCTTTTGCAATATGCAGGCTGACTAAACAAAAGCGCTTATCATAAACCAGAAAGCGTCTACGGTCTTTATTAGAGCTGTAACCCCTCGGCAAACGCTATGATTATTTGCCTGTCATTTTTTTAGGCGATTGTCGAGCAATTTATAGGGGGTGGGTAGTTATTATGAGGGCTTAAACTTAAAATACTCTTGTGCTAGGATGATTATTTTTACCTCTTACTTCATTTTTATAGTTTTCAAAAAGGATATTTCGATGCTATTAAAACGCCTAGGTTTTGTTGCTCTACTAAGTCTTTCAATAGTTGGCTGTACCACCGCGCCCAATACCTTGGCGATAAATACCACTCAAAAGATTATTCAATATGAACGCTCAAAATCAGACCTTACGACTCAGTCATTTATGTTAAGCTCTGGCGATAAAATGGTCTATGCAGAAAACGGTAATGTCGCGGGCGAGCCTTTATTATTGATTCATGGCTTTGGCGGTAATAAAGACAACTTTACCCGTATCGCTCGGCAGTTAGAGAGCTATAATCTGATCATTCCTGATTTGCTCGGCTTTGGTGACTCTAGTAAACCGATGGCGGCTGACTATCGCTCAGAGGCGCAAGCGACGCGCTTACGCGAGCTACTGCAAGCTAAAGGCTTGGCATCTAACATTCATGTCGGTGGCAACTCAATGGGCGGCGCTATCAGTGTTGCTTATGCTGCGAAGTATCCTAAAGAAGTCAAAAGTCTGTGGCTGATAGATAGTGCAGGCTTTTGGTCAGTGGGTGTGCCGAAATCCTTAGAAAGTGCAACTCTTGAGAACAATCCGCTATTGGTCGATAAGAAGGAAGACTTTTATGCTATGTATGACTTTGTTATGTCTAAGCCGCCTTATATTCCTAAGTCTGTAAAAGCCGTATTCGCGCAAGAGCGTATCGCTAATAAAGCATTAGAATCCAAAATACTCGCGCAAATAGTTGAAGACAATGTTGAGCAGCGTGCCAAGGTTATCGCTGAATATAATATTCCAACACTAGTGGTTTGGGGTGAGGAGGATAAGGTCATCAAGCCTGAAACAGTGACGCTAATAAAAGAAATCATCCCACAATCACAAGTGATTACGATGCCAAAAATCGGTCATGTACCGATGATAGAAGCGGTGAAAGATACGGCGAATGATTATAAAGCGTTTCGTGAAGGGTTAAAGAACTAGTCATTTACATATGATGTTTTAAGTCGTAAATGATCCAACGTTTGATTAGATATGAGCTGTAGTCAGTTCTAAATAAAAGAAATACAAAAATTATAAGGTGCTACTGGTATCAAATTTTGTTGCTTACTGTGCTTACGCAGACAGAGGCTGCGAATAATTAATCCCAGTAGCACTGTATTCTTTTAAAACTGTATCTACTCTATTGTAGGCTGAGTTAAAAATCAGCCTACGTCGATCAAACTAACTCTCTCTTACCAGTAGTCGCTCTAGCAGTTCAACCGTGTGCTCTTGTCTGACCAAAGCGACGCCTTGTCCTGCCCATAAAGACTGATGTTCGGCATCGCGGTTTTTGGTTGCATGGGCACGCAAAAATTTGGTCATCGCATTTAATTGCGGGTAAGGCGGTAGCTCATGCGCGCTCTCAAATTGAACAAAATCATGCAAATAATCATTTAATAAACCACGAGCCTGTTTCCCTGAGAATAATCTGGTTAAACGCGTCTCAGAGCTGCGCTTACCTTGACTGGCATCGAGCAGCGCTTGCTTATAAGTGTCATTGATAGCGCATTTATCTGTGGTCAAAAATGCTGTTCCGATTTGCGCCAGCTCGGCACCAGCCGTTTGAACCGCTTTGATGTCCTGTCCGTTCATAATGCCACCAGCCGCGATTAAAGGAATATCGGTGCAGGCACGCGTTTGACTTATTAGCGTCAATAATCCCAATGGATCGTTTTCACTTTGCGGCAACCAACCACCGCGATGCCCACCCGCTTCGACCCCTTGCACGCATACCGCATCTGCGCCAATATCTGCCCATGCTTTTGCTTCCAATGGATGATTGGCAGTACCGACGACCCGTGTGCCTAGACTCTGCAAACGCTGCACCTGCTCAGCGCTGATAATGCCAAAGGTAAAACTGGCGACAGGAACGGGATTGTCATAGAGCACTTGTAGCTGCTCTGCAAAGCTTAGCGCTGGGTGCTTCGGTAGAGTAAATTCGATATTTTTCTCTTGATAGTAATTACTTAGCCAAGCAGGGATTTCGCTATCTAAAGCACTAGATTCATGCTCTGATAACACCATCAGATTGATCATAAAAGGACGATCGGTGAGCGATTTAATGGTGTTGATTTCACTATTTAAAACGTCTGGCGTCGTCATGCCCGATCCCAATGAACCCAGTCCACCAAACTTACTCACCGTCGCCGCCAGCTCAGGGGTGGTTGCTCCTGCCATTGGCGCTTGAACAATAGGATATGTCAAATCAAGGGTATTCAGTAAGGTCATGACAGGCTTCCTTGTTATTTTATGAGGAGGTTTACATGACTTACTTTAGCAAAGCTGGATGGCGTATGTGTTAGATAATGTTTATTTAGTTGCTGAATATAAGAGGTGAGGTTTGACTATAAAGTTGTAGTCAACTCATGCATCAAAATCTGTAATTATAAATTAATTTTTTTAATTATTTATAATGTAAGATACAATTATCGACTTCTCGTGACAATCTATCCAATGAGCTATAAAATGAATGCAATACTAAAAGAATATGACAATTCAAAAATTTTATTGGACAATTTAGATAGGACTCTTCTAAATTTAATAAATTCTCTACTCGAACAAAAAAGTATTAGAGTCCATCAAGTACAGACTAGAGTTAAAGATAGAGATAGCTTGGAAAATAAAATTATAAGAAAAAATGATAAGTACGGATCTTTAAGTGATATTACAGATATAGTTGGTGTACGTATTATTACTTATTTTGATGATGAAGTAGATCAAATTGCGGCTATGATTGAAGAAGAGTTTGTTATAGATCAGGACAACTCCGTAGACAAGCGGAAAATAGATAATGATAAATTTGGGTATAGAAGCCTTCACTATGTGGCTAATTTAAAAAGAGATAGGATAAACTTACCAGAATATTCTAGCTGTGGAGAGCGTAAGTTTGAATTCCAAATTAGGACAATCTTACAGCATTCTTGGGCAGAAATTGAGCATGGTCTAGGCTACAAAGGTGAGTTTGAGATCCCCTCTACTGCTAAACGTACTTTTTATAGAGTTGCAGCCCTTCTAGAACAAGCAGATATTGAATTTGTAAAATTAAAATCAACCATAGCCGAGTATGAGAGTGGTTTGAGTCAGAGTATCAAAAATAATCCTAGTCAAATTGAAATAAATAAAGCTTCATTAACTTCATTCATGACAACAAATGATAATGTGATTAATTTTGAAGATAATGTATTTTTGCATGAGTATGGTTTGGTTATCACGGAGCCAGATGTTGATAGCTTTGATCACTACCGATTAATAAATAGAATTAAAGACTTAGGTATTAAAAACATAAAGCAATTGGAAGAAGCTTATTTGAAAAATGAAAGACTGCTTAGGGAAAGTATTAAATCTATTTTTCCACTGGCAAGTAATAGTATCAAACGAGGTGATTCTGTGTTAATACTTCTAAATTATACATCTTCTAATTATGAAATTCAGAAGTAGTATAATCAAAATATTGATATCCCTTCAAATGTGGAGCTTTTGTTAGAGTTGTTCTGATAATTATTAGGATTTATAAGTTTATTCTATGCTGCCTAATAGTTCGTTTTAAATATTTTGTAAACTGACTTACTATACAAAAAAGAGGCTGGCCCTCAAAGCCATCAAAAGATGCTAAAGAAAGCCAACCTATTCTTATAGCTTTGCTTTTTAAATGTTACTATTAATTCAACTGCAAAGAACCTTTTGCATTCATCAGCAGCTCAACCACATCATCGCCACTAATGACCGTGAAGCGCTTATCAATGGCTGATTCTTCTACGCCACCATGTTTCATACACGCGCCGCAAACCAATACTTGACCGCCTTTTTCGATAAAGGCTTCTAGTAATTCGCCAGCAGGTTCAAAGGGATCACCAATATCGACATTATCTAAAGCGTTTGGCAATGCCAAATGCACCGCGTCCACCATCAATATGACTGATGCAGAGTGACCTTTTTTAAGTGCCACACCCGCCATAGTAAAAGCTAAGGTGATCTTGCTTGGGTTCGACTCACTATTATCAAACAGCGTACCGACATAATCCGTATTATTAACCATATTATTTTCCTTTATTAGACTGTTTCTAATTAGATAGTATTCAGTTGAGTATAAAACTCACTACTATCCTAACATTGATTATATTTATTTATATAATGTATTGTTAGCAAATAGTAGTTATAAGGTTAACTGATTGTGAATAGCTGTCTATGAAGAAATTGCTCATGACAAGCGGATTTTGACGAAGCGCTGCGATGCAAATGGTTAAATAACCAGTCCTTATTTTGAGGTAAGCCTAGCAAAAACCTAAGATTGTGGCGGCCATGGACGGTCGGCATCACTGACAATCCATTCTGCCACATAGCCGCTCGGCGGTAGCTGCCAATCCGATTGGTCTAAGGCTGCCAGTACTTGTGCCGTCTCGATGACCTTACCGCCTTTGGTGACGCCTGTACGTAGTAGTGCCGACGAGCAAGGCTTGCCTTTTACCCACATCGATTGCTCAATATATATCCAGCGCTCATCGAAGCCGACGATTTTGGTCTTCATGGTGACTTTTTCAAAAGCACGGATGCGTTTGCGATATTGGATGGTACTACCAGCGACGACCAAGCCCCAACGCTGCTTAAGCAGTTGCGTGCCAAGCCCGCTCCGTACTGCAAAGTCGGTACGCCCCATATCATAAAGGGTCAGCACGCGACCATTATTCATTTCCAAGAAATTATCAATATCTGTCAGACGGCAGCGAAAAGTAATCTCACTGGTTTCTTTGAACGTTAAAGTATTGCCTTTTTTCACTTGCAGCGCGGCATGGGCGATGGTGCTGGCGTAACGGATAAATGGATACATAAAGCAGTCTCAAAATATTTAAAGATAAAAATGGTGTTTTTTATTTTATAATTTATCTAGTTTTATTAGATGGCACGCCAATATGATTAAAGTAGGCACTCACGGTTTCAGGTATCCAGTTAATGTCAAACTTGGAGTTTTTACTTGGAGTTTTTACATTGCTATTGCTTGTACGATAACGCAAATAGCCGATATGACCACCATGTGCCGTATCCAAAATAGTGACACTGTCTGAGACATCATTGGGCGTGGCAGTAAAGCCAATAAAAGGATCGTCTTTGGCGCTAATAAGCAACAGCGGGCGTGTGACATTCCTTAAGTGAGGTAGGGCAGAGGATGAGTGGTAGTAATCATTATTAGAGCGGTAACCATGCCTAGGCGCAGTGAAGATATTATCAAAATCGCTAATGCGTTTTACCGCTTTGATAGAAGCAATCTCGTCTGCAGTAATTTCATTTGCCAAGGCTTTTTTGATAATCGGATTGAGTAAATAAGGGGTATAGATACGATGACTCAAAAAGCTATGCATCGTAATAGCAGCCGACGACATATCAACTGGCGCAGATATTACCGCTGCGCCGTCGCATAGCGCCTCATTACCATATTCACCCATATACTTTGCCAAGGCATTACCGCCAAGTGACACGCCAACCCCATAAATATGGGCGTAATTCTCATGCAAGTTCTCTAACATATGATGCACCTCGCCCGTGTCACCAGCGTTATAAAACACTTTGCCATTAGCGGGAATACCACCACAACTGCGAAAGTGAGCGACGACAAAATGCCAGCCTTGCGCGTGCATTTGATACGCTAACGCACGCGCGTAATGACTGTCACTGCTGCCTTCCATTCCATGAAATAGCACGATTAATGGTGTTTGTTCAAGTTTGCCATTTTCTGAATCTTGGACAGGATGGGCGTCATAAAAGTCATAAGCGATATCTGTTTCGCAAAGTGAATCTTGTTTAATCACGCGTCGGTAATTTGGTGTTTTTGGCGCAAAAAACTTTGGTAAAATACTTTGCAAGTGCGGATTGGTGAGCCAAAACGGCGGTTTAAAAGGGGCAGGTGCGAATGGTTTCGTCGACTTTGAGGTTGGCATATTTCAGTCTTATTTTATGTTCGTTAAAAAATCGTCTTTGAAAATCAGTGCTTTATCATATCCAAGGTCGTCGTCAAAACCAATGGTTTTCAGTGAACGCATGATTACTCATTTAATTCTTATAACTTATCTAATACGCGTCCATCCATCGCAAGACGTTCTTTTAAATGCTCGATATTTGCCTCAGCGAGCGTCACAGTCAAGGTAACCTGCTTACTATAGGCGACATTTTCGATGCTGCCATTTAAGCTCTCAATGACATAGCGGCACTGGGCTTCAGTGGCGAATTTTGCCAGTATTTGTACTGTGATCATAGGAACATAGGAACTTAGTATCATCTCATCCACTGCTGCTTGCGCTGAGCCTGCATAAGCACGGGTCAAACCGCCAGCACCGAGCTTGATACCACCAAAATAACGGACAACGATAATAATGACATTGCCGATAGATTTATGTTGCAAGACGTTTAATATCGGTCGTCCTGCGGTGCCATTGGGCTCGCCATCATCGTCAAACCCTGCACTGGTGGTGTTATTGGGATCGCCAATAATATACGCCCAACAGTGATGACGGGCATCAGCATATTGCTCACGTAGTTGTTCCACATGAAACATTGCCTGCTCACGCGAGGTCACTGGATAAGCATAGGTAATAAAGGCAGATTTTTTGATTTCTAAGCGTGCAGTGACGGCACGTTTTAGCGTTTGATAGCTCATATTTCATCAGGCTTAGGTTGGATATGGTAAACTTGTCTAACTTTCACTGTTGTCCGTATTTGGCGCAGTGTAAATTTCATTTTTCATTATAGTACCACTTCTGACCATTGAAGATAGCCAACAACAGACGTGCACGTGTATGCATCGTTGGTCTTTGATTGAGAGTGAGTATCCCAAAACGGATGGTAGGCAAATCGTATGCGTCTAGATAAATTTCTGAGTAAAGCCACTGAGCTGTCGCGTAAAGAATCTAAAAAAATTCTGCACGCTGGTGAAGTCACAGTAAACGAGCAAGTCATTAAAGATCCCGGTGTACATGTCGATATCGTTAATGACGATGTACAGTGGGCAGGCGAGCCATTGTCGGTCGCCACTGGCAATCGCTATATCTTACTTCATAAGCCTGAGGGCTTTGAATGTACCCTAAAGGCTAAAGAATACCCAATCGTCACTGACCTTATTGCGGTGCCAGAACTTGGCAGTTTACGTATTGCTGGGCGTCTTGATGTTGATACGACTGGTGCATTGCTCATCAGTGATGATGGCGGCTGGCTACATCGCGTAACTAGCCCAAAGCATGAACATGCCAAAGTCTACGAGTTGACGTTAGCAGATGCTATGGATAGTGACGCTCAAGCCAATGCTATTAAAGAAGTTGCTAAAGGCATCCTTTTAGAAGGTGATCACGAAGAAACCAAGCCTGCGACCCTCGAGTTCATCGATGAAACTCATGCGCGTTTAACCTTAGAGCAAGGTAAATACCATCAAGTAAAACGTATGATGGGCTATTTCGGTAATAGAGTGGTTGAGCTACATCGTGCTAGTGTCGGTCATATTACTTTAGACGGGTTAGAAAAAGGCGACAGTCGCTTCTTAACACCAGAAGAAGTAGCAAAATTTTAGAGTTATAGCCTATTAGGTTATACAACCATGCTTTAGAAAAATTACTTCAAAATCAGCAGCCACTCAATAGTATGCTGCTTTTTGCATTCTGCTACTCAGCTATTTCTGTAAATTAGCATTAGTGGCTGCCTGTGTTGCCTATCTCTTAAAGCTCAGTAGCAGTTTTGCAAAATTAAGTCTTTAATACTTTGAAAACCCCCTCCTTGTGCTACAGTCAGCCTAACTTTTTTAATCTATATTTTTACATAATGTTATTTACTGCTCTTTTATTAAATAGGCATGAGTGAATAACGATCATTATTAAAAACCAGATAGGACGGTCTCTGTGAAACTCCCTGTATTAAAATCCGCAAGTTTGATTGGTGTTATGTTGTTAGCAACCACTGCTTGCGCGCAGCCGAACACTGCCGATATGACCAATAAAACAGTCAGCCAAAAGGTTAACAACAGCGCCCAAGCTGGTCAGAATATGAAAGCTATTGGTACAGTCAGTAAATCTGTTGATAGCCGTTTGCGCCAATTGCTGACTCAAGCAGGTATTAAAACGCAGATAACCTCGATTGCACCCTCTAAATTACCCAATATGTACCAAGTCAATTTAGCTGAGCAATTGCCACTGCATATCACTGAAGATGGTAAATATGTCATTCAAGGCGAGCTGCAAAAGAATCCAAGCAAGCGAGTAGTAACCAAAACGCCAGCGCGTAGCAACAGCGCGCAAATAGGTAAGCCTGTCAGTGCCAGTATCAAATCTGACATATTGGCAAATATGGGCGCGCTTAAGAACATGAGTAACAAAACACCGTTCTTTTACACTGCAGTACCGGGTGTGATTTGGGGTGCGACTTTAGAGGGCGTACCGTTCTTGTTATCAGATGACGCCCAGTACATCACCGATGGTGAGATATCAGTCATCGAAAATGGTCAGTTTACTGGGCTTGATAACCGCTTTGAAAAGCTTAAAAATCAATCTGTCCTAACTACATTGGATACTAAGCAGCTAATTACCTATCCTGCCACCAGTGCTGAAAAAGCGGTAATTTACGTAGCAACGGATGTCAATTGCCCTTATTGCCGCAGATTACATAAGCAGATGCCGATGCTTAATGCCAAAGGCGTGACGATAAAAACCATTGGTTATCCGATTTATGAAGCGTCGCCTGAGCAAATGCGCGGTATCTGGTGCCAAGGTAATGAGGATAGTCGTCGTAAAGCGCTTGATCAGGCGATGCTACATGGCAAGATGACACCAGCGCCTGCATCTTGCAAAAATGATGATGTGGCAGGCAATCGTGAAAAAGCGGCAGGTCTAGCTGTTATGGCAACTCCTGCTATTTATCGTGAAGATGGCGTATTGTTTCAAGCGAGTTTTGAGAGTCCTGAGTTTTTAGAATTCTTGGGAGTAAAATAAGTCGTTGATATTTCTATAGTGTGATATTTCTATAATAGTTATGATGGATATCATATTGAATAAGAAATAAAAACCCGCCCTATGAATATAGCTCATAGGGCGGATTTTTATTCATATAACAGTTGATGGTAGCAAGTCTATTGCGGCAAGACGATATCGACGATTTTCCAGTTAATTAAACCCTCACGCTGCATCTCTATCGTCAAAGGATAGCCTTTTACTTGACCGCTAATGGTAAAGCAGTTGATGCCGCAGTAGCTCAATTGGGGTTTGTCACTGTCAGTCCCTTGGGCTGCCTGCTGTTCAAGCTCATCAGCTTGCTTTTCCATGATTTGCTGCATCTGATTTTTGACCACAGCATTAACATCACCGCGATGAATAATCAGATTTTGAATGAGATTTTTTAAATCGACTTGATTGCTAGCGATTGCCCACGCTGCTGCCAGCTCTTTAGTGGCAGTGTTGGCTTGACCTTGGGTATTGATGACTTTTTCGATATTTTGCGGTGTGATGGCACCAGCGACTGCTTGCATAATAAAACCATTAGCTGCCTCTTTTAGTGGTTCGCCGCCAAGCTCAGCGACCAATGGGTATTTTGTCATGGTCACGGCAAATTGCTCAGTGAGCTGGTTTTGCATACTTGGGCGTACTTGCTCATAGTCGATAGCTGCCGCGATAGTCGCACCATCTTTGGCATCATAAGCCTTTTTAAGCTGATAAGCGCTGTAATAAGGCGAGCCTGCATAGATAGTAACGGCAATGACAATTAATAAAATAATCAGCTTTTTCATAAAATCGATACCTTGATACCAGCGTAATGGCGATGAGTATAAATAGGACTTTAAAGAGTAATGTTCGAGTACAGTTGGCTTAAAATAAAAGAGCATCACCTTTAGTAGCATTCATGTTTTAAACGGACTCGACTACCGCTATCTATATGGCGATAAATACTAGCATGGCTGAGCATTATGTAGGTATAAAAACCTTTGTTCATTCCTTAATGAATTCTTTTTAATATTAACTAAAGAGTCTAATTAACACTTTGTACTTCTGCCAACTTGATAAATGGTGCTGCCATCTCCATAAATAGCGCAAACTTTTAATAATTGATTTGACTAAGCAGCACCCCACTGTATTCGCTGGTAAGATTTATACGTTTATCATCACTGTTCTCTGTCTTCCGCTATGTTTCATGTGAAACATTTTTTGCGATGATGAGCAGTATTAAACGATAAAGCAACCAAGCGGTGGACTGTGAAGACGATAGGAGAGCCCATGAGTAAGCGCGATTTTTATGAAATACTAGGTGTCAGTAAGACCGCTGATAACAAAGAGATCAAGCGAGCCTACCGCAAGCTTGCCATGAAATACCATCCAGACCGTAACTCTGAAGACCCAGATGCTGAAGAAAAATTTAAAGAAGCATCGATGGCTTATGAAGTATTAAGTAGCGAAGAAAAACGCTCAGCCTATGACCGTATGGGTCATGCTGCTTTTGAAAACGGTATGGGCGGTGGTGGTTTCGGCGGTGGCGGTGGTGGGAACTTCCAAGATATCTTTGGTGATATCTTTGGCAACTTTGGTGATATCTTTGGTCAGTCACGTGGCGGCGGCGGTGGGCGTTCGCGTCGCGGCTCAGACTTACGTTATGTGATTGAGCTGACTTTAGAAGAAGCGGTGCGCGGCTGCAAAAAAGAAATCAGCTTTACCGCTCCTGCGCCTTGCGATACCTGTGACGGTAAAGGCGCAAAAAATGCCTCTGATATCGTGACTTGCCAAACCTGTCATGGTCAAGGTCAAGTTCGTATGCAACAAGGCTTTTTTGCCGTTCAACAGGCCTGCCCACATTGTGGCGGTACTGGTAAACAAATTAAAAACCCTTGTTCTGACTGTCATGGTAATGGCGTCAAAGACAAGTCACGCACGCTAGAAGTTTCTATTCCAGCAGGCGTTGATGATGGTGATCGCGTCCGTTTAGCAGGCGAAGGCGAAGCGGGCAGCGCTGGCGTACAAAACGGCGACTTATACGTCGAAGTACGTGTCAAACAGCACAACGTCTTTACCCGTCAAGGTGCCGATTTGTATATGGATGTGCCAGTTAGTATCACTGATGCAGCACTCGGTAAAGAAGTTGAAATCCCAACCTTAGATGGCAAAGTCAAAATCAAGGTTGCAGAAGGCACACAAAGCGGTAAATTATTACGTGTCCGTGGTAGAGGTGTGACACCAGTACGGACGACCATGAAAGGTGATTTGATCTGCCGTGTGGTCATCGAAACACCAGTGAATCTGACTCGTGAGCAAAAAGATTTGCTACGTCAATTCCAAGATACACTGGATGGTGATAGTAAGCATCAGCAGTCACCACATAAAAAATCTTTCTTTAAAAAGATTGGCGATTTGTTCGACTAACAGTATTTGGTATTTGAATGAATAACTGATAAAAGCTCGATAGTTTCACGTGAAACTATCGAGCTTTTTATTGGTGCTATAAAAAACCATTCATAAGCTGATATTTGCTAAACTTAGCCTAATAAATTTAAAAACCAGCGTATTAAAAATAAAGTACTTAGGATAATTATATGAGTCAGCCAGAGAATAAAAAAATGATTAATGTCGGTGTCATCGGTGCAGGGGGTCGGATGGGACGTATGCTTATCGAAGCGATACAAGACAATCCACAAACGATATTAACTGCAGCGATTGAGCGTCAAGGTTCAAGTTTGGTTGGCGCCGATGCGGGTGAAGTTGCTGCGGTCGGTCGATTGGATGTGCAAATAGTTGATGATTTACAGTCAGTGATTAATAAGATTGATGTATTGATTGACTTTAGCTTGCCTGCTGCTACTGAACAAAACATGCAAGTCTGTGCTGAACACAACGTCGCCATGGTTATCGGCACGACAGGATTTAATGAGCAGCAAGAGCAAGTATTGGCAAAAGCGAGTGAGCAAGTTGCTATCGTTTATGCGGGTAACTATTCAACAGGCGTTAATCTTTCATTAAAGCTATTAGGTATGGCTGCTAAAGCTTTTGGCACTGATGCTGATGTAGAGGTGATTGAAGCGCATCATAAGCATAAAATTGATGCGCCATCAGGTACTGCTTACATGATGGCAGAAGCTGTGGCAGAAGCACGTGGACAGAACCTAAAAGACGTCGCTGTCTATGGTCGTGAAGGACAAACTGGCGAGCGAGAAGCAGGGTCGATTGGTATTCATGCGATACGTGGCGGTGAAATCATCGGCGATCATACGGTGATGTTTATTGCAGATGGCGAAGTGGTTGAAATTACCCATCGCGCGCGCGCAAGAATGACGTTTGCTGCTGGCGCTGTGCGTGCCGCTACGTGGATTGTTCAACAATCAGCTGGACAATATAATATGCAGGATGTCTTAGGTTTAAATGACTAGACTTTAACGAGCAAAATTTGAATTATTAAGGTTTTTTTCTCATGGTTTGGTAGCTGCTGAGTATGGCTTTTGATAGCGTTTAACTATTGCTAGAGGTCAATTATGAATAAGTTTAGTGAAAATCTAATAGCGAGTTTTGGTCGAAAGCTGGCGATTATAAAAACTGCCAAAACCATAAGTTATGGACGCCAGATAGCATTTATCCTAAGTTTAACTGTAGTGCCAATAGTCGTACAAGCAGCTGCTTATCAAACCTATGTCATTCATACGTATGGCGGTGATGCATTGCTACCTTCCGTTCGTCAGCAGTTAAATGCTAGTCGCGACGGCGGTACGGTGTCGATTTATCAAGATAAGCTAGTGCTTCGTACCACTGCCAGCAACTATCAGGTAGTACAAAAGCTATTGGCACAGATTGACCGTCAGCCACAGGCATTGACGGTCGCTGTGCGTGTCGGCAATAATAGCAGTGCTCAGGGTAATATTCAGCAAGGGCAGGTCACTATTAGTAATAGCGGTATCCAAGGCGTAGGGATTATCAACCAGAGTAATAGCCAACAACAAACAAATAATTTATATCAAGTACAAACCTTGTCAGGTAGCGCGGCAAGCATCAGCACTGGTACACTCTACGCACTAGATCAAAACTATACTGCCAATAGTTATCCAACCTATCCATCTTACAACCGTCCAGTAGGAAGGATTATTATCCAGCAGCTCTTATTGCCAACGAGCCAAGGTATTGCGGTCACGCCAAGGCTGCTTGCTAATGGACAAGTCGAAGTACAATTGACCCAAATTGAAGAAAAGCTCGTGCGTGCCAATCCTTCTTACAATCGCTATGGTTACAATAGTAGTGTGCAAGGGCAAAGATTGAATAGCACCATTATTGTGCCACGTGGACAATGGGTGACTATCGGGCAAATCTCTCAAAACAGCCAAAATCAGACCGCAGGTTATGGTGGCAACCAAAACAATAGCCGTAGCAATGATGTGCCAATATCGCTACTATTACAGTAGCTAATGATAAATACTATAGCGAAATAAACATAAAAAAGCGCGGCACTGTTATTCACAATGCCGCGCTTTTTATAGTAACGATTATTTATCACAAATTAGTCAACATAGACTACTTCTAACGGTGGAAAACCATTGAACTCAATAGATGAGTACGAGTTGGTATAAGCACCCGTAGTTAACCAAAATATCTTGTCACCAATCTCCAGCTCTTCTGGTAGCTGATAACCTGCCTCTTCATACATAATATCAGTTGAGTCACAAGTAGGACCTGCTAATACCACCGTACCCGCGCTGGTTGAGGTTTCCATTTTAGGTGTATAAACGGGATACTTGATAGCTTCACCTAAGGTTTCAATTAAACCTTGAAATAAACCCACATCGGTATAGACCCAACGTGTCAGATCAGTATGCGATTTACGAGAAATCAATACCACGTCACTAACCAGTACGCCTGAACCGCCAACCAATGAACGACCGGGCTCTAAAATAATCTCTGGCATATCTTCAGCACTATAGTCATCGCTTAAGTAGCTTTGAATCTCTTCAGCATAGACTTTGATAGGATTGACTTCGCTCAGATAGTTTGCCGGAAAGCCGCCACCCAAATTAATCATTTGAAGCTTTATGCCTTCTTCGTTCTTCATCCAATCAAACATATATTTAACTTTGGCTAAAGCATCATCCCAAGCGGCAACGTCTTTTTGCTGACTGCCCACATGGAATGAGATGCCATAAGGTACCAAGCCCAATTCTTGCGCTTGAATCAACAGTTCAATCGCCATATTGGGGTGACAACCAAATTTGCGTGACAATGGCCATTCAGCGGTATCTGACCCTTGTACCAAGATACGTACAAATATTTTTGAGCCAGGTGCATGTTTTGCGATGTTTTTTAAATCTGCTTCTGAGTCGGTCGCATACAAATCAACCCCTTTTTCAAAGGCGTATTTGACATGTTCAGGCTTTTTGATGGTATTACCATAAGAGATACGTGAGGGCTCAACGCCGCAGTCAAGCACGCGATCAAGCTCATAAATCGATGCACAGTCAAAGTTTGAACCAAGCTCAGCAAGCAGATTGATGACTTCAACAGCAGGGCTTGCTTTCATCGCATAATGGATTTTAGCATGAGGAAAAAAACCAACCATTTCATGATATTTTATTTTAATGCGATTAAGATCAACCACCAAAAATGGCGTTTCACGACCTTCAGCCGCTTTAGTAAATTTCTGCCAGCCGGCAGGGTCAAAATATTGGTCGATTTTAATCATAGTAAGACCTTTAATAAAAACAGTATTTAATGAGAACAAGGAATGAAGCTAACAAGGAGTGATGCTAACCAGAACTAATAATAAAACCCAAATTCTTTACGCTAAAATCTAAGCGTTCAATCGTCGCCTTATCGCTGCGCTATGTGCAGTATCTAAAACAGACAGCGTTTAAAACGTAGCATAAGCCATAACAAAACCACTTGACGATAAACGTATGTGAAATCAGATTATCAGAGAAATAGATTAAGAGTTTGCTGGCTGTGGCTCTTTTTCCGCTACTTGCTCGCCCTGTTTTTCACGTATTTTAAGGACTTTGCGCACCTTATCACGCGCACGTGTCTGTTTCAAACGCGACAAATAATCGACGAAAATCACCCCATTCAGATGATCCATTTCGTGTTGGATGCAAACGGCAAGTAAGCCTTCTACTTCTTCATCAATCTTATTGCCATTCTCATCTAGGGCTTCGATACGCACTTTATTTGGGCGCTCAACTTTGTCATAGACGTCTGGCACGGACAGACAACCTTCTTCATACGGCTGCTTTTCTTCAACCAATGGCGTCACTGTTGGATTGATAAACACTCTTGGGCTGTCTTTATCTTCTGATAAATCCATCACGATAAGCTGAATATGTTGATCCACTTGGCTTGCAGCCAGACCGATACCTTGCGCCTCGTACATGGTCTCAATCATATCGGTGATTAAGGTTTTGATTTCAGCAGTGACTTCCTTGACAGGCGTTGCAATCGTACGCAGACGCGGGTCGGGATAGCTTAAAATAGGGAGTAACGCCATAAGGCTCACCTCAATGATAAAGATAAAAAATAGGTTTGATATTATAAGATAAATGGGGACAAAAGTAATGCTTATCAATAGCTAAAGAGAGATATCCTGACTGATAAATATAAGAAAAATATAGTAATAATGTATTGATAGAGGAATTTGAAACAATAAAAAAGGCCTTGATTGCACAAGACCTTTATTTTATGTATTCGTTATTGAAATATAGCAGCTATTTAGCTGTGTCCAATTATACGCGACGTTTACTCATAATCATCTCATAGATGAACAGTAAGATAATCGCACCAATTACTGAGAAGATTAGACCAGTGAAACCGCCATCAGCATTAATACCAATTAGGCCAGCAACGAAACCACCAAGCATCGCACCAACGATACCCAATACAATCGTCATAATCCAACCCATAGGATCGCTACCTGGCTTAATCGCACGTGCCAATAAACCTGCAACCAGACCAACAATAATCATCCAAATAAAGCTCATATCAATTCTCCTAAAGTGTCTATCATTTATAATGGTTTACTTATTTTGTTGAATCCATTGTAAACATTATCGAGATCGAGAAATAAGCAAAAAATGTTACCTGTGTATGGGCTCTGTGAGGAAAAAGCGATATTTGCTATTTAGCAGGGGAAATAGGTAAATGGGGTGTTACAAAGGTAGTAAAGTCGATAATGAAATGACTATATGTCTCTATCAAAGTAAAAATAGTTTTTTATAAGTATAAAAAGAAATGAAAAGGCGTAGCTCATTATTAATGAACTACGCCTATTACTCTACAGGGTTATAGAGCCAGACTAACTATTAGCTAAAGCAGTTACTAAACGCTGATGAATACCTTCAAAGCCGCCATTAGACATAATCACAATCGCATCACCAGCCTTGGCATATGTGCAAATATGAGTAATGATATCTTCTACACTAGAGAGTACCTGTTGGCTGCCAATATCTGGATTTGCGATAGTGGCATTATTAATGACTTTTTTTAGACCCCACTCCAGTCCGATAGGCTCATACCATAAGGTATGATCGGCGAGAGCAGCGGACTGCGCCAAGCTGTCTTGATGGATACCCATTTTCATGGTATTGCTACGTGGCTCAATAATTGCCCAAAGCCGTCTATCAGCTAGCTTTTTCTTAGCACCATCCAAAGTAGTGGTAATTGCCGTTGGATGATGAGCAAAATCATCAAAGACTAAGATATCATTGACATCGCCAATCAGCTCCATTCGGCGTTTAATACCCGCAAATGCTGATAAAGCGGCACAGGCAGTTTTAACACTGACGCCGATGTTATAAGCCGCTGCGACAGCAACCAAGGAGTTATTCACATTGTGAATGCCACTCATCGACCAATCGACGACTCCCGTGGCTTCTTTATCAGCAATATCAGCCGCAAAACTAACAGCAAATTGACCACCATCTGCGCTGATAAGTTCAGCTTGCCAATCGCTACTATCTTTCACATGCTTATCTTTTGCGTCGGTATTATCTGTTGCATAGGTATTATGTGCCGCTGAGTCCAATACTGCTGTCCGCCAAACGGGTGTCCAAACACCTTTCGCTAACGTTGCCTCTAAGCTGGCAGTCGCTGTGGGCATAATGATTTTGCCAGTGCTTGGAATCATGCGCACCATATGATGAAATTGGGTCTGAATAGCATCAAGATCCGCAAAAATATCCGCATGATCAAATTCAAGGTTATTTAAAATAGCCGTACGCGGACGATAATGTACGAACTTTGAACGCTTATCAAAAAATGCAGAATCGTATTCATCTGCTTCGATAACGAAATAGCCAGTATTTGCTGAATCGTCATTATCAATTTTGTCAGCACCCAAATAACTGCTGTGAGCAAAGACTTGCTGCAAGTGTGCATCAGCAGTATCAACAAGTGGCACACCACCGATTAAAAACCCCGTGTCGATACCGGCATAATGCAGTATCCACGCGAGCATGGTCGTCGTCGTGGTCTTACCGTGAGTACCTGCCACTGCAATGACATGGCGAGATTGCAATACTTGCTCAGATAAAAACTGGGGTCCAGAGGTATAGCGTAGACCTGTGTCCAGCATATATTCGATGACATCCATACCGCGCTTCATGGCATTACCAACCACGACCAAATCTGGTGCTGGTTGCAAATGCGCCACCAGATAGCCTTGCTCAATGGTCACGCCCGCGTTTTCAAGTTGGGTGGACATCGGTGGATAAACGTTGGCATCTGAGCCCGTGACCGTATGCCCAAGCTCGCGCGCTAGCAATGCCAGTGAGCCCATAAAAGTACCACAAATACCAAGAATATGAATATGCATAGACGTTCCGTACGAGCTTGAATAAGAGGAATGAAAATCTAACGTAAGCCAATAAAAGAGATTGCTATATTTTGGCTGAGCTAATATTTATTTTAGCAAATTACTATTTAAGCCAGTACTCTTTTATGTTGAGCCAACGACCGTAGTACAGCAGGCAAGCGCTCATTGTAAAGTAATCATGGTTCTTTGACCAATAAAAAACGCCTAGTAAATAGGCGTTATCAAAATTATAAAGTAGTCGGATTTAGTGTTATCTCAAAGATGCTGTATGGCGTTGCCATTCACGCATTTATTGACGTGCTAAAGCATAGTTTTCATCAGGATTTTTATACTCATCCATCATGATCAAGTGATTGTCTTGAATTTGATAGGTTTCGATATTTTTTTTCTCATAAACGATAGTAATTACATCATTATCTTGACGATAGACACCGGATTCTATCAAAGGCGGTTGCGGCGTTTTAGCCTGATTAAAAACACTGGTTTTCAATACTGAACCGTCAGCGAATAAGTTTAGCGTGAGGTCGATACTGCCACAAGATGGGCAAGGGACAACGCCACCATAATCGCCCATCAAGGTCGCTTGAAGCATACTGTCGCTATTTGCTGCTGAAATCATCGGTGAACGTGCTGAGTTATCATTCGAGTTTGCTGTTGCAATAAGTGCCTGTCCTTCTTGATCACTGTCTTCATTAGCTGATGCTTTAGCACTATTGTCTTCTAAGGCAGGTTCATCATTATTCAAAACGTTACTTTGGTCGCTGTTAATCGGCGCACCTTGGGTATTTTTATTTGTAGAAGAAGAGGCACTGTCACAACTCACCAGGGCGATACAGACCGGTACGGCTAATAATAGGCGTAGACAGCGGTTGTTAAGCGAGGAAGCAGAAAATACAGGCGAAAAATTTATCATAGTATTACCACAGAGCAGATTTTTAAACAATATTGCTAATTACAACTGATGTCATTTTGACTCTAAAATCAGCGTAAAAACCACATAGAACGAAAACGACTAGAGTAACGACAATAAGCCCGCGTTGCGAGCTTGATTTCGTTAAATTATGTGATAAAAATGGAGAAACTATGAATAGCGCGCCGTGCGTTATTTATCGAGCGAGAGGCTTAGGAGTAGCAGGACGTACGATACGCCATAAGATAAGCAAATGGGTCAGTATCAGAATACTAAATAAAATCAAGGATTGTTCAGGGATGCTTAAGCCCAGAAACGTCCAGTCAATAGAGGCGCATTCACCAGAGCCCGCAAATACTTCTTTTAATACCTGCTGCATAGGCAAGGTATCAAGCCAATAATCCAAACCCGGACCACATGACGGGACTTGATCTGCTGGTAAATGCTGTAGCCAGACATGACGTCCTGCGACTATCGCCGCCCAGCCGATACCCGCTAAACTACCAAGCCAAAGTAGTAGTCTGATAACCATCGATTTTGGATGAAACAAAGCGGCGATTAAAGCAAACCCGCCCATGATCATCAGACCAATCCGCTGAAAAATACAAAGTGGGCAAGGTGAAAACCCCATATAACGCTGTAAGAAAAATAGTGCAAAGCTCATGCCTATCGCGGTCATTATGACTAAAAACACTTGCAGATTACGGTAAGTGGTTAGCTGTAGCATGGGGCAGATACTCTTATAAAGTGCTTGTTAATAAAGGACAGAAAGATATGAAAGATTAACGATATTGCTGCAAGAAATCCATAAAATCTTCTGTTTCAGCTGCTTCTATCTCCGCTTGTTGTAAGATGGATTTTTCGGCGAGCACTTCATATTTTGCTTGGGTATTTGGACTGAGGGTCTGCTGCAATAACGAGTCGCGATGCTGCTGCGCTAAGGTAAAGCCCAACTGCCATAAACTGCCCAAGCGCTTGCTATCAGAGTTCACTTGCGCTGAAATAGTTGACTCAGAGTGACCAGCTTTGCCTTGCATCAAGGCAACTGCTGCACGATAATCATTGCCGCCATAGTGTGCATCTAGTAGTGCCGCTAACGACTGCATACGATTTAGATGCATCAGCATCCAGCTCTCTAATGATTGCTCGGCACCATTATTAAGGATTTGTAAATTGTCACGGCGACCTTCATTAACGACGCGCTCAAGATTGATAGCGAGCGCATCTTCTTCCTCAGGCATTAATTCAGGGGAATCACTAAGCAAGCAATAAAGCGCCATCACTTCTAAAAAGCAGGCACTAGATAAGCGGATACCGATATCGCTATAAGGGTCCAAATCAATCGCACGAAACTCAACATAAGCGATACCACGACGCTCAAGTGCTTCAGTTGGGCTTTCGCCACTCATGGCTATTTGTTTAGGACGAATAGGGCTGTAGTATTCATTTTCTATTTGTAGAATATGATTGTTGATTTGAATAGGATTGCCATTCTCGTCATCTAAGCCGAGTTTCTCAAAGCTTTCGTGCGGGGTTTGAATTGCACGGCGCAGACCTTTGACATATTCGGGCAAATTGTTGTAGCGGATATCAAGGTGCTCTTGCACGCTATTGGTGTAACCAAGTTTACCCATACGCAGGCTGGTAGCAGTTGGTTTATAATAGGTTGAATTATTGAACATCTCAAGGTCGTGCTCAATCCCTGAAACAAAACAAGGGCAAACACTCGGACTTGCGCCCAATAAATACAGTACCAAACTGGTCAGGCGCTTAAAATTACGAATCAGACCCAGATATTTATCGTTTTTAAATTCTGTTAATGTCAGAGATTGTGCAGTAGGCGTTTGTGTTTGCCATGCAGTGAATAAATCGTCACCAAATGATAAATTATAATGTAAACCTGCAATGGTCTGCATCCGGCGACCATAACGAACACCAAGTCCACTACGGTACAAAGTTTTCAATTTACCCGTGTTAGAGCTACCATAGTCCGCGAGCGGAATATCTTCATCATTTGATGACAGCATACAAGGCATAGACAGCGGCCACATCAGCTCATCTTCAGGCATACCTTTATAGACCAATAGATGCAGCTGACGCAGCATATTTAGCGTCTCTTTTGGTGATGACTTGGGGTCGGTAATCAGCTCAAGTAAGCTTTCAGAGTAATCCGTCGTAATAAAAGGATGAGTCAGCTTGGAGCCGAGTTTGGCAGGATGCGGCGTTTGGGCCAAATAACCATCAGGCGTCACGCGCAATCCTTCTTTTTCGATACCACGTAACATGCCTGCTAAATGCTCGCTGGCAAACCAGTTTGGAATATCAAAATCGACAAAGCTACTCGCAAAATTACTCATAAGGATCATCTGTTGTTATTGGTTATTATTGATTAAAAAACCATCAATGGCTAATCGGAAAATAGAGAATAGTGACTTCAGTTTAGCCCAAAGACAGGCTAAAAACCACGCACGATTACAAATACGGTCAGTTTTACTGAAGGTGAATTCCACATTGTTTGGCAGAAAATCTAGCCATAAAATAGCAGTAAAGCCCTAAGAAAGTTGTGACTTTAATTGATCGTTTGTGCTTATTTTCTTGAAAGCTTTTATGGAGGGCAACTCTATTTTTATCAATAGCCAATGCACCCAAATTTTTACAGGAAAAATATCTGAAATAAAAAGCACCTACCAATCGGATAAGTGCCATAGCAAAACAATTCTTTATATAGTCATTGGATATTAAAATATACCGAAGCGAGTATTTAGATCGAGAATGACGAGCCGCAGCCACAAGTGGTCGTGGCATTAGGATTGGTCACGATAAAGCGTGCGCCTTCCAAGCCTTCGGTATAATCAACGGTAGAGCCTTGTAGGTATTGATAGCTTAATGAGTCAACGACCAAGGTCACATCGTTATTATCGAAGTTGGCATCATCTTCATTGAGCTCATTGGCGAAGTTAAAGCCATAAGAAAAGCCTGAACAGCCGCCGCCCGTCACATAGACGCGTAGCATCAAGTTGTTATCGCCTTCTTCTTCACGCAGGCGACGTACTTTTTGCGCCGCACTGTCAGTCAGGTTCAATACAGTTGGATCGACAGGTTGGCTTGAGCTTGGATTAAATTGGTTGGCTGGTTGGTTCATATCTACCTCAATTGCTAAAATCAGATGTTATTATTTTCACGTATGCGAGGTCGTCTATTGATACAGGCTAAGATGACTTGCCAGTAGCTTTTCATAGCTGCTATTCATGACCTACCGGCAACTGCACTATTCTTTATGCAAGGTATCGCTATTTTTGGACAACCACTGCGATATAGACAGCATAGTAACTAGGCTTTAATTGAGAATATCAGCACTTAACTGCCTGATGTCAATAGTGTTTTGCTAGTATAACATAGTTGGGCTAATGATTAATTTGTCAAGGGTAACAGTAGCGTTTGCTATTATAACGTACTTATATATGCCCTTTGTTGTTTGTTAATACAAGGGAATTAGTAGCAGTATAAAGGTTTGAATTTAAAATACTTATTTAATTGTTTGCCTATCGGTTAGGCGTTTGAAATAATAGCCGCCAGTAAACACGCCAGATAAGTGTTTTTCCTATTGCCTTATGTTTTATATTACCGCTGAGATGAAGAAATTATATGATCGAATTTAAAGACGTTGGTGTTCGCCGTGATGGTCGTGAGTTGTTTGCAGGGGCAAGCTTCCAGCTACATCCGGGCCACAAAGTTGGCTTAACGGGCAATAACGGGACCGGAAAATCGACCTTATTTGCCTTGTTATTGACACGAATGGGTACCGGCGATACCGAAGTGACCCTTGATAGGGGTGAAGTGAGTATCCCTGATAGCTGGCACGTAGCGCACATGGCGCAGGAAGTTGGCGCGACCACACAGACGGCGATTGATTATGTGCTAAGCGGTGATGAGCAGTGGTACGAGATTAATGCTACTTTGAATGATCTCAGCAGCGTCAGTGATGAGCAGATTGGTGTGCTGCATCAGCAGTTTGATGAGATTGATGGCTATCGTACGCCAACCAAAGCCGCGCAAATTATGGCGGGTCTTGGTTTTAATACTAACCAGCATGAGCTACCGGTAGAAGGTTTTTCGGGTGGTTGGCGTATGCGCTTAAACCTTGCTAAGACCTTGATGAGCCGCGCTGACTTGATGCTACTCGATGAACCAACCAACCATTTGGATTTGGATGCTATCTTGTGGCTTGAGACGTGGATTAATGCCTTTACTGGTTTGGTCATCGTCATCTCGCATGATCAAACGTTCTTGGATAATACTGTCGGTCATATCTTGCACGTTGAGCAGCAAAAAATCACTCTTTATACTGGTAACTATCAGCAGTTTATTCGAACCCGTCATGAGCGTATGGCGCAGCAGCAGCAAGCGTTTGAGAAGCAAGAAGCGACCAAAGCACATTTGGATGACTTTATTCGTCGTTTCCGTGCTAAAGCCAGTAAAGCAAAGCAAGCGCAGAGCCGTATCAAGCAGCTTGAGCGTATGGCTGAGCTGTCACCAATGATGGCAGACAACCCGTTTTCGTTCCGTTTTTATGAGCCAGCTAATATGAGCTCGCCATTGATTGAGCTGACCGATGCAGATATTGGCTATAGCGACACGCCGCTGCTTTATAATGCCAATGTGCAAGTCACTCCTGATACTCGTATCGGGCTGCTTGGAATGAATGGCGCTGGTAAATCGACCTTGATTAAAGCCTTGGTCGGTGAGCTTGGCGTATTAAAGGGCAGCTATAACGTTTCTGATACGCTAAAGCTTGGCTACTTTAACCAGCATCAAATGGACATCCTTGATCCGAAGGCAACGCCGATAGAGATGTTGCGTCGTTTGGCAGGCAAAACGTCTGATGCGATGTTACGCTCGTTTTTGGGTAGCTTTGATTTCCGTGGCGACCGTATCGATACCATAAGCGAGTTATTTTCAGGTGGTGAGCGTGCGCGCTTAACATTGGCTTTGATTGTTTGGCAACGTCCGAACGTGCTGGTACTCGATGAACCAACCAACCATTTAGACCTACAAATGCGTCAGGCGTTGACGATTGCTTTGCAAGGTTTTGAAGGGGCAGTGGTACTAGTCTCGCATGACCGCGAGTTGATTGCCAATGTCTGTGATGAGCTATTTTTGGTACATGATGGTCAAATCGATGAGTTCGATGGTGACATCAGTGATTATGGTAAATGGCTTGCTGAAAAACGTAAACAAGAAAATTCGCAAGACAAAAATACCAGTAAGAAGAAAAGCAAAAAAGAGAGTAAGAAGTTTGTTTCACGTGAAACAGATGCCAATTCAGTAGGTAGCCAAGCAAGCAAGCAAGTGGGTAAAGATGCGCAGCGCAAGCTGGCCGCTGAACAACGCAAATTAACCGCGCCTATTCGCCGTGATATTGAAAATACAGAAAAGACCTTGGCAACAATTGATGGAAAGCTGCTGGTGTTAGAAGAAAAGCTGGCGAATACGGATCTTTATGAAGAAAGTCGTAAGGCTGATTTGATGGTATTGCTGAATGAGCAAACCGTGCTACAGCAACAACATAGTCAACATGAAGAAAAATTGCTACTGGCAATGACAACCTTAGAAGAAATGGAAGCCAATATCGACTAATATAGTGAAGTTTTTATCAATTGGTTTTTAATCGAAACCAAGCGATAAAACTCAGTTATTAAAAAAGGGAAGGCTTACGCCTTCCCTTTTTTTTACTTTATTGCCTTACTCTCTACGATATCGACCATCACCATAAGATAGGATTTCCATCGTAGTAGTACAAAGCTGACAGTTTATTTGACCAGCAGCAGCTTTAGATAAATCAAGGATGCGACCTCGTATAAAAGGCCCTCTATCTGTAATTTTCACAATCACACTCTGCTTTGTCTTTTTGTTGGTCACTTGTACCTTCGTACCAAACGGCAGCGTTCTATGTGCAGCTGTCAGGGAGTTCATATTGAAGATACTACCACTTGCCGTACGCTTACCGTGGAACTTGCTACCGTAGTAGCTGGTATTGCCGGCGAAAGCAGTGGCGCTCAATAGTATTGATAAAGTGATGACTAAAGACTTGATTAAATAAGACATTTAAAACCTTTTTGCTATTGAAGAAATAGACAGATACTCTTGCCTATGTTATGCATACTCCCTATGAGTACAAATAATATAAAACATCATACAAGAAATAACTTTTCACATTCTTACAGCTCTGTAAAAAAACTCTTTAGGTCAAAAACGCTGTTTTAACAGTAAGTTATGATATATATACCTATTTTGCTATATTTAGATTGCTGTCAATATAAACAATTTATTGGTCGATTCTCTCATTATAAAATCAGTTAAAAGTAAAAATTTTTCGTATTAAATAGTATGTTTCAGAGAAAAAGATCCTTTGCATACCACTACCTGCCTAGCAGAGACGATAATAATTTATAGCGAGCGCACTGTATCGCTTTTAAGTTGAATCCCCTATATTGGTAATATTTCTACAATGGTATTTGGTTTTTTTAGCGCTATCATTATAAGTAGACTAGGGTCACAATCTGTTATATCGCCAACCTAATTTCGATTACTAGCGTTTACAATTGGCATTTCATTATTATTAATAGATCTTATTTTGAGGAACATAACATGGCAGAAAAAAACTACTATGACATTTTAGGGGTCAACAAAGACGCCTCAGACGCCGATATTAAAAAAAGATATCGTAAGCTCGTCCGTCAATATCATCCAGATGTCAGCGATGCGCCAGATGCCGATAATAAGATTGCTGAGATTAATAATGCTTATGAAACCATCAGAGATAAGGACAAGCGTGCTGAATATGATGCGATGCTAAACAATCCTTTTGCTGGTCAAGGTGGCGGTTTTGGCGGGCAAGCAGGTGCTGGTCAGGGCGGCTTCCGTTGGGAAGATATCAAAGATCAGTTTGGGGAAGGTGAGGCTTACGGCGATGGAGGCTTCCGCTTCGATGATATTTTTTCGGCATTTGGACGCGGCGCACGCGGACAAGCTAATGGACAGGTGGGTGGTCAGTCACAGTATGGCGGCTTTAGCAACCAAGATAGCAAAGGTCAAGATCAACATGCCGAGATTACGGTTGATTTGGCTTCAGTCTATAACGGTGATGACTATAGTATTAAGTTAAATGTTCCGGTGCGTCAGCCAAATGGCAGTGTGGGCTACGATAATAAGACCCTTAAAATTAAAATTCCTAAAGGCATTACGGATGGCAAGCAAATTCGATTGGCTGGACAAGGAGCGGCTGGCAGTGGTAATGGTAAAAATGGTGATTTATTTTTAAAGGTTAAAATCAGTCATGCTTCAAATATCCGTATCGAAGGCGCAGATATTTATCAAACTGTAAACATCGCCCCATGGGAGGCAGCACTGGGTGAAAAAATTAATGTTAGTACGCCAGCGGGCACGCTGGGTGTGAGTATCCCTAAAAACAGCAAGTCAGGCAGCAATTTACGTCTAAAAGGCAAAGGTATTCCTGCTAAAGAAGCAGGCGATTTGTACTTAACCCTAAATATTGTCAATCCGGATATAAATAGTGAAGCGGAAACCAACGCTTATGAAGCACTAAAAAAAGCCTTCGCTGACACAACTATTGAGCGATAAACAAATAGATTTATAAAAGCCGTTTAATACCCTAATAGAGATGTAGACGATAACGATAAAATAAAGAAAAACGAGGATAATCGCTATGAAACACTCGCCTGAATTTAATGACATTATCATGAGCTTAGATGAGCTGATATCTGCCTGTGGTCAAGAGCGCCAGTGGGTGATCGAGCTGATTGAAGAGAACATCATCGAATATGATGTACCAGAGCGCGAGCAGTTTACTGGCTATCAGCTGACGACTGTGCGCCGTGCGTCCCGCCTAAGTCGCGACTTTGAAGCCAGCGTGCCAGCAATTGGTCTGATACTTGAGCTGCTAGATGAAATCGAGCAACTGCGCCAACTAAAACGCCAATTGGATATGCAAGCACCTGTTATTGAAGTCACGATTGATCAATTAAAATAGTTAAATGAACAGTAAAAGCCGATCATAAAAAAGAACCCAATCATTGATTGGACTCTTTAGTATTTAAACATACGATTTTATAGCAAATTAACGAGCATATTTTGGATCAGCAGCAGCGGTAAATAAGACATCTGTTGATGAGTTCAAAGCAGTTTCTGCAGAATCTTGTATGACGCCGATGATGAAGCCAATAGCGACCACTTGCATAGCAATGTCATTTGGAATACTAAATAGGCTTGCCGCTAATGGAATCAGTAGCAATGAACCACCAGCAACACCAGATGCGCCGCAGGCACTAATCGTTGCGACCAAGCTTAATAGCAGTGCTGAAGCAAACGTCACTTCGATACCGAGCGTATGAGCAGCAGCAAGCGTTAAAACGTTAATGGTGATTGCAGCGCCCGCCATATTGATGGTAGCACCCAGTGGAATAGTCACTGAATACGTGTCTTCATGTAGACCCAATTTACGCGCAAGGTTCATATTGACAGGGATATTTGCTGCTGATGAGCGTGTAAAGAATGCAGTGATACCAGACTCACGTAAGCAGATAAACACGAGCGGATACGGGTTCTTTCCTGTCTTAATTAAGATAATGAGTGGATTGACGACTAGCGCGATAAATAGCATACAACCGACCAATACCATCAAGATGCGTGCATAGCCAGCTAAAGCTTCAAAGCCTGTCTCAGCAACCGTATTGGCAACCAAACCCAAAATACCAAAAGGCGCTAAGGCAATAACCCATTTGACCACTTGTGAGATGGCATCAGAAAAATCACCGACCACGGTACGAGCAGTATCACTCGCCTGGCGTAAAGCAAAACCAATAATAATTGCCCATGCCAAAATACCAATATAATTGGCTTCAGCGATAGCCTGAACGGGGTTGGCGACCAAATTCATCAGCAAGTTGGTCAACACTTCTTTTAAATTTGCTGGCGGTACTTGCTCAATGACCGCATTGACTAAAACCAGCTCGGTTGGAAATAAGAAGCTTGCCCCTACAGCAGTCAGCGCTGCTAAAAAAGTGCCAAACATATACATGATTAGCACGGGTTTAACATAGACCTCGTTGCCACTACGATGTTGGCTAATGGCTGCCATGACCAAAACGAATACCAGTATCGGCGCGACGGCTTTTAGTGCCCCCACAAATAAAGTACCCAATAATCCTAATGCAATACCAACATTTGGTGCCAACCAACCTATTAATACCCCTAATACTAAACCGATAATAATAAGCGGTACCAGCCCTATACGCTGGTACATCGCAATCAATGAACGCATCTATACACCCTCAACCTTGTCAATAAATAAGATATTTATAGCGAAAACAGAAAAATAATCGGAGGATGGTAGCATTTTTTGGGATAAGCGCCTACCTTTAACCCGCATCTGACTGGGCTGATAGAGCTAAAGAAAAGGCGTTATATGTGACAAAAAGAATGATTTTACCGTAACAAATAAAGCGGTTTGAAGAATTAAACTGTAAAGTGGGTCAGCTCATAGCCGAGTTGTTGGTAGCTTTTATATTTATGACGACCTTCTTGCACACTAGCTGCATCAGGTTTTATCAGCTCAAGGACGCGAGTAGGTTTCGCATTGATAGTAGCTGTCATAAAAGTGCTTACTGGATGTATAGTGGTATTAAGAACCATACCTTTAAAGTTAGCAGGCATATAATTGCTAAGAAGTACAGGCGCTAACGCTTTATGATTGATATCAGTATCAGCATTCAAAAGGCGTTGATGAGGGATAAAGCTAGTAGCCTCTTGCGCCCATAATGCCTTATCAAGCGTCGATAGCAATTCATCATCGTCGATAAGAATTAACAATGATTGATTACTTTTATTAAGCGCGGTTTGGGTCAGCTGACAAATAAAGCCCAAGAAATCTTGGGCTTTATTCTCAGTTAATACATAGAAGCTAACGTTCATAAACTGATTTTCATTAATTGGTTTTCATTAATAAGTTATGCCATGTTTGCACTATTTCTCAAATATTGCATAAACAACGGTACAGGACGACCAGTCGCAGCTTTGTCTTGACCTGAAATCCATGCCGTACCAGCGATGTCTAAATGCGCCCATGCTTGGCCTTCTTCTATAAAGCGCGATAAGAAACATGCAGCAGTAACAGCGCCAGCACCTTTACCACCGATATTTTGAATATCAGCGATAGGCGAGTCAATCTGCGCTTGATACTCGTCATCCATTGGCATGTGCCAGATAAGATCACCCGATAAATGACTCGCGTTTTCTAAGTCGAACAACACATCTTCGTCATTACTAAAGACCGCTGAGCGGACGTGACCTAGCGCAACCACACAAGCACCAGTCAAGGTTGCGACATCGATGATGGCTTTTGGCTGATAATACTTCTGTACATAGCACAAGGTATCGCACAGTACTAAACGACCTTCAGCATCGGTATTTAATATCTCAACTGACTTACCGTTCATTGCTATGATGATATCGCCAGGACGCGTCGCCTCTCCTGATGGCATATTTTCAGCACAAGCTAGCGCACCGACGACGTTGATAGGTAGACGCGCTTCACATAATGCTTTTAGGGTACCGAGTACCGCAGCAGAACCGCCCATATCAAATTTCATCTCATCCATCGCCGCACCCGGTTTGATTGAGATACCACCTGAATCGAAGGTGACGCCTTTACCAACCAGTACGATAGGCGAGTCGTCATTTGCAACTTGCACATCGTCATTACTATCTTGTTTCGCGGCTTTTTTGCTAGCAGCTTTGGTTGGTAACTTATCAGCCAATGCTTTTAGACCACCCGCTACTTTTGCGCTGTTGGTAATGGCTTTACTAGTATCGCCATCAGCATTGACGCTAAAATTAGACTTGCCACGATATTCCATTAACACCAGCTTGCCCTCTTTGGTCGAGCCTTGCGCGACCGATAAGAAGCAGTTCATACCTAATGCTGACATCTCTTTTTCACCTAATACGGTGACTTTTAAGAGGTCAGGATAAGTGGCTGCCAGTTCCTGTGCTTGCTCAGCCATATACGCTGGGAAACAGATATTACCCGGCTCATTGGCGACGTCACGGGTTAAGCTTTGACCAGTAAAGACCGCTTGTGCAAAGTTTAACGATTCCTCTAAAGATGGCTCTGCCAATAAGTAGATGTCCGTTAAAACAGGCGTTTGCTGCTCAGATTTGTACTTGTCAAAACGATAGCTTGCTGCCAGTAGGCTCAGCGCGAATTGACTAAAATGGTTTTCTTCTAAGCTATCGCCCAGCGCAACAGTGATAGAGTCAACACGCTTTTGCGTGCTCTTATAAATGGTATTGGCAATTTTTTCTAGAACGCTATGACGCAATTTATCAACATTACCCACACCGACCAATAAAAGCTGTACTGGATTTTCTTTGGTGGTTTTCTTATCACCAGCCAGCGCATAGTCAGCAACTGTCTCACAAGCTTTGCCGTTAAAGTGCGATACTTCAATCAATTGCTCAATACGGGTTTGATAATCGCTCAATACCGACTCTGCTAAGATGTTTTTCTTATCATCGATTAAGACGACGAGGCAAGCGGCATCTTTACTTTTAGCTTCTTTTTTAAGAATTTTTTGTGTATGGGTTTTCGGTAAACTTTGCGTTAATTTAATATTCATATATTGTTATCCTTATTAGATGAATGCATTTTTTTAAAAGCGTGAATACAGTAAGGTGTCAAATTTAAAAAGATATCAAATTTTAACTGCTAACGCATTTGAATCGGTAGTGTATTCTAACTGCTACTTATCTTAAATAACACGCCTATCAAGCAAGCATAGTAGTGTAGCATATCGGCACACAGTACGCAGTTAGCAAGGGTTAGGTAATGTTTCTAGAGTTATTTCTTGCATTGTTTTAGCGTCTGTCGTTAGCTGTTAGTCAATTTATCAGTCGCTACTAGAGCGGCAAACCTATCTTGAAGTGCAGCCATCGCACTATCATGCACAGTACTAGCCATTATGACTTGTCCTGCAACACTAGGCAGATCGCGCGTGGCACAAGCATCATGACACACGAAATTTTCAAAACCCAAATCAAAGGCTGCTCTGACGCTTGAGCTGACGCACATATGGCTCATAAAGCCTGCAAAAATAATTTGTTGCTTACCAGCCGATTTTATTAGCGCTTGCAGCTCGGTATCATAAAATGCATTAGGGTGCATTTTAACAATGGTTTTTTCGTCATTAATGGGCTGCAGGCTATTAATAATATCTACTTTTGATGATAATGGATTGAAAATTTTATCATTATCCTGCCCGTGATGAGTAACATGAAATATCGGAATAGCTTCGTTCCTAGCTTTATCGAGTAGCAGGTGCGCGTTCGCAGTGGCTTTACTACCGGCATCACCTAACGGCATCGCGCCGTCAACATATTCATTCTGAAAATCAATCATGACGATAGCGCAATTTGACCAATCAATCTCATTAAATTGACCACCAGCTAATCCAAGTAAAGTAGAGGGAATAGACATTTTATGCTCCGTTAATTAGTAAACGATATAAGTATAGATGCTAAATCTTAAATAATTTTGAATGTTAACTGACGTTAAATACTAACAACTAATGCTGATAGTATTCAGTACGTGATACGTACAGTACACAAATTCAGTTAGAAAGCATGCATGAGAGACTTAATCGTGATGTCTGAGTTAAAGCGCTTATATCTTATATAGTGCGATTAGGTTTTAAATAGCGCAGTTACGTCCCAATTTAACCCTGTTGATGAGTGAGTAATAAATGCGTTATTGGTAACGGCTAGGTAATGTTTTCAAACACATTTCCACGCTATTTTTTCTAGAAATATGCTAGCATTAGCGGTTATGCCTATCGTCTCTGGTCAAGCTTAACTGTGCTTATCAATACAGACGCGATGAACCGCACGAACGCCAACTTCTACAACCGCTAAGAGTGCCTACTGTGATATTACGCCGCTATATGACCCAACAAGTTGCCTCAACGACCGCATTGGTCTTGGGGTTTTTAGTGGTGATGATGCTTGGCGGACGTTTGATACGCTATTTTGGTATCGCAGCTGAAGGTAATTTAGACATCGGTTTGCTGTTTACCATCATTGGTTATAACCTACCGTATTTCTTAGAGCTTATCCTACCATTAGCGTTTTTTATTGCGTTAATGCTGGTATTTGGGCGCCTGTATGTTGACCAAGAAATGGCGGTGATTAATGCCAGTGGCGTGTCGCGCGGTCGGCTTGGGCGCTTGATGACGCCATTGATTTTGGCATTGTTCGTTGGTGAGGCAGCATTATCCATCGTTGGTAAGCCATGGGGCGTGCGTTCATCTGAGAATGTCTGGCAACAGCAAGCGTTGACCAGTGCCTTTGACTTAATTCGCCCCAATCAGTTTATCAGCAGTGGCAATTATCATCTGTATGTGGGCAGTTTGAGTGATGATAAAAAACAATTACAAGATGTGATATTGATTCAGTCTGAGCCTGAAAAAAAAGGCAGTGGGGCTAACAACAATACTGCTAAAAATAGTGCCATGAATCTTGAAAATAACATCGATGTCGAAACTACCGAACAGCTCAATATTCCAGAATTGCCCACAGCGCTTGCCAATAATAATATTAGCAAAGACACGATTACGCTTGCCAAACGTGCTGAACAAGTAGATACGGGCAATAGTGGCGTAACCCAATTGGATTTGTTCCAAGGTCGCCGTTATGAAGTCGGGGCTGGTAGCTTGAAATACAATCAAGTAGGTTTTGATCGCTATCGTATTACCTTGACGGAGTCGTCGAAAGAAGTCATCACTGAAGACAATATCGAGACGCAAGCGATTGGACCGTTATGGCAAGCGGCAACAGGCAATGCGCAAGTGGGCAGTAATAATGCCATGCGTGCGGCCCAAGGCGAGCTTGGTTATCGTTTATCGTTACCATGGCTGATGATTATTGCGCCGATGCTCGCCGTACCACTGGCGCAAGTTCGTCCACGTCAAGGTCGTTGGTTACGCCTATTTCCCTCTATTTTACTGTTTGTCAGCTGCGCACTCGGTATCATCTCACTCAAAAATGCTGTCGGTAAAGGCAGTGTAAGCGTGTGGGCTTATGCATGGCTCATCTTAGGATTTATGGCATTGGCACTGTATATGAATTGGGGTAGCCGCGTGCAGCACCGATTGCGCTTTCGCAAGCCAGAAAATGAGCTTTTGACGGTTACCGACAATCAAAATAGTAGCTCACAAGGAGGGCAATCCTAATGAGTGCTCTATTCTCTAAATCATCGAAGCCGAATTCGCCAAATGCTAAATCTCTACTTAGCCCAAAACCGACTAACCTCAAAGTGCTTAGCCGCTATGTGAAACTAAATGCCTTGCTGGCGATTATCGCTGCGGTCATAGGATTGTGGGCATTACAGCTGGTATTCTCTTATTTATCTGAGCTTGATTCGCTAGATGATAGCTATACGATGGGAGAGGCAATCAGATATATCTTTTATCGCTCGCCTTATTTTTTAGAGCAATTTATCCCAACAGGGGCATTATTGGGTGCGGTCGTTGGTTTGGGCTTGCTGGCCAATAACAGTGAACTGGTCGTCATGCGAGCTGCGGGTATTAGCGTTTATCGAATCGTCAGTTGGGTATTGCAGCCAGCTATGATTTTTGTAGTATTAGCATTATTCATTAACCAGTTTGTGTTGCCGTATTCCAATCAATTGGCAAATGAGATTAATAGTGAGGATAACAGCTCGCTAGTGACTTCAGTACGCGGTTACTGGACAGTGCAACCACGCTTTGAGAATACAAAAGACGGCAGTGCCAAGCCGGATGGTAGTGATATCTTGTATATCGATTATGCTGATGTCAAAGGGAATATCGGTCAGGTAAAGCGTTGGCACTTAGATAATAACGGCAACTTGCAAACCGCCATTCATGCTGAAGGTGGTAAATATATCGGGCGCGAGGCGCTTGCTACCGCTAGCAGCAAGCCGAGCGAGCAATATCGTTATGAGTGGCAGCTGAACAATATGACCAAGCTGATGATTAATCAAGGCTTTGAAAGTAGCCAAGCCATATCGCCCACAGACACATTGAGTTTACCGTTTGCCCCTGAGTCTGTGTATTTGCTCACGCGTCAAGCTGAGGATTTATCTCTTACGCAACTTTATGAGCATCGTCTGTTTATGCGTCAACAAGGCACTCGCTCTTTAAGTCATGAGCTGGCGTTTTGGCAAAAGCTATTATCACCTTTATCAATTCTGTCACTAGTGATTGTCGCCTGCTCGTTTGTCTTTGGCTCATTGCGTACGCACAGTCTCGGCTTGCGAATTGTCGTGGCATTATTATTTGGGCTGCTATTTAGTTATGTGCAGGATTTGGTCGGTTTTGTGTCACTAGCAACGGGATTTTCGCCGCTACTGATGGTGATACTGCCAATTATTGCCAGTGCATTGTTGGGTGGATATTTACTGAAACGGCAGATGTAACTCTCAAAATGAGGTAAATCTAAAAGTTTAGCCATAGAAAAGCACGCTAGATCCTTATGATTTAGCGTGCTTTTTATTTGTCTGATTCTAGCGTTTAATCTTTGGTTGCCATGGTAATCGTATAAGTCTTGCCCTGCTTTACCTTTTCGCTATTACCAAAGACTTCGGTAAATGAGCGTTTCATAAATTGACGTAAGCCATTAATCGTCACCACGTAAAAGCGTCCACCTTTACGCATACGCGCATGAGCATCTAGGAAATAAAGGTAATGCTGCTCTTTACCTACTTTGGCTGGCAAGTTTGACATCACAAGACTAAAGTCTTTGTCTTTTGCCACGTGATTAAACCCATTTGATAAATGCACATCGACATTTTTTAGACCATTCTTTTCACAATTAAGGCGCGCATATTCTACTGCCATAAAGTCTTTATCAATCAAAGTATGCTGACCATTAGGACATTCGCGCGCTGCTGCCATACCCAATACACCGTAGCCACAGCCCAAATCTATCGAGTCATCATCCGCCTGAAAATCCACATAATCAAGTAACATCAAGCTACCGTCATCGAGCTTTTGTGGTGAAAAAATACCCCACGTGGTCGCAAAATCAAACGGCTTGCCGAGTACGTCTTCGCGAAAATTAATATCTTCGCGCCAGTATTTGGCTTTTTCTAATAGATCGCTAGATGGTCTATGGCTCATGGAATTCTCGGATTATGGATAAGTAAAAGGTGGTACATTGCTCAAATGAACAGGGTGCACATTATGATGAGTATTGTAACGATAAAAGGTAAGATTTGCAGCTACGTATTAGTGGAAATTGTGATGGGCACTAAAGGAGGAGTATTTGACAGGAACCATTGTCAGATTTATGTCAGGTTGAAGTTACCTGTTTACGCATTTATATCGTAAATGCTATAGCATCCTTATTGAAGCTATGGAATACTAATAAAGCTAACTAATTGGTCAACTATTTATTCTAGGGTCTTCTTGATATGAAGAATTACGGTCATACTAGGAGTTGTACCAGCTTACTAAGATTAAACTCACCAAGCTTTACTTAATTAGAAAGGATGCTTAAATATGAAGTCTAAAATCAAAACGAAAATAAATCCAGCGCAAGAAACATTTATTCATATTGTACATAGTAAGCGTATTAAGCCTCTCAAAAAACAGCCGGGTGTCAAATGTGTGGAAGCAGTAAAAACTATCGACAAAGCTTATTTGGCTGAGCTATCTGGTTGTGATGAATATGTGTCTATCGCTTTTTGTTATAAAAACTATAATGAAGAGATCAAGCCTCGTCTTAGTGAAAATGAAAGCTGTGCTGTGATTAGTGTGGCCAAAGCCAAAGAGCTATTAAACACCACAGAGTTGGCTGAAGAAGCATTATCTGCTGTCAATATTATTTTATTTAGCGCTGTATCACAGACGTTTGGTGGCTTCTTAACGGATGGGGAAACCAGTAAGCGTTATGTACTATCAAAAGGCACAGAATATGCAGGCTTGTCCTCATTATCGCTATAGCATATAAGCAAGCTTACGTTTCTATTAAGTATGAAAAAACGGCAGTATTATTATAATATTGCCGTTTTTTTGCTTCAATATATAGGTTTTTATATTGGTAATAATATCTCGTAAATCAGCAATCTAACCCCTTGGATGATGTTCAGCATGGAGTTTTTGCAATCTAGCCGTCGCCACATGGGTATATATCTGCGTCGTCGATAAATCACTATGTCCAAGCAATAACTGCACACTCCGTAAATCGGCACCGTGATTGAGTAAATGGGTAGCAAAAGCATGACGTAAGGTATGCGGTGATAGGTCTTTATCAATACTGGCAACTTTGGCGTATTTCTTTAGCAGATACCAAAAGTTTTGCCGGGTCATATAGCCACCTTGCGCAGTTAAAAACACTGCTTGGCAATTTCCTGCTTTTAAATGGGCTATCAAATCACCACGTCCATGCGTCAAATAATCTTCAAGCGCATCTGCTGCATATTCCCCTAAAGGCACTAAGCGGGTTTTATTGCCTTTCCCCGTGATTTGTAGCCAGCCTGAGTTTAGATTCACTTGTTCAAGAGACAAGTTAACCAACTCACTAACGCGCAAACCGCAAGCGTAAAGTACCTCTAACATGGCTTTATCACGTAGCCCTAGCGCAGTACTGCTATCGGGCGCGGCAAGGAGATTGTCGACGTCAGCTTCTGCCAAATCTTTTGGCAGTGGACGACCAAGTTTTGGGCTTTTAATACGCCCACAAGGATTGTCTTCACGTAGGTTGCTGGCAATCATCCACAGATAAAACTGACGCAAACTTGAAAGCATGCGCGCTTGCGTACGCGGCGTTTTGCCATCTTGAGTAAGAATAGACAGGCAGTGCAGCACATCTTCGGGCTGCCAACGCGTTAATGCCGTATGATTGGTCAATTCGCAGGAGCGCAAATCACGCACATAGGCGTTACGGGTACGCGTGGCCAAACCACGAGCCAGCATTGCTTGACGAAATTCGGTTATATAAGCCGGTTCATCATCTACGGCCAGCGCTTTTGGTTGGCGCTGCTGTACGGCACGGTCGCGGCTCATAAAACATACTCGGCAGTGGTATAAGAAATTACAAGTGGATATAAATAATATTTTTTATATTTAAGTTGACTATCAGTTAATAAAATTTGGCAAAGTCATTTTTACCCTTTAAGTATTAACAGCTACCAAACACCATAGCGAGGTGACTTCCGCATTACGCGCTGCAAATAGTGGATCAGTATCGTCTTGGCTTCGACCGTGTTTAGGTTGGGTATCGAGACGGTATTTTACTTCTAAACCAGCATTAGCAAACCAGCCCAATAATTCATCGCGACTGCGCAACTGCAAATGTTCTGCCAAATCTGACAGAATCAACCAGACCTCTCCTTGCTTAGCTAAATGTTGCTTTGCGCCTTGCAAAAACCCACGCAACATCGTGCTATTGGCATCATAGACGGCGAATTCTAAGGGCGAGGTTGGCTTGGCAGGCAACCAAGGTGGATTACAGACCAGCAGATTAGCCAGTGGCGCATCAGTCGGATACAAGTCCGCTTGCTGCAATTGCACTGCAGGTAAATCTAAACGTGTAAGGTTGTCACTAGCGCAGGCTAATGCACGCGGATTTAAGTCCGTCCCAATCACTTGCTTCACACCGCGCTGCGCCAGAATAATAGCAAGCAAACCGGTTCCGGTACCGATATCAAAGGCGACATCATAAACGGCTGGCAACGGTGCATCAAGCAACAGCTGCACATACTCATGACGAGTCGGTGCAAAGACGCCATAATGTGGGAAAATTGATAGACCCAAATTTTCAATTGCTACGCCTTTTACACGCCACCCTGCCGCACCTAAGGCACCTTGCAGGTCACGAAATGATATTAGACATGACTCATTCAACTCGCCAAAAGCAGCGGTACAAGCAGCACTGACATTAGGGGCGCGGCGTAACTGGCTGACATAACCGGCATCAAGCTCTAATAGCAAGCGGCTTAATAAGCGCGAACGCTGAGATTGGACTTGGCGTTGCTGATGAAACAAATTAGGGATGTCTTTAGAGGATGCCGAAGTCTCATCTGTAGATTTAGTGGACTTAGCAGGTTTATTAGCTGCTTTATTAATTTTACGCTGCTCAGAACGCTCATTCGCACGGTCAATGCGTCGAGTGATGGCTTGCAGCAGTTGCCTTGCATTATTAAAGTCACCGCGCCACAGCATTGACATTCCAGCACAAGCCAAGCGATAAGCCTCATCGGCTGTTGTTTTGTCGTCGACCACAACAATACGTGCAGGCGGCACATGATTGCTTTGAGACAACCAGCGGGCTTGACGTAAGGTTTCATTTTCGTGCCATTGCACGTACTGTATTTCTGTTGCTAACACGCGACCTACCTTTCAGATGTGAATGATGTATTTTTATAACACAAAGATATTTCTGCATTATATATTGCGCTAAGCGCTCTTTTTCTTGACTAAATAACGATAGGTTGGCGCATCGTTTAGCGTTTCTTGATGGACAAGGGTATGTCCCAAGTGCCGGCAGAAATTAGGAATGTCACGCGTAGTGGCAGGATCAGTGGCTAATATCTCAATCACATCGCCGCCATCCGCTTTACGAATCGTCTTATGTAGCATCATGACTGGCTCAGGACAAATCAGCCCTTGGGTATCTAAATGATGGTGAATAGTCGTGTCTAGTATTGAAGTCGTCATATTTTGTTTTATAAACCTAATAGATAAGTTTGGTAGCTGGATACTTGTTTGTTACTGATTTTATAAAGGAGTATTTTCAGTGCTGTTATTATTCTCAGGTAAGTCGGCTAGGGCTAAGAAATTAAAGAAGCGCTTAAAGCTCACCTTAAATAAAAAAGCCACACCGAGCCACGATGCCAATCCTAACCAAGCCGTATCGGCAAATAACAGTCCGCCGATCAGGATAATACTTGAGACACCAATGGTCATAATCACCATCGAGGTTTGATTAAGACGATAGCGATAGATGATAAAGGCATTATATAGCGTCAGTGGAATGGTCAGCGCCACCAAAGCATAAGGTAAGTTGTAGAATAGTTGATACAGGAGCTGATTGTCATGAAAGGCTTTGATACTAGCAATGGTGCCAAAAACCATAAAAGCGATAATAGCGGCATAAATGAGATAGACGGCTATTTGGTTGACACGTTGGGCGCCTTTGATACGCGCAATAGCAAGCGGTGCAAAACCATGTCGCGAGCTATTGTGCAAAGAGTGGTCTGAGACAGAGGTCATAATAATCAGTCATTTATTCGTTTGGATTGAGGAGGTACAGTTAATTCACTTTTAAAAGGGTACAGAACTACTGGGGCTAATTATTCGCAGCCTCTGTCTGCGTAGGCACAGCAAGCAAGAAAAATTAACCCCAGTAGTGATTGATAACATTTGTATTTCTTTTATGTAGAACCGACTATATCAGGTATTGATGGGACATTAAAAAGAAAGCTAACGCTCAATTAATCTGCTTTGATGGCGTCGATGGCGATACTGCTATGAGGATCAGCAAAGTAGGTCGACATTAAAATACAGGCAGAGATATCATCAATCGGAGCGCGCTCATGTTTAATCCAGCCATTTTCCCATGCTATCTCACGCGCGGCGACCGATGTTAGGCGCTCATCGCATAGAGATACGATGACAGGTAAATGCTGCTCCATGATTCTATGTGCTAGACGACGGGCAAATTTATGTGCGCGTTTTGACAGCATAGAGCTGCTACCGTTCATATTTAACGGCAGTCCGACTACTACCTTTGCCACGCCCCAAACCTTGATAATACCGAGTAGATTATCCCAATCAGGTTGCCCATTATTCATCGCTAAAATATCAAAGGCACGCGCCGTTTCTGTCAAGCTATTACCGAGTGCCATGCCCATTTTTTTAACCCCATAATCTAAGGCTAAGATAAGGTGTGGCTTAATCGCTGGCTCAGCAACGCTAGTATCAGTACTATCTTTTATAAGAGTGCTATCTACCATAATAAGGGATGTTTCCTAGTTTTAGTTCTGTATTCGTTCAGCATATGAGATTAAGCATGACCGATGTCACTGCTTAAATAATCAAAATTAACCCCAATCTTATCGGCGGCTATTTGCCAACGTTCCTCAAAAGGCGTATCAAACAATAAGTTTAAATCAGCAGGGCATACCAGCCAGTCGCCGTTAGCAAGCTCACGATCGAGCTGTTTTTTACCCCAGCTGGCATGACCTAAACAGAGCTGATAATGACCAACGCCTTGACCGGCTGCAATACGTTTGAGGATATCTTGGCTGGTAGTGATGCAGACATTTTCTGAAATCGCAAAAGACGATGCCCATTCTGGCTGCCCTGTATGCAGTACAAAGCCAACCTCAGGGTACATAGGTCCACCTTCTAATGCCAGATCTTCCATCACCTGTGCGTCTGTAACCTCAATATCCAGATCTTCTAGCAGTTTTCCCACGCGTGCCTGCTCTAATGGACGATTGACCATCAGACCGAGGGCGCCGTGTTTATCATGACGACAGATATAAATCAGCGCCTGCTCAAACCGTGGGTCTGACAGTTCAGGCGCCGCGATTAAAAAATGATGGGTCAAATTGGCTTTGGACATAGAGACAAACGCAACCTACTAATAAAGGTAAAATAACAGAGCTGACACCACTATATGGCGATAATGAATAAAAAATCAACTAAAGCAAGGATTTAGCAATAAAAAGGTGTTTATGGTGGTCAATCAATGATCATTTAACATCGCTCAATAGACTGCGCGCATGGTCACGAGTGACATCGGTGATAATAACACCACCAGACATACGTGCCAGTTCATCTACTTGCGCACTCTCGGTTAAGATGACAAGCTCACTTTCAGTTTGCTCGTCATGGTGTTTTTGTACCAAGATATGCTGATGCGCTTGCGCGGCGACTTGGGCTTGGTGGGTAATGGCTAGTAATTGCTGCGTTTGCCCAAGGGCGCGCAACAGCTCGCCCACCACTTGCGCCGTACCGCCACTGATACCAACATCAACTTCGTCAAAGACTAGCATAGGTTTTGCCGCATTATTATCTGCATTGGTCGCTTGCAATACCTGCATCACTAGTGCCATACGCGATAACTCACCGCCTGAAGCGATTTTGTGTAGCGGCTGCATCGGCATACCGACGTTGGCGCTGAATAACAAATCGATATCATAACAGCCTTGTCCATTATATTGGCTGACATCGGTCTTTTTGGTAAAAACGAATTCACAACGTGCATTAGGTAGGGCAAGCGGCTGTAGTTGCTTAATCAGCTGTTTGCTGACAATCGGTGCAGCTTTTGCTCGTTTTTTATTTAGCTCAGTTGCTAGTGCTACATACTCTTGCCATGCTTGCTCAATTTGTGCCGCCATTGCATCACTGCTTGGCTCGTTTTCTAATTGTTCTAATTGCGCTTCCCAGCCTTTTGCTTCATTAATCAAGTCGCTAGCTGGCAAGTTATGCTTACGTGATAGGCGATGACCTAAACTGATTAAACTGTCTAATGACTGCAAACGCTCAGGGTCAGGCAATTGCTGCTCAGCATAATCTGACAATAAGCCAGTCACTTCAGTGATTTGCTGCTGCGCCAAATGCAGCTGTTCTGAGGCTTGCTCAAAGGTTTGGCTCACGCTCATTTGATTGTCGCATAGTTTAATTGCTTGCCCGAGCAAGGTCATTACATCGGGCTCATCGGTATCATTATCGAGTAAATGCAAACCATGACTGGCCTCGATCATTAGTGCTTCAATATTAGATAATTCTTCGTGTTCTGCTTCTACTTCTGCATAATCAACGACCAATAACGGTGCGATATCTGCTAACTGGCTTTGCAACAGTTGAATACGATCTTGGCGCTGAGCTTCACGGCTAGCGAGATCGTCAGCGCGGCGTTTAAGTTGCTGATAAGTTTGATAGCTACTTGAGGTCTGCGTAGCAAGAGAAGTTATCTGTGCCATTTCATCTAGCCATTGCACTACAAATTGTGGCTTGAGTAGCGCCTGCTGAGCATGTTGACTATGAATATTGACCAGCAATGCACCCAAACTCTTAAGCTCAGCCAAACTGACAGGTGTGCCATTTAACCATGCTTTTGAGCGCCCTGTATTACTGAGTTGTCGGCGAATCAATACATCTGGCTCTTCTAACGCCCGCTCATTTTTGGCAAACCATTCAGCAATGATACTATTGTTTTCTACATCAAATTGCGCGTAGATATCCGCGTGCGCCGCGCCATGCCGGACCATTGCACTGTCTGCGCGCTCGCCGATACATAAAGACAGCGCATCGAGTAATAGCGATTTGCCAGCGCCTGTTTCACCAGTGATGACATTGAAGCCTTCAGCCACACTCAGCTCATGCTGAGCAATTAACGCAAACTGATTTAAAGTTAATGATACTAGCATCAACGCCTCTCATGACAGACAACAAACCTCAAATACGATGTAATGTCGTACAAGGAGGTTATCTCTACAATAGGTTAAATAAAGGAATGAATCGGTTCAGTTCATACTGCAACATAGATAAATGCAATTGGCAAATAGTATGGTGGCAAATAATCTTAAATACAAATATTAAAGGTAATCAATAACATCACTTAAAACCATCATAATAAGCGGAACTTTCCTGCCGCTGTAACAAACTTTATAGATATAATGTGGTAGCATAATCTCACATAATGATAAACTCTTACCACCAGATTTTCGTGCATTCTACGACAGAGCAGTTAGCTTGTAGAACATGATACAAACCTGTGTGTCAGTAAGTATCAGTAATAAATGGTTATTTTTAAACCTATAAGATAAATCAATTCTATAATCAGCGCACAGCGAAGTGAAAATGATTTAGAGTCAATGGTAAAAGGTAGATACAACAACGCTTATCTACACATTCCATTTGGTTTTTTAGTTGGCAATAATTATTTGATAAGGAAGCCACTATGACAGCGGCGCAATTTACTAATGTAACAGTCAATGCTCAAGCCACGATATCCTATGATGGTCGTTGCTCAAGCCATACCATTATGTTCGAGGACGGTCGTCATAAAACATTAGGTGTTATCTTACCTTGTGATAATTTGGTCGAGCATTATCACTTTAGTACCAATACATCTGAACGTATTGAAATCACTAGCGGTGAGTGCGAAGTCAAAATAAATGGGGAAGAGGAGTTCAGCTACTACCGCGCAGGACAGTCATTCGTGGTTGAAGGTAATAGTGGTTTCAATTTACGCACAGAACAGATCGTCCAGTATATCTGTCACTTAGAAGGCTAATGCGCCTTAAAGTGTCGTTAGATAATTGATGAAGCCAAAAGCCAATGATTCCAAAGAAATAAATCTTATCAGGTTTATTTCTTTTTTTTGCTGACATTATTTAGATGAAGCTGGTCATTAATTGCTACAATTACACATCTCTATTTTTATTGCATGTTTTTTATAACACTGTGCAATACCCACTTTATAATCAATAGGCCTATTATGGCAAAACCTACCTATTTTTATGGCATTCATGCCATTGATGCCTTGCTCGAATACCGTCCTCTTGATGGACTGAGCTTATTTGTACAGCAAGGGCGCGAGACTGACAGTCATGTACAGTCTATTATGGCGCAAGCACGTGATAATGGCATCAGTATTCAACCAACGCAAAAAGACAAACTTACTCAGCTGTGTGGTAGCCCGCAACATCAAGGCGTAGTGCTGAACGCCCGTCCATTAGGCTTCGCTGATGAAGGTTTGCTAGATACGCTTGCTGGTCGAGATGATTGTTTGTTACTGGTACTAGACCAAATTACGGACGCCCATAATTTTGGCGCTTGTTTGCGTACAGCAGTAGCCATGGGTGTCGATGCAGTCATTTGTCCGAAACATCATGCAGCTAGCTTGACGCCAACGGTTGCCAAGGTATCAGTCGGCGCGGCTGAAATGATGCCTATTGTTAGCGTGACCAATCTGGCACGCACGCTGACAAAAATTAAAAATGCCGGCGTTTTTGTGTTTGGTACCGCTCTTAATGCCGATGCCAAACCAATCCATGCTGCAGATCTGACTGGTAAAACGGCTATTATCATGGGTTCAGAAGGTGAGGGGATGCGTCGCCTGACAACAGAAAGCTGCGATGAGCTGGTTTATATTCCGATGTCAGGCAACGAGCATGGCAACTTGCAAAGCTTGAATGTCAGTGTGGCGACAGGTATGGCTTTGTATGAGATTAATCGGCAGCGAACTTTAGCTGCTGGGCAAGCTTAAGATAGTCTTGATGGAGCGGCTCTAATTGTACATATAGGGCCGCAAGATCACTCTCATTTAATACCACATCATCCGCATGACGATTGCGCTCTTCACGGCTAAGCTGATTGACCATAATGGCTTCAATTTTTTGCACACTTAGCGCATCACGTTGACTGGCTCGTGCAAGTTGGGTATTTTCTGTGGCATCCATCACCAAAATACGTTGACATAAATTGGCAAGCCCAGCTTCTGCCGCTTCAATCAATAACGGCGCTGACAACACCACATACGGCGAGGTACTCTCTGCCAATTGCTTTTTTGCAGCTTCGCGTATCGCGGGATGGGTAATCGCTTCAAGCTCAATTAGAGCATCAGGGTAAGTAAACACATGAGTTCGTACAGCGGCGCGGTCCATATCACCATTGGCGTTTAGCACCCAATCACCAAATTTCCTCTGGATCTTGCGCAATGTTGAGCTGCCTTTGACCACCACTTCATGTGCAATGACATCTGCATCAATAATATCGATTCCCTGCTGTGCGAACCAGTCGCTGGCGGCTGATTTGCCACTGCCGATACCACCCGTTAAACCCACTACCAATGTTTTACTTTTATGCTCAGGCGTTTGCGGCTGATGCGAATAAGGTGAAGGTGCTGCTGCGTATTTTGACATAATGATGACTTATCTGACTGATAGAAGGATAATGACTGTAATCAATGGAAGGTTAAGATAACTGATTGAGAAGTGACTACTGCTTAAGTATACATGCCTAAATACCAATTAACGATATCTGAGCCGTATAACAACGCCACAATACCGGCAATAGCAATATAAGGACCAAAGGCAAAAGGCTTGCTCTCACCTTGTTTTTTCATCAAGATAATCCCAACGATAGAGCCGAGCAATGATGACAATAAAATAATCAAGGGTAACATCATAGGTCCAAGCCACGCACCCAGTACTGCCAATAATTTAAAGTCGCCTTGTCCCATGCCCTGCTTTTTGGTGATTAAATAAAATATCTTGACCACTATCCATAACGATAAAAATCCCAATAACAAGCCCCATATCGACTGAGTAGGAGGCACAAACCAACCTTGTGAATTGACCGCCAATCCTAGCCCTGCTAATGGAAAAGTTAAGCGATCAGGCAATAACTGTGTATCAAAATCGATACCAGTTAAGGCGATCAGTGTCCAGACCAAAACCAATGCTGATAGTCCAGCCATGCTGACGCCAAAATGATAAATGACTAGTGCAGATAGCAGAGCAGTGACCAGCTCAACGATAGGATAGCGTAGTCCGATAGCCGCTTTGCAATCTGAGCAACGTCCGCGTAGTAATATCCAGCTAATTAAAGGGATGTTTTCATACCACTTAATTTTATGGGTACAGTGCGGGCAGCGTGAAGCAGGGCGGCTTAAGGTAATAGGCGTATCATTACTAACAATATTGACCAACGGTCTCGTATGCTCACGCGGTATATCTGCTTGATCATATATAAACTGGCTACACTCTTGTCGCCAAGCCGATACCATCATCAGCGGAGTGCGATGAATTACCACGTTTAAGAAGCTACCGATGCACAGTCCTAGTAGACCAAATACGACTAAAGCGATTGTCATATTTTCTTGTAATAACTGTATAAATTGCATGAACGAGCTGTCCTTTAATTGGTCTTTAGCCTATACCACTGCACCCATCTGGAAGATTGGCAAGTACATCGCAATGACTAAGCCACCAACCAATACGCCCAAGACGGCCATAATAAGTGGCTCCATCAAACTGGTCAAACCATCAACCGCGTTATCAACTTCGTTTTCATAGTAGACTGCCACTTTGTCTAACATTTCTTCTAAGCTACCAGACTCTTCACCGATACCGACCATTTGAATAGCCATACTAGGAAATACGTTGGTTGAGCGCATTGAAAATTGTAGTTGTTGACCTGTAGACACATCATTTTTTACTTGTTGAATAGCGTTATAGAAAACGACATTATTGGCTGCACCAGCAGTAGAGTCTAGTGCATCAATCAGTGGTACACCAGCAGCAAAAGTCGTAGACAGAGTACGAGCAAAACGCGCAATCACCGCTTGGTAAGCGATATTGCCAAATATTGGGGCTTTTAATACCGCACGGTCTAGGACATCACGAAATTTCTTTGAACGCTTCTTAGCTTCTGAAAAGCCAATAATTGCGCCACCAATAAATACAATTAAGATGAACCACCATACTTGCATCCACTCAGACATACCTACAACCATTTGGGTAAAGGCTGGTAGTTCTGCACCAAAAGACTCAAATAAATCTGAAAATACAGGAACTACTTTTATCAATAGAATCATAGTGACAATAATGGCAACTACAACGACCGCGATAGGATATTTCATGGCTTTTTTAATTTTAGCTTTTAACAGCTCGCTTTTCTCTTTATAAGTCGCAACTCGCTCCAGCATAGTTTCTAACGCACCTGACTGCTCGCCAGAATCAACAAGCGAGCAAAAAAGATCGTCAAAATAGCGGGGATGGCGACGTAATGCCGATGCAAAAGTGCCACCAGCTTCGATATCGGCTTTAATTTGTAACACCAAGTCTTTCATACTCGGATTATCTAGAGAGTCCGCGACAATCTCAAAGGATTGAGTCAATGGCACCCCAGCTTTCATCATGGTTGCCAATTGACGTGCAAAAATAGCAATATCGATAGGCTTGATAGACTTTTTAAAGGTGTATAAGGGTTTTGGCTTTTTCTTGATACCTTTAACCGTAATACCTTGTTTGCGCAACGTGGCTTTGGCAAGCTCTAAGCTACGACTGGTCGTCTCACCTTTTACCTTTTGCCCGCGACGGTTGACGCCATCATATACAAAGTCTAACAGCATGTCGGTCTTAGCTTTTGCCATGTCCGTTCCTTCAAAAAATGGTCTGATATAGTCCAATATAGATAATGCCTGCTATAAAACGTAGTTAACCCATTGTTTTAAGCGGATATACTTTATTTTAGCGCAAAAAACCAGTGTTTATCTGTTTTATTTTTCCTACTGGCTATTATTGTTTAATAGTAATTAAACAATAAGTTTTACGGACATAATGAAATTTACTCAGAGGAATATCTGTACCAAACTTTTCAACCAAATATGCTATTCAGAAGTCACGCGCATCATTTCTTGAATACTGGTGACACCTTGTAAAACCTTTAAAACACCAGAGCGACGTAAGTCTCTAAAACCGTTTTTTAGCGCCGCATCTTTGATGTCTATCGCGTTACCATCTTCCATGATAATACGTGAAATATCTGGAGTGACTTTCATCACCTCATAAATGCCCACACGTCCTTTGTAGCCTTCACGGCACTCATTACAACCGACTGGCTCGTAGATGACATTGTCTGTATTGTCCAAATCTGCATCTGTAAAACCAAGCTCAAGCAGACTTTGACGCGGAATATTGATAGGTTTTTTACAGTTTTTACATAAGCGCCGTGCCAATCGTTGGGCAATGACCAAGTTCACGGAAGTGGCAATATTAAAAGAAGCGACACCCATATTGCGTAATCGCGTTAACGTTTCAGGCGCTGAATTGGTATGTAAGGTTGAAAGTACCATGTGCCCTGTCTGTGCTGCTTTAATCGCAATCTCAGCAGTTTCAAGATCACGAATCTCACCAACCATCACAATATCAGGATCTTGGCGTAAGAAAGACTTAAGGGCGGTGGAGAAAGTCAGCCCCACTTTTGGGTTGACGTTGACCTGATTAATACCTTCAAGGTTAATTTCGACAGGATCTTCGGCAGTCGAGATATTGGTCGAACCAGTATTCAGGAGGTTAATACCAGTATAGAGTGAGACGGTTTTACCAGAACCAGTGGGACCAGTAATTAGGAGCATGCCTTGCGGTTTATGTAACGCCTCCAAAAACATATCTTGTTGGTCAGGCTCATAGCCCAACGCTTCAATACCAAGCATGGCTGATGAGGGATCTAGAATACGCAAAACCAGTTTTTCGCCAAACAAGGTAGGTAGGCAACTTACCCGAAAATCGATGGCCTTATTTTTAGATATCTTTAGCTTAATACGTCCATCTTGAGGGACACGGCGCTCTGAGATATCCATTTGTGACATTACTTTTAAACGCGCAGCAATTTTCCCCGCAAGTTGTACGGGCGGGTTGGCCATTTTTTGCATGACCCCATCAACTCGAAAGCGCACTCGATAGCTTTTTTCATAGGGCTCAAAATGTAAGTCGGACGCACCCATACGAATGGCATCTACTAGCATTTTATTAACAAACTTGACGACCGGTGCTTCCTCGACGCTATCAGAGATTTTGGTCTCACCGTCATCTTCTTCTTGATTCTCATCAAAGCCAATATGCAAATCACTATTAGAAAAGCTATCAAAATTTTGCATGCTATCAGCATAGAAGCTTTCAATACGCCTTTTAAGCTTATCTTCTTCGACTACAACGGTTTCAATTGACAAGCGAGAGTTAAAGGCAATCGCATCAATCGCATCAATACGGGTCGGATCGCTCAGTGCCACAAATAAGCGTTGCCCACGCTTAAACATTGGCAAAGCATTAAACTTACGGACGATTTTTTCGTCGACCAAGTCTTTTGGGATGACCTCTGAGCTTAGCGCATCAAGATCAAATAAAGGATCGCCGAATGCTTGCGATAGCATTTGAGCCAATTGATAGGCATTGGCGAGCTTATGCTCTACCAGATAAGAGACCAGTCCTACTTGCTGCTGCTGCGAATCAGTCTGCGCCGCTTTCATATGCGCTTCGCTTACGATACCTTCGCTAATCAGCTGCTGTGCTAAGCCACCGTATTTACTGGTTGTGATAGACATTAAGACTTCTCCTTGCTCGATATCTGGTAGGCGATATATTTACCTAAATAGCAGGCTATTCACCATGTTTTACTTATTGCCATTTTATCGTTGATAGTTGAGCTAATTATTAAAATAGTTATTTTAAATACGGGTTTGAGATAAAAAAATCGATTGTCTGCACTTTATCCTATATTGAGAAAATCATATAGGGATTTACGTGAGCGCAAAGGTTTTATAGAGTCTAGGGCTCGATTGGCTAATCAAAAATAATTATTCAGCAATAGTTACTAAAGCAATGGTTGAAAGGTCAGTTTTGATTTGAGGCGCACTATACTATAGCACTTGTGAAATATTTGTTATACTTGCGCGCATATTAGCCATATTGGCAGCCATATATAAGACAAGGTAGAGAAGAATGCAAGCTTGGGTAATTGGAAATTGGAAGCAGAATCCAGCAACGAGCCATGACGTAAACGCACTACTGGACGACTTATGCGCTGCTATTAGTACAACCAAGCAAATGAGCCACGATAACTCCGCGCGTTGTCAAATAATGGTAGCACCAAGCTTGATACATTTAGCAGCAGTGAATGGTCGCCTAAAAGACACCTCAATACTGTGTGCAGCTCAAGACGTTAGTGGACATAGTGCCAGTGTTGGTGCTTATACAGGTGAATGTTCAGCGCAGCAGATAGTCGATGCTGGAGCGACTTGGACAATCCTTGGTCACTCAGAGCGCCGTCAGTATCATCAAGAATCTAACGATGCTTTATTGCAAAAAATGATTCATGCTTTGTCACAAGATTTAGGCGTGGTATTTTGCATTGGTGAAAGCCAAGCGCAATATGATACTAAGCAAACTCTTACAGTCATTGATCATCAGCTAGCGGTTATCAAAGAATTCATTGCACAGCAGCCAGAACTTATTGAGGCATTACCGACTCATCTCATTATTGCTTATGAGCCAGTATGGGCAATAGGTACAGGTAAAGTGCCAACGGTAGCAGAAGTCAGCGCCACTCATAAGCATATCAAGCGAACGTTGGCAGGATTTGCCGACTCATTGTCTAATATGACAGTTTTGTATGGCGGTAGTGTCAATGCTGATAATGCTAATAGCTTTGCTGCTGATCCTATGATTGATGGCGCTTTAGTTGGCGGTGCTTCATTGAAAGCTGACAGCTTTCTGACGATTGCCACTGCTTTTAGCCAAGCCAGTATCTAGTAGATTCTTGATAGATATAATAAAAACGTGAGTCTTTATTGTAATTGTTATTCACAAAATGTCTTTATCAGTTGGCAAAAGTGGGTTTAACAGTGCCCTTGCAATCGTGTACAATACGCCCTATTTATATCATCGATATGGCAACATTTACCGCCAATCTTTATCACTATTACACCATACGATTTGTTTTTCGTTATCAGTCGTCATTACGCGGCAAAAGAGGCCACCATGTTTACGTTTATATTAGCCCTGCATATTATCGTGGCGATTGCCATGATTGGCTTGATTTTGATACAGCATGGTAAAGGGGCAGATGCAGGGGCTTCTTTTGGTGCCGGCTCATCAGGTACAGTATTTGGTGCGGCGGGCACTGCCAACTTCTTAACACGCGCGACAGCAGTGTTGACCGCCATATTTTTTATCACGAGTATGACCCTTGCGGTCCATGCTCGTAAGCAGGCAGAAGATCAGTTTCGTCTAGATGCACCAGTTTCAGCACCACAAACACCGCGGCCTTTGACACAAAATCCTCAGTAGCTGCTGTTACTCTAGTTTTTTAAGTAGGCAGCCCTTGCTATTTGAAAGCGTTACATTTACAATGCTTTTTCTGTTTTTACAAGTCTTAGACCTTTGATGCTTACCTTACGCGTCAACTATAATGGGTATTGAGAATATAGAGAGAACAGTTAGAGTAATGCGATTGTGGTGGAATTGGTAGACACGCCATCTTGAGGGGGTGGTGGCGCAAGCTGTGGGGGTTCAAGTCCCCCCAATCGCACCAAGTTTTAAAGTTGTATCGTATTAAGTGAGTCGTTCATAAATAGCTAAGATTTTTAATTTAAATTATTTTTAAATAAAGATTGACACTACTATAAAACCTCCCTATAATACGCGTTCTAGATTGATGCGGGGTGGAGCAGTCTGGTAGCTCGTCGGGCTCATAACCCGAAGGTCGTTGGTTCAAATCCAGCCCCCGCTACCACTTTTTATACTGATGTTTTGCACACTAAATTTGTCAGTAACAATTAGCCCACCATTATGCTTGTGGGTTTTTTTGTATCTGGTGGTCTGTGTAATCGCGATATCTATCCTACTTATGCTAAGCTCTATGTCTATAGAGTGCGATACCATTATAGAAGCTTGTCATCACATGTCATTCATGGCGCGATGATACTTAAGCACACTATCTTTTATTCCTCACTCTTTTATCGATAGTACTGCTTTATAAGTAATAAAAGCATAGCGCGGCTGAGCTTGATATTTGTCAAGCTTACCCTGATATAAATACCCGGTAGATATCATTTGTGTTTATACTTTAAGCATAAGACAATCACTGTGGTTTAAATAACGATAGGTTCTTATTAAATAATGATGAAGAAAAACTTCAGCAGGATTTATTAAGTAAGATAGATAAGTGAATAGGAAAATATAAATAGATTATGAAGCTTTCGACCAAAGTTACAGAATTGACTAATATCATTGCTCCTGCCGTCGCGGCTTGCGATGTGGCACTATGGGGTATAGAGTTTGCACCACAAGGCAATCGCTCTTTGTTACGTATTTATATTGAGGCATTACCAGAAGAGCAAGCTCAAAATAAACAAGTAACGATTGAAAACTGTGCAGCAGTGAATCACCAAGTGAGCGGTATTCTTGAAGTTCATGACCCGATTTCCGGTGAGTTTATTTTAGAAGTCTCTTCACCTGGTTTTGACCGTGCGTTCTTTTCAGATGAGCAAATGCATGCTTATGTCGGTCAGACAGTGAGCTTGCGTTTGATACAAGCGATTGGTGAAGGTGATAAAAAACGCCGTAAAGCAACTGGTACTTTAAATAGTATTGATGCCACCTCTTTAAAGCTGACTGCCACTGATGGTGAGCAGTTTGAGATTGCATTAAGCAATATTGATAAAGCCAATTTAATTTATGAAGATGCTTAATCTATTCGCTATTAGACCTTTTAGTGTATAAACGCAGTTAGTCTAATAGCTTAGATGACTGATGGTGAAAATATAGAGTAAGTCAAAAATTATAAAATTTAAGTCAATTAAAAAATGATAGGACAGGCATAGTATGAGTCGTGAAATCTTAACGGTAGTAGAAACTGTCAGTAACGAGAAGGGCTTAAATCCTGAAGATATCTTTGAAGCAATCGAAGATGCTTTGGTCGTCTCGACTAAGAAAAAAGTATATACCGATCAGCCGGAAGTAGAAGTGCGAGTCTCAATTGACCGTACAACAGGCGATTATGATACTTATCGTTATTGGACAGTGGTTGCAGATGAAGACCATGAAATGCCTGCTTGTCAGCTTGCGATTACTGACCTTGATCAGGAAGAATGGTCAATCGGTGATATTAAAGAAGAGCAAATTGAGTCAATCGAGTTTGGTCGTATTGCTGCCACTCAAGCCAAACAAGTTATCATCCAAAAGATTCGTGAAGCTGAGCGTAATTTAGTAGCAGATGCTTTTGAGCCACGTGTTGGCGAGATGATGTATGGCGAAGTCAAAAAACAAACCCGTGATGGTTACATCATTGACTTAGGTGATAATGCTGAGGGTTATCTATCACGTGATCAGATGCTACCACGTGAGCAATTGCGCGCAAAATCGCGTATCAATGCCATCTTATATCATGTGAACCGTGAAAATCGCGGCGCTCAGTTGCTTCTATCACGTACTCATCCTGAAATGCTCTCGGCATTGATGCAAAAAGAAGTGCCTGAGATTGCAGAACAAATTATCGAAATCCGTAACGTCGCGCGCTTACCGGGTACTCGTGCTAAAATAGCGGTTAAGACCAACGATCATCGTATCGATCCGGTTGGTGCTTGTATTGGTATGCGTGGTACACGTATCCAAGCAGTACAGCAAGAGCTTGATGGCGAGCGTATTGATGTAGTGGTTTGGTCAGATGATCCTGCCCAATTTATCATCAGCGCTCTAGAGCCTGCAGACGTAAGCAGTATCATCCTAGATGAAGATACGCAAACGGCTGATATTATCTTTAGTACCAATGATCAGCTAGCACGTGCGATTGGCTCACAAGGTCAAAACGTACGCTTAGCTTCTGAGCTGACCGGCTATAAGCTAAATATGATGCTAGAAGAAGAGTATCAGCAGCGTCAAGCAAACGAATCTAAAGCATTCATCGAACTATTCTATGAACGCCTAGAAGTGGATAAAGACTTAGCACAAGCGCTTGTCGATATTGGTTTTACCAGTATTGAAGAAGTGGCTTATGTACCTGTCGAAACCTTCTACGATATTGAAGGATTAGATGATGAAGCGATTGATATGATCCAAGAGCGTGCGAAAGAAGTCGTTATCGCAGACGAATTGGTCAAACAACAGAACATGAAAGAGCCAAGTCAGGAACTACAAGATCTTGAAGGAATGACGGTCAGCTGGGCTTATAAAATGGCTCAAAAGGACATCATTACGGTTGATGACTTAGCAGAACAAGCCGTTTTCGACTTAGAAGATATCGAAGACTTAGATACTGAAACCGCAGGAAAACTCATCATGAAAGCTCGGGAATCTTGGTTCAATGAATAAGCGGTAACTGCATATCGCTGTCTTTTGGTGATATGCTATCGATAATAAAGTGCTGGTATGAGCAAAATTTATATCAGCCTTACCCCAATCATTTGTAGCCAACAACTGAATTGAACATATAGCAAATAATAGACAGTAGGTGATAATACATGGCAGATAAGACCGTCAAAGAACTGGCAGATATGGTAAGCAAAACCGCAAGTGCTGTACAACAGCAATTGGTAGATGCTGGACTGCCTGCGCGTGCAGAAGGTGACTTAGTCACCGAGCTTGAGCAGGAAAAGTTGGTGACGTATTTAAAGCAAAGTCATGGTCAGGAAGAAAAGCGTCGCATTAGTCTGAAGTCTAAAACGACTAGTACTGCGCGTGTGACTGGCTCTTCGGGCAAATCTAAGAGCGTCAATGTTGAAGTGCGTAAAAAGAAAGTGTTCGAGAAGCCTGACCCAGAAAAGATGGCTGAAGAATTGGCTGCACGTGAGCAAGCGATGATTGAGTCGCAAGCACGTGCTGCTAAAGATGCCGAAGACCGTGCTGCTACTAAGAAAAAATCTGAGGAGCGTCAAGCTGCTACTTTAGCTGCGATGCGTGCAAGCCTTGGCACTAGCAAAAAGTCAGACGACAAGAATGACGATATTTCAACGTCAGTGGTTGTGAAAAAAGGCGGCAAGACTACTGTTGAAGTTAAGCCGAAAGAACAACCTAAGAAGAAAGTTACAGCGACGAAACCAAAAGTTGAGACGGCAGTTGAGCGTAAAGCTCGTGAGGTGCGTGAAAAGGAAGAAGCTCGTTTACGCGAGATCGAAACTGAAACACGCCGTACCCAAGCTGAAGAAGCGCAAAAGCGTACGCTTGAGCAAATGCGTAAAATGGCCGGTCAATATACTGATCAGCCCGCAACTGAAGTTCGTAAAGATGAGCCATTGGCAGAAGGTTTGGTCGGTGACGCATTAGAAGAATCGTTTGAGAAAGAACGTCGTGAAATCAAGCGTGGCACCAGTACCACTAGTGCCCGTGGCCGTGGTCGTCGTAAAAATCAAGACGAGCGTGAAATTAAGAACCGCAAAAACGGTCTACGTTCAAGCCAGTCTTCACAGCATAAATTTGAAAAGCCTGTCGAAAAAATTGTTTATGATGTAGAAATTAGTGAGCAAATCACGGTTTCTGATCTTGCCCAGCGCATGGCAGTGAAAGCTCGTGAAGTGACTAAGTTACTCATGAAAATGGGTGAAATTGCTCGCGAATCAGACATGATTGATCAAGCAACCGCTAGTCTAATCGTAGAAGAGATGGGTCACAATCCAGTACCCGTCAGTGATACTAAAGTTGAAGACGATCTACAAGATGCTGTTGATGAGCGCAGCAGTAACGTACAAACGCGTCCACCAGTAGTCACTATCATGGGTCACGTTGATCATGGTAAGACCTCATTACTAGATAAAATCCGTGAAACGAAAGTGGCTACGGGCGAAGCAGGTGGTATTACTCAGCATATCGGTGCTTATCATGTGAAAACAGCACGTGGTGTTATTACTTTCCTTGATACTCCAGGGCACGCCGCCTTTAGTGCAATGCGCTCACGTGGTGCTCAAGCGACAGATATCGTTGTATTGGTCGTTGCTGCAGATGACGGCATGATGCCGCAAACTGAAGAAGCGATTGATCATGCTCGTGCTGCTGGTACGCCGCTGATTGTTGCTATCAACAAAATGGATAAGCCAAGTGCTGATCCTGATCGCGTTCTTAACGAATTGACTGCAAAAGAAGTGGTATCGGAAGATTGGGGTGGCGATACTCCTATGGCTCGTATCTCAGCCAAGACAGGTGATGGTATTGATGAGCTGCTAGAGCTTATTAGCTTACAAGCTGAGCTAATGGAATTAGAAGCACCATTAGATGGTCCTGCTCAAGGTGTGGTTATTGAGTCAAGACTCGAAAAAGGTCGTGGTCCTGTTGTTAGTGTTCTTGTCAAAAAAGGTACATTAAAACAAGGCGATTTAGTCTTAGCTGGTGAATATTACGGTAAAGTTCGTGCGATGACTGATGAACATGGCAAACGTATTCAATCAGCTGGACCTTCTATCCCTGTAGAGATATTAGGCTTACCTGAAACGCCAGCAGCTGGTAGTGAATTCTTAGTCTTAACGGACGAGAAAAAAGCCCGTGAAGTCGCGGACTTTAGAACCAACCGTGAGCGCGAGCGTCAGCTTGAGCGTCAAAACGCGATGCGTTTAGAGAGCATGTTTGATCAGATGGAACAGGGTAATGTTTCATACTTAAATATCGTTCTAAAAACTGATGTTCGTGGTTCGCTTGAAGCACTACTTGCCGCATTGAATGAGTTATCGACGGATGAAGTTAAAGTTCGTGTGATCAGCTCAGGCGTTGGTCCTATCTCTGAGTCAGATGTGACGCTAGCAGAATCTAGTGAAGCGGTATTGTTAGGCTTCAACGTTCGTGCAGATGCTACCGCACGTCGTAAATCAGATTCTGCCAACATGGATATTCGCTATTACAGTGTTATTTATGGCTTGATTGATGATGTGAAAGCGGCAATGAGCGGTATGCTTGCGCCAGAACATCGCGAGAAAATCTTAGGTGTTGCAGACGTTCGTGAAGTATTCCGCTCTAGTAAGTTTGGTGCAGCTGCTGGTTGTATGGTGGTTGAAGGTACGATTTATCGCAACAAACCTATCCGTGTATTACGTAATGACCAAGTTATCTTTACTGGTCAATTACAGTCATTACGTCGCTACAAAGAAGACGTTAATGAAGTACGTACGGGCATGGAATGTGGTCTAGCCGTCCGCGGTTATGATGTAGAAGCTGGTGATAAAATCGAAGTCTTTGAGATTCAAGAGTTCGCACGTACTATCTAAAGTCACTGGTAAAATTAAGATGGTGCATTATGCAATCCGCTTTATTAACTGCGCATGGCATGATGGATTAGCTATCTTATAAATATTAAGCTGTACTTAGGCCTAACAGGTACATCCTGCTAGGCCTTTTTTAACAAATATTAGTCGTTAAACTTATTAATAAATGATTATATTGATCAATAAAAACAAGGTAATAACATGAACCAACGTTTACAACGTTTAGCTGATCAGATTCAGCGTGAGCTTGCTGTCCTTATCCGTGACGCGGTCAATGATCCGCGTCTGACAGGTTTTGTCACTATCTCTAGCGTTAAAGTCAGCCCAGATTTGGGCTATGCTGATGTGTATGTGACCATTATGGAGCCTGAGCTCAATGATGCCATGACCATGTCAAATCATGAAGAAAGCATCAAGGTGCTAAACAAAGCGGCAGGATTTTTGCGTACGGAGCTGAGTCATAGTTTGAAGACTCGCACAACACCGCGTTTGCGCTTTCATTATGATGAAGTGACTGCTCGTGGTAATTACATGATGGATTTAATCAGTAAAGCGGTTATTAAAACTGAAGAAAATGAGTCTGACGAGCAAGAAAACGAAGAGTAGAAGGGTAAAAGTCATTATGTCTATCGCATCTACGCAAGCGGATAAAAAGTCTAGTAATCACCCTAACAAGATTAAAGTTTCCGGTGTTATTTTAGTCGATAAGCCTCAAGGTATGACTTCTCAGCAAGTGGTTTCAAAGGTAAAATATTTATTTAAATCGCCTAACCATGACAGCAAGAAAGCAGGTCATACCGGCACACTTGATCCAATGGCAACAGGATTATTGCCTATCTGTTTGGGTGAAGCGACCAAGTTCAGTCACTATCAGCTTGATGCGGATAAATCTTATCAAGCAACCATTCTACTTGGTAGTCAAACTGATACCGGTGATGCCGATGGGCAAGTCACTGCTGAGGCACCGATTCCAGCGTTTGATGATGCACTGTTAGACAAAGTTGCCCAGCAGTTTTTAGGTGCCCAGCAGCAAATCCCACCGATGTATTCTGCCTTAAAAAAAGATGGCAAAAAACTCTATGAATATGCTCGTGCTGGTATAGAAGTAGACCGCCCGCCAAGAGACATTGTCCTTAAAGCCATTGAGTTGAAAGCAATCGATAAGCAGCAAATCCAGTTAACAGTAACTTGTTCAAAAGGCACTTATGTGCGTGTATTGGCAGAAGATATTGCTAAAACTATGGCTACACTTGGCCATTTGACGGCACTACGTCGTCTACAAGTGGGTGATTTTAAAATCGATGAGGCAATTGCGCTTGCAGATTTAGAAGCATTGGCATTAGAACAACGTCAGACATATCTATTGCCAGTAGATGCCTGCATTGATATTAGTGCCGAGCTGTCACTATCGTCAGAGCAGTGCGAGCGTGTACAAATGGGTCAACGCTTGAATGTTATCGATCAATTGACTGATGATGTGCAAAGTTATATCACAACAGCTATCGATCAGCATTTAGCTGTTAACAATAAAAGCGCTGCTGATAGTCAAAATATTGAAGATACTAAAGATGATAACGAGCAGCAATTGGTACATGAAATACCGATAGATATTCGTCTTATCGATGAGCAGGGTGCGTTTATTGGTTTAGGTGCAGTGAGTTTAAATGGTCGATTACAACCTAAAAAGTTGATTCAGTTGTAATTTCAACATGTAAATCTGGCTAGATTTATAACTTAAAAGCTGCAAAACTTACTAAGAGTTCACACAAATCACATATCGTCACATTTTATTGCAGGTTTCACCTATAGTGAAACCTGCTTTTTTTGTATCTTGATTAAGTCAGCTATGGAAAGCATGACCTGGATGAAAAGAATAATAAGAAAGTACAATATTAAATATGAAAGGGTGATAATAATACAAAACGGATTTACTATAGATTTTGTTGAATAAAATAATAATAATGATAAATTTGAGCAGTAAAACTAAATAAAAATAATAAGATATTAATTCATATAAATTAATTTTTACAATTATAAGAAAATCATTCAGTCATAAATATAATTTATAAATAATAGGAAGTACTATGAAAACGATTGCTTTTTTACTTCATAACAACTTTGAACAAGCAGAATATGAAGAGGTTAACAGCCAACTAAAAGCCAAAGGTTACAGCACACTTCTAATAACGACCAATAAAGAAAAAGAAGTTCAAGGTATGCAGCAAGACATCAACAAAGGCGATACCTTTACCGCTGATATTTTTGCAAAAGACGCAAAACCTGCTGAGTATGATGCTTTGGTTTTGCCGGGTGGTACGGTTAATGCTGATACCATGCGTGGTAACGAAGATGCACATAGTATTATTACTGCTATAAATGAGGCTGGTAAACCGCTTGCTGTTATCTGCCATGCGCCTTGGATATTAATCAATACTGGTATAGCTAAGAGTAAAACATTAACGGCTTATCATACTTTACAACTTGATTTAGAAAATGCTGGGGCAAAATTCGTAGACGAAAGTGTGCAGATAGACGGCAATCTGATTACTTCACGCAACCCAGATGATATTAATAATTTTGTCGCAGCGATTGATAAAGCTTTAACATGAGTTCCAATCGTTTTAACTTAGAGTAATTTTTATTCATTATCTATAAGGATATAACACGATGACACAGCCTAACCCAAACGATACCAAATTTGAGCAACAACGTTCTGATTCTGCCAAAGCAGCGCTTAAAAGCCAGACGGAAGATAATCATACAGAAGACACTGAAGCTGCCGCAGAGCGTATTGCTGATAACTTGGAAACGAAAGAAGATAAATAGCTTCTTAAGTATGAATATATGAGTTAAATGTAAATAGGAGTTACTATGAGCAATTCAGTAAAAGATATGGATGAGCAAGAACAAGAGATTAATCAACTTGTAGAAGATATCAATCCTCGTACTGATAACTCTCCTGATAGTTTAGCAGAAGCTACGACTGTGCCTTTAGCAGACGATGAGCTAGGCGGTACGGCTAGCGAAGAAGATATCCAAAAAAATAAATAAGTCTTAGATTATAAGGCTGGTATCTACATTTCATGTTTACTTTTGATGGGTACTAACAATTTAGTCAACTTACTTACCAATAATCAGATATTCTTAAAACCATAACAAAAAACTGCTGTTAGCCCAGCAGTTTTTTGTTATAATTGGCGTCATATTTAAATACGGTTTAGATTATTCTAAATGGTTTTAAATGACAGTTATGACTCATTGAGCTTGTCGTACACTAGGTCAACTCTAGTAATGCAGGGTTGTCCTGAATGACGTACAGGCTATTTTATTGACTATTCTATTGCTCCTCGATACTTAAACTTTTAAGGTTATCTTGGTGCTCTTAGCATTGCCGGAGAGATTTATGCTAACTAATGCCGATCGCGAACAAATCATTGCTCAATACCAACGTGGTGAAAGTGACACTGGTTCACCAGAAGTTCAAGTAGCTTTGTTAAGTGCTCGCATCAACGATCTACAAAACCATTTTAAAGCACACAAAGCGGATCACCATAGCCGCCGTGGTCTTATCCGTATGGTTAATACCCGTCGTAAATTGCTTGATTACCTAAAAGGTAAAGATCTTGGTCGCTATACCACCCTTATTAGCCAGTTAGGTCTACGTCGTTAATTTGACGACAGTAGTACAAATGGTTGCTAAAACGAGATATGCCTTAATTGGGAAATATTTTAGATTTTTTGCGCAGCTATTTGGAACTTGCTTGTTGATATCGATAAAATAGATTTTTCTAAAAACGGTGTGGAATAGTTTCACGCCGTTTTTTTATGCTTATCAGTATGGTATGAGTTTAAGTACAGAAACAAAAGCTTATATTTAACTAATTATTAAGAAATAGATAGTAGTGCATTAGGTTGGTCAATGACCATAAATCTCTGTAAAATAATGCCTTAGTCGGTTTTTGCACTGTTTATGATAGATAAACATGCATAGGTAAAGTAGTTAAAAGCCTCCATAGATGGAGTGGTTTTGATGCTATAAAAATCCAAATGATCGTTATAGCAAACCGAATTTTAGCAGCAACCAATAAGCGAGCTAGACAAGCCAGTAGCATAAGATAAATATTTGATAATAATAGTTTCATAGACAGGATTTATAACTGTAAAGACAGTCGATTAGAAGCTATATACAAAGAATTTCAATGACAGATATCAGTGTTTTTTGTGCTGATATTATTTCGTCAGTCAATATTAGGAAAATTATATGACAATGTTTAATACCATTAAGCGTGAATTCCAATACGGTAACCAGCAAGTTGTTATCGAAACAGGACGTATTGCGCGTCAAGCCAACTCGATTTTAGTCCACATGGGCGGCGTTACTGTATTGGTAGCAGCGGTTGTAAAATCTGATGCTAAAGAAGGTCAAAACTTCTTTCCATTGACCGTAAACTATCAAGAAAAAATGTATGCAGCAGGTAAAATTCCAGGTGCTTACGGCAAGCGTGAAGGTCGCGCGAGCGAGTCTGAAACCTTAACCTCGCGTCTGATTGACCGCCCAATCCGTCCACTATTCCCTGAAGGCTATGTAAACGAGATTCAAATCACAGCGACGGTTGTGTCATCTGACAAAACTCAATCAGCGGATATCGCAGCACTAATCGGTGCTTCAGCAGCGTTAGCTATCTCTGATGCCCCGTTCAATGGTCCTGTTGCTGCGGCGCGTGTTGGTTTTATCAATGGCGAATACGTACTGAACCCGACCCTTGAAGAGCTTAAAGGAAGTGATCTTGACTTGGTCGTCGCTGGTACCAAGTCTGCGGTATTGATGGTTGAGTCTGAAGCTGCAGAGCTATCAGAAGATCAAATGCTAGGTGCGGTCTTATACGGTCATCAGCAGCAGCAAATCGTTATCGATAACATTGCCTCAATGGCAGAAGAAATTGGTACTGCTAAGCAACAATATACTGCTCCTGTACGTGATCAAGCATTAGAGACCAGCATGAAAGAGCAGTTCGGTACGCAAGTATCTGACGCTTATACCGTTACTGATAAGCAAGCTCGTTATGCGAAACTTGACGAAATCAAAGACGCTGCTCTTGCTGCGCTTGCTGGCGATGCTGAGTCAGAAGCGTATAGCAATAATGTTGCTGAGCTTAAAGAAATCTATAACGATCTAAAGTATCGTACCGTTCGTGACAACATTTTGTCTGGTAAGCCACGTATTGATGGTCGTGATTTAGAGACTGTTCGTGCCCTTGATGTACAAGTGGGCGTATTACCATTTACTCATGGTTCAGCATTGTTTACACGTGGTGAAACCCAAGCATTGGTAACGACTACCCTTGGTAATACTCGTGACGTCAATATGATTGACTCGCTAGCGGGTACCATTCGTGACCATTTCATGTTGCATTATAACTTCCCACATTTCTCAGTAGGCGAAACAGGTCGTGAAGGCATTCCTAAACGTCGTGAAATCGGTCATGGTCGTTTAGCACGCCGTGGTGTACAAGCGATGCTGCCTGATAGCGATCGCTTCCCATATGTTATCCGTGTGGTTTCTGAGATCACTGAATCAAATGGTTCATCGTCTATGGCCTCTGTTTGTGGTGCAAGTTTGGCATTGATGGACGCTGGTGTGCCAATTAAAGCACCGGTTGCTGGTATTGCCATGGGTCTGGTTAAAGAAGGCGAGCGTTTCGCGGTATTGTCTGACATCTTAGGTGATGAAGATCATCTTGGCGATATGGATTTTAAAGTCGCTGGTTCTAAAGATGGGATTACTGCACTGCAAATGGACATTAAAATCGAAGGTATTACCCCAGACATTATGGAGCAAGCGTTAAAGCAAGCTCATGCTGGTCGTATCCATATCTTAGACGCGATGAACAAAGTATTGCCTGAAAGTCGTACTGAAATTAATGCTCATGCACCTAACTATGCCGTAATTGAGATCAATCCGGACAAAATCCGTGATGTTATCGGTAAAGGTGGCGCAACGATTCGTCAGCTAACGGAAGAAACTGGCGCGGTTATCGACATTGATGATGCTGGTACCATCCGTATCTTTGGTGAAAACAAAGCAGCAACTAAAGCTGCAATTGCTAAAATTGAAGCAATCACGGCAGAAGTTGAAGTAGGTAAAACTTACGAAGGTACGGTTGCTCGTATTGTTGACTTCGGAGCCTTTATTAACGTATTGCCAAATACTGATGGTCTCGTGCATATCTCGCAAATCGCTGATGAGCGCGTAGAAAACGTATCTGACTATCTAAAAGAAGGTCAAATCGTTAAAGTATTGGTTCAAGATGTTGATAATCGTGGTCGTATTAAGTTGACTATGAAAGGTATTGAGCAGAGCTAATGCTTGATATTTGATAGCGTTAATATTTAAAGAACCGCCTTGAATCACTTATTATGAGTGCTCAAGGCGGTTTTTTTATGAACGTAAAATATAACTAAAATTAGAAAATATGCTATATGGCAACGTCTCTAGGTACATGGATATCAATGCGAAGCTTAGGAAAATTTACTAAATAATGGGTTATGAGAGGCAATATATCAATATGCCAATCTAATGGAAGCGCGTTTGTTATAAGAGACTCATTGGTCGAAGGATTGGCTTCATTGCGTGAATGGTTGTAAATAATTGAACTTGCGAGAAGAGCAATGTGACGGATACCTTGATAGCGTATCAGCGTTGTCAGTTGTTGTCGTAAATCTACTAAAGCTCCCGTCAACCAGCGTACTCTTACTGGATGATAAGGGTGATCTGATATAACAAGGTTAGCAATATAATTGGGTTGGTTGCCATTACTACTGACACTAAGCCCAGTTTGCTCACGTATGCGTTTATGCAGCAAACAGCTACCAACCATTAAGCTGCCATCACGGCACGCACGATAGTAACGTTGATAATTATCAGGATATAGGGTTTTTGCGCGAGTCAAAATAGGATCTAAAAGGAGACCAGCGCTATTAACAGGAAGTATGAGCAGCTGAGCGCTGCTATTTAAAATAGGATTATGAGTGAGTTGCAAAGATGCCATCATCAACCCCTGAATAAAAGCATACATTATTTGGCGATAACTGCTAATTAGTGTTGGTTTTAACCGCAGTATCAGCCTCTAATTGGGCAATTTGTTGCTCAAGTAATGCGATTTCTTGAGCCTTAAGTTCAGTTAATTGTTTGGTCATGGCAATCTGTTCAGCAGCGAGCTTTTCTTGTTCGGCTAAGCGCTTAAGTTCATCTTCTAAACGATCAATCTCTTCTTTGGCTAAGCTGTTCGTTTTTGGTAATGGGGCTTCTAAGATGGCTTTGGGATCTGAGATATCAGAATCCGTTATGTTAGCGCTACCTTGATTTTCATCATCAATAATATTATTAATGTCATCTTCTAATGGTACGGAAGCAATCTGTGTAGGCTTATCTTGTTCGGAAGTCACCGGCAAATTTTCAGCAGAGCTCTGATTAGATTGAGGTACCGTGCCTTTCCAAACGAAATAACCGATTAACAGCACAATTAATAAAATACCAAACCACCATTTTTGGCGTGGCTTAGCAGAATGGGTAGATTTTTTTGAGACTTTATGGGAGAAAGGACGCATTTTTTTGCTTTTCATACTACGTTCAATTTAGGTTAAAGATATCCTGCCATACTATAGCAAACTCGAAATAAAAAAGCCTATCTATTGATAGAAGGGCGATTAAATACAGCATTGTTCATAGCAATCATGAGATATGACTGTCTGATCGTCAAATATAAAGAGTTATTCTTTGAATTTGACCGTCCCACTGGTTCCGGTAATCATAGCGTCACGAGTTAATTGGTCTTCAAGATGGTTCTTTGCGCTGATCTCATCAGGATCAGGGCGATGTTCAGTATGCCCGCATAGCGTACATTCAATATATTCATCAGGCGCTGGCACAACGATATTGACTTGTACTACCGCATCCATGACTTGACATTTCGGGCAGCGAACGCCCGCTAAAAACTGCCGCTTTGGACGCGTTGATTGATAGCGCATTTAAATCACCTCGCGTGTTATTGAGGCATTGGCAGCCGTACTACTTTTAGTCTGGTCTTTAGTATCAGAAAAACCGCTATGACGTAGCAAAGCATCAATACTGGCGCTACGACCACGGAAGTTTTCAAAATTCACCTTAGCTGGAAAACTACCGCCCACTGATAAAATAGTCTCACGGAAGGCTTTACCTGTGATGGGATTAAAAATGCCGTCTTCTTCAAATTTACTAAAAGCATCAGCAGACAACAGCTCTGCCCATTTATAAGAATAATAACCAGCGGCATAACCACCAGCAAAAATGTGACTAAAGCCATTGGCAAAGCGGTTGTAATCAGGCGTCTGTAAAATGGCAATATCATTACGTACGCTGTTAAGCGTAGTCAAAATACCTTCATAATCGAGCGCCGGCGTGTGCGCATGGATCAACAAATCAAACAAAGCAAATTCGATCTGACGGAGTGTTTGCAAACCACTTTGGAAGTTTTTGACTGCCAATAGCGCATCGAGTTTCTCTTTTGGTAATGGCGCGCCAGTTTCGACATGACTGCTAATAAGAGCAATACCTTCCGCGTCCCACGCCCAGTTCTCCATAAACTGGCTTGGCAGCTCGACGGCGTCCCATTCTACGCCATTGACGCCAGCAACATCACCTACCGTTACTTGAGTCAACAGATGATGTAAACCGTGACCAAACTCATGAAACAAGGTGACAACTTCATCATGAGTCAATAAGCTTGGCTTACCATCGAGTGCTGGGGTGAAGTTACCGACCATAAAGCACACTGGTAACTGTTGGTGGTTTTGCTCTTCAGAACTATAACGTGACTGAAAGCCACTCATCCAGGCACCGCCGCGTTTACCACTACGGGCAAATAAATCAAAATAAAAACCGCCAAGCAAGTTATCATCAGCATCAAATAACTGATAAAAACGCACCTCATCATGCCAGCGTGATACGGATTCATTTTGCTCTTGTACTTTGATACCGTATAAACGCTCAACGATAGCGAATAACCCGCTAATCACTTTTGGTAATGGGAAATACGGGCGAATCTCTTCTTGTGATAAGCTGAACTCGCTTTGTTTGACCTTTTCGGCGATATAAGCACTGTCCCACGGCTGCAAATCTTCAATACTGTAATCTTGCGCATATTTTTGCAATTGCGCCAAATCTTGCGCAGCAGTTGGCGTTGCTTGCACTGCTAAATCACGTAAAAAGGTTTCTACTTCTGCTACGCTGTCTGCCATTTTGGTCGATAGCGATACCTCTGCATAGTTATGAAAACCCAATAGTCTGGCTTTTTGTTCACGTAACTGCAAAATCTCACTCATGATATTTGCGTTATTTAGAGACTTACCTTTAGCATTAGTATGCTCATCAAACTCAGAGGCGCGAGTGACATAGGCACGATATAACGTCTCGCGTAAGTTGCGATCATCGGCATGGGTCATAATGGCAAGATACACAGGAATATTTAAGCTTGCCACATAATAAGGCATCGGTAAGGTATCAATCTCTGTTTGCGTGAGCGAACCATTTGCAAGCTGGCTTGTTTTGTACTGCTCACCAGCATCGGCTATTAATGCCAAACCACTTTCAGTCAAACCTGCTAACTGCTCTGTTTTAAGCGGCAACGCATAAGCTTGAGTGGCGTCTAAAACATGGTCTGAGAAAGTGGCTGATAACGTAGATAGCTTACTTTGAGTAGCCGCAAATTTATCTTGCTCAGCTTTTGGTAAGGCGACCCCTGATAACTCAAAGCTACGTAGCGCAAGCTCAATAGCTCGTGCTCGTGCCGGCTCAAGAGCTGCGAAGAAAGCCTTATCATTGACAATCGCTTGATAACGACTAAATAGCGGCTGATGCTGCCCAACGCGCGTACCATAAGCTGATAGCTTTGGTAACAGCTCATGATGGATATGACGAATCTCATCATTGCTCATCACACTATTCAGATGCGACAAAATGCCCCAACTTCGATCCAATGCCAAATTGATGTGGTCAAAGTTTTTTATATCAATTAGCGCTTGCTCAGCGTCTATCGAGGTAGAAGTATCCTTGCTATCTGTACACACCTTCAACTCATCTAAAAACGCATTAGCCGTGTCAATGGCGCTGATTACTTGCTGTTGTAAAGTGCTTGGTGCAGTATCGGCAAAATCGACAAGATGTAACTTTGAAGAAATAGAAGTCATAAAAGGTTCCGTTATAAATAATGAGTTTGACAGATAAAAGGGTTTAATTTGGCGTAATTATTCAAATCGTTCAAATGATTAACAGGCGTTACTGTTTATATTTTAAAGATATATTAATATCAAGGTTTCTCAAAGTTAAATAGCTTGATGTAAGGCTAATCGTTATGGGGTATTGATAACCATTGTTAATAATCAGCATTTCCATATTTAAATGATGGGTCTTCATCGGTGAAAATGCAAGCTGAAAGCTTGAGCTCTGCTAGGCTGTTAATCAAGTGACCTTTATTAAGGCTACTTTTATTAAGGTTATTGTGGCAAGCGTTGATATTATTTACAAAGCATCATCATTTGCTTGCAAATTAACCCTATAGCTTGTGTGGTCAAGTTGGTAGTGTAATAGGATAACAGGCGTTAATAGTGCTGTAGTATGAATAGCCTGTTAAGCATGCTATGTTATTAAGAGTATGCAGTCGCCTGACCGCAAAAATCTAGAATAAGTAACAGGCAAGGCGTACCAAAAGTAGTATTGGAAATTTATAGTCATAAAACAAGGAGTATTAAATGAAAGCAACTCTTAAAAGCTTACGTGAGACAAAGGCGAATCCAGCAGTCAGTATTTTTGTCAAAACGCACCGCGAACACCCTGCTAATGACAAAGACCCTATTGCCCTAAAAAACCAATTAAAAGTCGTCGAAGAACGTCTAACCAATGAGTATGACAAGCGTACGGCAACCACTATCTTAGACAATATCCATGCTAAGACCAAAGAGCTGAATCATAATCTTAATCTAGATACCTTAGCTATTTTTGCTAGTACTGACGATGTGCAAGTGATCCGTATGCCTATTGATACCACTGAGCGCGTGGTTATCTCACATCGTTTTGCGACCCGTGATTTAGTGCGTGATATGGCAAGCGCTGTGCATTATTATACTTTGGTATTGACTCGTGATAAGGCACGTTTAATTGAAGCCTCTAATGATCGCGTGATACGAGAGTTCGATCTAGACGATACTGCCCAAAATAATATGGAAAACATTCCATTTCCTATCGACAATAATGGACTTCATACGACAAGCGATGGTGGATCAGATCGCTCAGCGAATAATGAGAGTAGTGCGTTAAAAGAGTTCTTTAACCAAGTAGATAAGAGTGTTCAAGAGCTGTGGGGCGAGCATAAAATGCCGCTAGTCGTAGTTGGTGATAGCAAAAATATTGGCTACTATAAAGATGTTTGTGACCGTCCGGATAATATCATCGCTACGGTATCGAACGCCACCAATCTAGATGAGGGTGGGGCACAGCATGTTATCAACAGTGTACAAGAAGCAGTAGAAGGTTATCGTACCTCCTTACACCAAGCGGCACTGGGCGAGATTGATAAAGCGCGCGGGGCAAACAAACTACAGACTGATTTGCAAGAAGTCTATCGCAGTGCTTTTCAGGGTATAGGCGATACCTTGTATGTCCGCCGTGGCTATATTCAACCAGCCAAAATTGATGAAAAAGCGCAAACGCTAAGTCTTGCGGACGACTCAAGTGCAGAAGGTATCACTGATGATGCTATTGGTGAAATCATTGAGCATGTCATTCATAATGGCGGTAAAGCGGTCTTTATGCCACAAGATATTATGAATGCAGATCAACCGATTGCTCTTGTCACCCGCTATTAATAGATGACATAGGCTCAGTAACGAATTAGCCATTGGTCATTGATAGCACATAGGTATAGTATGAGAGCATTGGTTCAGTATGAGCCAATGCTCTTTTTATATTTATGGTTTTCTAGCGCCTCGATTCTATTTCAAACGATTATTTTTTATTTTGAGCTGACCATATTCAATACCCAATACCTACTCTATAAATACTGAGTTTATGACTACTACCATTATGACTAATACCACCTCTTTTGTACTCACAAGTTATAACATTCATAAAGGCATGTCGCCTATGAATCGCCAGGTCAAAGTTCAGGGTATCGCCCAAGCACTTGATATTATTGGTTCGGACATACTCTGCCTACAAGAAGTACAAGGGCAAAACCTTAAGCGTAATATTCAATATAACGAGTACCCTGACCAGTCTCAGCACGAATGGTTTGGTGAATATCTGCAACTAGAAAACAGTTATGGCAAAAATTCAGAGTACGATAACGGCCATCATGGCAATGCGGTGTTGAGCCGATTTCCACTTGATCCCAAGCACAACGTTAATATTACGGTCAATAAGCTTGAGCAGCGCGGAGTTTTGCACTGTGAAGTGCAGCCAGTGGGTTGGGAGGTGCCAGTGGTGGTTCTATGCGCCCATTTAAACCTATTTGAGCGCGATCGTATCAAGCAATATGAAGCGATTTCTAACTATGTCCGAGATGAGATTGCCCCTAACCAGCCACTGATTTTGGCGGGCGATTTTAATGACTGGAAAAAAATGTCTTGTGATAGATTGGCATCAAGCTTGGGTATGACGGAGGCTTTTAAACATTGTCACGGCAAGCTGCTGCCTACCTTTCCAGCAAAGCTACCTGTATTGAGCTTAGACCGTATCTACGTCCGTAATCTCAGAATAAAAGATGCTTGGGTACATACGGGTAAACCGTGGTCAACCCTGTCTGATCATCTGCCTTTGAGTGCAGAACTGGCGTTGCTATAGAGTAAAAATTATTAATGGAATAAAGAACGCTAAACCGTAAAATAAACAAGGATGATAAACAATGTCTGATAAAAGCATACCAATGACTCAAAATGCCGTACTCATACGTGAGTTTGGTGAACCTGAAGTCATGATATACCAAGATGATGTCGCCGTACCTGAGTTGACAGATGATCAAGTGCTGGTAAAAGTTGCTTACGCCGGTATCAATCCAGTCGATTATAAAACTCGTCAAGGTAAAGGCTGGGGCGCCACCAATATCCAAAAAGATAAGTTTGATCATAATCAACCAGCGATTTTGGGTTTTGATATGTCAGGCTCAGTGGTTGACAGTCAAAGTACGAAATTTGCTGTTGGTGATAAAGTCGCAGCATTAACTTTTAACGGTGGATGCTATGCTGAATATGTCGCTGTTGATGCTAAAATGCTGGCACGTGTACCTGAAGCTGTCACCTTAGAGCAGGCAGGCGCATTACCTTGTATCGGACAAACTGCGCTACAGTTTGTTGAGTTCGCTGATATCAAAGAGGGCGAGCATGTAGTGATGAATGCCCCAGCAGGCGGTGTTGGTCATCTATTGATACAGCTTTTGATGAAAAAAATCGCTAAACATAATATTAAAGTCACGCTTATTTGCTCAGCAGAAAAGTATAAAAAACTGGATAGCTTGATAGATACTAGCCAGCTTACAGGCTGGATTGACTACACCAAAAATGATCCGTTCCCTGAGCTGCAAGCCGACGTCTTATTGGATTTGGTCGGTGATGAAGCGGGTGTAAGGGCGCTAGACGTTGTCAAAGAGTCTGGACGTGTATATGTACTACCAACAATTTGGGTAGATAAACTCAAAGAAGCAGGCAGTCAAAAAAATCTAAGCGTTGAAGGTTATGCGGCTCAGCGTAATGGCGAGGATATGGCACGAGTGCTACAGCTGGTAGCAGATGGTCAGCTAACTTTACGTTTGCAAAAGACTTATCCATTGTCAGAAGTCGTTACCGCCCATCATGAGCTGCAAAAAGGCGATGCTTTTGGTAAATTGGTATTGAAAGTCAGTTGAGCCGAGGTTGATTGGATAATAGATTTAGCTAATGGTTAGCTTCGATTATTTGGATATATTTGCCGAAAAGTTAAGCTAATGCGTCCTGTGGCTACCTTTTTAGTTTTGGTAATACTGTGCTTCCAAAAGCTCTGAGTCCCACCATGCATGACAATTAGCTGACCTGACTCAAGATAAAGCTCAACTTTATCTTGAGTTTTTTTATGCTTAAAGACAAATTTACGCGTAGCACCAAGAGATAATGAAGCAATAACTGGTTGCTCACCAAGCTCTCGTTCATCATCGGCATGATAGCCCATACCATCCTCACCAGAAGGATAATAGTTAAGTAAACAGGAATTAAAATTAACATCAATTCCAAGTATTAGTAGCTGCTGCTCAACATGTTGTTTCACATGAAACACAGTATCTGTCCAAGGTATGGTTTGACGCGTATGACCAGAGTACTGGTAGTCAATATCGCTATCACCCATCCAAACGATTTGACGCGTTGTGACATGTGTCTTGCCAAATAAAGTAACGATATCTTCTTGCCAAGGTAACTCAGTCACCAAGTTATAAAATAAGGGGCTGGGATAATCGATCACAATCCCTAAGTCATTTACCTGACCGTCATAAGGCAGTAGATTGTCAGTCGGTTTGGGCGCAAAAAGGTCGGTCATAGGTCAGCTTATTTATTGCTCTGATAATGCTCATTGATAATTTGAGCGCAGATTTCTGGCGCCTCCATGGGTAATAAATGTCCATATTCTGGTAAGGAAATAATACTGCTATCAGGAACAAATTTGTGCCATTGTTTACGCACTTTTGGATTGATAAATAAAGTAGGTTTGCCAGTAATCAAAGTGTAAGGGCAGCTTAGCTTTTTAAGGGCCGCATCAATATGAGGGGCACCAAAATAATTAGCTAACTCTTGTTCTGGTGAGAATAGCAGAGTATAGCTACCGTCATTATTAGCACTCAGGCTTTGTGTAGCAAAGGTTTTTAAGTGAGCATCACTGATACGTTGATACGCTCTCTGTGCCCGCAAGTGATCGAAGTATTCCTGAATACTTGCCCAAGTGGTTTGCTTAGTTACTGTACTTTTAAAGGGTTCTTGACTTAGTAAAAACTGCCGCGGCAACAGATTATATATTCTTGCTTGTTTTTTGGTAAAGGTAACAGGCTCGATAAGGTAGAGTTCTGAGAAAAGCTCTGGACGCTTTGCTGCCGCTATTGCAGTAGCAGTTGCACCCTGCGAGTGTCCAATGCCAACAACTGGTTTATCTTGGGTTTTTTCTAAAAACTCAATCAGCATCTCAGCATCTTGCTCACGCGTTAGGCGGCGTGCTTGCGGTTTATCGTACCAATAGCCGCGTAATGCCAATGAGCTCAGCTCAAAGCTAGCTGCCAGCTCATTTAACAATGGTGTATAAGTACCAACGGTAAAGCTGTTACCCCCATAAAAATGGGCAGGCGCACGTTTATAATCAGTTTGATTGGCTGACCCTAGTTGCTGTAAGTCATAATAGCGAGCCTGTCTGCCAGCAAGGTTGATGCGATTTGTATAAGCTTCCATAAAATAAACACGTCCCTGTGAGAAGTTACTCTTAATAAAGCGCTTTTAATTAACTGTCTTCACCTAAGAAGCCGCCGCTTTGGCGATGCCATAATCGTGCATAGATACCATGTAGATTCAATAGTTCATCATGGCTGCCCTGCTCAATAATTTGACCTTTATCCATCACAACCAGTCTATCAAGAGCGGCAATGGTTGATAAGCGATGGGCGATGGCAATAACTGTCTTGCCAGTCATAATATCGTTCAGGCTTTCAGTAATTGCAAATTCGATCTCAGAATCGAGCGCACTGGTGGCTTCATCTAACAGTAGAATAGGCGCGTTTTTTAGCATAACACGTGAGATGGCAATACGTTGACGCTGTCCACCCGAAAGTTTGACGCCGCGTTCACCAACTTGAGTATCCAGCCCCATGTTGCCTTTATCATCATATAAATCTTTGATAAAGTCCCATGCCTGAGCTTGTTTTGCTGCGATGATAATCTGCTCGTCAGTAGCATCAGGACGACCATAAGCAATATTTTCGCGTACGGTACGATGTAATAAAGAGGTATCTTGGGTCACCATACCGATTTGCTGACGTAAGGACTCTTGGGTCACCTCATCAATCGCTTGACCATCAATGAGGATTTTACCTTTATCGACATCAAAGAAGCGTAAGAGTAGATTGACCAAGGTAGATTTGCCGGCACCTGAACGTCCAACCAGACCGATTTTTTCGCCGGGTTTGATGTCCAAGTAAAAATTATCGAGAAGTTTGATGGTAGAAGTGGCTGATAGGTTACCGTCGTTTAAATTACCACCATCATTATTGTCTGTATCATCGCTGTCATTCTCATAACTGAAGTCGACATGATCGAAGACGATACGACCTTCTGTGACTTTTAAAGCTGGTGCATTGGGTTTGTCAATGATGGTTTGCGGTGCAGATAAGGTACGCATACCGTCCTGTACCGTACCGATACTTTCAAACAAACTTGCCGTCTGCCACATAATCCAACGCGTTAAACCATTCAAGCGTAGCGCCATGGCAGTTGCAGCGGCAATAGCACCGACACCAATGGCTTCTTGTTGCCATAAATACAAGCCAATACCGGCAGTACTACTGACCAAAACAACACTAATCAAATGCGTTGAAAACTCAAGATAGCTGACCCAGCGCATTTGTGCATGGACGGTACCCAAAAACTGCCCCATGGCGTTTTTGGCGTAACTGAGCTCACGGCGCGAGTGACTAAACAGCTTGACGGTCATAATATTGGCGTAAGCATCAGTAATGCGCCCCGTCATCAAGGCGCGAGCATCTGCTTGTACGATAGCCGTCTGTTTGAGTTTAGGTATGAAATACCACATCGCAAGCCAAACTAATACAAACCATGCGATAAAGGGGATCAGTAGCAAGCTGTCAAGATTGAAGAGAATGATACCTGAAGTAATAAAATAGACAGCGACATACATAAACATGTCAGTAACTGTCATAACGGTATCACGTACTGCCAATGCGGTTTGCATCACTTTAGCAGAAACGCGACCGGAGAATTCATCTTGATAAAACTGCATCGATTGACCAAGCATACGCTGATGAAAACGCCAGCGCATCTGCATGGGGAATACCCCTTGCAAGGTTTGAAAATGGATAAATGAGGATAAGGCAATCCATAATGGGCTGACAATCATCACCGCCAGCATGAGCAGCAGCATGTCGCCTTTTTCTAGCCACAGATTTTGCGGGGTATAAACCCCAAGCCAGTCAACGATATTTCCAATCCAAGCAAAGAGCATGGCTTCGTAAATACCAATACCGGCTGACAAAATCATAAACAGCAGTAGCCAGCCGCGTAAACCATTGGTGCACGCCCACAGAAACTTTAGCATACCATCGCGAGGTGAGGGCAGCGGCATTGGAGTTTCAGGGAAGGCCGGCAGGCGATTTTCAAAAAAGCGAAATAGAGTGTTCATAGGCAATAGCAATACGTCAAGAAAAGCGTGAATAGACGCAATCTTGAGCCATTATATAAGTGAGTAAGTAGGCATCTATTTTAGCAAATCTTGACCAACACGCTTACAGGCTAATTGTAATTTGAACGCATCAGACACTCATAGGACCATCTGATGATACATGGGCATAAATAGCTTGCTGCATAAGAAATATATTGTTACATTCTATGGTTTTCTCTCCTTCTAAATTAACACTGATATATACCCTCGATATGATGGATGACTAAGGTAAAGCGTTATGATGTATTTAACGATAGCAGTGCTGTGTAGCGTTGCCGTCTCTGTATTACTTAAAATATTGCGCCAACGTGATATTGATATTCGTCAAACCATCGTTGCCGGCTATCCGGTCGCCTTTTTATTGACTTGGTTTCTATTGAAGCCAGATGTCAGTGGCATGAGTGACCTTGGTGGAGCATGGGTAATTATTATCGGCCTTGGTGTACTACTGCCTGCGGTATTTATTATACTCGGGCGCGCGATTGAAGCAGTCGGTATGGTAGCTACTGATGCCGCTCAGCGACTGTCCTTGATCATTCCTATTGTCGCCGCTTTTTTATTATTTGGTGAAGTATTGACAGGCATACGTGTTTTTGGCTTATTGCTTGGGTTTTTGGCGCTCGGGGCGCTGATTTATCGTCCGCAGCAGGGTGAGATTAGCAAACAAGCCAAACATACACCGCTATGGTTGTTTGGCGTCTGGGCAGGCTATGGCATTATTGATATTCTATTTAAACAAGTTGCCAAGCAAGGTGCTGCCTTTCCACTGACACTATTTGTCAGTTTTGGGTTGGCAGGTCTGCTATTGTTGATTTATCTGCTCATCATGCGCGTACGCTGGCAGGGCAATGCACTTGCAGCAGGGATATTACTTGGTGCGCTAAATATGGGTAATATTTATGCCTATATTCGCGCTCATCAAGTATTGTCAGAATCGCCAAGTATCGTCTTTACTGGGATGAACGTTGGTGTGATTGCTGTTGCTACTCTTATAGGCGTTGGAGTATTTAAAGAATCACTCAACCGTATCAATATATTGGGTTTATTATTGGCGATTTGCTGTGTCGCAGTCTTGTTTTTGGCGTAGATATCTTTGGCGTAATATAGGTATGACAACAATTTTATAAATGCTTTTGCCGTTCAGTTATAGGCACATATAGCATCCTATGGTAAGGTTATCTACGAACAGTTAAACTAATATCAGCTAAAAATATCATTTGTGACACTTGACCTCAATAAATAAAATAGGATGCTCTTTCCATGGAATACCAAAAGCAATTACAACGTATCAAAAATGGTTCAGGATTTATCGCAGCCCTTGACCAAAGTGGTGGCAGCACGCCAAAAGCGCTAGAGAATTATGGAGTTATGGGCGATGCCTATGACAATGACGAAGCCATGTTTGACCAAGTGCACGAGATGCGAGCACGTATCATGACGTGCGACTGCTTTGATAATGAGCGGGTACTTGGTGCAATTTTGTTTGAAGATACTATGGAGCGCGCGGTCAATGGCAAGCCCACTGCCAACTATTTATGGGAAGACAAGCAAATCGTCCCGTTTTTAAAGGTGGATAAAGGCTTAGCAGAGCGTATGAATGGCGTGCAAGTCATGCGCCCGATGCCAAATCTAGATCTATTATTGGACAAAGCAAAAAACTATCCAGTATTTGGTACTAAAATGCGCTCCGTGATTTATGAGCCAAGTGTTGATGGCATTGAGCTAGTCGTCCAACAGCAGTTTGACGTAGCAAAGCAAATCCTATCAAAGGGTCTAATGCCGATCGTTGAGCCAGAAATTGATATCAATAGTGAGAAAAAGCATGATTGTGAGCTGATTCTTAAAACCAGTATTTTGCATAATCTTGAGCGCTTAAATGATGAGCAACAAGTGATGCTCAAGCTGACCTTACCTGAAGAAGCTGGATTTTATCAAGAACTGATTGATCATCCAAAAGTATTGAAAGTCGTGGCATTATCGGGTGGTTATAGTCGCACGGATGCCTGCGCAAAATTGAAGCAAAATCCGGGTATGATTGCCAGCTTCTCACGTGCCTTTACTGAAGGTTTGAGCAAGCAGCAAAGCGATCAAGAGTTTGCTGATACTATTAATACTTCGATTGATGAGATTTATCAGGCGTCGAAGATTTGAGGTTCGAGAATTAATATCGAAGATAAGTGAACATTAAATTAGAAACATAAAAAAAGCTTGAACCTAATTTTATTAGATTCAAGCTTTTTTATTTCATAACTATTTAAATACTAAAACGTCGTTTGTAGGGTGATGCTCGCGCCTTGCTCATCGTAGTTATCACGCCATTCTCCGCGATAGCCCGCTGAGATCTTCATATTAGCAGTCGGACTATAGCTAAGACCGATACCAGCGATACCAATCTCGCGACCAACTTCCTGACCAACGGTTGTGAACTTGTCATTCGGCATACCAATGAAACTGGCAGTAATATCAGAATGTTTATCGCCGTTTTCAATGGCGGCCGCTAATTGACCAGTCAAAGCCAGTTTTGGCGTTAAAAGCTGTGACATACGCAGTCCTGCTGTCCAGCGCATTGACTCGTATTTATTCTCATCGACATTCAAGTTATAAACACCAGCCCCCGTTTCTTGGTAACTATCACTTTTTGCTTGGGCGTAGTTAAATTGAGCAAATGGTGTTATATGACGCTGCTCAGTACCGACGCGATGACCAACACCCACTCCTGCTTGCAAGGTATCAACAGAGTAATCAGAGCTAGCAACAGCATTAGTTAAGATAGACAGATTGCGTTCGCCTTTTACATCACTGCTACCAGCACCCGCATGGAAGTTTACATTCGTCGCTTCACTTGCAGCATAGTTGCCGTAACCGAGAATTTGCCAGTTTTTAGCGGTCAAATCATGATCTAGATTACTGTCATCGGTGTTCGCATCAGTATTGATATAAGAAACTGCAACTCCTAAGTTAAGATCGCTATTAATCGGTGTATCTAATCCAACGATAGCACCATAGCCTTCAGTCTCATAGCCAGTAATACCGTTTTCCGCTTCATGAGTGCCGTTATTACCGATTATTTTTACCCAAAGATTGCGCTCAAGCGTGGTTGAACGATGCTCAGTCACTGCCTCACTAACGGCATAGTTGGTATCAGTAATGATGCGATTAGTGGCACCCATAAATAATGGCTGCAATTGGTTCGCTGCTGCCGCCAGTTTAGATTGGTTAAAGTTAATGGTTGAGCTAATAAGGTCATCAGCTAAATCATTGTTGCCATTCGCTACACGATCTTGAATAGCTCTATCTAAGACGTAAGCAAGGCTTAGATCATTTCGGTTAAATTGGCTCAGTACCGATTGAGCAAAGGTGGTATCAACAACTGGCGGTGTAACAACTGGCGGTGTAACAACTGGCGGTGTGACAACTGGTGGTGTGACAACTGGTGGTGTGACAACTGGTGGTGGTGTGACAACTGGTGGTGGTGTGACAACTGGTGGTGGTGTGACAACTGGCGGTGTGACAACTGGCGGTGTGACAACTGGCGGTGTGACAACTGGCGGTGTGACAACTGGCGGTGTGACAACTGGCGGTGTGACAACTGGCGGAACAACAACTGGGGTTATTCCCATTTTTAGATTTACAGCATTTGGATTGCTATAATCTGCATAGAAGCTTACCAGTGGGCTATTATCGCTCACAGTTCTAAATTCACCTTTGCGAGTATTTGCCTTTATGACATCTTTAATTAAATTATCTGTCTTTACTTTAGAGATATCTTCAGCATAAACATATAGGTCTCCTTCACTAATATCAATATTACCATTAACAATAAGCTTGCCATACTCATTGTTATCAATGATGCCGTTGCTATTATTATCATATACGCCAATGGTAAGTGTTTCATCTTTTGCCATTGAGTAATCACCGTTAATCTTAAGTGTACCTTCTGCCACACCTAAATCTCCAGTCCACTGCTTACTGCTCATAGAAAACTCGAGATTACCTGAGCCTGTCTTTACAAAACCGCCACCGTCCTTAAAAGAAATCTTGCCAACGTTTCCTGTAATGACTGCATTTGGATTGATGACCACATCAGTTGCAATATACTCATCAGGCTTATCAGCACTAAACACAAAAGCTTCGGTATCAAAAACGACGCCCTTATTACCTAGCTGAATAATATTGTCCTTAGTGAAATTTGCAAACAAGTTTGGTTGATCTGCTTTGATTTCAACAGTTGTACCATCTAGATAAATATCAGACTGCTTTGATGCTATATTTCGTTCTATACCTTTGACAGATAAATAGCTATCTATTCCGCTAGCCTTGAGTACACCGGAACCAGTATTACCAATTACAAGATTACCTGTTCTAAATGAGGCGTTATTAATATTTAACGCCCCTTTAGCTTCTTGAGTGTTTTCACCAAAACCTCCAACGTAAGTAGTGTCGCTGATACTGACTTTACCAATACTGTCAGGCTCATTATTCACATTCAGCGTACCATTACCTTGCTGTCCTACAATCATGTTTGCACTGTTCAAACGTGATGCGCTTAGCGTAACATTTCCTACAGCGCCTTTGTTTTTTCCGATCACAATGTCATTAGAAAACGTAGATACTGAACTATCTCCTTCTAAATTCACATTCGCAACGCTATCTACACCATTAGCGATAATGATATTCTTATCAGACCGCAAACGTGAATCCGCGCTCAAAGTAACGTTAGCGACCGTACCATCGCCATTAGCGAGAATAAAATCATCTTTAGAAGATACTGAGCCATTATCTAAGTTAAGACTCCCTGAGCTACCCGTTTGATTAGCGACGATAAAATCACTATTGGACCTAACACTACCAGAAGTGGAGATTTTTAGAGCACCTTCACCTGCATCACCTATTATAATTTTGCTAGCATTAATAAATGAATGAGGTCCACTCCTGCTTGGTGTTGACACTTCAACTAGGTTATTTTTGCTACCTAATTTACTACCTACGATAAGAGCTTCTTCGATATTCACTACGCCTATATTTTTGACGGTGAAATTTCCAGTACCTTCATTTCCAACATATACGTTTTGTCTAAAAATTACATCAGCTCCGTCACCATCAATCACTACTTTACCATCACCCGTACTTTTATTCCCTATATAAGCGTCTTTGTAAATGAGAAGGGTACCAGTACCTCCTGGTTCTGCATTCGGGTCATCATTTTTTAATGTGAACAAACCTTTACCAGCATCGCCAACGGTCAACGTATTATCAAGATAAAGCCGAGATTTGTCTTTAATTAAAACCTCACCATTCGCGCCTTCGTTTTGGCCAATAGTAAGTGTAAATGTGTCTAAAACCCCATCATCAACTAAGGTTAATTTCCCGTTGCCGTCTTTACCTACAATCGTTGGAAATTTGGCTTCTATTTCACTACCTTTACCACTAACAATCACATCCTCTGAAATAACATAAGGATTATCATCAATTACGTGAACCTTGCCATCATCATAGGTAACTGCCATTGCTGTTCCTGATAATCCAAGCATAGATATAGCCAGCGGGGCAAGTATAAGCTTAGTAGCAACTTGAGATTTTCCTGAGGATTTCCCGCGAGATTTAGCAAGCTCAGACACGCACTGATAAACACCTAAAGAATGATTGAAAACGACACGGTAAACATGATTCATACAGAGACCTTAAGAATAGTTGTTTGTTAAGTAACACTTTATTACGTATTTAGCATTATCTTACCCTAAAATATTTTCCTGTCTATCTTTCTTTACACAATTGTTCATATTCCAAAGAGAGCCATTATCCTTCGAAATTTTCCTTTGACAAATATGATTTAGCCGCTATATCAGAAGCTTGGATAACTAATTAAATATACACTTGTTGAATGTTATGTTCAGCAAAAAATAGATTGTTTTTCGTTTTGAAAAGATAGTGTTAACTTTGAATTCAAAACATAAAAACCCCTGTTAAATAAGTATTTTTTACTTAAATAGCAGGGGTTTTCTTTATGTGAAAATAACGTAGTGTTAACTAATCTAAGTGCTGTCTATAAAAATCTACGCTTCTTTGCTTTTTAGTCCTTTGGCATACTCACGGACATTCTGAGTGATTTTCATTGAACAAAACTTTGGACCACACATGGAGCAAAAGTGTGCCGTCTTGTGTGCATCTTTGGGTAAGGTTTCATCATGAAATTCGCGCGCGGTATCAGGATCAAGTGCCAAATTAAACTGATCATCCCAGCGAAACTCAAAACGCGCTTTGGATAACGCGTTGTCACGTGCCTGCGCACCGGGGTGTCCTTTGGCAAGGTCAGCAGCATGAGCAGCAATTTTATAAGTGATGATGCCATCTTTAACGTCCTTTTTATTCGGCAAACCTAAATGCTCTTTTGGGGTCACATAGCAGAGCATCGCAGTGCCAAACCAGCCAATCATTGCCGCACCAATGGCACTGGTAATATGGTCGTAACCGGGTGCGATATCGGTGGTTAAGGGTCCTAGTGTATAAAAGGGCGCATCAGCACAAACTTCAAGCTGCAAATCCATATTTTCTTTAATACGGTTCATTGCCACGTGTCCCGGACCTTCAATCATGACCTGTACGTCATGCTTCCATGCCACTTGCGTCAGCTCGCCAAGGGTACGCAGCTCACCAAACTGCGCTTCATCATTGGCATCTTGCAAGCAGCCCGGACGTAAGCCATCGCCCAAACTAAATGCCACATCATACTGTTTCATAATCTCGCAGATGTCTTCAAAATGGGTATATAAAAAGCTTTCTTTATTATGAAACATGCACCACTGTGCCATGATAGAGCCACCACGCGAGACGATACCGGTTAAGCGTCCGGCAGTTAGCGGAACGTATTCAAGCAATACGCCAGCGTGAATGGTGAAGTAATCAACGCCTTGCTCGGCTTGCTCAATCAAAGTGTCGCGAAATATTTCCCACGTTAAATCTTCGGCTACGCCATCGACTTTTTCTAACGCTTGATAAATCGGCACCGTACCAATCGGTACAGGTGAATTACGAATCAGCCATTCACGGGTTTCATGAATATGGTTACCAGTAGACAGATCCATGATGTTATCCGCACCCCAACGCGTCGCCCATGTCATTTTCGAGACTTCTTCATCGATAGAAGAACCCAGCGCTGAGTTACCGATATTGGCGTTAATTTTTACTAAAAAATTACGCCCGATAATCATAGGTTCAGATTCAGGATGGTTGATATTGTTAGGGATAATAGCGCGACCAGCAGCCACTTCACTGCGTACAAATTCTGGGGTGATAATCGCTGGCGTGTGCGCACCAAAAGTCTCGCCTTCGTGCTGGCGCATATCAGTCAGCTCATGCTGTTTTTGGGTTTCGCGGATAGCTATATATTCCATTTCTGGGGTAATAATGCCACGGCGAGCATAGTGCAATTGAGTAACGTTACCTACTTTCCCATCAACAGCTTTAGCACGGCGAGGCTTGTCAATATGAGCAAAGCGTAAGTTTGCAGTACTGATATCACGTGCGCGCGCCAGACCGTATGAGCTTGATAAACCAGCTAGCTGTTCGGTATCACCGCGCTCATCTATCCAACCTTCGCGTAGTTTTGGCAGACCTTTGGTCAAGTCAATCGTGGCATTGGGGTCGGTATAGACGCCCGAGGTGTCATACACATAAAACGGTGGATTTTGCTCCCACTCGGACTCGGACACGCCTTGGATAGGAGTAGGGTCTAGGGTAATCTCGCGCATCGGCACTTGAATGTCAGGGCGTGAGCCTTCGATATAGACTTTGCGAGAGGCAGGCAAAATGCGATGTAGGTCGCGTGCGTCTTCTTCAAAACGGGCGTCAGTTTCGCTGCGATGGGCGGGAGTTTTTAGTGCGTCTGCTTTGCTTGCTTTTACAGGGGTATGTGTGGTGGCTTGCGAGCCAATATCTGAAATAGTCATATGCTGTCCTAGCGTGTTGGTTTTTGAATAAAATCAACACCGCCAGTATCTGCGGGGCAAGCCTATCCCATATCGATAAATTCAATCACGAAACAATAATGCTATCAAAATTTATTTTGATAGCTTATCTATAAAGGATTGGTGGGCATCATTTTATTTATTGGCATACAGCAATATAAAGCGCTGCTAGATATGAACAATAATAAGAAGGCATTTCTGCGCGCCCTTTATACAGATATAACATAAGCTTAAGACTTCCCTGCGTCGGTACTAACCGCATCAGGTTCGGCGGGTGGTTTCTCAGCGACCATACGTCAACTGCATATCAAGCAGTCAATATATATCGCACCCCGAGTCTGTCAGTGTTGTGAATCTTCTTAATACTATCAAACTTCGACGACAAGTCCTAGTCATTTACCGATTTGTTAGTACCGTTTCAATATTAACTTTCTGGTGTCCATCCCTGAGCACGCTCATAATCTTCATTATCTAAAAATTTATCGCGCTGCTCAGTTAAAAATTGCTTCGCTTTTGGATCCAGCATACTAAGATGGTTTTCGTTAATCAGCATGGTTTGCTGCTCAAGCCACTCTTTCCAAGCCTTTTCAGACACGGTTTCTTGCAGTTCTTGACCTTTTTTATTCGGAAAAGGCGGATGCGGCATTTTTGGTAACTCTTGCTGATATTTGCGGCAAAAAACGGTATTGGCTTGTGGGTTAAAGGTTTCGGTCATGAATGACTCCTGTTTATAATGGTTTTTTTAATGAGGTTAATAACAAATGATATTACCTAATACTGTACCTGATTATGCTCAAAAAAACACCCGCAACAAAGGCGGGTATTTTTAATAATAAAGCGCTAATACTATTAAACAGATATTAAGCGAATAATTCCAATCGAGTACGACCACGGCTGACGGCTTGTTTGACTTGATTCGGCGCAGTACCGCCCAAATGATCACGCGCGGCAAGTGAGCCTTCTAAGGTTAAATACTCAAACACGTCTTCACCAATCGCATCGCTAAACTGCTGGAGTTGCGCAAGAGATAAGTCGCTTAAATCAACGCCCTCAGCAATGCCCAAAGCGACGGCATTACCGACCACTTCATGAGCATCACGGAATGCCACGCCACGGCGCACCAGATAATCCGCTAAATCAGTTGCAGTTGCATAACCTTTCATCGTGGCGGCGCGCATATTTTCTTTATTCGGCGTGATATTTGGTAGCATATCAGCAAATGCTAGTAATGAACCGGTCAAGGTATCAACACAATCAAATAGCGGTTCTTTGTCTTCTTGATTGTCTTTATTATAAGCAAGCGGCTGACTTTTCATGAGGCTAAGTAACGTCATCAATTGACCAAATACCCGTGCGGCTTTACCACGAACCAACTCTGGTACATCAGGGTTTTTCTTTTGCGGCATGATTGATGAGCCGGTACAAAAGCGGTCAGGAATCTGCACAAAGTTAAATTGTGCTGACATCCAAAGAATGATCTCTTCGCTCATGCGTGACATATGCATCATTAAAATAGATGCTGCCGAAGTAAATTCGATGGCAAAATCACGATCTGATACCGCATCAAGCGAGTTTTGGCAAATACCTTCGAAACCTAATAGCTCAGCGGTAATGGTACGGTCAATTGGAAAAGTCGTACCAGCAAGTGCCGCGCTACCAAGCGGCATTTGGTTAATGCGGCGACGGGCATCGACTAGGCGCTCGGTATCACGGTATAGCATCTCAAACCATGCCATGACATGATGACCAAAGCTGACCGGCTGCGCGGTTTGCAAATGGGTGAAGCCTGGCATGATGGTATCAGTATGTTGCTCAGCCAAATCTAGCAAGCCACTTTGCAAGCGCACCAATAGCGCAATGATATTATCAGTCTCTTCGCGTAACCAAAGACGAATATCAGTCGCCACTTGGTCATTACGGCTGCGACCGGTATGCAGCTTTTTGCCTACCGCGCCGACGATATCGGTCAGGCGCGATTCGACGTTCATATGCACGTCCTCTAACGCAATCGACCAATTAAACTCACCGGCTTCGATTTCGCGTAGCACTTGATGCAAACCATCAATGATCGTTGCAACGTCATCAGCTTCCAAGATACCGCATTCTCTGAGCATGGTCGCATGGGCAATTGAGCCTTGAATATCGTGGCGGGCAAAGCGCTGGTCAAAACCAACCGATGCGGTAAAGGCTGCCACAAAGCTGTCAGTCGCTTCACTAAAGCGTCCTCCCCACATCTGCTGACCCTGACTACTAGTAGTAGGGCTGTTCTGTGCGGCAGCGTTTGTTATAGAAGCATCTGTGCTAAACTCAGAAGCAGATGAATTTTTATTTGAATCGGGATTACTAAGGTTTGAAGAATTGGCGTTCATATCAGTCTAAGACAAGTCAAGAGAATAAGAACTCAAGTATAGCAAATGATGAGGTTGCCTTACTAGCGGAGCGCTTAGAGTTTTTTATACCCAAGCTCATGGAAATCATGAAACCTTGGCAATGGCTGCTGGTAATCTTTTTTTGGTCGCTTTTTTTAGCGATTGTCGATCGTCATAGCGTTGTCAATGAAACACAATTTGCCATAAAAATGACGGCAAGATTTATCCAAACCACCTTAACACTACTGCCTTCCTTTTATCTTATTGACTATCTACGTCCTGTTTTTAAACGTATGCGTACACTGAAGGTGAGCTTATATGTTCTGTTCATCATTACTATCAGTGCCATTATCACGTTGATACTGGTTTTGTTATTGATGATCAATACAGGCGCCTTTACCTTTACTCTCACTGCTTTTATTTCAACCGTTATCTTTAACACTTTAATTATTGCAGGATTTACCATTACAGGATTGCTGATCTTTTTACGTCGTTATCGTGAGATGACGGCGTTGAAGCAATCGTTTGAAAAAAAGCTTGCCGCACAAAATGATGTATTAAAAGCGCGTCTGGCACCGCATTTCTTTTTTAATACCATTAATACCTTGATGTCACTGATTGAGACCAATCCTTCTCGCGCTGCTGATTTATTACAACACGTTTCAGTATTATTTCGTGCCAGCTTTAATGGCGCGCGCGAGATCAGTTTTGCAGAAGAGGTGGCACTTTGTGAGCATTATTTGGCCATTGAGGCGATTCGATTGGCAGACAAGTTGGTAGTAAGTTGGCAGCTGCCTGATGAAAATATCATGTATGACATGGTCATTACCGCTTTGAGTTTACAGAGCGTGATTGAAAAAATGCTGCTGAATGTGGTTGAGAGGAGCACTGAAACTGTATATATCGATATTCATGTCACGTGGCTACAGCACCGTGTGGCAATCACCATTAACGTGCAATTACCTAAAAATAGTTTAATGATCCATCATGATTTGCGCCAGCATATGGATTTTCATATTCAAGCGCAGCGCTTACAAGCGTATTTTGGTCAGAGTGCAGATATCCAAAGTAGGGTGACAAGCAAACAGATTATGACGACTATCGATTATCCGCTACAGGACGTTAGTTTATAGCTTTTTTAACCGTGGCATATTTATTGCAGCATTTATAATATGGCACGAATAGTATGGACGGATAATAAGTCTGATTAAGGTAAATCTATTATCAAAAACCATTATTTCCCTATACTAGATGATAGGTTATAAGTGCTAATATATTATTGATATTTTTAAATATATGTTCAAAGTATGCCCTTGAAAGGAGCTTGCATGCGGATCGTAGTTTGTGATGATGAACCATTAGCTCGTGAACGTTTGGTTAGGATTGTTAAAGAGTCAGGTCATGAGGTGGTTGCCCAAGCAAAGACGGGTATCGAAGCCATTAGTGCCGTAAAATCTCAGCAGCCAGACATCATATTGCTAGATATTCGTATGCCTGAGATGGATGGCGTACAGTGTGCGCAAGAGCTTGCTAAGCTGCAACATCCGCCCGCAATCATCTTTGTGACGGCCTATGATCATTATGCCATTGCCGCTCTAAAAGCCAATGCTATTGGTTACTTGCTAAAGCCTGCCAATAAAGATGAGTTGCTCGAAGCCCTAGAAAAAGCCACCAATCTCAATGCTGCGCAGCTCAATGAGATTCGTAAACTTGAAAGTCCAACGTCTCGTCCAGTGCGCGAACATATTGCAGCGCGTACCCATCGCGGTGTTGAGCTGATAAAACTCAAAGATATCTACTATTTTACGGCAGATCAGAAGTACGTCAAAGTACGGCACAAGGATGGCATCGTGCTCATTGATGACACCTTAAAAGAGCTTGAGCAAGAGTTTGAAGACAAGCTGTTCCGGGTACATCGTAACGCTATCATCAATATCAAATATTTAGATTTTTTAGAGACTTTAGATGCCGGCCAATATCAGTTACATTTTAAAGGAATTGATGAGACTTTGGCAGTGAGCCGCCGCCATTTACCAGGGCTGCGCGAAAAGATTCAAAACATCTAAGCATGCCTCACTTTGTCTCCTAAAATAATCACGCCATATCATCAAACCCTTATTTATGCTTAAATAGGGGTATTTTTTTTGCATTATTATCGTTATAAACCATTTTTACGCCCATCTTGGGCGAAAAACTCACATTATCGTCGAGCAATGACCGTTTAGTATTAAAATTATTGAGGCCTTTTATGAGCACCATGCAGCAACCTGCTTTGACTACCTTAAATATCGCTACGCGCCAGAGCCCACTGGCATTATGGCAAGCTGAGCATATTCGTGATCGATTACTAGCTTTGTATCCTGAGATGACAATTAATCTGCTAAAAATTGTCACTAAAGGTGACAAAATTTTGGATACGCCACTGGCTAAAATTGGCGGCAAAGGTTTATTTGTTAAAGAGCTTGAGCAAGCACTGTATGACAAGCAAGCAGATATTGCAGTGCACTCACTCAAAGACGTGCCCATGGATTTACCAGAAGGGTTGACGCTAGGCGTTTATTGCAAACGTGCTTCACCAACCGACGCTTTTGTATCGAATACTTATCATAGTATCGATGAGTTGCCACAAGGGGCGGTAGTCGGTACTGCAAGTTTGCGTCGTCAGTGTCAAATCAAAGCTTATCGTCCCGATTTGCAAATTAAAACCCTCCGCGGCAATGTCGGCACGCGACTAAGCAAGTTAGATGCGGGCGAGTATGATGCGATTATTTTGGCGACTAGTGGTCTACAGCGCATTGAGCTTGATGCACGTATTCGTAGTGAGTTGGATATCAATATTTGCTTGCCAGCGGTTGGGCAAGGCGCGTTAGCAATTGAATGTCGTGAAGATGATGCTGACGTATTAAAATTATTGGCACCACTCAATGACGACAAAGCCCGTATCCGCTTAATCGCTGAGCGCGCATTAAATCGTCATCTGCAGGGCGGTTGCCAAGTACCTATCGCCGCTTATGCTGTATTACAAAAGGCAGATGCATTGGCTGCTGATAATGATAGCAATGATAATGACAATGGTAACAACGATGATGGCGATACCTTATGGCTGCGCGGTCGCGTTGGTCAAGAAGATGGTAGCGAGCTGCTTAAGGTGGACAAGCGCCAGACGTTGATGGGCAGTCAAGCTGAGCAAGAAGCCCAAGCAAACCAGTTGGGTATCGAAGTTGCTGAGATGTTATTACAAGCAGGTGCTGGTGAGATTCTATCAGCGATCTATCATCCTGAGTAATAGCTAGTCTGTATAACACTGGATCACCATTATCAACTCAGTCATAGAGTTATCATGGTTTAGATGACTCTATGATGGTGCTAACTCTATTTGCTTTTTTCACGGTATATTTATGTCTTGGTCATCATCTAAGTCCACGGATTCAAATCAACCAATTAATAGGCCATCACTGCTGCCGCAACTTGTCATCAATACACGCCCAGTCGAGCGTGCCGCACCGCTGACGCGACATTTACAAGCGGCAGGTATGTCGGTTGTTGATATGCCGATGTTGACACTACAACCGCGTTTAGTCACTGATAACGATATGATGCTGATGCGCCAATGGCTAGCAGGCGAGTATCAAGCACTGGTCATCGTGAGCCCGACAGCGGCAGCCTCAGGTTTGGCTATTTGGCAGTTGCTTGAGCGTGAGCACCAAGATAATGGCGCGACTGATAAAGAAGTAGAGGCTATAGAAGGTAGCTCTAATATTTTAGTAGCGCCAAGCCATCTGATTGCGGTTGGTGAAGCGACTGCTGCTGTGTTAAATGAGGCAAAGTTATCAAACGCCAGTTATCAAGTACTGCAGCCTGTTATTGCTAATAACGAAGGTATGCTGGCGATGCCTGAGATTGATAACCTGCAGGCGGGGGATAAGCTACTCGTGTGGCGAGGTCTTGGTGGACGACGATTATTGGTCGATACTTTGCAAGCGCGCGGTGTGCATATCGATAGCATTGCTTGGTACGAGCGCAAAATGCCTGTTGATGCCATGATGCAGTATCAGCAATGGCTACAAGATTTCAATAATCGAAATGCGACCGTTGGCGTAACCGCGTCGCAGCAAGCAAAACCCATTGTCATTGTAAGTAGTGGTACCGCATTTGAGCATTGGGAAAGTATCGTTCAGGCTGCCAAAACATTCGATGTAGCAGCAGAACACCAAGTAATGTCAGTCAATGCGCCACTTAAACTATCAGACTTTGCTTATGTGGTATTGGGTGAGCGCTTAGCCAATATGGTTGCTGAGCAAAATTTAAGTTATTGGCGCGTAGAGGGTTTGGCGCCAGAAACCATTCTCACTGCTATTAAGACAACCAGCTTATAATATTTAACATATAGTAAATTTGAGATAAAAAAGAGACGTTCAGCGTAACGTGCTACTTACTCTAAAATTACTTAAACTACTTGCTCAACTGTTTACGCTTAACCTTATCAATCATGAACGGTGTGGCCTTATGCCAATGAATTCTGAATCGTTATCGAAAGATCCTTCTGCTCTTCAGCAGCGCCGGCAAGCAAATATGTTCTTGTTGCGCTTGCAATGGGTGGTTATTTTATTGTTGATAGGCGTCTTACTGTGGCTATATATCAGTCAGCAGCGTTTTCAGCATACGGTCAATGAGCGCTTGCAAAGTAATGAGCAAGTTGTCAGCCGTTTAAATGAGATGGACGACCGCTTATTTGCCATGAGTCAACAAACGCTGCCAGCGACTAGTGCAGCGGTCAATAGCCAAGCTCAAAACCAGCTGGATTTATTACGTATCCAGATACAAGCTGCTGATAGGTTGCTGGCAGACAGTAATGGCAGTGCGGCGATTGATTTATTGCAAGGTCTACATTGGCAGCTTTCACAGAAAAGTAATGAGATTGCGCCTGCACTAACGGTTGTTATTAAACAAAGCTTGGTTAAAGATATTGAGCGCTTGCAGGCGAGAAGTGCTCAACCAAGCTCTTGGCAGCTGCAAAACCTTGCGATTCAAAATATCCAAGATTTTTTATATCGCCATGAGCGTGCTGCTAATACTGAGCTCAACAGTGCACCACAGAAAAACACAGCGACGAGCCAATTTATTGACAATAGCCTTTTAACGCGTCGGCAGCTGACGATTCATGAAGCCATCATGACCTTAAATCTAGCCAGTCAAGCCAGCAACATGCATGATCGTGATCAGTTAGTCATGTATTTAAATCAAGCACGTAAGCGGCTGCAAACGCTGATGCCTAAACAAGCAGAATCACAGGCTTCTATCGATAACAAGCAACAGTCAGACAAAAATGACTTGCAGACCAAATCCTCTCCTAGAAATATGCCAGAAGTGATCGAAGGTTTGGATAGACTGATTGCGAATGCACCAAAAACATCGCCATTATTAACCTCACAGATTTTAAATAAGCCGCAACGTTAATGCACTACGGATTTATACGATTGTTTTAAAGTGTTATTGTTTTAAAGTATTATAAAAATAAGAGACAGGCAGTTATGGAACTTTTCAATCAAACATCTATCATTGATAATTTGGACCATCATCGTCCTGAAGAGCTAGCGCATTATCCTATTATCCATCAGCAGCCGATTCATTGGGGTGAAATGGATGCCTTTAATCATCTAAATAATGTGGTGTACTATCGCTACGCTGAGTCAGCCCGTATTGGCTATTTGCAGGCGCTGGGCATGTTTGATGGCAATATGGTCACGGTATTGGCACAATCAAGCTGCCAGTATTTGCGCCCAGTGATTTTTCCTGATACCTTGTTATTAGGCGTTCGTTGCCAGCGTTTGGGTACCACCAGCATAGTAATCGAGTACAGCTATTATAGTACGGCACAAGCTGCCATCGTTGCGACCGCTGAGGCAGTGATAGTGCGCTTAGAGAGCAATGGTCAAGACAAAAAGCCATGGACGAATGAGGAGCGTGAACGACTACTAGCTCTAGAAGCAACATTCGGTCATATCCCACAACTCTAAGTATGATGCTTTGTGATTAAGCTTTGAGCAAATAAGAAAAAAGGCGCACCAACCTCAGTTGATGCGCCTTTTTTATTGATCATAAGTTTCTATTAATTAAGCCTATTAATCTTGCTTTGGTGCATGGACAAAATCAACCACGTTCAAATCAAAACCTGATAAGGCATAAAACTTCATCGGTGAGGACAAGAGGTGCATATCACGTACCCCTAAATGACGCAAAATCTGTGCGCCAACACCAATACTGCGATATGGTTGCTGTGTGATGGTAGACAGAGCTTCATTCAATGCCGCCTTGTCCAAGGCATCGCCCAAGTCAGTCGGCTCATGATTGCCAATCCAAACCAAGACACCACGCTCTGATGCACTGATCTCTTCTAATGCTGAGCGTACACTCCAGCCGCTACGACCAGTGGTATCATTTTTGGCAGCAAACAAGTCGCGTAGAGGATGGAAACCATGGACGCGAACAGTGCTAACACCTTGGCTCACATCGCCTTTAACCAAAGCTAAATGGGTTTCAGTCGCACCGAACTCACGGAAACGATGTAAGGTAAAAGTGCCATACTCGGTCTCAAACGGATGCGATGCAATCTCTTCGACGGTTTGCTCATTAGCAATACGGTAGTTAATCAAATCAGCAATCGTACCAATTTTTAAATCATGTTCCTTTGCAAATACTTCAAGATCATCACGGCGTGCCATGGTGCCATCGGCATTGATAATCTCTACAATCACCGCTGCTGGCTCAAGTCCGGCAAGACGTGCCAAATCACAACCTGCTTCGGTATGTCCGGCGCGGTGCAAGACACCACCATTCTGTGCCATGATTGGAAAAATATGCCCAGGCTGAACGATGTCTTCTGGTTTTGCAGAAGAGGAGACAGCTGCTTGAATGGTACGCGCGCGGTCAGCGGCTGAAATACCCGTAGTCACGCCTTCAGCCGCTTCAATAGAAACGGTAAAATTGGTACTAAATTTTGCTTCATTACGGTCAGACATGAGTGGCAGTGCCAACTGCTGGCAACGTGCTTGTGACAAGGTCAAACAAACTAAGCCACGTGCATGAGTAATCATGAAGTTGATATCTTCAGGGCGCACGTGGGTCGCTGCCATGATAATATCGCCTTCGTTTTCGCGGTCTTCATCATCCATCAAGATGACCATTTTACCTGCACGAATGTCTTCGATAATCTCAGGAATCGTATTTAAACTCATAGTAGATCTCAATATTTTATTGTATAAATAGGTGTCAATATGGGATATAAAGCGTTATCTGCCTATTGTAGCAGTAGATGCGACAAAGCGCTGTTGCGGCTAAGCAAAACGCGCTGGATCAAATAGATCAACTGTAGACGTTATCTAATCATTGCTTATACATCATTATGAGGACATTTTAACGCTTTTCATCCCACTGTGCTGCCTCATCTTGAAACTATATAGGCCAGTCTGTCTAAAATCGTGATTAGTATCACTAATGGTAACGACAATTGATAAATCAGCGCATATAATCAGTCGTATTTTGAGTGATTAGTCATTACTGGCCGCTTGGTCTTTCAGCCAATCGATAAACTGCTTGCTATGCTGCTCACGCTGATTGTCCGCAAATTCATAAAAGCGCGTACCGATTAAATTGTCTGGTAAGTAGCTTTGCGCATAATAATGATTGGGATAATCGTGCGGATAAATATAATCTTGTCCATATCCCTGATTGCGCATTAATTTGGTCACGCCATTACGTAGGTGTAGCGGCACAGGTGAGGCGTCTTTTTCTGCCAAGCTCATCGCAGCATTGATAGCGTTGTAAGTACTATTACTCTTGGCACTAGTTGCCAGATAGACCACCACTTGCCCCAAGATAATACGTGATTCTGGCATGCCGATGGATTGGACACTGCGCAATGCCGCATCAGCAAGGAGTAGGGCATTAGGGTTGGCATTACCGATATCTTCACTGGCTAAAATCACCAAACGCCGCGCGATGAAGTCAGCCGGCTCACCGCCCACTAGCATGCGCGCCATCCAATATAGTGCCGCGTCAGGATCTGAGCCGCGCACTGACTTTATCATGGCTGAGACCATATCATAATGCTGCTCACCATCTTTATCATAGCGTACGAGTGCGGTCTGGGCGACACGGGCGACCAGTGCATCATCGATTATGAGCGGTGATTGATTGGTATCAGCCGTCTGAATGGCAAGCTCTAATAAATTAAGGGCTTTTCGTGCATCACCATGTGCCAACTGGCTAATCGTATCTTGCGCCTGCAAATCGACCGATAGGTTTTTCAATATATTATCTTCTAAAAGCGCCCGCTGTAATACCGCACTGATTTGCTCAGGCGTCAATGGCTCTAGGCGATACACTTGGCAACGTGATAACAGCGCATTATTGACACTAAAGGAAGGATTTTCAGTGGTCGCGCCAATCAAGGTAATATCACCAGACTCTACAGCGCCCAGTAATGCATCTTGCTGAGCTTTATTAAAGCGATGAATCTCGTCAATGAATACAACAGGCGACTCAAAGCTGAGCGAATCCTTAGTATCTAATACCTCGCGTAACTGCTTAACCCCAGTATTTAAAGCAGATAGTGCGTGGAAGGTTCGTTCAACGGCATCCGCCAAAAGCATAGCGATGGTTGTTTTGCCAATGCCTGCTTCTCCATGCAAAATAACAGACGGCAGATGTCCTTGCTCTACCAAGCGCCGTAAAGGAGCACCTACTGCTAACAAGTGCTCTTGACCAATAATGGCATCAAGCGTGGTCGGGCGCATACGCTGGGCGAGGGGTGTATCAGCATGAAAATTAGGTGGCATAAAATTCTCTATAGCTTCTGTGATTCAAAGCTTTTTATTGTAAGATTAAACAGTTATCCATAATATACGAACTCAAATTACTGCTTTCCATATTTGTCTTTATAATGCTGTCCTTATTGCGATTAAGCAATAAGTCATAAATAAGATAATAATTCATGATGTCTTTAACATTATTATAAAAGCTAGGCTAACGCAGATTCACGTTAATAAAAGTCAGCTAAATGTACAGCTTATGTCTTTAACGCTTTACTTATATCTATATTATCCCTATTAAGGTGTTAATTAACCTTATGAAAATGATAGATCACAGATAAAGGATGATAGTAGTCATGTTGCAGTCGATTTTTAAGCGTCTATTAAATCGTAGTTCAGCATCTGCTAACTTAGTAACTGCTAAACAACAAGCGCGGTCTCTTACTGAAGGTGAAATTAATCTTGCACGTTCGGTTTTTGGTGACAGCCTCAGACTTGATGACGTTCAGCTGAAAACAGCATGGTGGGTACTCAAACATTACGCTGTGAGTCCTAATGGTCATATTTATTTTCATGCATCAGATTGGATAGATGATTTCAGCCAAGCGCCATTAGGCAAACAAGGTTGGCTGATACATGAATTGACACATGTGTGGCAGCTGCAACAAGGCTTGAAGGTGGTACGCGGTGCTATTATCGATCGTCGCTATAATTATGGACTAGAAATGGGTAAGCCTTTTTTTAAATATGGTATCGAGCAGCAGGCACGCATGGTACAAGACTATTTTGTTCGTCGTCAGCGCGGACAATACTGTCAAGATCTTGCAGGCTGCATTCCATTTTTAGTGGTTTAATTGCGACTAATCTTGAGCCTAGTAGACCATGCCGCGACTGATTCTTAACCTCTATATAGCTATGTGATATTTTTGTTTTTAACACAGGAAATAAATTCAGATGTTTAAATTTTGGCTAGTAAAACATGATAATGGTGTTTATGGTAACCTTACTAATAAAGGTATTGAGTGTCCACAGCACTCAAATGCCTTACTGGCAGCGGCATTGACTGGTGTCTTATTGTTAAGCGGATGTCAGCAGCAAGCAGCAGAAGAAAATGTAGCGGATAAGCCCCAAACCAGTGAGCAAACAAGTGAAGAAGACAGCCAACCGATGGCGCAAAGTGATTCTGCTGCCGCACGTATTGAGCAGTTCCAACCTTTATATGTTACCCAGTTTCAGGCATTGCAGGGGCGTCTGCAAGCAGAGTACGAGTCGCTACAAGCTGCTGATATCGCAGACAGTGAAAACGCTTTATTAGTCGATGAGCCTACTGTTGCAACTGGCAATAATCAGCCAGCTAACAGCGATCAAGGAGCTATAACTGCTACGCCACAACTAACACAAGATCCGGAAGCAGCTGCAAAGGATGTAGCAAATGGCAACTCTGCGACAGATACTGACACAAACGATGAAATTAACACCAGTACCGAAGTTGGTGAGCGCGATTTAACGGTGTTAAAGCGTATTAGCTTAGAGCCACGTAAGCCTGTGATATTAACTGAAAAGCAGATTATAGAACGCTATGAGCAAGCAATGGAAGCGCTTTATCAGCCAGTGACCACGCCACTGAATGCGCAGGATACGGATACTTTGATTAATGTCGCAACCTTAGTACCACAGCTTTTTGAAGATGCAGAAATTGCTGGCAGAGTCAGTTCTAAAAGCCCTGCATTGGCACGTTTAATTATTCAGCATCAAGTTTGGGAGCAGATAGAAGCCCAGCAAGTACTAGATATGCAAAAAATGAAACAAACCCAACAGCAAGAATTTGAGATGCTAATGGCAAAATTCAATGAAACGATTGAAGGTTATGATGAACAAATCGCTAAATATGAGCAAACGCTAAAAGAATTTAAGTAATCCGTTAAATTTAGCCATAAAAAAATCTCGCACATGGCGAGATTTTTTTATGGCTGTTTATTTTTACAAATGCTTAATTACTATTTACGATCTTCAACTTTAACGAAATCGCGCTGCGTTTCACCAGTGTATAACTGGCGTGGGCGACCGATTTTGAATGGTGCGCTGTGCATCTCTAACCAATGGCTGATCCAACCAGAAGTACGAGCTAGTGAAAAGATAACGGTAAACATTGACGTTGGGATACCGATGGCTTTAAGGATAATGCCAGAGTAAAAATCAACGTTTGGATACAAGTTACGCTCAACGAAGAATGGGTCTTCTAAAGCGATTTTCTCAAGTGCCATAGCAAGCTCAAGCTTAGGATCATTGATACCCAATGCGCCTAGTACTTCGTCACAAGTTTCTTTCATCACTTGTGCACGTGGGTCAAAGTTTTTGTAAACACGGTGACCAAAGCCCATCAGTTTCACTTCACGGCTTTTCACTTTTTCCATAAATTCTGGAACGTTTTCTACTGAACCGATTTCATCTAGCATCTCAAGTACGGCTTCGTTAGCGCCACCATGTGATGGTCCCCAAAGGGCGGCGATACCAGCAGCGATACAAGCGTAAGGATTGGCGCCAGTAGAACCTGCTAGACGTACGGTAGACGTTGATGCGTTTTGTTCGTGATCAGCATGCAAAGTAAAGATTTTGTCCATAGCACGCGTGATAACGTCGTTGGTTTTATAATCAACATCAGCAGGGGTTGCAAACATCATGTATAAGAAGTTTTCCGCATAATTGAAATCATTACGTGGATACATGAACGGTTCACCTTGTGAGTATTTATAACTCATTGCCGCAAGTGTAGGCATTTTAGCGATGAGACGAATCGCGGTAATTTCACGATGTTCTTCATTGCTGATGTCTAAATCTTCATGATAAAACGCAGATAAGGCACCAACGACACCAACCATAATTGCCATTGGATGGGCGTCACGACGGAAGCCTTCAAAGAACTTACGCAATTGATCATGAACACCAGTATGCTTACGAATTTTTTCAAAGAAATCGGCTTTTTGCTCAGCGTTAGGCAGATCACCATGAATCAGTGCATAAGCCACTTCTAGATATTCTGCATTGTTTGCTAACTGGTCAATAGGATAGCCGCGATGCAATAGCTCGCCTTTACCGCCATCAATGAAGGTAATTTTCGATTCGACAGGAGCAGTTGCCATAAAGCCTGGATCATAGGTCCAGTAGCCAGCTTGTTGGAAAGCAGCAACTTCGATAACTGACGGCCCTAAAGTACCTTCAGTAATAGGAAGTTGGTAGTCCTTACCATCTACGGTCAATGTGGCTTGATTATCAGCCATAATTTAATCTCCATTGTTTTAACTTGTTAGAACAAAAATAATAGTGACGCACACCCTCGCATCATAAATAGTCAAATGGCCAAAATGAATGTGACCTATTTAATATGCAGGCTATATTAGCAGTTATTACTTAAGTTTTGAAAAGACTTTTACTTGCTAGACCACCAATAGACGTGCGCTAGTAGTGCTTATCGGTTGTAAACTTTGTATCAAAATATGTCTAGTAGGTAATTTGACTGTAAACCCTCTTATTTATCATAGCGTAATGATTATTATTAACCTAGATATAAAGAGACAGTTTTAACCAAGTACTCTGTTGAGATATCTTCTAATATTTACTATAAAACAGACAGAGCATCATTAGCTGATACATTCGTTTGGCTTTATAGGTCACTAAGCCTGAGTAATACTAATGAATTCATATTGCAAATAGCCAGTTTTTTGTTAATAAATCTCTAATAACCACTATTTAGGGGATAAATTTGTAATTAGGGCTCAGTCATTTTATAATTAGAGGGATTTAACTGGCACTAGCTTTGCGCAAATTGATGACTTGTCCTAATAAAGTAGGTGAGGGGCTTTGCTCCACTCATACTTTGTTACGATTGAATAATCACTTTATAGACCAAGACCGAGCTTATCGCTTGAATATTCTTGTTAACTGTTCTATTTTTAAATAGCTTACAGTGAAGTTTACCTTAACAAAAAAGGATAACATAGAGATGACTCCATGGCGTTGTCTTTTTTTTGTTAATGGGAACCAGTAAAAATAGAATAGTTAATCGATTTATCCCGTGCTTCGTTTTGTGGTCTGTTAATATGTAGAAAGCTTATTGTTGAAAGGGTTTATTGAGCAATAGTTGAATGCCCATAATGACCCTGTCAATCTCCGTATACTTTCAGATTTAGCGCAAATTAAATGACGTCAGCTAGCTCTTCCTTCCTTACTTTATTCGTCTTGTGTGGTGCTCAGTGTATTTGGCAGACGATTGCTAAATCATAAGTAACTACCAGACATAACCGCAAAAAGGATGCCCGCTGTGAAAAGCAACCGACCTATTGATCTGCCCCTCAGCCAAGTGATTAGTGTTAATCGATCACCGATTGCGATTGCTTCAATCTTGCATCGTATCTCTGGCATCATTTTATTTTTACTTATTCCAGTCATGCTGTGGTTATTGCAGAATTCTTTGGCATCGCCTGAGAGTTTTGAAACCGTTTTTGACAATGTTTTAGTGCGCTTTTTGGCATGGATTTTCGTCGCCGCCATCGCTTATCACTTTGTGATGGGTATGAAGCATTTATTTGCTGATATGGGCATGAATGAAGAGCTGAAATCTGGCCGTGCTGCCTCTATGATCAGCTTTGTAATTGCAGCGATATTAATAGTCGCGTCATTTGTATGGGTGATGTTCTAATGAGAAACGATTCAGGAATAAAAAGCGCAACCAGTCTAACCGGCTCAGGCTCACGTGATTGGATAGTCCAACGTATCAGTGCGGTGGTCTTAGCAGTTTATAGTGTGGCGCTATTGGGCTTCTTTTTGACCCATGGCGATGTGAGCTACACGGAATGGTCAAATTTTATGACCAGCTTACCGATGCGTCTATTTAGCTTAGTAGCAGTTCTAGCGCTAGCCGGTCATGCATGGATTGGTATGTGGACCGTGTTCACAGACTATATCACTACTGGTAAATTGGGCGCGAGCGCAGCTGGCCTACGCTTGGTCTTACAGACATTAATGATTATTGCCGTTTTTGTATTTTTATTCTGGGGCATCATGATTTTTTGGGGTAACGGCTTCGGTGTCGTTGCTGTTTAACGCTCAGATAGATATGCATATTTTAGTAAGTGGTTGAAGGCGGCTTAGATACCCAGTTATATACAATTACATCATCCATATCCGTGCTTTGAGTCGATGATTCAGCTCGGAGTGTATGACTGGTTAAGCAGTCCTTGTATTTACTTCGCAAGTATTAACAGGCATTAGGAAAACCGTAATGGCAACTAGACAAGACAATACCATTAGCAATATCAAAACTTTAAACTATGACGCGGTCATCGTTGGTGGTGGTGGTTCAGGTATGCGTGCATCATTGCACTTAGCTGAAGCCGGCATGAAGGTTGCAGTCTTAACCAAAGTATTCCCAACCCGCTCGCACACTGTTGCAGCTCAGGGCGGTATCGGTGCAAGTCTCGGTAACATGAGCAACGATAACTGGCATTTCCACTTTTATGATACCGTTAAAGGGTCAGACTGGTTGGGTGACCAAGACGCGATTGAGTACATGTGCCGTGAAGCGCCAAAAGTAGTATACGAGCTTGAGCACATGGGCATGCCGTTTGACCGTAATGAAGATGGCACAATTTATCAGCGCCCATTCGGTGGTCATACCTCAAACTATGGCGAAAAAGCCGTACAACGTGCGTGTGCTGCTGCTGACCGTACCGGTCACGCGCTACTGCATACGCTATATCAAAAAAACCTACAGCAAGGTACTGAATTCTTTATTGAGTGGATTGCCCTTGATTTGATCAAAGATGAAGCCGGCAACATCAATGGCGTCATCGCGATTGAGCAAGAAACTGGTACTGTTGCGGTATTCCAGTCGCCAATTACTGTCCTAGCGACAGGTGGTGCTGGTCGTATCTTTGCTGCCTCTACCAACGCTTATATTAATACTGGTGACGGTATTGGCATGGCGGTTCGCGCAGGTATTCCACTACAAGATATGGAGTTCTGGCAGTTCCACCCAACCGGCGTTCATGGTGCCGGCGTACTATTGACCGAAGGTTGCCGAGGTGAAGGCGCTATCTTACGTAATAAAGATGGCGAAGCGTTCATGGAGCGTTATGCGCCAACGGTTAAAGACTTAGCACCACGTGATTTGGTTTCTCGTTCTATGGACCAAGAAATTAAAGAAGGCCGTGGTTGTGGTCCAAATGCTGATCATATCGTGATGGATATGACCCATTTGGGTGTTGAAACCATCATGAAGCGTCTGCCTTCAGTATTCGAGATTGGTAAAAACTTTGCCAACGTCGATATCACGAAAGAGCCAATTCCTGTTATTCCAACCATTCATTATATGATGGGCGGTATTCCAACTACGATTCATGGTCAAGTGATTGTACCGGATCTAGAAGCAGGTACGGATGAAGACGGTCTATATGCAAAAGGCAACGTTGTTAAAGGTCTATATGCAATTGGCGAATGTGCGTGCGTCAGTGTTCACGGTGCTAACCGTTTAGGTACCAACTCATTGCTTGATTTATTGGTATTTGGTCGCGCTGCAGGTAAGCATATCGTTGATGAATTCCATCATGCAGATCATAACTATAAGCCACTTGATCCTCGCGTCCTTGATTACACAGTCGGTCGTTTAGATAAGCTGCAACAGTCAACTTCAGGCTACAATGCGCAAGACGTTGCCGATGAGATTCGTGCAACCATGCAAACGCATGCCAGTGTATTCCGTACACAAGCGATGATGGACGAAGGCGTTGCAAAAATCTTAGCGCTAGGCGAGAAGATTGATCAAATTCATTTGGCTGATAAATCACAAGTCTTTAACACTGCTCGTATTGAAGCCTTTGAAGTGGGCAATCTTTACGAAGTAGCAAAAGCGACGATGATATCGGCGGCCCAGCGTCATGAAAGCCGCGGCGCGCACAGTGTCTCTGACTATGATCGTCCTGAAGATGATGAATACGCACCAAACGGTCGTAACGATAATGATTGGATGAAGCATACCTTATGGTATTCTGAAGGCAATAAGATTATCTATAAGCCGGTTCGTAAAATTCCATTAACGGTTGATTATATCGAGCCAAAGGTTCGTGTCTACTAAGTCAGACGCCTTGCGCCTGATGTGTATAGACAGCATAAACGTTTTATCCTTTATTCATTTATTAAAAAGGTGACCGCCAGCTACAAGCTCATGCCAGCGCCCTATTAATCCGTATTTGATTATTCTTGTCAGTACAGATTAATAGCCAGCGCGACTATGTTGCAATCCTTGTATGCCCGCCATCACCGACGTGTGGAGTTTAGCATTATGAGCCGAGGTACTCGCACCATCGAAATCTATCGCTACGATCCTGATCTGGACGCAGCGCCGCGCATGCAAACTTATACGATTGAGCTATTAGACTCAGATCGTATGTTGCTTGACGTGTTATTACGCCTAAAGAAGGAAGATGAAACTCTTACCTTCCGTCGCTCGTGCCGTGAAGGCATCTGTGGCTCTGATGGCATGAATATTAACGGTAAAAATGGTCTAGCATGTTTGATCAACATGAATACTTTGCCAGAAAAAGTAACCGTTCGTCCGTTACCAGGTTTGCCAGTGGTTCGTGATTTGGTCGTTGATATGAACCAATTCTACGAGCAGTACGAAAAAGTACATCCATTCTTAATTAATGATCAGCCAGCGCCTGCGACTGAGCGCTTGCAGTCACCTGAGCAACGTGACAAGTTAAATGGTTTATATGAATGTATTTTATGTGCCTGCTGTTCAACCAGCTGCCCATCATTCTGGTGGAATCCTGATAAGTTCTTAGGACCATCAGCACTACTGCATGCTGATCGTTTTGTTTCTGACAGCCGTGACAGTGATACGCGCGCGCGTCTGGCTCGTTTAGACGATCCATTCAGCTTATTTCGCTGCCGCGGTATCATGAACTGCGTATCAGTATGTCCAAAAGGCTTGAATCCAACCAAAGCTATCGGTCATCTGCGTAATTTGTTGCTTGATCAAGCAGGTTAATATACCTTTTAAGCTCAATTAGCTTTATAATAGCGCTATAAAAAACACCACCTGAGATAAGGTGGTGTTTTTTATTCGTTAAAATAAGCAAAACAATAGCGTAAAGTAACCATTCTTGTTAAGTCGTCTTAGAACAATATTTGAATTTGAATCAGAATAATGATGACAAGTAAGGCCATACTAACAATACGTTGCTTATATGTAAGACGACCTGTTATCTGGTCCATCTGCCTATATAATTATAAGTAGTAATGGCTAAGCATAAAAAATGCTTGGTTATTATAAGATTATAGGGGTGAATGACGATGATAGAAGGTATATAATACTGAGGTTAAAAAGGATGCATAGCAGTGATGTATGAATATGCAGGAAGTCAATCACCTATGAATTGCGTAAAGTGATAATAGATATTCATTGTGTAAATACTTAGTATTGAACAAACAAACTATGGCTGTAAAGGTAGGTATGTTACGCTATACAGCAGTGCATAATTTGTCAAATAGCCATTGTAGAGCTACAATAGCCAAGTTACCCAGCAGAAATGGCTTGTAAATAAGCCAGCTGAACAAAAAAATTTTAAAAAAAATGCTATAAATAACGATTTAGTTATAACTGACAGCATTATATATAAATTAATGTTTTGCGACGAGCGACATAAGAAAACTGAACGTTCACAAATAATTTGAATGGTGTTCTATGTCGATTGTTGATTGTTAAAAAGCTATTTATTCAATAGCTGAGCCGCCTATATCCAACAGATTTCACAATAATAAGCACGATTCCATTCATTTATCTATCAAATAGACGATTATTATGAATAGTATAACTAAAGAAGCAGCGAGCGTAGATCACACAGAGTTGGCCGCTGATAACGCCAATTATATTGATATTCTCTACGAGCAATACCTAGAAGATCCTAATAGTGTTGGCAGTGATTGGCAAACGTATTTTGAACAATACAAATCGCCAAATGATGCGCCGCATAACGCCATTAAAGACCAGTTTTTATTATTAGCCCGTAATCAGACCGCTAATAAGGTCAGCATCGACACCAGTAGCGCGACTACTAGTCATAGCAACAATGTTGGTGACAATAAGCAAATGGGCGTACAGCAGCTCATCTCAGCTTACCGTCGTCGCGGTCATCGCCGTGCGCAGTTAGATCCATTAAGTCTACACCCACGTGCGGAAGTAGAGGATTTGACCCTTGCCTATCACAATCTTTCTGACGCGGATCTAGATACGGTATTTCCTACTAATGATCTAAATATCGGTAAAAATGAAGCACCGTTACGTGAAATTATTGAAATCATGGAGCGCGTCTATTGCCGTTATATCGGTACAGAATATATGCACGTGACCACCAGCACAGAAAAGCGCTGGATGGAAAAATATCTAGAAACCAATCTAGGTCATATCTCTTTTGATACAGAAAAACGTTTGTCTATTCTTGAGCGTTTGACGGCAGCAGAAGGCTTAGAAAAATATCTTGCTCGTAAATATACGGGTGTGAAGCGTTTTGGTCTGGAAGGCGGTGAGAGCTTTATTCCAGCGATCAATGAAATCATTCAACGTGCTGGCGGTTATGGTACAAAAGAGATGGTCATTGGTATGGCTCACCGTGGGCGTTTGAACTTATTGGTAAACATCTTGGGTAAAAACCCTGCTGATTTGTTTGATGAGTTCGATGGCAAAGTTCAGCCAGAAAAAGGCTCAGGTGATGTGAAATATCACAATGGTTTTTCATCGAATGTGATGACGCCAGGTGGCGAGGCGCATTTAGCGTTAGCATTTAACCCGTCTCATCTTGAAATCGTCGCTCCAGTATTGCAAGGCTCAGTACGTGCGCGTCAAGTACGTCGTAATGATCAGCCACTTCATGAAAATAAGACGGGCAATTCAGTATTGCCAATCGTCATTCATGGTGATGCAGCGTTTGCTGGTCAAGGCGTGGTACAAGAGACATTCCAGATGTCACAAACCCGTGCGTACACGACGGGCGGCACCATCCATATTGTGATTAATAACCAAGTTGGTTTTACCACTAGCCGTCAAGAAGATGCACGCTCAACTGAATACTGTACTGATGTGGCAAAAATGGTTCATGCGCCAATTTTGCATGTTAACGGTGATGATCCTGAGTCTGTGGTATTTGCCGCGCAATTGGCGTTAGATTATCGTCATGAGTTTGACAAAGACATCATTATAGATCTCTTCTGCTATCGCCGTAACGGTCATAATGAGGCGGATGAGCCTTCAGCTACTCAGCCACTCATGTATGCAGTGATCAAAAAGCTACCAACGACTCGTACTATTTACGCGAAACAGTTAATCGAAGAAGGTTTGCTGAGTAAAGAAGATGAAACACGTTTAGAAGATGAGTATCGTGAATCATTAGATCGCGGTGAATATGTTGCCAATTCATTAGTAAACGAGCCTAACGAGCAGCTATTTGTCGATTGGAAACCTTATTTGGGTCACGATTTGGTTGATGATTGGGATACCAGTGTCGACATCGAAGTGTTGAAAGGCTATGGTCGCCGCATGGCACAAATGCCTGAAGGTTACAAGCTACAGCGTCAAGTACAAAAAGTGGTCGAGCAGCGCTTAGCGATGCAAACTGGCGAAGAGCCTTTGAACTGGGGTGCAGCTGAGACATTGGCATACGCATCACTGGTCGATAACGATAAAGTGCTGGTACGTATTACTGGTGAAGATGTAGGACGTGGTACGTTCTCACATCGTCATAGTGAGCTATATAATATTGAAGATGGCAGCATGTATGTGCCACTTGCTCACCTGAGTGAAGATCAAGCACGCTTTGCCACTTATAACTCATTGCTATCAGAAGAAGCAGTACTAGCTTTTGAATATGGTTATGCGACTACGGTGCCAAATGCATTGGTTGTTTGGGAAGCGCAGTTCGGTGATTTTGTTAACGGTGCTCAAGTAGTTATCGATCAGTTTATCGCCAGTGGCGAGACCAAATGGCAGCGCGTTTGCGGCTTGACCATGTTATTGCCGCATGGCTTCGAAGGTCAAGGTCCTGAGCATTCATCAGCCCGTCTTGAGCGCTTCTTGCAGTTATGTGCTGAAGACAACATGCAAGTCATCACACCAACGACGCCTGCACAGATTTATCATGCGCTACGTCGTCAAGCGGTTCGCCCGATTCGTAAACCGTTAATCGTGATGTCGCCAAAGAGCTTGCTACGTCATAAGCTTGCGACTTCTCAATTAGAAGAATTGGCAAATGGTAAGTTTGAAACAGTATTGCCAGAGATGGATCAGCAAAATCCGGACAATGTGACTCGTATGGTGCTATGTGGCGGTAAAGTTTATTATGACTTGCTTGAGCAGCGCCGTGCTTTAGGTCTAGACCATGTAGCAATCGTTCGTATTGAGCAACTCTATCCTTTACCAGAAAAACGCTTAATTGCTGAAATTGAAAAATACAGCAACTTAAAAGAAATCGTTTGGACGCAAGAGGAGCCGTTGAACCAAGGCGCTTGGTATTACTTAGCACCACATATGTTCCGTATTGTTGTACCGCATCCAACCAGAGCAAAAGTGATGGAGCCAGTTGCACGTCCTGCCAGTGCAGCGCCTGCGACAGGATCAGCAAAATTACACGTTAAGCAACAACAAGATTTAATCGCTGGTGGTCTTGGTATCAGTGTAGATGAGCTGTCTATTTAATAGCTCATCTAAATAACAGATTGTATGTAATCAATGAATCAGGCGATGACAGTCAGTACCCAGTGAGACAATTTAAATATCACATTTTAAATGGCACTGACTGCCTATCACGACTTAATTATAAATAGTAATATCCAAATCTAAGGAGTATATCGATGGCTGAAATTAAAGCCCCCGTTTTTCCAGAATCGGTTGCCGATGGTACAATCGTTGAATGGCATGTCACTGAAGGTCAGCAAGTAAACCGTGATGACCTATTAGCTGAAATCGAAACTGATAAAGTTGTATTAGAAGTGGTCGCGCCTGATAACGGTGTTGTAACCCGAATCGTTAAGCAAGTAGATGACACCGTATTGTCTGATGAGCTGATTGCCGAATTCGAAGCTGGTGCTAGCGCCAGTGCTGAAGCTGCTCCTGCCGTTGATCCAGATCAACCAGCTGCGCCAGTACAACCTAAGCAAGCAACAGATGGCGGTGAGCCAGTACAAGCGTCTGCTGAATCTGATCATAAAGATCAAAGCCCTGCGGTTCGTAAAGCAGCCAAAGAGTCTGGCGTAGATCCTAAAAACGTCGAAGGTAGTGGTCGCGGCGGTCGTGTGACTAAAACTGACATGTCAAACCCAACGTTGAAAGCGGATAGCTCAATCACTTCTGATAGTGGTCGTCCTGTTGCTGAAGCAGTTGGCGAGCGTACTGAAAAACGCGTACCAATGACACGTCTACGTAAAACAATCGCGAATCGTCTGCTAGCTGCTTCTCAAGAAACGGCAATGTTAACGACGTTTAACGAAGTCAACATGAAACCGTTGATGGATATGCGTACCAAGTATAAAGATCAGTTTGAAAAGCGTCATGGTACACGTTTAGGCTTTATGTCGTTATTCGTAAAAGCGGCGACTGAAGCACTAAAACGCTATCCAGCTGTGAATGCGTCATTAGACGGTGATGATATCGTTTATCATGGTTACTATGACATCGGTGTTGCCGTATCTTCTAACCGTGGTCTAGTCGTACCAGTACTGCGTGATACTGATCGCATGAGCATGGCAGATGTTGAAGCCAAGATTCGTGAGTTTGGTGGTAAAGCACAAGAAGGCAAACTTGGTCTAGAAGACATGGTTGGCGGTACGTTTACCATCTCAAACGGTGGTGTATTTGGTTCACTGATGTCAACACCTATCTTGAACCCACCACAAACTGCTATCTTAGGTATGCATGCCATCAATGACCGCCCTATGGCAGTTAATGGTGAAGTTAAAATCTTGCCAATGATGTATCTTGCACTGTCTTATGACCATCGTATGATTGATGGCAAAGAAGCGGTACAATTCTTAGTAACACTGAAAGAATTGGTTGAAGACCCTACTATGCTACTTTTAGATCTTTAAGTTTTTAGGCTTGTATCAGTATTGACTGGTACAAGCTTTTTAGCTTTGTATAGATTATCTTTTAATGCCTTTTAGCTTTTTCAGTTCTATCTTATGAGCAATGAGCTAAGCATACTCAGCAACTATCTTTATCGTCTTTTTAAACGCATCTATTATCTAGCATTTAGATATCGTATTGGTTATCGAACAGATAAGTCGATGGTTTACTAACGAGATAAAATTGGTTTATATGATACCTAACATTAAACTAAAATTAAAATAGGAACGTATTATGAAAGACAGTTACGATTTAGTCGTCATCGGCGGCGGACCTGGTGGTTATGAAGCAGCAATCCGTGCAGGACAGCTTGGTATGAGCGTCGCTTGTATCGAAAAACGCGTTTATAAAGGCGAGCCTGCACTTGGCGGTACTTGCTTAAACGTCGGTTGTATCCCATCAAAAGCATTGCTTGATAGCTCACATCGCTATGAAGCGACTAAGCACGACCTTAATGAGCATGGTATTACTACTGGTGATGTTGCTATCGATATCGAGCAAATGATTGCTCGTAAAGAAGGCATCGTTAAGCAGTTAACTGGCGGTGTTGCTGCGTTATTGAAAGGTAATGGGGTTGACTGGCTACAAGGCTGGGGCACATTAGAAGATGGTAAAGGTGCTGATAAAAAAGTTAAATTTACCGCCCTTGCTGATGAAGCAGAAACGACTATCACTGCTAAAAACGTGATTCTTGCAGCTGGTTCAGTACCGATTGATATTCCAGTTGCCAGAACTGACGGCGATCGTATCGTTGATTCTACTGGCGCGCTTGACTTCACTGCTGTACCTAAGCGTTTAGGCGTAATCGGTGCCGGTGTTATCGGTCTTGAGCTTGGTTCAGTATGGCGTCGTCTAGGTGCAGAAGTTGTCGTATATGAAGCACTACCTAGCTTCTTGGCTGCTGCTGACAAAGATATCGCTAAAGAAGCGGGCAAAATGCTGAAAAAGCAAGGTCTTGATATCCGTGTTGATACCAAAGTGACCAATGCTGAAGTGAAAGGCGATCAAGTCATCGTTACTAGTGAAACCAAAGGCGAATCTAGTGAAGAGAGCTTTGATAAGCTGATCGTTTGTGTCGGTCGTCGCGCTTATTCTGAGAAACTACTTGGCGAAGACAGTGGTATTCAATTGACCGAACGCGGTTTGATTGATGTCAATGATCAGTGCAAAACCAATCTTGATGGCGTTTATGCTATCGGTGATTTGGTACGCGGTCCTATGCTTGCTCATAAAGCCATGGAAGAAGGCATGATGGCGGTTGAGCGTATTCATGGTGAAAAAGCTCAAGTTAACTATGACACTATTATCAACGTCATCTATACGCATCCAGAAATCGCATGGGTTGGTTTGACAGAGCAAGAAGCAGAAGCTGCCGGTTATGAAGTCAAAACAGGTTCATTTAACTTAGCTGCAAACGGTCGCGCTCTTGCTCAAAGTGAAGCTCAAGGTTCTATCAAAGTCGTTGCTGATGCCAAAACAGATCGTTTATTAGGTATGCATGCGATTTCTGCTGGTGCAGGCGATATCGTCCATCAAGGTATGATAGCGATGGAATTTGTATCAAGCATCGAAGATTTGCAGTTGATGACGTTTGCGCATCCAACGATCTCTGAAGCCGTCCATGAAGCAGCATTGTCTGCGGATGGTCGTGCCATTCACGCGATTCAGCGTAAAAAACGTAAATAATTTTAACGGCTAAAAATATTTGTATAAAGATATGTTAAGTGTCTTAAATGGTTATTAGATGATGGCATGACCATCGCATTGTTCGAATAGCTATTTTGAATGACTATTTTGAATGATGAGTTGGTCTAACATACAGTAGAGCATTCTACGATGTATGAGTTTTCATTTTTTATTAATGGTAAAAATAAAGGATTCAATCAATGAATTTACATGAGTATCAAGCAAAAGAGCTATTGAAAAGCTATGGCTTGCCAATTCAAGAAGGCATCATTGCCTACAGTGGCGACGAAGCAGCGGCAGCTTTTGACAAAACCCCAACTGATATCGCAGTCATCAAAGCGCAGGTTCATGCTGGTGGTCGCGGTAAAGCGGGCGGCGTGAAACTGGTTAAGACTCGTGAAGAAGCGAAGCAAGTGACTGATGAGCTTATCGGTAAAAACCTTGTAACGTATCAAACCGATGCCGCTGGTCAACCAGTGAATTTCGTTTTGGTTGCAGAAGATATGTATCCAGTACAAACCGAGCTATATCTTGGCGCTGTTGTTGACCGCTCTTCACGTCGCGTGACGTTTATGGCATCAACAGAAGGCGGTGTTGAGATTGAGAAAGTTGCAGAAGAAACGCCAGAGAAAATTTTTAAAGTAAATATTGATCCATTGGTTGGTTTATTGCCATTCCAAGCGCGTGAAGTCGCGTTTAAATTGGGTCTTGAAGGCAAGCAAATCAATCAATTCGTTAAATTGATGTCTGGTGCTTATCAAGCATTCGTTGAAAACGACATTGATTTACTTGAAATCAACCCATTAGCGGTTCGCGAAAATGGCGAGATCGTTTGTGTTGATGGCAAAATTGGTATCGACTCAAACGCTTTATATCGTTTGCCTAAGATTGCTGCGCTACAAGACAAATCACAAGAAAATGAGCGTGAGCTTAAAGCGGCTGAGTTTGATCTAAACTATGTTGCCCTAGAAGGCAATATCGGTTGTATGGTAAACGGTGCTGGTCTTGCAATGGCTACGATGGACATCATCAAATTGTACGGCGGCAAGCCTGCTAACTTCTTGGACGTTGGCGGCGGTGCAACTAAAGATCGCGTTGTTGAAGCATTCAAGATTATTCTTGAAGACAGCAGCGTTGAAGGTGTTCTGATCAACATCTTCGGTGGTATCGTACGTTGTGACATGATTGCAGAAGCTATTATCGCTGCGATCAAGGAAGTTGACGTCAAAGTACCAGTTGTTGTCCGTTTAGAGGGTAACAATGCTGAGCTTGGCGCACAAATTCTAGAAGAATCTGGTCTGAAACTGATCTCAGCTCAAGGTTTATCAGACGCCGCTCAAAAAATTGTTGACGCTGTTAAAGCTTAATTGCTCAAGAGTATAAGGTGTTTGCTGTTATTCTACCGACGTTAACATTTAACGTAGCAGGATAGGCAAGCGCCTACCAGACAACCGCATACAAGGATAAGATAATGAGTGTATTAATTGATAAAGACACCAAAGTATTGGTGCAAGGTTTTACCGGTAAAAATGGTACGTTCCACTCAGAACAAGCTATCGAATATGGTACAAAAGTTGTTGGCGGCGTAACCCCTGGTAAAGGCGGTCAAACGCACCTAGGTTTGCCAGTATTCAACACCATGTCTGAAGCAATGGCAGCCACCCAAGCAGACGCTTCTGTTATCTATGTACCAGCTCCTTTTGTACTAGATTCTATCATCGAAGCAATTGACGCTGGTGTGAAGCTGATTGTTGTGATCACTGAAGGCGTACCAACGCTTGATATGCTAAAAGCCAAACGCTACCTTGAAACAGCAGGCGATGTACGTCTAATCGGTCCTAACTGCCCAGGCGTTATCACCCCAGGTCAGTGCAAAATCGGCATCATGCCAGGTCATATCCATTTGCCAGGTAAAGTGGGTATCATCTCACGCTCTGGTACTTTGACTTATGAAGCCGTTGCTCAAACTACTAAACTTGGTTTTGGTCAATCAACCTGTATCGGTATCGGTGGCGATCCGATCCCTGGTATGAACCAGATTGATGCATTGAAATTGTTCCAAGAAGATCCACAAACTGAAGCAATTATCCTAATCGGTGAAATCGGTGGTACTGCTGAAGAAGAAGCAGCCGCTTATATCAAAGACCATGTAACTAAGCCAGTTGTTGGTTATATTGCTGGTGTAACTGCTCCTGAAGGTAAGCGTATGGGTCATGCCGGCGCTATCATCTCTGGCGGTCAAGGTACAGCTGAAGATAAATTTAAAGCGTTCGAAGCGGCAGGTATTGCTTACACGCGTGACCCATCAAAATTGGGCGAGAAGCTAAAAGAAATAACAGGTTGGTAGTATCAGCAGCTAACTGACTGTTAATACTCAAATGACGTTGAAAAATAATGAAGGCACCCCTACAATGGGGTGTCTTTTTTTGTTTGAAAATTGCTTTGGATATCAATATGGAAAATAATAAAAATAAAATATTAGTGACTGGAGGCGCAGGATATATCGGCTCACACACTTGTATTGCACTGCATGAAGCAGGCTACGAGGTGGTGATATATGACAATTTATCTAACAGCAATTTTGAGGCAGTAAATCGTGTTTCTAGCCTTATTGGGCAGCCTATTGACTTTATCGAAGGCGACATTCGTGATGCTGATTCACTCAGGCAAGTATTTGCCGCGCATCAATTTTTTGGTGTGATTCATTTTGCTGGCTTAAAAGCGGTTGGCGAATCTGTAGCTAAACCCTTGATGTATTATGATAATAATGTGAGTGGTACGATTACCTTACTTAAAATCATGGCTGAATATGAGGTTAAAAAACTAGTCTTTTCTTCATCAGCTACGGTCTATGGTGATCCTGAAGTTCTGCCAATTAATGAAGACTCTCCACGCTCCTGTACCAATCCTTATGGACAGAGTAAGCTTACGGTTGAGCATGTTCTAGAAGATTTAGCGCTATCAGATAACAGCTGGAGCCTTATTCCTTTGAGGTATTTTAATCCTGTTGGCGCGCACCCATCTGGACAAATTGGCGAAGATCCCAATGATATTCCAAATAATTTAATGCCATATATCTCACAAGTTGCGGTCGGCAAGCTTGCTCAATTGAGCATTTTTGGCGATGACTATGCTACGGTAGATGGTACGGGTGTGCGTGACTTTATACATGTCACGGACCTTGCACAAGGTCATGTCGCCGCGCTCAATTATCTAAAGCAGCAGAAGCAAAGCTTAGGTTTTCTTCCGATCAATTTAGGATCAGGTAGAGGAACTTCTGTATTAGAGTTAGTTAGAGCTTTCTCTGCCGTATCAGCTAAAGATATTCCTTTTCAGTTCGTTGGGCGACGAGCTGGTGATATTGCCAGTTGCTATGCTAGTGCTGATAAAGCACAAGAGTTATTAGGATGGAAGGCAAGCTTGTCTATTACTGATATGTGCCAAGATACATGGCGTTGGCAAAGCATAAATCCAAATGGTTATAACTCAATATAAGTATTATAGAAAATAAACCCTTATCCATTCTTATTAAGTATGTATTAATCCTTATGAAAAAAATTACTCACGCGGTGATACCCGTTGCAGGCTTTGGTACTCGTATGTTGCCATTGTCTAAATCCGTACCTAAAGAGCTATTGCCGCTTGGTAATCGTCCTGCCATCCATTATGTGGTGGAAGAAGCTATTGCTGCCGGTATTAAGCACATTGTCTTGGTTGGTCATGCACAAAAAAGTGCGATTGAAAACTATTTTGATATCAATGCCGAGCTTGACAATCAATTGCGTGTTAAAGGTAAGAACGAGCTAGCAGACAGCTTAAACTGGCTACCAGATGATGTAACTATATCGATGATACGTCAGGGTATGCCATTGGGCTTAGGTCATGCGGTGCTTGCCGCACGCCCAATCATTGGTGAGCATGATTTTGCAGTACTGCTGCCAGATGTGGTGCTTGACCCTTTTAATGGAGATATGTCTGCTGACAATTTGGCGTTTATGATTGACGCTTTTTCTGTAGATAACCATTCGCAAATATTGGTCGATAAAGTGGCAGATGAAGACGTACATAAATATGGTATCGCTCAATTAAGTGAAGCGCTTATAGATGAGGGCGATATAGATGATAAAACAGATGAAAATGTCAGTTTTAAAGTGGCAGGTTTTGTAGAAAAGCCAAATCTCTCTGATGCGCCATCAAGACTCGCTGTGGTTGGTCGTTATGTCTTTAGTCATCATATTTTTGATTATCTGGCTAATACCCAAGCCTCAGTTGGCGGAGAAATTCAACTGACGGATGCTATTGATGCGCTTATCAGTGAGTATGGTGTCAATGTCACGACCATGCGTGGTAGCAGTTATGACGCTGGCGATATGCGCTCTTATATGCAAGCTTTTATATATTTCGCTCAGCAGCAATTAGCCGATGAAGAGTAGTTAATGAACGATACAAAAGACAATAAAGTCTATAGCAGTGCCCGCCATTCTAAATATTGGCAGAATCTGAAAGCAGCAGCTGAGTCGAAGTGGTCATTAGCTGCCTTGTTTGCACAAGATAATACGCGTACCCAACGTTTTAGTGCTCAAAGTGGGGCGCTGTATATGGACTACAGCAAGCAATGTCTAGATGATACTGTGCTAGAAAGTTTATTAAATTTGGCAAATAGTTGTGAATTGTCTGCTCGTATTCAGTCCTTGCTACAAGGGGCGATGGTGAATACCAGTGAAGAACGTGCCGCTTTGCATACTGCACTACGATTGCCCACCACAGCAAACTTACAACTTGATACGCAAGATGTAGTCGCTGATGTCCATCAAAGTTTGGGGCAAGTTGAACGCTTATCTGAGCGTGTACGCAGTGGGACATGGCGCGGGTTTTCAGGTAAAGCGATTGCAGATGTTGTTAATATCGGTGTAGGGGGTTCTGACTTAGGGCCACTGATGGCAACCACTGCCCTTGATGAGTGGGCAGATACCTGTGTTGAGGTCCATTTCGTCTCCAATATGGATGGCACGCAGCTGGATAATTTGCTAAAACATCTAAATCCTGAAACCACTTTATTTATTATCTCATCTAAATCCTTTGGTACCATTGATACCTTATCCAATGCCAAAACAGCATTATCATGGTTACTTGCCACCGCAAAACGTCGCGCGGGCACTGAGGACAGTGTGTTACGTCGTCATTTCATCGGTATCTCGGCCAATAGTGAAAAAATGAGTGATTGGGGTATTCACCCTGAGCACCAGTTGCAGCTTTGGGAGTGGGTAGGTGGTCGTTTTTCTTTATGGTCAGCGATTGGTCTTGCCATAGCTATTCGTATCGGTATGTCTGGGTTTAAAGAGCTGTTGGCAGGCGCGCATAGTATGGATGAGCATTTTGCGCAGGCGGATTTTGCAGAAAACTTGCCGGTATTATTGGGCTTAATCGCAGTTTGGAATAGCACCTTTTTGCAGGTAAATGCTCATACTGTGCTGCCTTATGATGGGCGCTTAAGCTATTTACCCAGTTATTTAACTCAGCTAGAGATGGAAAGTAATGGTAAATCGGTGACCCAGCATGGTGATCGTATTGATTATGATACCTGTCCTATTCTTTGGGGTGAAATTGGTTCCAATGCCCAACATGCTTTTTATCAGCTGCTACATCAAGGAACGCAGCAAGTCTCTTGTGATTTTATCGCTTGTGTACGTCGCTATAGTGATGAGGCAAAAAATACGCCACTACAACAGCAGCATGAACTGTCTTTAGCCAATTGTTTGGCTCAAAGCCGTGTACTGGCTTTTGGTAATGCTGCTATCGCTGAAACGGATGGTCAAATTGCTTGCGATGCTGATAAATATAAATACTACCGAGGCAACCAGCCTTCTACAACCTTGCTGATTGATGAACTTACTCCGCATAGCTTGGGGGCGTTAATCGCGCTTTATGAGCATAAGGTTTATGTCATGGCCAGTATTTGGGATATCAATCCATTTGATCAATGGGGCGTTGAGATGGGTAAGCAGATGGCAGAGTCCGTTCATGATGCGATGCAGCAAGAGGGTAACGCACCATTCGATACCTCAACCAATCAGCTGTTAAAACACATCAAACAGCTTTCTTGAGAGCTCTGCTATATTAATAACGACTAAAGGTACACTCATGAGCGCCGAGACTATGGATAAAAACATGCCCCAATCTGAATCCAATTCGTTTAGCTATTTGGCAAAAGATTCTGCTGTCTGCGTACTTATTGGTCATAGTATTGAGGCGGTGACCAGTGCTGTCGTACTGGCAAGTCTTGGTCAGCAAGTGCATTTATACGCAGACCAAGAGATATTGGCGCAGCAGCTACATCAATATGGCTTTGAGCATCATTTGCAGGCACTATGGCAAATGTATACGCAGCAACAGCACATTATGAGTTTTGCACTGCCTAATACCGCTGATAAGCTTATACAGCTTTATGAAGTAGCAGGTCATAGCAATACGAAGGCTATCGACGAGCAGCAAGAGGTAAATCAACCAAAATCAGTAATCCTATATTGGTTGTTTTTAGACAGTATCGATTCGGTATGGGTAGAGGATGATTGGCTTACCGCTTTTAATCACAGTCAACAGCAGACACAACCGCTCATAATGAGTGGCATTAAGCAGCTTGGCACTATAGATGCATTGTCTCAGCGCTTAAAGCGTGCTTGGGTCTATTATCTACCGTTCGTTTTCTTAAAAGATGGCGACGCTTATAGCTCGATGTTAAATCCGTCACTATGGCTACTCGGTGAAAAAACCTCTAATAGTCGTCATCATTTGGGTATGCTACAGCCATTAATGCAGCATGCGCGTGCTACTCATTATGCCAATATCGCAACTATCGAATTTGCTCGTAGTAGCATCATGGCGATGCTCGCAACGCGGGTCAGTTTCATGAATGAGATGTCACGCTTGGCGGATAGTCAACAAGTCGATATCCAGCAAGTCAGCCATATCATGGGGCTTGATGAGCGCGTGGGCAGTAGCTACTTGCAGGCGGGCTGGGGGTTTGGTGGTAATACGCTACCGACCGAATTGCTTCAGCTACAGCAATCAAGTCAAGCACAGAGCTTGGCCATGCCGCTATTGCAATCGGTTATCCATATTAACGAAGACCAAAAAGAGCTGATATTCCGCAAATTTTGGCAATATTTTGATGGTTTTATCGATAATAAAACCGTTATGATTTGGGGCGGTAGTTATAAAGCCGGCTCGGGACGGACAGCAGAGTCGGCTATTCACCCATTATTAGCATTATTATGGTCTTATAATATTCGCACGCTGGTTTATAGTGATAAAGCGCAAACGGAGCTTGCCGCGCTTTATAAGCAGCAGCCATTACTTGAACTGATAAACAATCCTTATCAACAGCTTAATGAGGCGCAGGCAATCTTTATTATCAGCTGGTTACCAGAAAATAGACTAGATATTGCTAAGCTTAATGAGCAAGCGATGCCCGTATTCGATGCGCAAAATGCCTTGTCACGAACGCAGATAGATGGTCTAGTCGGCGACTATATGGGGATTGGTCGCGCTAAATAAGATTTTCTATCAAGTATAAAGTAAGCTCAGTAGACAAACAATTATTAGACTAAAGCTAAATGAAAGCGCCGATTAATATAAAAATTAATCGGCGCTTTTTTTATCTTTATAAGTTTAGAATGTCTTTATTCAGCACAGCAGCTATTTAAGCAGGTACAGCACCTTTACTGGCAAGCCATTGTTGAATCTCCTGGGTCTTGCCTTGTAATAAATCCTTATCACCGCGACTTTCAATATTTAACCGAACTAATGGTTCAGTATTTGAGGCGCGTAAGTTAAAACGCCATTCGCCAAAATTGAGGCTTAAGCCATCAAGGGTAGATTTAGCTGGATTTTTAGCGCTAAACTTTTCTTCAATCGCTTTAATAATCGCCTGCGCATCATGCGTGGTCAGATGAAAGTTCAGCTCGCCTGAGCTTGGATACGCTTTAATATAACCGCTGACCAATTCTGACAAGGTTTTACCAGTAATCGATAATAACTCAATGGTTAGCAGCCAAGGAATCATACCGCTATCGCAGTAGAAAAAATCGCGGAAATAATGATGCGCTGACATCTCGCCGCCATAAACCGCGCCAGAATCACGCATCACCTGCTTAATAAATGAGTGCCCAGATTTACTAATAACCGCTTTGCCATTATGCTCATGAATGACGGCTTCAGTGTTATAAATTACCCGTGGATCATAAACAATCGACTCGCCCGCATACTTATTTAAAAAGGCTTGTGCCAGCATTCCAACGACATAGCTACCATCGATAAATTCGCCGTATTCATCGAATAAGAAACAGCGGTCAAAATCGCCATCAAAGGCAATGCCAAGGTCGGCTTTATGTGCTAACACGGCTTGCTGAGTGGCGGTTCTATTAGCCAAAATCATCGGATTAGGGATGCCATTTGGAAAACTACCATCAGGCTCATGATGCAGTTTGATGACTTCAATCGGTGCGCCAGTTTGTGCTAACTTATCGATTAATAAATCAACCACTGGCCCTGCGCTACCATTGCCTGAATTGATAACCAGCTTAAGCGGTTTTAATTTATCAGTATCAATGAAAGTCATCACATGATCGATATAAGCGCTTTTATCCGTCAGTAATTGTAGGTTGCCTAACGTATTGTCAGTGTTGAATTGACCTGATTCTGCCAATGCTTGAATCTCTGCCAAGCCATCATCGGCGCTAATCGGTTTTGAGTGCTCTTTGACCAGTTTTAAGCCATTATAATTAATGGGATTGTGACTTGCTGTGACTTCGATACCGCCCAACGCTTGATAATAGCTAGTAGCAAAGTAGACCTCTTCTGTACCTGTCATTCCCAAATCAATCACATGGACGCCAGCATCTAGCATACCTTTGATGGAGGCTTGTTTTAACTGCTCACTTGAATGGCGGATATCGCTGCCAATCACGATAGCTGGTTTTACGTCTTGTAAGTCAGAGGGGGCATCAGCTGTGCTATAACGCTCGAATAAAATCTGGGCAAAAGCACGTCCGATACGATAAGCGATGTCTTCATCGAGATTGACGCCAAGCTCGCCGCGGATATCGTAAGCTTTAAATGAATCAATTTTAATCGGTGCGAACTGGGTTTGAGTCGCATAGCTGGCATTATTCGTATCGGATGTGGGCATAACGATAAAATCCTTGCGTTTAAGCAGTGAGATGATAATTAAGTAGATTACTCAATTATAAGCTAATCAGTGTTCAATGCTACACTAACGACAAAATCGTTATAAACTTAATATGGTTCTATTTAATAACCAATAAAAGTATAAGAGTGTTTTTTTATGAGTAACCCAAAAAATAAAGTTAAAGTGCCGACACTAGTACAAGGAACGCCAGAAGCAAGTGGCGAATTAGCGGATTTGTTGTCCTTAATGGCGCGGTTGCGTAGCGATTGTCCGTGGGATAAAAAGCAAAGCAATCATAGCTTAATTCCGTATGCGATTGAAGAAGCCTATGAGCTCGGCGAAGCGGTACAAAGTAATGATGATGAAGACATCAAAGGCGAGCTTGGCGATGTGCTGCTGCAAGTGGTTTTTCATTGTCAGATGTACGCTGAACAAGAGCGCTTTGATATGAGTGATGTGATTACCACTTTACAAGAAAAGCTGATTCGCCGGCATCCGCATGTGTTTGAAGCAGAAACTCTTAAAGATGAAGCCGCGGTAAAAGAACGCTGGGATGAGATTAAGGCGGAGGAGCAACAAGCCCGCGCTGCACGTGGCAAACCACAGCGTCGTTTGGACAATACCAAAGCAGGCAGCGCGCTCATGCAAGCGCAGGATGTACAAAAACAGGCGTCAAAATTGGGTTTTGATTGGGAAGGTGTCAGCGGTGCGTTCGATAAGCTTAATGAAGAAGTGAGCGAGTTAAAAGCTGAACTATTAGATAAATCAAAAGACGATATAAACGCCAATATCGCTGATATTGAAAAAGAGCTTGGCGATTGCATGTTTGCGCTGGTTAATGTGGCACGCAAGTTAGACCTTGATGCGGAAACAGCAACGCTGACCTGTGTACATAAATTTAAATCGCGTTTTGGCTATATTGAAGATCAACTAGCCGCTGCTGGCAAGCGCTTAGAAGATAGTAATATTAATGAAATGGACGCATTATGGGAAGCGGCTAAACAACATGAACGCACCTAGTAAGTATTTACTCGCTACCTTGCTCCCTAAATTACTCCAAAAAAAGGGTTTTTATTTAGTGGGCATGCTTTCTATGATTTTTACGTCAATTAATACTGCTAATGCAGTACCGTGTTTTGATAATGCTCAAAGTGCTTACAACTACCTACTGACGCAAGAGACAGTGCAAACTCAAGCACGTATGCAGTCAATCATTAATATTAATCGAGCGACAGAGAGTGAACTGACATTGCTACATGGTATTGGTAGCAATAAGGCGCAAGCCATTATCCTATATCGTGAGATGTTTGGCAGTTTTAGAACGGTTGATGAATTGACAAAGGTAAAGGGTATTGCCGCAAAAACCGTTGATAAAAATCGAGGACGTTTGACCGTGCAAGATTAATCGCTGTATTTTACTTTAATTAACCCCAATATTGACAAAATAGCATGTAAGTAACTGTCTAAATACACCCACCATGGCCAAAATTTGTTAAACTAGCACGTACATCCGCCTGATTGACGCTGTGTTCGTCAGGGTGGTTAAGAAAAAAGGCAAGGAGTAGATGCATGGCCGAGCGTGCCGCCAAGCAGTTAGAACTGAATAAATCTGAATTACCCAATTCTATTACCGAAGTAATCGCCACCCTAACCCGAGCTGGGTTTGACGCCTATATCGTCGGTGGTGGCGTGCGTGATACCTTGCTAGGACTGCGTCCAAAAGATTTTGACGCGGTCACTGATGCCAAGCCTCATGAGATTAAAGACGTCTTTGGTAAGCGCTGCCGTATTATCGGTCGCCGTTTTCAGTTGGCGCATGTGTACTCTGGGCGTGAGCTTATCGAAGTAGCCACCTTCCGTGGTCCACCTATCAATGCTTCTAATACCAATCAAGACGGTATGATTCTGCGCGACAATGTATGGGGTGATATCAAACAAGACTTTGCCCGTCGTGATTTTTCTATTAATGCCCTTTATTATCAGCCACTTAAAGGCATAGTTCATGATTTTTGCGACGCGCTTGAAGATATTGATAATAAAATTATCCGTTTATTAGGCAATGCACCGATTCGTATCGAAGAAGATCCGGTCAGATTGCTGCGTGCCTTGCGTTTCAAAGCAAAATTGGGTTTTGAGTTTGATAGCGAATTAGCCGCACAGTTCCATGATGGCAACTGGTCATTACTTGAACAAATCTCTCCGCACCGTCTGTATGATGAAACGCAAAAGATGTTTACCGGTGGTTATTTAGTACCATTATTACCGTTATTGTTTGATTCAGGCGCGATTGATAGTCTCATCATTTATCCGCCTTCTGAGCCAAGTGCCTTAGTTAAACAAGTCGCTATTAATACCGACAAACGTATTGCTGCTGGCAAAAGTATCAACCCAGCATTCTTTTATGCCGCTTTGCTGTGGGAGAACTACTTACATCAGCTAGAAAAAGCCAAAAAGCGCAATATGCCTTTTGCGGATGCACAAATGCATGCAGCAGGCAAAGTGATTGATCGTCAACGTATCAAGACTGCCATTCCAAAATTTGCTGAACAGTTTATTCGTGATATCTGGATATTGCAGCCAAAACTGGCCGCGCCGCGTAGCAAACAGATTGTACAGCTATCTGAGCATCCACGTTTTCGTGCCGGTTTTGATTTCTTATTATTGCGCGAGCAGTGCGGCGATGCAGAGCATCCACTTTCTGAATCGACCAATGATATGGGCGAGTGGTGGCAGACCTATCAAACCTTGACTGAGCAGCAGCAGGATCAAGCGATTGATGACTTTGATGAAAATATCCGCCGTGGTGCTTATAAACAAGGTCAGCGTGGTCGTGGACGCAATCGTCAAAAGCAGCAGAATTCAAATGACAATGCTAAGTTAAGTCAGTTAGATAATGACTATCAAGGTAAAGCGCTGAGTAATGGTCATGCAAAACCAGCAATGGTTAATGATGCCTCAAATGTGCCATCACGTCGCCGCCGTGCCAGTCAACATACTTCTGCTAATAGTAAAAATTATAGCCCGCAGCAACTCACACAAGACAATAATGAGCTGGCACAGTTGCAGCAATTGTCTTTGGCGAGCAGTAATAATGGTAGCAATCAGCAGCACATGCCGAAACCTGCACCATTGTTTGTCATAGAACACGGCAACGTCGTACCGCCTTTGAAAAAGCAGCTATCTGGTTCAGATAAAGTGCTGCCTAAAGCGACGCAAAAAGCGCCTATCAAAAAAGTGCTTGAGCAAGCAACAGTTAGTAAAAAGGCATCGGCTGATAGTCAATCGCAGCCGCAAGAAAAAGCTGTTAATAAAGCGAGTGACTTAACTAATAGATCGCATGCACCAAAAGAGTCAGTGAATACTCAGGTGTCTTCAAACAATGCTCGTAGTACTATTTATAAAGAACGCAATGCTGCTCAGTCTCCAGCACTTGTTAGTATGAATAATGAGCCGATACCGCACAAGCGCCGTCGTCGTCAGCCTACTGTGATTGAAAATAGTGGTATTGTCGCAGAGGCTAGCAGTGCTAAAGAAGCAACGACAATAGACACTAGTAGTAATGAGAAATCATCTGGGAAGTACGCAAAAAAAGTGCCTAAATTAGCTGTTGGCTCTACTGATAACGTCATTGATAAAGCACCGAAACCCGCTAAAGCATCAAGTACTAAGCCTACTAAAGCTAAACGAGACGCTAGTAGTCAAAGTGCTACTAATCAAAGTTCTAACGAACCGCAAGATGCTAATAAAGTAGCTAACAGTAATATGAATGCCAATAAAGGCCCTGTGCCATCGAAACGTCGCCGTCGTCAGCCAAGCGTCAATGACGTTTAACGTTGACAGCGAATATAAGAGTAAAGTGATAACGATGAACACGCGCTTTAATGATACTGATTTTGATAGAAAATCTATCGCCATTTGCTCTTGGGTCACTTGTTATGTTGGCTTGGGTAGCAATCTGGCAAATGAGCTTGGGGCGCCTGTTGAGCATTTACAGCACGCGTTTGAGATGATGCAAGAGCAAGAAAAGATACGCACTGTGCGTATTTCTTCATTTTATGCCTCGGTACCGATGGGACCGCAAGATCAGCCAGATTTTGTGAACGCCGTTGCTGGCTTTGAAACTATATTTACGCCGTTTGAGCTGCTGATATTTTGCCAACAGTTGGAGCAGCAAGCAAAACGTGCCCGCCTGCGTCATTGGGGTGAGCGTAGTCTTGATGTGGATATATTGTTATACGGCGATGAGCGGATTTCTGAGCCAACATTAACGATACCGCATGTGGGTTTGCATGAGCGTAATTTTGTTTTGATACCGTTACGAGAGCTCGCACCTGAGCTAATGATTGTAGGAAAGTCGATAATCGACTATCCTCAAAGCAGCGATTGGGCAGGTTTGAAGCTGTTAGAACATGATGCGTCAAGTCATAAATAAAGAGACATTCATTTAAAGTGAATGACAGTTGATTGATATTCAGAAGTATTGAGGATGATATAACGATATGACAACGTTATCTACTTTAAATAAGTTTAAAAAAGACGGTACCAAATTTACTTGTCTGACCTGTTATGACGCCATGTTTGCACGCATGATGGAAAAAGCGCAGATTGATACGATTTTAATCGGTGATAGCTTGGGTATGGTGGTGCAGGGTCATGATTCAACTTTGCCTGTTACGGTCGATGATATGGCTTACCACACTGCTAATATCGCCCGTAGCAATAAGCAGGCGCTTATTTTAGCGGACTTACCCTTTATGAGCTACGTGACGCTGCCTGAGGCCGTTGCCAATAGCCGCAAGCTGATGCAGGCAGGCGCTCATGTGATTAAAATTGAGGGTGGTCGTGAGCTTTGCGAGTTGATTACAACATTGGCGCAAGCAGGTACGCCAACGTGCGTGCATTTGGGATTAACACCGCAGTCGGTGAATGTTTTTGGCGGTTATAAAGTCCAAGGTCGCGGCAATGAAGCAGGTCAAAAACTCCTTGATGATGCAAAAGCTGTGGTTGACGCTGGTGCAGCGCTTTTGGTACTAGAATGCGTCCCTGCTGAGCTTGCTAAAGCAGTAACGGAAGCCGTTGCTGTGCCAGTGATTGGTATTGGGGCAGGCGCTGATACTGATGGTCAGGTATTGGTCATGCACGATATGCTCGGTATGGTTCATGGTCGCGCGCCGCGTTTCATCCATGATTTTCTGACTGATGAGCGTAACACTGAGCACAGTATCGAAGGCGCATTTGCCTTGTATCAGCGGTCAGTAAAGGAAGGTAGTTTTCCAACAGAGCAGCACCAGTTTAGCTAAGCAAATATAGAATTTCAGTAATTAGGTCCATCAGTAAAAGAGCAGTTAACCATGCCGACGATTCATTACCATATCTCAGACTTACGCGTTGCTCTGCAGCCTTACCGAACAGCGCAGCGCATTGCCTTAGTACCTACAATGGGTAATCTACACGATGGTCATCTGGAGCTGGTAAAAATTGCCAAACAGCATGCAGATATCGTGGTGGTTAGTATTTTCGTCAATCCAACGCAGTTTGGGGTTGGTGAAGACTTTGATAGCTACCCTCGTACCTTAGATGAAGATGTCGCGAAGCTTACCACGGTTGGCGCTGACTATGTTTTTGCTCCTACTATTGATGAGATGTATCCGGTACTACCGCCGCCGACCACTATTCTCGCTGGGACTATTACTGAGCAACTATGTGGCAAAACTCGCCCCAATCATTTCGATGGTGTCGGTATTGTTGTCTCTAAGCTCTTCAATATCGTGCAACCTAACATAGCCGTATTTGGGCAAAAAGATTATCAGCAATTAGCCATTATTAAGCAGTTGGTTCGTGATTTGAGCTATTCAATCGATATTATTGGCGCGCCTATTATTCGTGCTACTGATGGCTTAGCGTTATCATCGCGCAATCAGTATTTAAGCGAGTCTGAGCGCCAAACAGCACCTATCTTACAGCAGGAGCTGCAGTATTTAGCCAAACAGATTAGCGATAATAAACAGCCGTTAGAGGTGCTTTTGACAGCAGCTCACGAGCGTATTACTAATGCGGGGTTTATGATTGATTATCTAGAAGTAAAAACAACTGAGCTAACGGCTGTTGATGATGAGAGTATCAATAACCATCAAGTCTTGGTTATTTTAGTGGCTGCATGGCTAGGTCGTGCACGCTTGCTAGACAATCGATTGGTCACGATTAATAAAGTCTGATCACGCTGCTATTTATAATATTGTAATTTGCGGGATGCAATTTATAAGGATGACGGAACATGCAGGTAAATCAAGACACCCATAATGCTCAATCAAAGCTAACAGGTTCCAATGAGTCGGTTGGTGATAAACTGAGTATATTGGTAGTGTCAGGACGTTCAGGCTCAGGGAAAACCTCGGTACTAAATATCCTTGAAGATCTGGGTTTTTATTCTATTGACAATTTGCCTTTGTCTCTTGTGCCTGAAGCGGCGCAAAAGCTGGTCTGTGATAGTGGAATTAAGCGCATTGCCCTTGGGGTAGATATTCGTACGCCGCGCGCAGATTTATCTAACTTTGATGCAATCCATGACAGTTTAAAGCAGACCTATGGCGAAGAGGCGGTCACGGTGATGTATGTGACGGCGCAAGAAGAGACGCTGGTTGCACGCTTTAATGCCACGCGCCGCATCCATCCGTTAATGGTGTTAGATACCAAAGGCGTAGAAAATAACGTTTATAATTTACCAGCAGCTATTGAGAAAGAAATACAGCTTTTGCAGCCGATATTCAAGCATGCCGATATTAAGATAGATACTAGTATGCTCAATATCCATCAGCTAAAAGAGCGTCTGCGTGATTATGTGGGTGTAGATAATCAAATTGTGATTAATTTACTATCGTTTGGTTTCAAGTACGGCAGCCCTATCGATGCAGACTTCGTTTTTGATGTACGCATCTTACCCAATCCACATTGGAATCCGACACTGCGCTCGGCGACAGGTCTTGACGCCGAAGTGGGTGCGTTTTTTGCTGATTATCCAGAGGTCGCTGAGATGACGGCAGATATCGCTACATTCTTGAATCGTTGGTTACCTGATTTTTTACACAATAATCGTCATACGGTAACGGTTGCCATTGGCTGCACCGGTGGAAAGCACCGCTCGGTATTTATCACCAAACACTTACAAGATAGATTGCAAAATAGCCTGCCAGAAGGCTTAACCGTGACGGCGAAACACCGTGAAAAGCATCGCTGGTAGCGTTTGCTAGACCTTTTATACCTAATTTTTTATACCTATTATTTATTTTTAAACATGGAAAGCTTTTATGATTGACTGGTCAGAACAAGATATGCGCGTCTCACGCACAGAGCTCAAAAAAGCTCATGAGCGCCTACAACAGTTGTCGATACCGCTTGCCAGCTTATCGAAGAAACAACTTAAAGCTTTACCTGCCAGTGATTATTTTATGGCGGAATTAATGGCGCTTGCCGATATCACCAGCGCCAATGCGCGTAATCGTCAAACCAAGCGCGTTGGCAAGCTTATGATTGAAGAAAATCGTCATGAGCTGATAAAAGCACTATTTGATGCCTATTTTCCTAAAGAGCAGGTTTCTAAGATAGAGAGCTGGTATGAGCGTTTGAATATCAATGATGAAGGGACGCTTAAGCAGTTTGTCAAACAATATAAAGCCTCTGAGCAGCATAGTATGTATCAGCTATTGCTCTGGATTGAGTACGCTAAGCATACAAACGATGAGGAGCTAATGGCGGAGTCAAAAGCAGATTTGGCCAGTTATATCCGTGAAGTCGCTATTTTAACGAATCTAAAAAAATAGCGATAAGAGATATAGGCAAGGGAATTTGGTTAGTGAGTATCTATAAAACACTAAAGATAGAATACTAAAATACAAAAAAGCCAATCAGTAAAGATTGGCTTTTTTAATAGATCAGAAATAGCGTTTTTATTTTTTTTAAAAAAACTAATGTTACTTTTTCTCTGCGCGTACTTTGTCGACTAGGAAATCAACTACTTTAGGTACGGTAGCACTTTCACCGGTTACCACGTACTTGCCTTGCACAACAACGGCTGGCACACCCGATAACTGATAACGCTTAGCGCCTGCTTGCGAGCGACCGATTTTGGTACCAACAGCAAAAGAGTTGTAAAGGCTATTAAATTTCTTTTCGTTCACACCTTTTGAGGCATACCATTTGCTTAATGAAGACTGGTCAAATAATTGCTTACCATCTTTATGTACGGCATCAAATAAAGCGTCATGGGTCTTGTCTTCAAAACCTAGTAATTGCGCGGCATAAAAACCACGGGCACTGGCTTCCCAAACAGGGTTTAATGCTGCGGGTGTTTTAAAGAATGCCACATCTTTATCTTTGTTTTTTGCCCATTTTTCCATGTGTGGATTAAGGACATTACAATGCGGGCAACCATACCAAAAAAACTCACGCACAATGATAGCATCACCGCTGATTTTTTCTGGATTATCTAACACACGATAGTCTTTTCCTGCGACATAATTGGCAGCTTGTGCACCCATATTGGCAAATCCAATAGCACAAGCCAAACCAGTTAATGCGATGATACGTTTCATACTTATTCCTTGAAATAACGACATTCAGAAGTTTGCTTTAATAGTTATAGCTTTGATAGTCATATAAATACCAAAGCAAATAAGCAATGACAAAGTCAATAGACGACGATAGGTCGACTGAGTCGACCTACTATAGAATAGCAACTATAATAGCGTAAAATGCGGCAGTTTGTGAACCGGATTCTTAACTAATGGTTGTAATGCTGTCAGTCATTATTTAAGGTATCTTACTTATAGCCTGTTATTCTATTTTTATTGACCTTTAAAGCATCAATAAAGCAGTTCACAATCGGTGACGATGTACTTACGGCAGCTTTGCGGCTCGCATGTTAATATTGAGTCTTTAATCACATACTATAACAATAAAGGAAAAACTATGAGCCAAGCTTTATTTTCTGGGCAGCCTTTGCACACTCAAGCAAATGATAGTGGCATGGCTGACGATACCATAAACGCTATCAATGTCGATCCAAGCGAAGTTGAAAAATTTAATAAATTGGCGGGTGAGTGGTGGAATAAAACCGGTGCCTTTGCTACCTTACACGAAATCAATCCGCTGCGTCTAAACTGGATAGAGGAAAATGTGAAGCGTGGCTACGTGAGTGCTGATAGTCAAAAAACGGCAGAGATGGGCTTGGCGGGTAAAAAGGTTCTTGATGTCGGTTGTGGCGGTGGTATCTTGTCAGAATCAATGGCACGTCGCGGCGCAGATGTGACAGGTATCGACCTTGGGACAGAAAATCTCAAAGCAGCAAGCCTCCATGCTGAACAAAGCAACTTACAAGATACCTTGCGCTATCAGCATATTCCGGTTGAAGCTTTAGCGGCTACCCATGCTGGTCAGTTTGATGTGGTTACTTGTATGGAGATGCTAGAGCATGTACCAGATCCAGCCGCTATTGTAGATGCTTGTTTTAAGCTGTTGGCGCCAGGCGGCGTATGTGTACTATCAACGATTAACCGTAATCCAAAATCTTATTTGTTTGCTATCGTGGGTGCAGAGTACGTATTGCGTTTGCTTGATCGCGGTACGCATGATTATGCCAAGTTTATTACGCCAGCTGAGCTCGATAAAATGGCAATTGATGCAGAGTTTGCGCGCCAAGATATCATTGGACTGCACTATAATCCATTGACCAAGCGTTACTGGCTAGCTCAAAACGTCGATGTCAACTATATGATAGCAGTACAGAAACCTCTCGCTTAATACCCTTTTATCACCTTAATTAAGAGCCTTCGTAATGAGCCAATTTGTAAAAGCGGTCTTATTTGACCTAGATGGGACATTGATAGATACTGCTGCCGACTTTGTACGTATTATTGGCAAAATGAGCCAAGAAAACGGCTGGCAAGTGCCGCCTGAGACGGAGATTCGTGAGCAAGTTTCTGCAGGTGCTTCAGCAATGGTGCAGCTGATGCTACGTTATAATGAGCAAACGGATTTTAGCGAGGAGACGTTGCTAGAGTTTCGTCAGCAGTTTTTGGACGATTATGAAGCGGATATTTGTGTGGATAGCTGCGTTTTTAATGGACTCGAAGATATTTTAAGTGCCCTTGAAGAAAAAGGTGTACCTTGGGGTATTGTGACCAATAAACCGCGCTATTTATCAGAGCTGTTATTAGAAAAAATGCAGCTAGATACGCGCTGTGCAGTTTTGGTTTGTCCTGATGATGTATCACGTCCTAAGCCTGATCCAGAGCCTATGTATGCGGCATTAGAGAAGCTCGGTATTCCTCGCGGTGCTGCCGAAAGTGTGCTGTACGTCGGTGATCATATCCGTGATATCGAAGCTGGCAATGCGGCTGACATGTCGACGATTTTAGCCGCTTACGGTTATATCCCGCCTGAAGATCAGCATAATTTGAAGCAATGGGGTGCAGATTATATTATCGATACCCCTGAGCAATTGCATAAATTATTGCTCTCTTCTGGTAAGTTTGATTACTTATAGTTTAAATAAGCCATAAACCCAGCGTATTTTTAGTCAGTATTTGAAGCATATAGCACAATATTTAAAACTACCCTATTTATTAAACGATAAGCAGTGAGTAACGCCATGAGTGACAATATCAATCCATTAGCCAATCCGTCCGAAAGCCATTCAACTGGAAATGCAGAAAACCATCTTGATAGCCAGCAGAATGATTTGCAAGCGGCTATCCCTGCCTTAGTCGCCTTAACTCACGATGATATTCGTGACTTTGGGCCTACTGAAAATTGTTTAGATGGCAAGACTATCTTAGTGACAGGGGCAGGCGATGGTATTGGTCGGATCGCCGCGTTGACTTATGCACGTTATGGGGCAACGGTGTTATTATTAGGACGCACGAGTAGCAAGCTTGAATATGTCTATGATGAAATTGAAAGCTTTGGCGGAAAGCAACCTGCCATGCTACCGATGAATTTGGAAGGCGCTACTTATGCAGAAATGCAAAAGCTAGCTAACTTGATTCATAGAGAAGTGGGTCAGCTTGATGGGGTATTGCATAATGCGGGGATGCTTGGTCCATTGACGCCACTTGAGATGTACGATGTTGATATGTTTGCTCAAGTCATGAAGATTAACTTCACAGCGACCTTTATGCTTACCCAAGCGCTACTGCCGTTACTCAAAGATGCGCCGCATGGTTCTATTGTATTTACCTCTAGCAGCGTTGGTACGCATCCTCGCGCATTTTGGGGTGCTTACGCGCTGTCTAAGCAAGCGGTAGAAGGAATGAGCGATATCTTTACCCAAGAGACGCAAAATACCACCAATCTGCGTTTTAACTGTATCAATCCGGGTGGTACTCGCACCAATATGCGCGCCCATGCTTATCCAGGTGAAAACCCGATGAGTCTGAAAACTCCTGAAGATATTATGGCAGGTTATGTGTGCTTGATGAGTGATGAAAGTATCGGGGTACGTGGACAAGTGGTTGAGTTACAACCTAAGGATTGAGCGACAATTTGTCTGCGCAGGTAGATTGAAACTGGCGATATCTAACCCCATCTATTTGTTATCAAAGACCTTTATGCTCGATTAAAAATACGCATAATTAATAAAAATAAATAGGATAATAATATGGCAGGTGGTTGGTCAAGAGATGGTGCTGAGCATGAGCAAATGGATGCGACCGTTAACGATGCGCTAGAGCGCGCACGCCGTGCATTACCGACAGGTAAAAGTGCAGAGTTTTGTGATGAATGTGGTAAGGCGATTCCAGAAGCTCGCCGTATCGCAGTACCGGGTGTGCAGCATTGTGTTGGCTGTCAATCTGAGCTTGAGCAAGAAGCAAAAGCTGCGGAATTGTTTAATCGCCGTGGCAGTAAAGACAGTCAGTTACGCTAAAAAAAATGACCCTGCTATAGTAAAATAGCAGGGTCATTTTTTATCGCCATTGTAAAGAGCGGCTTATCTAGTCAACCATTACCATTGCCATCAGTTCACGGTCACATATTTCCCAATCTATTTCCTTGTCTATCTCACCTTCTTGACTATTGCTTGCTTGCAAAATGATCTCTAGGCGGCTATCGACCTGTGCGCTCACTGTCTTTGTGGACAAGCTATCAGGCGTAAAATTGATTTGTAGCCAGCCATTAGACGTATGTAATACGCCTTTGATGCGTTGCCAGTTTGGTAGCGTTAGCAGCCAATCCTGTAACTTATCAGCATTTAATATATAATCCGCTGGTAGTCGCCAACCTGCAACTACGATATCTTGCTGTATTTCATGATAACGATAGGGCAGCTCGATGTCTTTGTCTGCTTGAATATTACTATCGTTTGTGGAAGGGTCGAATAATGACTTATTCGATAATGAATGACTCAGCGGCTGCAAGCTAATCACAGATTTTTTCGGCTGAGCAATATTAACTGTCCGCTGTTGTGAGATAGTCTGGCTAGGCTTGTTCAGCTGCGTGCTTAACACTGCTGAATAGTCATTCGATGTGCTTATATCGTTAATTGTGGTCTGATCATCAGATTCTGCCCAAATAATAGTAATTTGCGCATTTAACTCTGCTACCCAATCTTGTAATGCTTGCTTATCGTCAGTACTTAATTGGGCATAGCGATTAATGACCAAGACATCGGCATCACGAATATGCGCTTGGAACCCTTCGTGAGCACGATATTTTTCTCGTTGCCACTGCAAAGCGTTAAGTACAGTTATGACCGCTTGCATTTTTAGAGCCGTCTGCCAATGCGGCGCGCTAAGCTGCCGTATAAGCTCACGTGGATGAGCAAGCCCTGTTGGCTCAATAAGCAGACGTTGCGGATGATGGTCACTCAGCAGGCGACTAATAGCTATTTGTAGAGGTAACTGGCTGGTACAGCAAATACAGCCGCCGCTAACTTCACGAATGGCGATATTATTTTGAGCGGAATTGCTATCTTGTGAGCTTGAAACCAAGGCTGCATCGATACCAATCCGACCAAACTCGTTAATCAATAATGCCCAACGCTCATCAGTGGATTTATCGGCAATCAATTGATTAATAAGTGTGGTTTTGCCAGAACCCAAAAACCCTGTCACCAAAGTGCAGGGTATATTTTGATGAATAATAGAGAATTTCAATGTTGCGCCCGTTGTATTAATAGGATTACCCATTAATAGTATGATATATCAACGGACACAAGCAATACTTAGAAATTTAAAGTGATTCGCTCTTAGCTGCTTCGACTTCTGCTTCGTCAGGTACGAATACATAGCCTACGCCCCATACAGTCTGGATATAACGTGCTTGTGAAGGATTGTCTTCAATTAAGCGGCGCAGACGTGATACTTGAACGTCAATTGAACGCTCCATCGCGCCCCATTCACGACCACGAGCAAGGTTCATCAGCTTATCACGGGTCAATGGCTCGCGTGGATGCTGAACCAATGCCTTCAGTACCGAGAATTCACCCGTCGTTAAGGTGACAACATTGCCGTCGCGTTTGAGCGTACGTGTCGATAAATCAAGTGTCCATGGACCAAATTCTACTACTTCAAGCTGATGACTTGGTGCCCCTGGTAGCTCACGATTTTGACGACGAAGTACTGCTTTGATACGTGCTAATAGCTCTTTTGGATTAAATGGCTTTGGTAGATAGTCATCCGCACCCGCTTCTAGACCTGCGATACGATCAGCGTCGCCACCTTTAGCCGTGAGCATAATAATAGGGATGTCGCCATTATCTTCGCGCAGGCGCTTACAAATACTGATACCGTCTTCGCCTGGTAGCATCAAATCAAGTACCACTAATGAAAAAAGCTCACGCTGCAACAGCTTATCCATTTGACTGCCATCGTGGGCAGTACGGACAACAAAACCATCGTCTTCTAGAAAGCGCTGTAATAAAGAGCGCAATCGTGCATCGTCATCAACGACTAGAATACGCTGAGTTAAGGTATCGGGGCTGTTATTTTCAGACATACAGGCATCCTCTTATAAAAATTATTATTAGCAAAAATTATTGTTAAAACGCACCAGTCAGTATATTTACTCTCAATAAAAACAGTGTGAATACCACTTTTACTATTTATTAGTGCAACTATTTGAGCATCATTCCATCGATTGGCAAAAAAAATATAAAAATGAGAACTATTGTTCAGTACGTTGGTACACAGCAATATTTGTGCTGATGAGACTTTAGTGTATAAGATTGCAGTCATAATTGCATCACTGATAAAGGCAAATGCTGTAGGTGTTTGTTTAATAAAGCGTCAAGAGTGTGCTCATTAAACGATTTTTGCGATAAATAACACGATAAATAACGAAAAGATAAAAAGGATTTCTATTCATGCAGCTTTTGCTATAATGCAAAACTACATTTCTCAACGATTGATACGTCTATGAGTAGCACTGATACCTTAACGCCATCTCAAACCTCGACAAATGCACAGGTTTTGGATGCAACCACACACGCGAATATTCACGACAAGCTTGCTCGCGCGCTTGGCATTAAGACTGCTCAAGTCAATGCGTTTGTCAAACTGTACGATGAAGGCGCGACCGTTCCGTTTATTGCCCGTTACCGCAAAGAAAAGACGCAGAATCTCGACGATGCGCAATTGCGCGCGCTAGAGAAGTCTCTCAATTATGAACGTGATATGGCAACCCGTCGCCTTAAAATTATTGAATTACTGAGCACACAAGGCAATTTGACTGACGAGCTGCAGACACGTATTGATAATGCAACCTCAAAACTTGAGCTTGAAGACATCTACTTGCCATATCGTCCGCGCCGCCGTTCACCAGCTGCCAAAGCACGTGCTGCTGGTCTTGATATTGCTGCACAAGCAGTGTTAACGCAAAACGTGACGCCAACCGATGCATTAGCAGACTATCAAGTACAATCAAGCATTACTGATGAAAGCGGTAATGAGATTGAAGTTGATTTTAGTGATATCGAGAAGCAACTTGCTGGTGTACAAGCCATTATCGTAGATGAATGGACGCAAGCATTAGACTTGTTAGATCATTTACGCAGCAGTTTTTCCAAAACAGCCAGCATCGTATCGAGCGTTGCCAGTGAAGAAAAGCGTGAAGTCGGTGAAAAATTCAAAGATTACTTTGAGCATAGCGAAAGCCTTGCACGTTTGCCAAATCATCGCTTATTAGCGATGCTACGTGGTCGTCAAGAAAACGTCTTGGGTCTAAAAATCGAAGGCGAAAATGCGCCTTTTATTGAAAAAATTATTAAGCATTTTGAGATTGATGCTAAAGCGCCAACTGAGCGTCAAGCTTTTTTGACAGAAGCGGCGAGCAGCTTATGGAAAGACAAATGGCGTCCACATATCGAGCATCGTTTATTGACTGAAAAGCGTCTGACTGCAGAAGCGGCTGCGATTGATGTTTTTGCCAATAATTTACAGCATTTATTGATGTCAGCACCTGCTGGCCGCAAAGTTATTTTGGGTGTTGATCCCGGTATCCGTCATGGCGTTAAGATGGCGATTGTTGATGCTCAAGGTCATGTAATGTTAGATGGCGAAGACAAGCCTGTTATCGCAACGGTTTATCCATTTGCGCCTGATAATAAAATGACTGAAGCCAAAGTGGTTATCGATGAATTATTAAGTACTTATAATGTGGATCTAGTGGCTATCGGTAATGGTACGGCAAGCCGCGAAACCGATGCGATGATTAAAGAGATTTTGGCAGCAAATGATGCGCTAAAAGCCAAAGCAGTCATCGTGAATGAATCTGGCGCGTCAGTCTATTCTGCCAGTGAGCTTGCTACTGATGAGCTTGGTAATTTAGATGTCTCTGTACGTGGGGCAGTGTCTATTGCTCGTCGTCTACAAGACCCATTGTCTGAGCTTGTCAAGGTAGATCCAAAAGCCATTGGGGTTGGTCAATATCAACATGATGTTAACCAAGCTCAGTTGGCAGATAGTCTTGATAAAGTCACACAAGACAGCGTTAACGCCGTTGGTGTTGATGTGAATACGGCAAGCCCCGCTATCTTGGCGCACATTGCTGGCTTAAATAAAAATGTTGCGCAGCAAATCGTTACCTATCGCAAAGAGCATGGCGCTTTTGATAGCCGCGAGTCATTGAAAAATGTGCCGCGCTTAGGTGCTAAGACATTTGAGCAAGCCGCAGGCTTCTTACGCATACATGATGGTAGCAATCCACTTGATGCAACTGGTGTACATCCAGAAAGCTATGCGCTAGTTGATAATTTACTTGCACAAACAGGTAAAGCCTTGCCAGAAGTTATCGGTAACGACGGTGTGTTAAACAGTATCGATACCACAGCGCTAGCTGCTAATGATGAAAATGTTAGCGTAAAAGCGATTTTAGATGAGCTTGCTAAGCCCGCTCGTGACCCACGTCCTGAGTTTAAGACGGCTAACTTCCGTGAAGATGTGAACAGCATTAAAGATTTGAGCGAAGGCATGACACTAGAAGGGGTTGTTACCAACGTGACTGCCTTTGGTTGCTTCATCGATGTTGGCGTGCATCAAGATGGTCTGGTTCATATCTCGCAAATGGCCAATGACTTTGTCGCAGACCCGATGAACCGCGTCAAGCCCGGTGATATCGTCTCGGTCCGTGTCATCTCTATTGACGAAAAACGCGGTCGTATTGGTTTTAGTATGAAACCTGAAGCTGAAAAACCTGCACGTCCAGCAGCGAAACCTGCAACGACAAATGTTACTAATAATGATGAGAATACCAGTCGTCCGCGCAGCAATCGTCCAGCTGGCGATAAGCGTCCGTCTAAGCCTAAGCGTCAACCTAGTAGCAGCAATAATAGCGACAGTCGCAGTAAGGCGCCTCGTGCAGAAAAAGCAGAATCGCCTAGCAAAATGGGTACTTTCGGCGCGCTATTGCAAGAAGCAGGTGTGACTAAAGTTAAGAAATAAGACGTCTTATTCTAAATAGAAACAAAAAAGGCAGCCTAATGGCTGCCTTTTTTATTAAATCAAATATATCAATGGTGCTTTTTAATCACTATATTTATTTCAAGAATCGCCTTAGTATAATTACTTAGGTATTTACTTATAGCTCATCTTCTTCTGAAACTTCTGCTAAGTCTTCTTCTGCATCTAGCACTACATCTTCAGAGATAATCTCAGTTGTTTGTAATTCCGAATTTTGTAAAGCTTCTACTGGCGCTTTTATTTCGGTAGTCATCGGTTGTTGACCGTTGGGCGCTTTTATCTCAGTAGTCATTGGCTGTTGACCAATATTACTATTGACGCGTGCGCGCGAAATCGTTTGAGTTTCGCTAATCGCAAACGGCGTCATTTTGCTTGTTTTAGAAGTATTTGCATCAGTCTCATTGCCTGTGCTTTCAACTTTGGCTTCAACAGCAATCTCAGCAGTGGCGGTCGTCTTTTTAGCGGCTTTAGTATCAGCTGGAGCTGCCATTGCCGGAACAGTAAGTGCCGCGCCAATCAGTAATGATAAAGCTAGAGTATGGTTTTTCATTTATTTAATCCTCAATTTATATTTTTATAATGTCAGCTAAAATGGTCGTAAAGATAACTTTGATTAAATGCGGTCTAATATGGTACTTATCTATGTAGAATACAGAATATATATATTTAAAATAACTAATATATAAGCTATAGAAAAAATAAAATCATGATAATCAATAGGCGACTATCATGATTGATTCGTACAAAAATTCTGGTCAGTGCATAACGTTATCTATAAATATAAAAGACGTCGTAAACACTAGGCGTAATAATAGCAATTTAAATACTAAACATTCAGTGGTACATCCATGAACAATCTAACGGACTGATACTAATAAGTGATATCGTGCAATTATTGTAGTGTTATTGTGAGATAAAAACCGTACCTTATGACCAAAATACGGTTATTTTAATACTACTGATTGATAGTATAGAAACTGCTTTTTAAGACATAGGTTTAGCTATCAATCACATCAAAGCTCAGACCAGCGTGTTTCTCTAAACGAGCAAGTAGCTTGTCGCCCATTGCTGAAGCAGGTGTCCAAAAACCACCCTTCACTTCTTCTTTGCTGATATCTTGCGCTAGACATAATGCCGCTTGCGACAACATACGTGAAGTGCTGCCATAGCCTGGATCTTTATCACCCGTTACTTTGGTAGTCATACTGTCTTTGTTAGCTGTTTGTCCAAAGAGACGAATATCAAAATAGCCGTTTTCTTGCTCTTCTTTAGAAGGTCCTGAACCTGATTTAGGCAACACGTGCTTGGATAATAACTCGCGGCTTGGCGTAATCATCATGGCAGTGGCAAAGCCGAGCAAGCCTGCACTCAAGGCATAACTCGTAAGCTTACCTTTGATACCATCTTTCATCCACATTGCTTCATCATATTTAAATTCGTGTCCATATTCATAACCAAGCAACTGATTACTGCGATGCACAATGCGCGTATTAATACTTGCCATCACAAAAGGTGCAAGCCAGCGCTTATGTTCGCTATCGTATTCTGGTTTACTGACATTGCTTTGACGTACGTTTGGCGCATCTTTATCATCGTTCAGCAAATAAGGATTTGCCACTTGCTTACGACGAGATTTATCTTGTCCAACTTCCTCAAAGATGGTTGCCATTGAGGCAATCGTGCCGCCTGATAGTCCGCCTTTCGCGGCTTTCACGCGCATATGAATGACATCACAAGCACTGTCAAACTTCGCTTCTGCTTGCTTTTGCGTAAAGTAAACGCCTAAATCTGATGGGATAGAATCAAAGCCACACGAGTTGACGATACGGGCGCCGCTTTGTTTTGCCGCCTCTTGATACTTATCCATCATATCTTTGATAAATATTGCCTCACCAGTGAGATCAACATAATCTGTGCCATTATCAACACACGATTTGATAAGCGGTTCGCCGTATTTAAGATAAGGTCCAACGGTTGAGATAATGACTTGTGTTTGCTCGGTCATTGCATCAAGGCTTGCTGCATCATCGCTATTGGCAATGATAATATCTACTTTGCTAGTAAGTTTAGATTGCAACTCGTTGAGCTTCTCTTGATCACGACCTGCTATCGCCCAATTAATTTCAGAGCCGCTCTTATCTTTGTTAGCAGACAAAAACTCTGCCAGATAATGGGCAGTGATTTGCCCAACAAAGCTGGTCGCCCCATATAAAACCACCGCATAAGCTCGTTTTTCACTATTAATTTTTTTGTTATCACCTGATGAGTTAGTACTCTTTGATATATCCGTATTCATCGTTATCTTCCTTGTTAGTGTGCTTTGTCAAATGATTGTTATAAGAAAATGATCGTTAAGTTCAATTGAGCTTAAAAAAGCATCATAAATAATATTTATAAAATCGAGCGTAAGATCTTTGAATAATTTTCTCATATACTTAGTAGTACTTAAGTGCTTGTTTACCGTTTCCACACATAAGTACTGAAAATATCTTTAAATGGTAAGATTTGCTACAAAGTTTACATAACCTATCGACATTATTACCAAAATGAACCTTTTATATTGAAAATCATTGCTACTCTATATTCCTGAGCACTAAAAGTTGTAAAAAAATAAAAAGCAAAATATCGGATGACTGAGGTTGGTAATGTAAGAGTTAGTTGGTTAGCAATTACTATAGCAACCTTATTATTTGACTTTTCAATTACTATTTTAGGAGAATTATTATGTTTCGTTGGGCTATTATTTTCGCCGTAATCGCATTGTTAGCAAGTTTCTTAGGATTTGGTGGTGTTGCTGGATTGTCTGCAAACTTCGCCTATATCTTGCTAGCATTAGCAGTCATTCTATTCATCGTGGCATTTGTTAGCCGCCGTATGTAATAGGAAAAGTATACTCGTCCTATAAAGACATTAGCCAGTTAGAAAACTGGCTAGTAAAAAAGACCTCAGATACTATCTGAGGTCTTTTTTTATAAGTAAAATTATAGCTATCTGCTCAATGATACGTAGTAAGCGCACAGCTTGATAGTTATAAGCGTTTGGGCTGGACGATATGTTCCATGCGTTTTGCTAAACGAACATCATGACTGGTGATGCCGCCAGTATCGCCAGTAGTCAGGCGAACTTCTACCACATTATAGGTATTACTCCATTCAGGATGATGTTCTAAGGCCTCAGCATGAAAAGCAGCTTGATTCATAAAGCTCATAGCTTCAACAAAATCGCCAAAGTGGTAAGTTTTTACGATCGCATTACCTTCGCGCTGCCAGCCTGGTAATTCTTCTAACTGCAAATCGACTTGTTGATTAGATAAACTACTCATGGTGATATCCTTTATTATTATGGTTGATAGAAAAATCATTATTAACGATAAAATAGTGTGGCAACTACTGTAATTTTTATTTGCCTTCACGAATGTAATAAACGCTTATAAAAAGTCATAGGACAAAAAACCCACCTGTCACTGACATTTTATTATATATTTGGCTAAAAAAATATAATAGAAGTATCAAGAAGATAGGAGGGCAATGACGTTATTAGTGAGAGTATATAGCGCTAGTATAACGGTTAATAGAGCAAACTATCGTAGCTATTTATCGTCAAACATACTTATTCAATATTTTGAACTATAGTAGATCCTTGTAGTCAGGATTTTTATCAATATACGAAGCAACAAACGAGCACTGCGGTACTACTTTCTTATTATTTTCACGAGCATAGTCCAATGCATGTTTTACCAATGCCGAGCCAACCCCTCGACCACCTAACTCCTGTGGGACGATAGTATGATCATATACCAGCTTATCCTCACGCTCTTTGTAACTGATATAACCTGTCTGCCCATCGATCGAAGTCTCAAAGCGTCTCGCTGCCTCATTATGGACGATATTCATATCTGATTTTGTACCGACGTTACTCATAAAAACTCCCTATTTTCAAATATTATAATTATTTCTACTCTTGTTATTGTGCAGATTTCTAGTTTACATCTCTAGGCTGTTAGCGTAAGAGTAGATAGGGCAAATGTTAATATTTTTAACAGGCTTCTATTCTAAAAGCTCTTTTCAAGCTTAAAGACTATGCCAGTCTCGTTAATAAAAAATCAGGCATAAAACATAGCTTGGCGCACAACCTGAGGGAGAAACCTTCTAAAACCACGTAATGTCTCAGTAGCGTTGTTAGAGGCATGGTTATTACTGCTTTTGTTGGTAATGCTTCTATCATTATTTGATATCGATTGTGTGTAAGTATGCCATTCTTCGTCACTAGGTTTACTAAAATGGCGAATACGTCCAATTACTTGCTTAAATTGATGACTAAAGTGTCCAGTATTATAGGCTAAATCGTATTTATCGCAGATGGCTTGTACGTTTGGTGCAATCTGCGCATAGTGCCTAGCAGGCATATCGGGAAAGATATGGTGCTCAATCTGATGCGATAAATTACCAGTCAGAATATGAAACCATTTATTACCCTGAATATTACTAGAACCGAGAATTTGGCGTACGTACCAATCACCTTTGCTCTCATTGGCATCAAGCTGGGTATAAATATGCGCCTGCTCAGTAAAGTGACCACAAAATATCACTGCCCATGTCCATAGATTGCGAACGATATTGGCAGTGATATTACCGCTTAAGGTTGTCATTGCACTACTACGACCCAACGCTACAGCTGCCACTGCGGGAAAAGCAATATAATCTTTACCCGCTTGTCGGGCGATTTTACTGAATAGGGCACGAGCTTTTGGCTGCATTATTTCTGCCAGCTGTGGCCTATCTGCGTATTCGTCAACACTGATTTGGATATCATGGAAAGCGACTGCCCATTCAAAGCCTAATGCCAATATCATCGTCTTAAATAAGTTATAACGATCGCTTGGCGTCCAAGGCTGCTCATCAGTCACACGAATCAAGTGATAGCCGACGTCATGGTCGCGACCGACGATATTGGTAAAAGTATGATGCAAGTAGTTATGCGAATGCTGCCATAGAGGCGCAGGGCAAACGATATCCCAATCGAAATTTTGGCTGTTAAGGTGAGGGTGCTGCATCCAATCATACTGACCATGCATGACGTTATGACCAAGCTCCATATTGTTTAAAATTTTACTAAAACTCAGCAAGGATGTGCCCAGTAGCCAAACGACAAGTTTGCTACGTTTTGATGATAATTGCCCAGAAAATGCCAGTAATGCCCGTGAAATTACCTCGCTATATACCACCGTCCCATAAACACGCTGAATATAGCGCGCATCATCGCTGCCTAGTGAGTCCATCACGCCTTGATACAGTGTATTCAATTCATTAGCGAGCGCTTCGGTTTGCACTTTTGGTAACGGCGTACTCGTTAACGTCGGATATCGCGTGGTTTTGAATGGTGCATCGATTAACGGAGTTATAGTAGAGACTGCAGATTTAGCTTTAAATATAGGGGGTAATAAGCGCATAGATAGTCCTTATCCGAAGGTGCATCAATAAATCGCAAGCACAACGTTCGGTTTAATCATCGGTGTCAGTTTTAATAAACATTACAAATAAATGTTTACGCAAGGCTGTCTTATCCTTGATAATATTTTTTAAATATCCAATATGACATCAGTCATTGGTACATTAATGCAGGTTTGAATAGACTCATAGCCATCATTACTTATCTTACCGGTTTGAATGTTTTTGACCCTTCCGCTGATCTTATTACAGCGACACAGCTGACAGATACCTTGTCTGCAGCCGTGGCTCATTCGAATACCAGCGCTCTCAGCACCTAATAATAATGTCGTACTACTGTTATATTGTCGTTGCCGTCCACGTAAATAAATGGTTTTTACGTCGCTAGTAATCCCTTCTTCGTCTGCTTTATCTATAGTAGAAAAAATATGATCTAAGCTTTCTATAGCACTAAAGCTTTCTATCGTAATATTGTCACGCAGCTGCTTGTTATCTGGCAAATTAATCTCATCGCAAGCGCGGTACAAACCCGCTAACAACGCCGGCGAACCACAAGCAAATATTTGCGTATCCATCAGCGGTAATTTTAATGCTATTAAAGTTTCTACGCTCAAATGTCGCGAGCCGGCAAGGTAAGTATTGGGGTCTCCCGTATTAATAAGGTGATAAATGAATGTTGGATATTTAGTAGCTAACTGCTGCCATTGATCTTGCAATGGTGATTTATAGAAGGTTGTACGATTGTAATGTAGTAACGTTACTGGATGTCCATTTTGCAGCGCCTGCGTAATCAAACCTAGCATTGGCGTAATACCACTGCCGCTAGCGATAAACAATAGTGGCAGTGGTATAGGGGTAAGGGATAAGGGTTCGCTTATTTGACTTGCTTGCTGTGCTAACACTGTATGAGCTAGAGTAAATTCGCCACTGGGTAAACCGCTATTAAATATAGTACCCAGTGCTGCACGTTTACTTAGATAATCTGATACTAGACCTTGCGGCTTAACAGCAATAGTTATCGTAGAGACAATAGTTTGCGGTTGCGACTTTTCATCAAAGCTATTTTTATTTTCGTTAGAGCTTTTAGTACTGTCCTCATACCACCATAAGGGTTGCTGCGCTAGACCAACCAATGAATAGTGGCGTTGATGATAAACACCATCAATCAGTATGCTTAAATCAATATGCTGTCCGCCATGCCAACCATTGTGTGAGCTATTACCTGAACTAAAAGCTTGCTGCTTAAAGGCGCGGTTAGGCTCAAACTGTAGCGCTATCAAGTCATCACTGAGTGTAAGGCGTGCTATAAGACGCAATTTAGGCACAGTTAATGACCAAAAGGGGTGCAGCCGCGTACTGATGAAATCAATGAACAGGCGTTGGATCAGTTCAGGGCGATAGCCAGTCGTCATGGAGTACCTTTTCTATTAAGCCGTTTTTACAAAGCTATTTTATTAAGATTAGCTAATATAATATCGTCTATTGATTAATTTTGCGAAATGTTTAATGCTGTTTTTTGTGGTTTTTATAAAACTGCCATGAATCAGAAAGATACACCAGTAAGCTGAATGATAATTTTAATAGAAGCTTTTATATAAAATGCGCTCAGCTTTGTGTCAAAAGGTATGAAACAAGCGGTAAAACAGCCAGTTAGCTTGCAGGGGTTGCGCCACAATGCGATAATGACAGTCAATGAATACCCCTGATTTTGAGGTGTAGCTTACTTGGTAGTATTGCTAAGTCTGTTTGTTTGCCTCTTTTATGCAGTCTATCGGAGTGTTAATGGCTCAATATATTTACACGATGAACAACGTGTCAAAACTTGTTCCACCTAAGCGTGAAATCTTAAAGAACATCAATCTATCTTTTTTCCCTGGCGCCAAAATTGGTGTTTTGGGTATCAATGGCTCAGGTAAATCAACCTTGCTACGCATCATGGCGGGCGTGGATACTGAATTTAGTGGTGAAGCTCGTGCACAAACGGGTACCAAAATTGGTTATCTACCGCAGGAACCGCAGCTTGATGACAGCAAAGATGTCCGTGGTAACGTCGAAGACGGTATGCGTGAGGCGTTAGATGCGCTTGCTCGTCTTGATGCCATTTATACGGAATATGCTGAACCTGATGCTGACTTTGACAAGCTTGCTGAAGAGCAAGGTAAGATGGAAGACATCATCCAAGCATGGGATGCGCATAACTTAAATACCCAGCTTGAAAAAGCGGCTGATGCACTTCGTCTGCCACCTTGGGATGCGGATGTCAGTAAACTGTCTGGTGGTGAAAAACGCCGTGTGGCACTATGTCGTTTGCTATTATCACGCCCTGATATGTTATTACTTGACGAACCAACCAACCATTTGGACGCTGAGTCCGTGGCATGGTTAGAGCAGTTCTTGCAGAACTATAGTGGTACTATTGTTGCTATTACCCATGACCGTTATTTCTTGGATAACGTTGCCCAGTGGATTTTGGAGCTTGACCGCGGTCATGGCTATCCGTATGAAGGCAACTATACTGAGTGGCTAGAGCAAAAGAACACTCGTCTAGAGCAGCAGAATAAACAAGAAGAATCGTTTGCTAAAGCGCTGAAAAAAGAGCTGGATTGGATTCGTAAGAACCAAAAAGGTCAACAAGCCAAGTCTAAATCTCGTGTCCAGCGTTTTGAAGAATTGAACTCACAAGAGTTCCAGAAGCGTAATGAGACCTCTGAGATTTATATTCCACCGGGTCCTCGTTTGGGTAATAAAGTCATCGAAGTCAACGATATCTCCAAGTCATTTGGTGACCGTTTACTCTATGAAAACCTTAGCTTTAACGTCCCAGCTGGTGCCATTGTTGGTATTATTGGTCCAAATGGTGCGGGTAAAACCACACTATTTAACATGATTACCGAACGCGATACGCCAGATACAGGCTCAGTCGATTTGGGCGAAAGTGTCAAAGTTGCTTATGTTGGTCAGGTACGCGACAATTTAGATGATAGCAAAACGGTTTGGGAAGAAATCTCTGACGGGCTTGATATTATTACCGTTGGTGACTATACGACGCCAAGCCGCGCTTATATTGGTCGCTTTAACTTTAAAGGTTCAGACCAGCAAAAGCACGTCGGTCAATTGTCTGGTGGTGAGCGTAACCGCTTGCAGTTAGCTAAGACCTTGAAGCAAGGCGCAAACGTATTGCTCCTTGATGAACCATCAAACGATTTGGACATCGAAACCTTACGTGCGCTAGAAGATGCGATTCAAGTCTTCCCAGGTACTGTCATGGTCGTGTCGCATGATCGATGGTTCCTTGACCGTATCGCGACTCATATCTTGGCGTTTGAAGATGAAGGTCCAGTTTGGTTCGATGGTAACTATTCTGAGTTTGAAACGTATCGTAAGAAGACGATGGGTGATGATGCCAATCCTAAACGTATGAAGTATAAAAAGATTTCAACTTAAGATAGCTGCTCAGAAATTTCAAATGTAAAGTAATAAAAAAGACCTCTAATTATTAGAGGTCTTTTTTATGAGTATTACTTCAGTAGGCTGTTTACGTCTATGACCTAAAATTGTTAATTAACGCTTACGCCCAAACTTACGCTGCTTTTTATTACTAATCTCAGTAATAGCATGGGCAATCTCTTCTTCATTGAGACTGGCAACTTGATGCAAGATTTGCATCATTTCGGGTCTCAGCACATATTTTGCATGATGAGCAATATCATTGATACGTTGATCAAAGGTTAAGATGCCGGTTTCTACATCTTTTTGCAGATAATCCAAACGAGTCAATGCACCAAGGAAACTGGTAAATAATGCGCGATCAAAGAAGTCAGGAATATCATCAGCATATAACACTGATAAACGTTGACCAAGCAGATGACATAAATCAACTACTTCGTTTTCGGTTAAGTTGCCTGAGCCTTGCTGAGCGAGTAGAGCCAAGGTCATAAAGTAGCGTTCAAGACTTTGTTCAACCGGCGTGGCAAGCACTTGCAGCTGCTGGTAGCATCTACTATTGGCTTCAGGGACGCTGAGCATACCATCGCCCAATTCTACAATTAGACCATGAGCAATTAAACTGTCAACTTTTTTGTTCAGGGTATCCGCCAAACCATGCGCAGGATAATATAAGAATAGCTCGCTTTGCAGAAATGGATAGAGCTGCATGGCGATATTGTCTAGACGGCTACGTTCGATACGACCATTACGGGCAACTAAAGCCGCTAAGAAAGACAGGAGAATAAAGACATGCAAGATATTATTACGGAAATAACTCAGCAATGCTGCTTGCTTACCTGCAATCTGAATGATATCGCCCAAGATATGAGGGATACGTTCAATAAGTTTTAACTTAATACCATAATCAATAATTTGCTGCGGCGACATGTCGGTAACGACCGTATCACTTGAATACGGCAGCTGTTGAGCCAAACCTTGATAAAGGGCAATTTGCTCGCGGCAAATATCTTCATCGAGCGCCGATTTTGGTGCAGATAGTAATACTAGTGATAGCAAGGATACCGGAGTAACCACTGCTGCTTTATTGATATGCTGCATGACTTTGACACCGATATTATCAACCATGGCGCTGGCTTTATCATCGAGCGGCGTATCGGTGCGATCAGCAGGTAAGCTGTTTTCTGGTACATCAAATTTGGCCATAAAATCGGTTAGATGTAGCGGTGTACCAAAACTTAAGTGCACATTGCCAAAAATACGTTCAATCTTGCGACCGACTTTGAGGAGTCCAAGTAATGATTCAGACTCTTTTGGCTTGCCTTTTAGCTCACCGATATAGGTGCCACCTTCCATGATGCGCTCATAGCCGATATAAGTCGGAATAAAGACCACTGGCTTGTTACTCTGACGCAATTGGCTGTGCACTGTCATTGCCAGCATACCCATTTTCGGTGGTAGCAAACGTCCTGAGCGTGAGCGCCCGCCTTCGATAAAGTATTCAATTGGGGTATTACGAGTAATAAGCGTGTGCATGTACTCACGTAAAACTGCGGTATAAAGCGCATTACCACGGAAACTACGACGTATATAAAAAGCCACTGCACCGCGTAATATTGGACCTAAAACTGGCACATCTAAGTTATCACCCGCAGCGACATAAGGAATACTCAAGCCACGTTTATAAATGACATAAGACAGTAATAAATAATCAACATGGCTACGATGACAAGGTACATATACCAGCTCATAATCTGCTGCCAGTTCACGTACACGCTCGAAGTGATGGACTTCTACACCATCATACAGTTGCGTCCATAACCACGTTAAAAATTTATAAAAACCGCGGATGATGGCATGTGAGTAATCATTGACCATCTCATTAGCGTAGCTCTTTGCGAGTAGTCGCGCTTCACGAGGGCTAGTACCGGTCTCTGCCGCTTCTGCCTCTATTGCATGTTTGATGGCAGGCGAGTAAACCAGCTTATCTACTAAGTTACGTCTGTCTGATAAGTCAGGACCGAGCATACTGGCGCGTTGTTTGTCCAAATAAATATTAAGCTGCTGCTGCAATGAGCGTACAAGCTCACGATTGCCATCAGCCGCAGCTACCACAGTATAATTTGGCGCTACACTGATTGTATTTTCAGTGGCGCTATCTGTAGCATCACTGGCATTCGTATCAAGAGTAGCAGATTCAAAGATAGCGGAATTTAAGTCAGTAGGCTCATCATCATCGTCTTTAAGGCTATCATTAATAAGGGTACGCAAATCTTGCGGAGGATGGAACTGTATAAAAGTATCGCGTCCCATCACACCGATATTAAATAACTGCTTGGTAATGCTAGGATCTTGCCAGTTATCAGCCGTTAGCAGTTTAAATAAAGAATCCTCTTTTTCAGGCGCGCGTCCCCAGAGGATAGATACTGGTACCAAGCGTACTTTTAATTCTGGATACTGCAAAACAGCAGAGACCAGACGTGATAGGCGCGGCGATAGTTGGTTTTCTTTAGCATGGGGGTGATGTAAAAATATAATGGCAGCATTTTCTTTGATATTATGAGCACTGTCATTTACCCCAACCAATGCTGGCGGTAATTTATGTTCTTGCGTTTGCAGATCAATCAAAATACTGTTGGAGCGCGAATAATCTTGCAGCACATAAAATCTTAACGTCTGATCATCCTGATCAAACTCAGGTAACTCACCTAAAAGCTTTGGTTTTACCGCCACATCTAGCATCTGTCCCGAGATTTTACGGTACAATTGATTAATTGGGGCATTAGTATAAGGCGTGGGTACAATAGGGCTGCCATCAATTTGTGGCGTGTCTGACGGTTCAGTGGCTGGCGTATTACCGCTGACCACTGGTGCTTTAAAAATCCGTTTTTTTAAGAACTTCGGTATCATAATCGGTATCAAAATTAGTCAAATATATTGCCCTTATAATGCCATAAAAGCCATCAAAGCGATATATAGTGTCTGTAGATACTACCAATATTAATAAGCTCTGGTTACTGTGCAGTAAGATACGCGCTGCATAAGCTATTCAATGATTTGAAAAGTAAAGTATTTAGGGTAAAAATAGTTTTGAACAAGATATACTATCTTGTATTTCTGCTTACTCATTAACGTCACTTAATTCAGTGAGAATATTATGACGCCAGCTATCAATCTCGCCAAACAACGTGGTCTTGATTATCGATTACATGAATATACTCATGACAGTAACGCTGCCTCTTTTGGGTTAGAAGCGGCCGAAAAGCTGGGTGTTGACGTGACACAAGTTTTTAAAACCTTGGTCGTATTGACCGATACAGATGTGCTCGCTGTTGCTATCTTGCCAGTGGATAAAACCTTAAACTTTAAAAAAATGGCTAAGGCGCTATCTGTTAATAAAATGCTGGCCTGCAAAAAAGTCCAAATGGCAGATCCCAAACAAGTCGAGCGTAGTACCGGCTACGTACTAGGCGGTGTCAGTCCATTGGGACAAAAAAAACGCTTGCCAACTGTTATAGATGAGTCAGCGCAAGCGCATTCGACTATCTACATCAGTGGTGGTCGCCGTGGTCTAGAGATTGAACTGCCGCCAGCACAATTAGCGACGACACTTACGGCTCGCTTTGCCTCTATTACCGATGATTGAAAACTGCTGATTGTCAGATACATTAGCTTTGCGAAGCTATTCACTTTTCGTTTTTTACCCGTATTGTATAAGGATATAATCATGCCGCATTTAACCATTCAAGTGACACCCAATGTCAGTATTGCTCACGAAGAATCATTCCTCAAAGCGTTGAATAAAATCTTGTGGGACAGTGGACACTTTGGTAAAGCAACAGATATTAAATCACGCATTATTCCTGTTGAAACGTTTTTAGTGGGCGTTGAAGATGATGAGCAAGTCAATGGCTTTATTTATGCACATCTAAAAATCATGAGCGGTCGTGATATAAGTATCCGTAATCAGCTTGCTGAGCAATTGGTGACTACTATAGAGCAAACGCTGGGTGCTGAGCAATCAGGACGCGCATCGTTACAAGTATGCGTAGAGGTTGAAGAGATTAGCGCGGTGTATCATAAGAAAATGTTAAATGCGTAACTGAATTTATTAGTTACTTGCTAATACAGTATAAAAAAAGCGCCTAGTTATTTAACTAAGCGCTTTTTTATTTATAACAGTCTTAGACTAGCTTTTAATCAACCCTAGTCTAAGAAAGCAAAGTTATCAATGTCCATTGCTGTCATGCTGCTGCTTGGTGCAACCATGCCTTCGGCGTGACCTGAAGTACGTGGTAACAGCTTATCAAAATAGAATTCTGCCGTTTGGATTTTGGCTTTGTAGAACTCTGGTGATTCTGTACCGCCGTTTTCAAGCTTGTCATACGCAACCGCTGCCATACGTGCCCAGTGGTAGCCCATCATCACATAGCCTGAGTACATTAAGAAATCATCAGATGCTGCTGAGATGATTTCACGGTCTTTACGTGCCATCAACATCAAGCGTACTGTCAGGGTGTTCCATTCAGCACAAAGCTTGGTCAATGCCCAAACAAACTTGCGCATGTCTTTGTCTAAGGCATACTCGCCACACCATTTCATGATGCTTGAAGTGTAATCGCGAATGATTTTACCTTTAGACTGCAAGATCACTTTACGACCTAATAGATCTAATGCTTGTATACCAGTCGTACCTTCGTACATGGTCGCGATACGAGCATCACGAGCGATAAGCTCCATACCCCATTCTTTGATATAGCCATGACCGCCATAGACTTGCTGACCGTGTTTAGCCGCTTCAATACCAAGCTCAGTTAAGAAGCCTTTTAGGATAGGCGTATAGAAGCCAAGCTTATCATCCCATTTTTCAAACTCTTCATCATCGCCATTGATGATGCCTTGTGCCATTTTATCTGCATAGCGTGCTGAATGATAAATCATTGAGCGACCGCCTTCAGCAAAGGCTTTTTGGGTCAATAGCATACGGCGTACGTCAGCATGATGGATAATCGCATCAGCTACTTTTTCAGGATCTTTCGTACCCGATAAAGTACGCATTGAACGACGATCTTTGGCATATGGTAGGGCGTTTTGGAATGACAATTCAGTGTGCGCCAGTCCTTGGATACCAGTACCAATACGGGCAGTGTTCATAAAGGTGAACATGGCTTTTAGACCTTTGTTCGGCTCACCAATTAAGTAACCAACGGCATCATCAAAGTTTAGGACACAAGTCGCTGATGAGCTGATGCCCATTTTGTGTTCAATAGATCCACAAGAGACGCCATTGCGCTCGCCAATTTCGCCTTCAGCATTTGGCAAAAATTTCGGTACGATAAATAATGAAATACCACGAGTGCCTTCTGGTGCATCCGGTAGACGGGCTAAAACGATATGGATGATGTTTTCAGTTAAGTCATGCTCACCACTTGAGATGAAGATCTTAGTACCGCTAAGCTTATAGCTGCCGTCGTCTTGTGGAATAGCTTTTGACTTTACTTGACCCAAGTCTGTACCACATTGTGGCTCAGTTAGACACATAGTGCCTGCCCAAGAGCCTTCCACCAACTTATGTAGATACGTCTCTTTTTGCTCATCCGTACCATACTGCATAATGGTATTGATACAGCCGGTTGATAAACCAGGATACATTGCCCAAGGCCAGTTAGCCGTACCGATCATTTCAGCTTTGATAAGGTTCAATGAGGTCGGTAAGTTCATACCGCCATATTCTTCAGGGTAAGAAATACCTTGCCAGCCACCATCAACAAACTGCTGATATGCTTCTTTAAAGCCTTTAGGGGTCGTGACCACACCATTCTCAAAATGACAACCTTCAGCATCTGCTGGCTGATATAAAGGAGCCAAGACGTTTTCAGCAAAATCCGCCATCCCTTGAAGGATCATATCAACGGTTTCAGGATCTGCGTTTTCGCCATTATCCAAATCTTTATAATGCGTTTGGAAGTCAAATACATCATTAATCAAAAACTTGATATCACGTAAAGGTGCTTTGTAAGTTAACATAGTCGTTCTCTTTAGTTGTTCGCTATCATAGACGGTTGACTTAGTTTTTAAGCCAGAGTTTACGGAAACGATTTTAATTATTTGGAATAAAAATAGAGAATATCTTGAGTAATGGGTGGATCTGTTAAGGCTGGCTTGTCTGTTTTGGAAACTGTTAAGTTATCCTTGATAAAAAAAAGTCGTTGTACGTTGGTGCAGTATAAATCTTATATAGCGACAAATATATAACTAATAACTAATATTCATAGTTCATTAGTATAATTACAACATTAAGTTATTATTGTGTCAATAAACTTTCTAACACCATATTTTACTAAGCAGCTATTTATTATGAAAATAACGATATGATCAAAGCGAACGATACGCCCATTGTCCAAATGCATTTACGATATAAGGAAGACCTTGTATGAGCACAACGAATTCCAAGGCAAAGCGGGTGTCTTGGCTGACAGTATTATTGACTCGCCTAAAGTTTTTGATAGATGGTGAGCTTGCTCATTTGCTGACAGTTAATCAAAGCAAGAGACCGTGGCATATGCCTATTATTGCTGCCATTACCATTAGTTTCCCCGTCTTCGTGGGCGCTTACTTTGACGCTTTGCCATCAGGTATCAAGGCGTCTTTGGGGGCAATGGTCATCTTGAATTTACCTTTAATAGGCAAACTGCCCTATCGGTTAGTGACGTTGATGACATGGGGCTTTGCCATGTCGTTATGCTTTGCATTCGGTTTGGCAGCACAGCAAGTGGCTATTCTTAGGCTGCCAGTGTTTATGCTGATAGCCTTTGGTGTGGTTATTTTTGGACGTTATTATCGCCAGCCGCCGCCAGCTGGCTTGTTTGTGATGATGGCTGGGGCGCTAGCATTATTTATACCACTGCCATTAGAGAAAATCATGTCAGCCACTGGGCTTGTGATGCTGGGTAGTGGCTTTGCTTTAATCATGGGGCTGCTGTATTCGCTATTTTTATTAGCGACGCGTCCTGCTACGCCGACGCCAACTTATAGCTATGAGCCTGATACCATTAGTGAAAGCATTATTGTCGCGGGTTTTGTCAGTTTAGCGCTGTTGATTCCTTTAATGCTAGATATGTCTAATCCGTACTGGGCAGCGGTTAGCTGTTTTCTGATCATTCAGGGTATCCACTTACGGACGATGTGGATTAAGCAACTACATCGTTTGCTAGGAACATTGATAGGCGTGGGTTTGGCGAGTTGGATGCTATCTTGGGGGTTATCGATATGGGGTATCGCTATTTCGATATTGGTTATGATGCTTTGTATTGAATCCTTAGTAGATCGTCATTATGGACTAGCGGTTGTATTTATCACGCCGCTGACGATATTCATTGCAGAATATGGCAGTGGGTTGCCGCTTACGTCAGCGGTCTATCAAGAGGTCACGCACACACGCTTGTTGGATACGTTGTTTGGCTGTATGGTTGGTCTTGGCGGCGGGGTTGTTATGCATTCAACGAATTTGCGTGTACCGCTGCGCCGTATAGAAAAATGGCTATTGACACGCTTCGGGTAATATAAAAACGTAGATTGTTTTTATATTGGCTAGTGGCTGCATTTAAGCGATATTTCTTACATTGATGATTTTTCTAATGCGGCAGTCGCTTGCACAACATCAATAGCGCATCCTGTCCAACGCTCAAAACTTAACGCTGCTTGCCCGATCAGCATGCCGTAACCATTGGAGGTATGGGCACCACGGGCGGCGAAATGCTGCAAAAATGCCAGCTCACGTCCATACATCATATCGTAAGCATATTGGCAGTTTAGCGCATCATTTAACGGCAATGTCTCACCTGATAGTCCGATGGATGTGGCATTAATAATGATATCAAAGTCACCACTTAAGTCCGCCGTCGCACAGGTATGAATAGTATATTGATTTATCTTTTCGCTTGCGGTGCTAAGTTCATCGACTAAAATTTCTGCCTTACTCACTGTACGATTTGTGATGGTCAGCGTTTTAATACCAGCCTCTATCAGCGGCAATACCACGCCGCGCGCTGCACCGCCTGCGCCAATGATTGCCACGCGTGCACCATTCAATGGCCAGCCTAAACGCTGCATATGATTGACCAATCCTTGACCATCAGTATTGTCACCAAATAACGCCTCTACTGGTGATACACCTTTTGCCAATAGTGCTTTATCTAATAATAACGTATTGACCGCGCCAGCCACTTTGGCATGTTCAGATAAGCCGCCTCGTGCTGCACAGCATTCATATGCAACTTGTTTAAAAGGTACAGTTACATTAGCACCCATGCCGCCACCATTAAAAAACGCCTCAATCACTGCCGTAAAACTTGCCGCATCAGCAGGGCAGTATTGACGTTGATAACAGATATCAAGTCCTGTTTGCGTACCAAATAGCGTATGGATTTCAGGAGACTTGCTGTGGGCAATCGGATTACCAATAACAATAAAATGCTGGGTCATAAAGGCTCCACTGGCGGTACAGGGCATAAGTAAGGGTGATAGAGTAAGGATATCAAAGCGTACTTATCATAAGGGATAACGCGCCGTTTGACAAACCTGAAGCTATGGATATAACTAGCGGATTCGGGGTGAATTTTTATGACGTTAGCATCTTAACAAATCTGTACTCTCTGCGAGTGTTATCCGTAAGGTAAAGGGTGGTCAAGCGCTAAGCAGTTGGGTAAACTAGAGAGCATGAAAAAGTAACCATATTATTTTTCCCTGTGCTTTTTTAATGTGAATTTTAGAATATTCAAATAGAAAAAGCGTATGTATAAAAACTCAGTGATAGCAAGACTTCAATAACAGACACTATTCATTATCAGCGGCATACTTAGCTGCTTGTTAATACCATTTTCAGAACTATCTAAAAGTGTGAGTAAGTTGCCCATGTGGAATAACACCCTACAGACCCTTATGGTCAGTACGATAATGGCAGTTGGCGTGTCGTTAAGCGCCTGTGATAACAATAAAAGCAGCAAAGTATCAACAGAGGAGGTAAGTGCTGATAAGCAGACCGTCTCCGATACACCAAAACCAAAAGACCCTGCGCCAAATGCTGATTTAGATGGTGCAACGGCGCAAGAAGGCACCCCAGTCAAATATGATGTCGCATCATGGGGTCCTAAAAAAGTCGAGTCGCTCACCGTTGATCAATTGAACGCTATTAAATCAACGCTTGGTAAAGTGGTCAGCACCGATGAAAATAGCTTGGATTATGCCAGTAATCCTGCGTCCAAATACCGTTTTATGAATACCGAAGCGCCTTATCTAGATCTTATTGACTCTGAAAAATATCTCGAGCTTGGCTGGTATTTTGCCAATCCGACCGACTCAGATAAAGAAAAAGAGCTGAGTCAAGGTCATGCCAAAAAATCCTATCAACTTGCTCGCCAATTAATGGGTGATGAGGGCGGTAAGCTGGTGGCTGATATGCTAAACGGTCAAATTATCAAAAATAAAGTCATCGGTGGGCAAAAAGTAGAGCTGGCAAAATGTGAGTTTTATAGCTGTATGCTGATCATCAATAAGTCTGCTAGCCAAAAAAATCAGTAAGCCATGCAGCCATCAAATAGCTGGGTCTGTTTATCTGCATTAGACAAGCCAACCGCCGCATTGACTGCTTCTTTAGATAATCGCGGCTTGGCATACGGTGATGGGTTTTTTACCACCATGGGCGTTATCAATGGGCAGATACTGTGGGCGGAGTATCATCATCAGCGTCTCATCTCTCATGCGATTGCCTTGCAGCTTGATTTAGACCACTGCTCTTTATTATCTGCCTTGCAAGTGCATGCCCAGCAGCTACAACAAGGTATGCTAAAGCTTATTATCACACGCGCCGCGCAAGATGTCCGTGGTTATGGCTATGTGCCAAGTGAGCGTGGTAGCAACAAGTGTGAGGTTTGGTTAAAATCCTCTGTGATGATAGTGAGCACTACTGCGCAATGGTCATTGAATGATGAAGGCTTTATTCCTGTACAACCTGTGAGTACGGCTGTTTGTTTATCTTCGAAAATCGCTTGTCTGCCGCCGTCTCTTGCTGGACTAAAAAGTCTAAATCGTCTTGATAATGTGTTGGCGAGTGCGGAGTTGCAGGATATCAAAGCTCGTTCATTAAACTCTAATGGCGCGCAAGATATCGGTGAGGGCTTGCTACGTGATATGACTGGGTGCTGGGTTGAAGGCACGATGAGCAATATGTTTTATCAATTATCTGATTGCCGACTGGTAGAGTCGCTATCTTCAGAGATGATAAATACGGCTAATAATGATAAAGATAGTGCTGATAAAAACAAGGTTGCTAAAGGCAACGCAAATTATTTAACCCAAGGTCAATGGTATACGTCATCAATGGCGCAATCGGGCGTCGCTGGCGTGATGCGGCAAGTGCTTATCGATCGGTTATCCACTACAGAACAGCCAGTCATCATTAGATCATTACAAGATGAGGATTTACCACATTTAAGCCAGCTGTTCTTTTGCAATGCGCTGCGTGGTATTATGCCAATGACCAGTCTGACGTTACTGTCGAGTGAAGTAGTGAATTTTAAGCAATTTAATCATATTTAAAAAGGGCAGCCTAGAGCTGAACGTTATAACGAAAAGCGTCTAATATAACTTTCGATAATGACCACGACCCAAAAACTCAACAATGCCTTTATCGCGTAGTACTTGTAATTGCTGACGGATTTTATCTTTAATGTGATTGTTCTCAGGATATTTGAGTTTTAATAAGTCGGCAAACGCATAAACCTGATTGAGAGAGAAATTAGCCTCTAGCTTATCAATACATTGCAGTATATCTAGTGTCCAGCCGCGTGAGTCGATAGATTGTGTACGTAAAAATAAAGTTTTTTGAAATTGCTCAGTGACATTATCTCGTGGTATGAGCTGCTGGTCTTTGACTAAAAATACTTTTCCTGATTCGGGCACTTTACGCAAGTCAATATTACAGCCAACCCAGCCCGCACGTTTGGCAGTGACTGATAATGGCTTACGTTTTATGATCATATCGGGTTTAAAAAAATGCTTGGGAATGATTAAGAAGTTGTTGACGCTCAATGCTTGAGAGTAGGTCAAAAAGAAAAAGCTGGGATTATCCTCGCTATTGATACGTTCAATCATGGTGTCATAAGCGCCATCATTAATAATGTTACTCAATTTTGCCTTCTTACTTTTTAGCTCATATTGCTCATTACAGTTTGAACAATAAAAATCAGCGACAGGTTTGCCGTTCATAAATGCAGTCAATGGTTCAGCATTACAATTAGGACAATAACTTTGCTTAGCGACCCAATCTTCGCTAAGCACACGAATTTTTTGAGGTTCAGATTTATACTTTTTGGCAAGACTTTGATTAAAATTTAGGTTCATAGCCCGTTTTCTTATTAAAGGAAAGATTTAAAGGGATACATAAGCGATACGAGTATTAAGCCATATAATTCGCTCTAAACATCAAGTTAATTCACAAGCCAAGCAAATGCCATTGAAAAATAGGCGTTTCAATGCTAAATTCTAGCAAACTTCTGCCTCGCGAGTGACCATGAGCACGCCAACCCCTGAAACGCCTCCTGAACGTCCTAATGATACGCTATCGAATGACCAAAAAGGCACTGTTGATGAACGTGTCGACGGGGCACCTTTGAATTCAAAACCAGTCGATGAGACAGGTGCAGAGGAAGTTCCGCCTACAGATGTCTCGCTCATAAGCGGTAATAATAAACCACGCCATTATAAAGCCGACAATCCTTCATTCTTTATGCAGCGCGGTTATCAAGTGTTGTTGGTACTTGGGTTAATTGCGGCATTTTTCTTAGTCATGGTTTATCAGACTTTATTTGGTCGGATTGAACAGCCGCAGCAAATGATAACGATTGAAAAAGGTCAGACCTATTACGGGTTGCTACCGCAGTGGCAACAGGAAATTCCGCTATTTTCTGCCACGATTGCCAAGCTTTATATGAAAACGCAAGTCGATGGTCCATTGCACGCAGGTATTTACCAATTACCGGAAAACCCTACCATTGCTGAAGCGCTACACGTGCTTGGGCAAGGGGTAAAAGCGGCGATGGTCAAAGTGCAAATTATCGAGGGCAAAACCTCAAAAGATTTGTATCAGGCGCTACGTGATAACAAAGGCATCAAAAAAGAAGTGCTAACCGCTGACAGTACGAATGCTAGCATCGCAGAAGCGTTAGATTTGGTTGGTATATTGCCGGATGCAGTTGCCAATAGTAATGATCCTATCGTCAATCACAATCTTGAGGGCTGGTTTGCCCCTGATACTTATTATTATGGGGAAGGCACTACCGACAAGAAGGTATTGACCGACTTGTACAAACGCCAACAGCAAGCGCTGACCAAGGCATGGGAAAACCGTGCGCCAAATCTCCCTTATCAGACTCCTTATGAGGCACTGGTAATGGCATCTATTATCGAAAAAGAAACCAGTGTGGCAGCAGAGCGTCCTTTGGTCTCAGCCGTCTTTAATAATCGCTTGAACAAAAATATGCGTATGCAGACGGATCCTACCATTATCTATGGTATGGGCAGCCGCTATGAAGGCAACATTCGCCGTAAAGACATCGATGAAAAAACAGGCTATAACACCTATCAAATCGATGGTTTGCCGCCGACACCCATTGCACTGCCGTCAGCGGCTTCTATCGAAGCAACCTTACATCCTGCCGATAGCGCAGCGCTATATTTTGTGGCGACAGGCAATGGCGGGCATAAATTTACCAATAGCCTAGCTGAGCACAATCAAGCAGTTAAAGAGTATCTCGGTGTCATGCGTGAGAAGAAAGCTCAAACATCGCCGCAGTAACACTATTTTATGTTGTTATTTATATTGCTTTAAAAAACCATCATTTATTGAGTATTATCGTTATAAAAATAAAAGTAATGATAACGCTCAACAATGACATAAGGTCATATCATGTCAGCATCCATACAAGCGCCGTTTTCTCAAACCACCACTACGCCCACTCAAGGGTGTTTTATTAGTTTTGAGGGTACAGAAGGCGTTGGTAAAACCACGGCGATTGAGCAACTATGTGCGCGTCTGCAAGCGCGCGGCATTGATTATGTGCGCACCCGCGAGCCGGGTGGTAGTCCGTTTTCTGAACGTTTGCGCGAGATATTGTTAGACCCGAATACCGCTATCAATGATGATACAGAGTTGCTACTCATGTTTGCTGCGCGCTGTGATCATATGCAGCAAGTCATTTTGCCAGCGCTGCAACGTGGTACATGGGTAATATGTGACCGCTTTACCGACTCGACGGTTGCTTATCAAGGCTTTGGACGTGCAGATGGCGATGCGATTGTCCGTGCTAAAATTGACATGCTTATCGAGCAGTTTGTGGTGCAGTTACCCGAGCTTACACTGTGGCTAGATCTACCAGTATTAGAAGGCATGGCACGTGCTAATAAACGCAGTGCCGCTGACCGCTTTGAACAGCAAGCGACGGAATTTTTTACCAGAGTACATCAAGGTTTTAGCGTCCTTGCTAGCGAGCAGCCTGAACGTATCCAGCGTATTGATGCCTCAGGCAGCGCTAATGAGGTCAGCGCACGAATATGGCAGACGATCGAAGAGAAGTTGGATATTTAATAGACATTTTCATAAAGAAATAAGCTTGCTCCAATAAAAAGCCCCAACTAACTAGTTGGGGCTTTGTTCATTGATAGGCATTTAATAAACACTATTTAAGCGTTGTTTATTCAGGTCTTATCTATATGACTAGTATCTCAATCATTTTTACCTACATTTTTACTTAATACAGCTTCAGCAGTATTACTCTTGGCTGCTTTATCTTGGCCTGAGTCCGGTAAACGGTTGGGGTCTAGAGAGCCGTTTTTATTTTTAGGCGCACTGCCATTACCGTTACCACTGTTTTTATTATTGCTGGCTGTTTTCGGTATTACTGGCGTATTGGGATTCGCTGGCAATACTTCGGGATTGACCTGACTAGTACCAGCAGATTCAGCGGTTGCTATTTTTTCGTTAGCTCCTTCATCATTTAATGCTGTTGGCATGGTTGAAGATGGATTAGACGCTAAGCTAGCATCAGCTGACACATTATTAGGTAGATTTTGTTCAGCGTCTTTGTCGTTATCTATCAAAGATGCTTCCTCTACCTCACTATCATCGTCCGCCAGCTCTATTTCTTGGCGTTTTTCAGGCGCTTTAGAGTCGGACTCAAAGCTTGCGTCAGCTGCAGCGCGCGCTTGCTCTTGTTGCGGCGTCACATCGACCGGTTTTGGCTGTACGTCATCATCGACGACCAATGAAACAAGCTTGCGATCACGCGGCACCGTACCATCGAATTTGTCAGTAATTACATGTAGCTTGCCTTCTTTATCGACCGTATAAAGCGGCACAAATTGCTTATTATCGGCTTTATATTGCTCAAAGCTATAGCTGTCGGTGATATTGGTGATTTTAATACGGGCTTTCTTGGACAGCATACTGGCAAGCTTGGTATAGGTTACATCTTTGCCAAATAGCCACTGCGAATGGAAGTTTCCTTGCTTATCATCGCGCTCACTTTTGATTTTTTCATCGCTAAACTTTAATCGGTACAGTTTGCGCTCACCGAACTCATGACGATAGTGAATCTCGGATAAAGTATTCAGCTCTTTATCCATACTCATGGCAAATAAACGTCCGATACCGATGAGATCCAAATGATGGTCAGCGTGGTCAGAGACGGGATTGCCAAAGTAAGTACGCAAGCCACTCATGCGTGCGCTAGCGATGTTGGTATAGTTATTATGAGCAACGATGACATCAAAGCCCTGATCCTTTAGCGAGGTAGCGACCAACAAGGCGACAGGGTTTGAGCCAACAACCAAGATACCGTTGGTTTCAGGCTCACGGACACCCAAAAAGTTCCCTACCATTTTTGCGCCCAAACCCTGAATCATCACCGTACCAATAATGACCAAAAATACCAAAGGCACCAGTAGCTCAACCCCTTGAATATCATACTCTTGTAAACGAATGGCAAAGAGTGATGAGATGGCAGCAGCAACGATACCACGCGGACCAATCCAGCTGATCATCAGCTTTTCCTTTGTCTTTAGGTTAGAGCCGATAGACGACACCCAAACCGATAGGGGGCGGGCGACAAACATTACAATCGCTAGTAGCACGAGACCTGCAAAGCCGACACTCAATAAGCTTTCCAGCTCAACACGCGCTGCAAGAATAATGAATAAGACCGACACCAATAAGATGGTGAGCGATTCATTGAACTCTAAAATCGTATCACGTGGGAATTTTGGCCAATTAGCCAGCGCAACCCCAAGTACAGTCACCGTCAATAAACCGGATTCATGTTCCAGATGGTTGGAGATTGAAAACAACACCAGTACAAAAGCAAGGGTAAAAACATTGCGTAAAAATTCAGGAATCATATGGCGACGCATCAAAAACGCTAATGCCCACGCGCCAGCTAGCCCCATTGCTACTGCCAATACCACAATCTTAGCAAACAGCAAAATACTACTGGCTTCACCACCTGAGATAATATATTCATAAACCAATACCACCGCAATCGCGCCGATAGGGTCGATAATGATACCTTCCCATTTTAAGATATTGGAGATGGTTTTATTGGGTCGTACACTGCGCAGTAACGGCATGATGACCGTTGGACCAGTCACGCAGACCAATGCCCCAAACAATAAGGCAATAATCGGGTCGATATCAAAGAGCAAGTACGTCGACAGCGACACGATAGCGATAGTGATTAGCACACCGACGGAAACCAGCATCTGTACTACAGAGCCGTGTTGTTTAATCTCTTCAAACTCTAAGGTCAGCGATCCTTCAAATAAGATAATCGCTACGCCTAGTGAGATAAAGGGAAACATCAGTTCGCCGAGTACTAAGTCAGGATCGAAAACCCCTAATACTGGACCAACTATAATACCAATCAGTAATAAAAACAAAATGGACGGTTGCTTTAAATACCAAGCCAACCATTGGGCGGCAATGCCAATCCCAACCACGCCGGATAACAATAGGGCGGTATCCATAAATTAATCCTTTTATAATAATATAGTCATGCTGTAGAGCGATTCGAGGCTATAGCATTTAGCATAGACGGTTTTTTAGTTCATGATTCATTCACATCATCATCAAAAATCGCTATCGACGGTTACCGTAAGAGTCACAGCAAGAGTCATGTATACTATATAGTAGCAAACACAGAATAATAGCAAAGATGAATACGCTTCTAGATAAAGTCGCGGAGCTTTAGAATATAAGATCTAATAACCAGAAGTGCAAAAGAGAGAAGATACGGTAAAATAATAGCCAATTTAAACAATGAAGCATTAATAAGTTTCAGCGCTAACTTTTGTTTGTTTTAAATGTGTTTTACTGGTTATCATAACATGATTTTATTTTATATAACTGAGTGCTCACTGTCACCCAAAGCGTTACAAGACTCTTAAAAAGACAGACAGCATAAGTCATTTTGATTATGAACTAGCGACTGAATGCTGCAACGATGTTGTTCACTAGCTATGGTTGATCAGTGATTCTAATAGCTAGCATGATAGCTCGATGAAGTCCTTAAGTGACGTCGCAAGTAATAATCGTATTCAGATGATTCTGAGTTTGCAGTGTGTGGTTTAGCGTATAGTGCAATTAGCATGTTCAAGTTAACTTGCCGTATTGAGATAGATGCTCAATAGATGACAAACTAAGCTGCAGTCAGCAAAAATACTCTATAAACTAAGATAAAAGTACTATTTATTAATCATGAATTAAAATGCCAAGCCGTGCTATAAGTTAATAGCATAGCCACTCACAAAAATTATAAAAATCACTTGGATGAGGGATAAGATGCCAATCGACATATCTAAATCGAAAATCACCATAGCTACCATGCAGCGCTTGCTTCAACGCAGCACCTTGGCAATCGCTGTCGCTACTACCATGGTTGTTGGTATTAATCTCAACACTATGCCAAGTGCGCAAGCTGCTGTCACCACAGCGGATTTTTCAGGATTGGTACAGCAGGTCACGCCAGCGGTGGCACGCGTCAATGTGACCAAAACTGTGAGTGAGGCTGAGCTTGCAAAAGCCCAAACAGCTGAGCTGTTACGGAAATTCTTTGGTGATCGCCTACGTATCCCTGATCAAGCCGCGACGCCAGCGATTGAGCATGCATATGGCACGGGGTTTTTTGTGACTGATGATGGTTATATGCTGACCAATCACCATGTAGTGGCGGGCGCAGACAAAATTACAGTGACTCTCAATGACAGAACTGAGCTGGATGCGACCTTAGTTGGCAGCGATGAGCGCTCGGATGTGGCAGTATTAAAGGTCACTGGCAAAAAATTCCCAGCGCTACCGATTGGTGATTCTAATAGCCTAAAAGTCGGTGAACCAGTACTGGCCATTGGCTCGCCATTTGGTTTCGATTATTCAGCATCAGCAGGTATTGTCAGCGCCAAATCACGTAACTTTTCGCGTGAAACCAGTGTGCCATTTATTCAAACCGATGTAGCATTGAATCCTGGTAACTCAGGCGGACCTTTATTTAACCAGCGCGGTGAAGTGATTGGCATTAACTCACGTATTTTTAGTGGCACCGGTGGTTATATGGGATTGTCGTTCTCCATCCCGATTGATGCGGCAATGGATGTTTATGAGCAGCTCAAAACCAATGGCAAGGTTGAGCGTGCTTATTTAGGTATTTATCCGCAAGATATCGATCGCAATCTCGCCGAAGCCTATAACCTAGCGCGTCCGCAAGGGGCGTTACTGACACGCGTGTCGCCTGATTCACCTGCCCAAAAAGCAGGACTAAAATCAGGGGATATTATTTTACGCTACAATGATGTCCAAATTATGGAAGCCTCTGATTTATTGAACCTGATCAATCGCGCGCGTCCCAATGATGGCTTTCGCATGCAAATCCAGCGTAATGGTAAGCAATCGCTTGTCACTGGCAAGCTGAGTGATGCCTCAAATGACATGCAATCACAAAGCCGTGGTCAACAAAATAACGAGATAAGTCTCGGCTTAGCCTTACGTAATTTGACCCCAGAGGAACAAGCAGAGTTGGCCTCTGATAATAAAACTGGTGTCTTGGTCACAGCGATTGAACCAACTGGATTGGCAGCACGCTCAGGTATATTAGCAGGCGATATCATTACCAACCTACATCAAAAATCGATTAAAACCGTTAATGATGTTTCGAGTGCGGTGTCGGTATTGCCTAAAAAGGGAGTGGTGACGATCGAAGTTATGCGTCAAGGTATCCCCGGTATTATCGGATTACGAATAGAGTAGTTAAAGATATTGCTATTACTTGTGGCACAAAAGGACATAAGCGTTTGTTTGCTTGTATCGGCTAGCCAACGATGTGTTGACGATTGGTTAAAAGGCTTAAAAAGATTTTATCGACCCTTGGCAATTACGCTAAACTGACGGTTTGGTTTAAAAGTTAGATGTTATCCATTTTACTGTATATTAATGGCAAATGAGATTGAAGCAGCTGGGCAATTATTTTCAGAATGGCTTGCTTTGGCATTAATTGATTGATAGCGGTCAATCCAAAATATGCTACACTAGCAGGCGTTTTTATAGCGAGATAATCATCCTATTAATGTCAGATAAAATGGCGTCAAGGACGGTATAAGACATACAAACATTCAGTATTAACCTCGAGCAAGATCTTACCAATGATGTTTATGAGCATGCATATTATTTATAGTATCCATGCAGCTATTTGATAATGAATACTTCAAAATATGCATTGGTACTTGCAAACGACCTATCATGTGATAGCTTTAATCAAAGCTAGGATACGAGAGTAAGGCACAGTTATGAGCACAGCATACGACGATATTAAAACCCGACTACAAGGCTCAATGGTAGCTTTGATAACGCCCATGCTTCGTGACGGCACGGTCGATTATAAACGTCTGGCAGACCTCATAGATTGGCAGATTGAACAAGGCACACATTGCCTTGTCGCTGTTGGTACGACTGGCGAATCTGCAACCTTGTCAATGCAAGAGCACAGTGATGTCATTCGCTATTTTGTACAGCATGTTAAAGGTCGTGTGCCGGTGATTGCAGGTACTGGTGCGAACAATACGGTGGAAGCTATTAAGCTGACCCAAGATGCCGCAGATGCCGGTGCAGATTGTGCATTATTGGTCGCCCCTTATTATAATAAGCCGCCACAAGAAGGCTTATATCAACATTACAAAGCCATTGCTGAAGCTGTTAATATCCCGCAAATGCTGTATAACGTCCCTGGACGCACCGTCGTTGATATCGCGCAAGAGACAGTCGAGCGTTTAGCGGATATCGATAATATTGTTGCTATCAAAGACGCGACAGGTTCTGTTGCTCGTGGTGAGCAATTAATAAAAGCAGTTGGCGATCGTCTTGTTGTCTTGTCTGGTGATGATGGTAGTGCCCTTGAGCTGATGAAATTTGGTGGTAAAGGGAATATCTCTGTGACTGCCAACGTCGCACCAAAGGCCATGAGTGAAACCTTTACAGCAGCCTTGCGCGGTGATTTCGATACCGCCAATCAAGTACATGATATCGTTAAACATTTACATCGTGACTTGTTTATCGAATCAAGCCCTATTCCAGCCAAGTACGCTTTGCACAAAATGGGTATGATAGATCAAGGTATTCGCCTGCCGCTGGTATGGCTAGCCGAGCAACATCACGCGACGATTGATAGTGCTTTGGTTCGTGCAAACTTATTATAAAATGATGCGTGTAAATGCTAACTCAGAGAGATAATATGATGAAAGTATCATCAATGACTGCAAAAATATTCCCTGCTGTAATGACGGTCGTGTTGGGTAGTACGTTAGTATTAAGCGGCTGCCAAGCGACAAAAGAATTTATTGGTAAGCGTGACAATGGTAGCCTAGAGTATCAGCAAAGTAAAAAGTTGGCGCCGCTACAGCTGCCAGCTGCTCAAGAGACTGCACCCTTTGTACCGCTTTACCCAACCCCTAATGCAGGCGCCAATACGCTCACATTACAGAACGAGTCTGGTAAACAGTACCAGCTACCAAAACCGCAACGCGCTGTTGCGAGTCGTACTGAATAAAGTCTTTTTTAACCTTATCTATGCCGCTGATGCTTTTATCAATACCAATGTATCTCATTGGGTTTATAAGTTATCAGCGGTCGCTGCGCGTTTTTACCACATAAGCTTGAACGAACAGGAAACCTCCTAATGCAAAAGCAAGAACTGCTCTATAAAGGCAAAGCCAAATCTGTTTATGAAACAGAAGACAACGACCTGCTGATTTTACATTTCCGTGATGACACCTCAGCGCTTGATGGTAAGCGTATTGAACAGCTTGCACGCAAAGGCGTGGTTAATAATCGCTTTAACGCGTTTATTATGCAAAAGCTTGCTGACGCTGGTATCGAGACGCATTTTGAAAAGCAATTGTCTGATGATGAAGTGTTGGTCAAGCGTTTGGATATGATTCCGGTTGAATGCGTTGTGCGTAACTTTGCTGCGGGCAGTTTGGTACGTCGTTTAGGGTTGGAAGAAGGTCAGGCTTTGACGCCACCGACTTACGAGCTATTCTATAAAGATGATGCGCTTGGCGATCCGATGGTTAATGAGTCAATCTCAATTTCTCTTGGCTGGGCAAATGACGCACAGCTTGTTAAAATGAAAGAGCTGAGTCATCAAGTAAATGAAGTTTTGACAGCGCTGTTTGATGCTGGTGATTTGATACTAGTAGATTTCAAACTAGAGTTTGGTGTATTTCATGACCGTATCGTCTTAGGTGATGAGTTCTCACCAGATGGCTGCCGCATTTGGGATAAAGCCACCAAGAAGAAGCTCGATAAAGACCGCTTCCGTCAGTCATTAGGTGATGTCATCGAAGCTTATGAAGAAGTGGCAAGCCGTATCGGTGTACCACTGAGCTAAATGTAGAAAAATTAAAACCGTTAAGACATAAAAAAACTGAGCCATGGCTCAGTTTTTTTTGCACTTAAATTTATTAGCTGTCTTTACGAGCGTCTTTGATTTTCTTAGCAGCAAACTCCATGGCATCTGCCGCTTTATCTGCTAATGTACCGACCACTTCTTTTGCCTTTGTAGTAGCAGTATCAGCTAAAGAAGAGTCTTTATCGCCCTTACTTTTAGCATTTTTATCTGAAGACTTACTATCTTTACTATCGTCTTTATCTGATGCTTTGTTGTCTTTGTTGTCTTTGTTGTCTTTGTTGTCTTTGTTGTCTTTGTTGTCTTTGTTGTCTTTGTTGTCTTTGTTGTCTTTGTTGTCTTTGTTGTCTTTGTTGTCTTTGTTGTCTGAGCTATTATTTGAATTCTTACTGTCAGAACCTTTATCAGTATTCTGATCTTTAGTGTCATTCGCAGTGTTGTTGTCTTTTACATCATTTTTTTTGTCTTCTGCTTTATCACTACCATTTTGCTGCTTATTGCCTTGGCTATTAGAGTTACTCATTGTTATATCCTTTTAATTTAATTATGTTTTTTAGTGTGGTATATCTGGGATCAAGATTACTATTATATTGAGTTAACTGTCTGTATAACATCAGTTGCAATAAGTAATGGTAGTCGTTATCAGACAGCCTTTGATGGCTTTTTATGTTAAATTTATGCTGCTGTGATAATAGAGTGTAAATATAAACCCTTATAAAAAGGTTATGACTGATGTTAGCGTCTCAAGTTGTATCGAGTGTTGTGGAGCCATCTTGGTTTGCCCGTCCCACTTGCGTGGTGGCTGCCGACTTAATTGGCAAGGTGTTGTGTCGAGAGCTGACAGACAGCGATGGTCAACAAAAAATCTTGCGTATGCGTATCTCAGAGACAGAAGCTTATATTGGCGAAGGGGATGCTGCGTGTCATGCGCATGCAGGCACACGTACGCCGCGTACAGAGATTATGTACCATATAGGCGGTGTTTTTTATGTATACCTGACTTATGGTATTCATCATATGCTCAATTTGGTCAGTGGACCAACAGAGTCGCCAGAAGCTGTTTTAATACGTGCTGGATTTTTAATAGAGGATAGCGCTCGCTTAATGAATGAGCAATTATTAGACGTTAATAAACAACTTAATCATATCAAACAGCTGGCAGGTCCTGGCAAGCTGACCAAGGGCTTACAGATAGATAGAACGTTATACGGTAAGCCAATCACGCCTGCTTCAAAAGTTTGGGTGGAGGATGATGGTTGTCAGCCGCTAGTATCATTACGGCCCCGTATCGGTATTGATTATGCTGGCGACGCAAAAGAGTGGTTACTGCGTTATATATGGACTGATCACCTTTCTTTGTCAAAAAAGTAGAAAATTTTTTATAGTTTTAACTTAATTTTCAAGTATTTGATAAGGCGATTAATTTAATAAGGTTACTATTTAATGAGGCTAGGACATGTATAAACTCACCGTTTTTGTACCAGACTCAGTATTAGAACAGGTAAAGTCGGCGCTATTTGCAGCAGGTGCTGGCAAAATTGGCGATTATGAGCAATGTTGTTGGCAAGTGCAGGGGATAGGGCAATTCATGCCACTCGTAGGTAGCACGCCACATATTGGTACACAGGACAGTTTAGAGAAAGTCAATGAATGGCGGGTAGAGATGGTGGTTGCGAAGGTTAATATTGGTGATGTCATTATCGCATTAAAGCAGGCGCATCCTTATGAAACACCTGCTTATGATGTGATTGAAGTCTTAGATTTTTGATCGCAGTTTTCAATGCTTCTTAAAACAGACTATTAGTCTTCTTTTATTTTTAAGACATTATAGCCGGGATAGCCAAGCTCGATTTTATAATCTTCACCACCGCGGTATGCTTTTACTTTTATTTTGTTGTCGCCTTTTTTGTATTTAACGTCTTCAACACGGTAACCCATACTACGGACTTTATTTGCTGCTCTTTGCTCGATAGCAGGACGGTAAATATCTTTATCAACGTTATTGATGGTTTCCTTATGTTTCTTATAGACGCTACTGTCTTTATAAATATCTTCATAAAGATCGCCATAAGGGTTATATCCAGGTGTTGTAACACAACCTGTGGTTATCGTTAATAGCACTGCTGCCATACTGCCCGCTGCTGTGGTTTTTAGTAAAGAATTAATGTTCATAAGATGATCTCAGTAATGATATGAAAATTGCGTATGAAACGACGATAAATAGATAGTATACGATAAACAAGAAAAGCGATAAAAAAATGGTCAAATAAACCAAGGGCTGGCTTATTTGACCGCGGACATCAAATACTAAATGATGCCAAAATTTGATAAATAATAGAACGAATAAATGTTATTCGGAGGCTATGTCTTTAACATTAATCTTTTTTAATCTTGATTACATTCAAGTTTGGATAGCCAAGTGTAATCTCATACTCTTGTGAGCCACGTTTGGCTTCAATCTCAAACACGCCACGATTGTTCTTTTGTTCAAACTCGATATCTTTGACTCGATAACCCATACCCTCAACTTTATTGATAGCACGGCGTTTAATCGCTGGATAACGTGATTCGTTCTTGATGCTATCTTCATTTTTATAATGTTTATCTTTGTATTTGCCATTATCTTTATAGTCGTTTTTATCATCCCAGACATTAGACCAAGGTTTTTTGGTCGAGCTGATCAGCCTGAGATCTGGTGAGCTGTATTTTAGTTCATACGCTTGATTATTTTTCTTAGCAAGAACCGTCAGCACACGGTTACCGCGATAGCTCTCTGTTCTGATGTCCATCACGTTATAACCTTTACGGCGTAAATCCTGACGCAGCTGCTGAATGGCACGGTTGTTTTCAGCGTGGTTATAACCGCTATTGTCATTGTATATCGGATAATTGTCATAACCTGGACCGGCGACAGCGCAGCCAGCAGTAACGCCAATGAGTGAAAATGCAAGTGAGGCAGAAAGGACAGTTTTAAACGAGAAAGGTTTTAACGTTTTCATGATGGAATCTCCTAAGATATAAGTTGACTTAAAAAGTGCTTATATACAGTTGCAAAATTTTGTCAATATATAATGCAGAATAACGCTAACAATCATGAATAATACGCAAGATATGCTTATAATCTATGGACGTTTGTTCTTAATTACCGTTATTCTTGAAATATTTTCTTACATACACATAGTAAGACTTAAAGCTCATTAATACGTGTCATTGGTGTTAAGAAGTTGTAAATTTTGCAAATAATTGCGTAAGCGTTCGATACTTTGAGTGACTAAGATGTTGCTTAGAACAGCGAATATCGCTAACACTTAAGTGGTCTGTATTAATTTTTTCTAGCTTAAAAATAGATATTTATATTAAAAGCTATTAATATCATATGGTTAAGCCTATTAACCTTCTGGATTTAAACTGATGTAAGCATATGCTTACACGCAATGACGTTTACGCGACTTAACATTAGCTCAATAATTTGACACTATACACACACGGCATAAGGGAATGTGACTCAAGGATTGAGTTGACCGTATTAAGGATAATATTTCAACGGCTAGCATCAGGATGATAATAGCAATTGGATTAAGGACACATAACCCGTGTTGCAGGCAGATAATGCCACTAGTAGTAAAAAGGGCAGGATGCCCAACTGTCACAATATGCTCAATATCTTGCAAGGATGCAGCGATTAGAGCCGTGGTGGGTAACAAGGATAGTTAACAATAAAACCGCATAACAATTAATTGCTATGCGGTTTTATCGTGTCTGAGGTTTGAGGTTTGAGGTTTGTTCCTGATAAGTATCTGCTGATACACTGAGCATAAAAAAACCGCATTAGTTTCTAATGCGGTTTTCGTTTAAATAATCTGCCTACAAAAATTTTATCTTAACTCTTGTTACAAGCATCACTATTTACTAGTATTTATTTTCAGTACGCCATGCATCTACTTCACGCTCAGCATCATCTTTACTATGACCATAACGCTCTTGTACTTTACCAACGAGCTTATCACGGCTACCTTCAACATGTAATAAATCGTCATCAGTAAGGTCAGCCCATTTCTGCTTTGCTGAGCCTTTTACTTGGTTCCACTCGCCTTTTAGAGTATGTTCATTCATTGCTATTTTCCTTGTTTTAGTTATTGCGTCTTTTACAGTAGCTGTTATTGAAAAGTTAAATCAACAGGTTGCATCACGCTTTAGTATCCAAATTATTATTTATGATTCTTATTGCTAGTACAGTATTGCTGTTAAATAGCTTATTTCTTATATAGCGTATTTTAAATCACTTAACTGCGTTACAAATAGCCAATGGCTAACTTGTGCTACTAATATATGAATTTCGAAATGCTTTGTCTGTATGGACAATGTTGATACTGTTGCTCAATTATAAAAAAAATCGTGACTGTGTTATGAGCAGTCTAGTTATGTAATCATTAGGATGTTTTGTCAGTGAGGTACGTAACTAAGGTGCATAACTACAGTGCACACATTTGACTATGAGTTACAGCATCAGCGAGATATAGTAGGTAATAGACTGTCAGTGATCACAGTCTTAAAAAGGAATTCAGTATCGGTTTATTAAGAATGACAATATAAAACAGGGAGCGTGACCGTGGTGACTGAACAAACCAAATCCAAAGAGCAGACGCATTTTAGAACCTGTACTCTGTGTGAGGCAATGTGTGGTATCGAGATAAAGCATGATGGCAAAAAGGTTTTATCGATTAAAGGGGATAAGAGCGATCCATTTTCTAAAGGGTATATTTGCCCAAAAGCGACTGCCTTGCAAGATTTGCATGAGGATCCTGACCGCCTGCGTCATCCTGTTGAAAGAACGGCTAAAGGCTGGAAAGAAATTAGCTGGACTAAAGCGTTAGATAAAGTCGCAGCTGGTATTGGGGCAGTGCAAAAACAATATGGCAAAAATGCTTTTGGTGTTTATTTGGGCAATCCCAATGTACACAATCTGGGTGGCATGCTAACGATTAAGTATCTGCTAAACAGCCTCAAAACGCGCAGTCGCTTCTCTGCCACTTCAGTCGATCAATTACCGCACCATATCGTTAGCATGCATTTATTTGGGCATATGCTGCGTATTCCAGTACCTGATGTCAACCGTACTAATTATATGCTCATCATCGGTGGCAATCCGCTAGCGTCTAACGGCAGTATTATGACGGCACCAAACATGCGCCAAAAACTAAAAGACATTAAAGCACGTGGTGGCAAAGTCGTCGTCATCGATCCAAGACGTACCGAAACCGCTGTTATCGCAAGCGAGCATCACTTTATTCGTCCAGCGACTGACGTGTTGCTATTATTAGCGATGCTCAATGAGGTTTATTTGCAAGGCTATGCCGATAAAGCTAGCACCAATAATAGAGCAGCAGCACTCGCGCCAGAAATAGAGCGACTGGCAGATTTTGCCAAAGACTATAGTGCAGAGTCAGTTGCTGCTATTACGGGCATAGCTGCGGTTGACATCAAGCGACTGGTCACAGAATTTTGTGAAGCAAAAAGCTCGGTTTGCTATGGTCGGATGGGTATATCAGTGCAGGAATTTGGTTTATTAAGCCAGTATTTGTCTATGGTTATTAATATCGTGACGGGGCGCTTAGATGAAGTGGGTGGTTTGATGTTCCCGAATGCTGCAGTCGATGTGGTGAATAATTCTGGTCCGGGGTATTTGGGTAAGCGTCATAGTCGTGTCAGCAAGCTACCTGACTTTAATGGTGAATATCCCGTGGTTGCCATGAGTGATGAGATATTGATCGAAGGTGAGGGACAATTAAAAGGCTTTATGACTGTGGCAGGTAATCCTGTCTTGAGTACACCCAATGGCGAAAAATTAGATCAAGCCTTTGAAAAGTTGGATTTTATGGTCGCCATTGATTATTTTGTTAATGAAACCAGTCGCCATGCCAATATTATTTTGCCGCCAGTCTCACCGCTAGAGCGCGACCATTATGATGTTACCTTTAATAATTTTGCCATACATAACGTCGCTAAATATTCAAAAGCTTTGTTTCGTAAAAATAAGGAGGCCAAGCATGATTGGCAAATCTATCTAGAGCTGGCAAAGCGCTTGGATAAAAAAGCGTCTTTAGTAACCAAAGCCGAACGGCTATTGATAAAGCGGTTAGAACCAAAGTTTGTGCTTGATCAAGGACTACGGCGTGGACCTTATGCTGGCTTGACGCTAAGTAAGCTGAAGAGAAATACTCATGGACTTGAATTGGGACCGCTTAAAACCATGTTGCCGCAAGCTTTACAACATAAAGATAAGCAGATTCATCTCAACGTCGATTTTTACCAAGCAGATCTTGCCCGCGTGCAAGCGATGATGCAAGATTATGATGATAGCGAGATTTTATTGATTGGTCGTCGTCATGTCCGTAGTAATAATTCATGGCTGCACAACAGTCATCGCTTGGTCAAAGGTAAGCCGCGCTGCACCCTGATGCTACACCCTGAGACGGCTGAGCAGTACGGTATTCAAGATGGTCAAGATGTCAAAGTCACATCGCGCGTCGGTAGCGTAATTATTCCAGCAGAAGTTACTGATGAGTTGATGCCAAATGTCGTGAGTATTCCACATGGTTTTGGACATGGTCGCAAAGGCGTTAAGCAAAAAATCGCTCAAGCGCATGCAGGCGTCAGTGTGAATGATCTGACAGATGATACTTTGATTGATGAGTTAAGCGGTAATGCTGCTGTAAATGGCGTCCCTGTGCAATTGGAGGCTATACATGCAGAAGCTGCTGAGTCAGACAGTTCGAACTCTTTGTCACATTCAAAAGCCGAGTCGGGTAGCGCTGCATAAATGCAATCAGTACTATAGTTAAAGTTGGACTCGAAAGCGCTTATTTATAATGATAAGCGCTTTTTATTTACCTTATTAATTTGTCTTAGACTAAATCTAGATACCGATAAAATCAAAATTAACCTCAGGTATCTCGCCTTGTATTAGTAAGCTAATCGCTTTAGCCGAACCACATGCATGCGTCCAGCCAAGCGTGCCATGACCAGTATTGAGCCATAAATTATCAAAAGTGGCGTCAATATTTCGACTACCATGTCGGACTTTACCCATATGCGCGCGCCCTATTAACGGGACATTTGAGGGCGTCATTGGTCGTAACCCTGTCCAATATTGTACAGAGTTGGCAATGATGCCTTTGGGAAACAATTGCTGCACGCGGCGAGTGATGGCCTCACAGCGTATGGTATTCAAATCTAAGTTGTAGCCATTAAATTCTGCTGTCCCCGCCACTCTCAATTTATCACCGAGACGCGATGTGACCAGCTTAAATTCATCATCAATTAAGCTAACAAAGGGTGCTAAATGGGGTGCTCGTGGGTTGATTTGATAAGTGGCTGAGTAGCCTTTGGCAGGGAAAATAGGCAAATGCATACTAAGAGGTTTCATTAAAGCGACGCTATAACTACCAAGCGCCAATACATAGCTATCTCCACTAAAGGTTTGCGCATTTTCGCCTTTGGGTCGAATGGTAATGCTATATACGTGCGGACGCGCAGAGTCAGCATCCGTATTAATCGCTAAGATCTTAGTGTCGTATAAAAACTTAACGCCAGCTTCGGCACAGCGTTCAGCTAAACGCTGGGTAAATAGATGGGCATTTCCTGACTCATCATGGCTGGTATACGTCGCGCCTTTGAGCTTATGGGCAATGGGATAAAGTGCTGGCTCGAGACTAACGGCATTATTGATGTCAATCACATAACGCTCGCAGCCGAGCGCCTGCATACGCTCTGTAGGCGCTATCGCAGCATCAAACTCAGCTTGATCGGTATAAAAGTGCATGATACCGCGCGTTTGTTGTTCATAATCGATACCGATATCAGTACGCAGCTGCTGCAAAGTATCTCGTGAGTACAATCCCAAACGTACCATTTGCACCAAATTTGCATCAGCACGATCTGCGCGGCACTCTTGTAAAAACTGCATCGCCCATTTAATTTGCGCCTTATCCGCACGCAATCGATAAAGCAGCGGTGCATCCTCGCGAAACAACCATTTGAGTGCTTTTATCGGTGCAGTAGGATTTGCCCAAGGGGTCGCATGCGAGACTGATATCTGTCCGCCATTGGCAAATGAGGTTTGCATACCTGCCGCTGACTCACGCTCAATCACGGTCACATCATAGCCTGCTTGGCGTAGATACCATGCGGTGGTAACGCCCACCACGCCTGCTCCGAGTACCGCAATATGGGTCATAGATTACTCTGCTGCGATTGATGAAATTAGATGAGAGCGTTGTTATCTGGTATTACTTGGGGCGAGCAACATCCGCTTGTAACGCCAATGGTAAATCCAATATGGTCAGACTACTTTCAGCCAACTGTTCTGGACGAGCCACGACCAATGCCTCAAAGCCTTCACTAGTAGTGATCGCACTGACGACTTGTACTTTATCTAGTTTTTCACCAGCGGCAGGAGTTGTACCTGAGCCTTTTACATTTGTTCCTTTTACATAGTGCAAAAACGCTTTCGGCGCTGATTTAAAGTAAATACGGGCGATGACTTCTTGACCCAAATAACAGCCTTTATCGTAATCCATGCCGCCGCGCTGATGCAGACGCAACTCTTGTGGTTGGAATTCGCCTTGCGTTGCCGCTACTATCCAATAGTTACCAGTTGCGATACTAGACTGCATCCAAGCTTGGATATTCTCAGACGTATTGTGGTCGTCCTGATGGCTAAAAGTCGGCACTTCATCAATAACACAAGGATAAATAGGGATCGGGGCACTAGTATCAAACTTTGAAAAGGCACCGAATTTTTTTAAATGTCCTTGGAAAGCCTCAGCGCAATCTGCACTGATGACCACATCAAAATGCTTTTCCGCTTGTTTTTTAATCCAGATGCCAAATTCTATGCGACCTTTTAAATTCCCAATGGCAGCGGCTTGATAACTGAGTCCGAGCTTAGTGACATCACAAGTTAATTGTCCTTGCAAAAATTTTTCGGCATCCTCGCCTTGGATAGATAATTGGGAAAACTGTGGCAATGTCGCCGCATTGATAGATTGAGTCATTGTTATTATCCTTCTAAAAAGAGGTTTTTTATAAAGCACTAAATGTTAAGAATAAGTATCAAAAAATGATAGCCCAGATTTTTATGCCAAGATAAACAATTATAAAATCAGCTGAGGCTAAGAAGAGTACCACAAAAAACACCCTCATAAAAAACGTCATCGTTAAGATAGTTATCAAGCGTTAAATTGGGCACAGCCAGCGGTTTTCAAGCGTACAAATTGGTTAAAGAGTGCAAGTTACGGTACAATGTGAGCTCTGGAATAAACCTAATATATGATGGCTGCCGAGGGAATTATGAGCTTACCAAATTGTCCGAAATGTGATGCTGAATATACGTATGAAGATGGCGCGCTGCTGATATGCCCGATGTGTGCTCATGAATGGACAGTGGCAGAAACCGATGTAGCACAATCTGAAGATCAAGACGCGGTCATTCGCGATGCCGTTGGTAATGAGCTACAAGATGGCGATACCGTGACAGTCATTAAAGATTTGAAAGTCAAAGGCTCTTCAACCATCATCAAAGTAGGAACGAAAGCAAAAAGTATTCGTCTATTGCCAGATGCGACCGATGGTCATGATATTGATTGTAAGCTTGATGGCTATGGTCCGATGAAACTTAAATCATCGGTAGTTAAAAAAGCTTAAGCTACACATTTATTGTGAAAAAAATAATACAAATTACTGAATAGATAATCCCTAAGTATAAAATCACTAAATAGAAAACGATTAAATAGAGAATAACTATGAGCACTAAAAATGAACAACTATTCGCGCAAGCACGTAAGCATATCCCTGGCGGTGTAAATTCACCTGTCCGAGCTTTTGCTGGTGTCGGTGGCACACCAATATTTATGCACCGTGCTAATGGTAGCAAAATCTATGATACCGAAGACAATGCTTATATTGATTATGTTGGCTCTTGGGGTCCAATGATTTTGGGTCATGCCCATCCAAAAGTTATTGATGCGGTCAAAAAAGCGGCTGATGATGGTTTGAGCTTTGGTACGCCAACGCCATTTGAGACCACCGTTGCCGATAAAATTTGCGAAATCGTCCCGAGTGTTGAGATGATTCGTATGACCAGCTCAGGCACGGAAGCGACTATGAGTGCGATTCGTTTGGCACGTGGTTATACTCAGCGTGACAAAATCGTCAAGTTTGAAGGCTGCTACCATGGTCATTCAGACAGCCTATTAGTAAAAGCAGGCTCAGGCATGCTTGATATTGGTGAGCCAACCTCAAAAGGTGTACCAGCAGATTTTGCCAAGCATACTATTACGATTCCATATAACAATCCGCAAGCGATTAAAGACTGCTTTGAGAAATGGGGTGAGGAAATTGCCTGCGTTATCTTAGAGCCTATCGCTGGTAACATGAACATGGTGATTCCAAGCCAAGAGTTCCATGATACGTTGCGCGAGCAGTGTACTGCCAATGGCGCAGTATTGATTTTTGATGAAGTGATGACGGGCTTTCGTGTTGGACTTGGCGGTGCGCAAGCGCACTTCGGTATCGACCCTGATTTGACTTGCTTTGGTAAAATCATCGGTGCAGGATTGCCAGTTGGTGCTTTTGGTGGCAAAAAAGAAGTCATGTCTTGCATCGCGCCACTTGGCGGTGTCTATCAAGCGGGCACGTTATCAGGCAACCCACTAGCGATGCGTGCTGGTATTGCGATGTTTGAAGACTTAACGGCAGACGGTTTCTATGACGAGCTATCAGCGAAAGTAGACCATTTGGTTGATGGCTTCCAAGCGGCTGCTGACAAGCATGGCATCAATATGCGCACCAATAAATTGGGCGGTATGTTTGGTATGTTCTTTGTCAAAGACAGTGCGACGACTGTACCTCAAAACTTTGATGACGTGACTGAGTGTGATATGGAGTTATTTAATACCTTCTTCCACGGTATGCTTGATCGTGGTATTTATCTGGCACCGTCTGCTTATGAAGCAGGCTTTATGTCTATCAAGCATAGTAACGAAGATATCGAGGCGACTATTAAAGCCGCTGATGAAATATTTGCAGAAATGGCAAAAGCGTAACACAGCAGTTTTAGGCGTCTAAAAAAACCAGCATAGTGACAAGATTACTGTGCTGGTTTTTTTATGAATAATAAAGGCAGTTGTATTTATTGCACTTTATCAAACTTACGGTCTCTCAGACTTAAATTACCTCGCATTACGTCTACATACATACGAAAATCACTAGCAAAGCTTTTTAAAGGAAATTTAAAAGAGGCGGGTTTATTTTTTTCAAAGAAAAAATGTCCGACCCAAGCGCAAGCGTATCCTGCGGCAATACCTTTAAGTAAAGGTTTTGCTGAGCGATTCTTAACAGATTTTGCCAGTCCCATTAATCCAAAGCTACTGCCTGCAAAATGCAATCGACGGCAAGCCATATTTTGATGCTCATCAAGATAAAAGTCATAAAATGACGATTTGTCTGAGCTATCCATTTTTATCAGATTGTTCTGGCTGTCTTTTTCAGCAGTAATTTCTTTAGTTTGTGACGTTTGCGTAGGGGTGTTATTCATGGATTTGGCTTCCTTGTAGGTTATGTCTCATCTATCCGTAATGAGGTTTTTCAGTAGAATGAAATAGCTTGATACCATAAAGCTCATAGGTAAGTACTTGTTCTCTATTATAATATAGACAATAGTGGTGGTAGCAAGCCAATATTGAACAAATAATGGCTAATGGCAGAAGATATTTTTTGCTTCACAAAGTATCTATCCTGTTTTTAGCCGCTGTTTAGCGGTTGTCTTCGCTTACTTGCCAGCGTTTGGCATAAATGTTTTAATGGCAAAACTTGCCATCATTTATGTGATTATTATCTTTTTTATATATAGTATTCCTGACTTTAATCCAACGTACTTTCTATTTTAAAAGCCTAAACCCTTTTAATTATCTTTTGATCTGACACGGTAACGACCTCACTTATGCCCAAAGACAACCTAAAAAATCCACCACTCGCAGAAGATGAGCTGATGGCAGCCATTGATATTGGCTCCAATAGTTTTCATTTAGCCATTGCTCGCCTCGATCATGGTGAAGTGCGAAAAGTGGTGTCTATGTCTGAAAAAGTTCAGTTAGCTGCAGGACTGGATGAGCATAATATTTTGGGTGCAGCAGCGGAGCAGCGCGGTTTAGACTGTCTCAGCCGCTTTGTGGCGCGTCTAGATTCGGTGCCTCCGGAGCGTATTCGTATTGTTGCGACCAACGCCTTACGCCAAGCCAAAAATGCCAATGATTTTATCAGCCGTGCCAATAAAATCTTACCCAAGCCTATTGAGATTATCGCGGGACGAGAAGAAGCGCGTTTGATTTATTTGGGAGTCTCGCATACCAATGCCAGTAGTGACAAGCGTCTGGTTATCGATATTGGTGGCGGCTCAACAGAGTTTATTATTGGTCAAGAGTTTGATCCATTATTGACCGAGAGCTTACAGATGGGCTGTGTTGCCTTTACGCAGAAGTATTTTGCTGATGGGCAAATTACCAAAGAGGCCTTTAACAACGCCATATCGGCTGCGCGCAAAGAAGTACTGGCGATCAATGGGCGCTACCAAAAAGTAGGCTGGAGCAGCGCCATTGGATCGAGTGGTACGATTAAAGCGGTACGTAACGTCCTTGTTTCAAAAGGCTGGGCAGACGAGCAAGAGCGCATCACTTATAAAGGTGTTAAAAAGTTAGAAAGATTATTACTTAAAATTGGCAACGTTGATGACATTGATTTAGAAGGCGTCAAAGAGCACCGTAAAGCCGTATTTCCAGCAGGCGTTGCGGTATTACGAGCAGTCATGAAGGTGTTGGGCGTAGATGCTATTACTTACTCAGATGGCGCGCTACGCGAAGGTGTCATGTACGATATGCTTGGACGATTTGCCAGTGAAGACGTACGTGACCGCAGTGTATTGGCACTGATTAAGCGCTATTCAGGCGATAAAAAGCAGGCTAAGCAAGTAGTCAAAACCAGTCGCCACCTTTTTGGGCAAGTGCAAACTAAACTTGGACTCAGTACGGAAGATGGCGATCTACTCAGGCGAGCTGCATTTTTACATGAGATAGGATTGGCGATTGCTCATAGTAGCTATCATAAACACAGTGCGTATTTGATGGAACATTCTGATATTCCAGGGTTCTCACAAGTCGACCAAAAACGTATGGCACAGCTGATGTTGAATCATCGCCGTAAGCTCAAAGCAGATATGTTAGAGCAGACGTGTACTATCGGCGGCGATCAGCTGATTTATCTGTGCCTGCTGCTACGTTTGGCAGTACTGGCACATCACAGTCGCAGTGATTATGAATTACCAACATTAGAATTAAAAGTAGATGATGACAATCATTGGCAAATCATGGTTGGTGATAGCAGCGAGCACTATGCTTTCTTATTGTCTGATTTGCAGACTGAAATAGAACAATTTGCCAAATGGGGCGTCAAACTAAGCGTCATTGAGGTTTAATTTTTTATCAGCTAAAACTGTTAATAGATTACTTGATTAATGCGGTTAGAAATAACATAACAAAAGCGGTGTTGTCGGTAATGTTATGGCATATAAGATGTGCTATTATAGTTTTTATTGAGTTTACAACTGTACTTTCATTATCCTAAAACCGATAACGATGTTATTATTAAATATAACCATATTGAACATAGCTCTATTAAGTATAACTAAGAAAGGGAAGCGTCTATGAGTACCGTCTGGGATAGCGTTCAGCTTGCACGGCATGCCAAACGTCCATTGTTTATGGACTATGTAAATCAGCTGTTTACCGAATTTGATGAGTTGCACGGCGACCGCGCTTTTGCTGATGACAAGGCAATCCTTGGTGGGCTTGCACGCCTAAACGGTATGCCAGTGATGGTTGTTGGTCAACACCGTGGTCGCAGCACACGCGAGCGTATTGAGCATAACTTTGGTATGGCAAACCCTGAGGGCTATCGAAAAATCATTCGTTTGGTCAAAATGGCTGAGCGCTTTAATATTCCGGTTATGACCTTTGTCGATACCCAAGGAGCTTATCCGGGTATTGGCGCGGAAGAGCGTGGACAAGCACAAGCCATTGCTGAAAGCATCGCTGTGTTTTCTAGTTTAAAAGTGCCTATCATCGTCACCATTATTGGTGAAGGCGGCTCAGGTGGCGCATTGGCGATTGGCGTTGGTGATAAAGTTAATATGCTACAAAATAGTATTTACTCCGTTATCTCTCCTGAAGGCTGCGCTTCTATTCTATGGAAAACGGCCGAAAAAGCGCAAGATGCCAGTGAAGCCTTAAAGTTAAATGCTATCAATTTGTATCAAATGGGCTTGATTGATGCTGTTATCGACGAAGGCGAGGGTGCACATCTGCAGCCACAGCCAGTGATGAATGCGTTAAAGGCATTACTTGTTGCGCAAGTGAATGAGCTTAAAGATTTGGATGCGCATGAGCGTTGTGAGCTACGTTATGAGAAATTCAAATCGTTTAACTCAGAAGTCATGTTGCCTTGCTAGTATGTTCCATCGCTAAATAGTTGACAATCAGCTTTTAGCACTAGGGGCTTACGCTTAATGTTAAAATACAAACGTGTCATGTTATGGCGCGTTTTTTTGTGTCAATTAATTCATATACTAACTAATTAGCAAGGTCAATGATGAGCAGCAGCGCAATCCTACCATATCCTATTGAGTCAATAGCTGAACTGCCGATTGACGATAATTTGGCAGAGGCATTAGTGATCAGTATGTCTGAGTATGGCGAGCAGCTACAGGGTCGGCGAATTTGGCTTGCATGTAGTGGTGGGCGTGATTCACTAGCACTGGCGGCATTATGTGTGCAGCTCTATGGACAAGGCAAATTGCCATTTTTACCGCAATTATTGCATGTCAACCATGGCTTGCAAGCGGATAGCGCTATTTGGGCTGCGCATGTTGCTAACTGGGCAAAGGCTCAAAAGATACCATGCACTATTTTGCAAGCACACGTAAATGGACATGATGAGCAAGCCGCACGCCAAGCACGTTATGATGTGATGCGTGCGCAACTCAATCAAGATGATGTATTACTATTAGCCCATCATGCTGATGACCAAGCTGAAACTGTGTTGATGCGGTTTATTCAAGGCGCAGGAGTAAATGGTCTGTCGGGTATGCATCCGTGGCGTGTACAAACGCAGGACGCCCATCGCATCATATTATGGCGACCTTGGCTCACTATACAGCGCGCCAGTATTAGCGCCTATGCTCAGCGCCTAAAGCTGCCTTATATTGATGATCCCACCAATGACGGCGGTGATAACGTCCGTAGTGGACTGCGCCGTGACATCATGCCAGTATTAGCGAAATACAATCCTAACGTTATTGATAACATAGCGCGTAGCGCGCAGCTACTAAGCGATGCACAATTAACGGTTAATGCACAAGTGGCAAAAGATTTACAGTGGACAGAGGTAGCATCATTACAGCTATCATCTGCCCAGCGTGTGCTAAATATAGATGAACTACAAAAACTACCACTTTATCGCCAACGACAACTATTGCATTATTGGCTGGGTCAAGATGAGCCATTGCCGCCTGCTAAGCAGCTTGTCGATAACGTATTGAGCCTAAGCCAACGTGATGACCATGACCATCAAACGGAATTGTTTTGGCAAGGACGCGAACAGTCATATACTATTCGCCGTTATCGTCAGCAGCTTTATCGTCTAAGTAGCGACTGGCTCAAATGGTTAGAGTTGCCGCTTGCCGAACAGACGCAGAGCTTGTTGATTAATACTGAGTCTAATCTTATTGGGGCAGATGTTCATGCAACTGGAAGACAACCCGTTCCAATTAATTTACGCAATGATGATAAATTCACTTGGCAATTACAGATTCTGCCAAATGAAGTAATGCGACTATTAGAAAGCGATAAAGATAAGGTTGCGATCACTTTTGCGCCATTACATCGCAGCACTCGTATCCAAACCGCATTGGCGTCGCGTCCACAATCGGGCAAAAAGCTCTATCAAACCTTAGGTATTCCATCATGGATGCGTGAGAGTTTGGTAGTCGTTAGCGTGACTTTGATAAATAAAGAAAGTAGTGAAAACGAGCTTTTAGAGAACGATTGCCCGATAGAACAACCTATTTTATTATTATCACATCTTGAAAACTGGGTGTTGGATGGTGCTAAGCGGTTAACTAATACTGTAAATAATTCTTATAGTATAGAAAGTGCTATTAGCAGCTGTTTAACCGTACCTAGCTCGTTTTGATGTTTGTTACTCAAAGCCTTGAGTAGGGTAGATCTTCATTTTTTTGATCATTTTGATATCTACTATTTGTGTATCTTTATAATCTTCTTCACTTTTTTCACCATTACAGACAAAGCCGAATTTTTTATAGAAATGAATGGCAGGCGCGTTATTCTCTAATACCCATAAATAAAAATTTACATTGATATTAAAACTCAATATGGCTTGTAATGACCTTTTCATCAATTCGGTGCCTATACCTCGCCCATGATATTCTGATAAAACATAGAGAGTTGTAATTTCATAGCTATTATTTTTAGTAAAATACCCAATAAATCCTAAACTCTTATGATTAGCATCATAGGCTATCCAAATAATGACATCAGGATGATTAATCAATTCCTGCCACATTTTTGTTTTTTCACTAAGGTTGTTTTGATTATTGATATAAAGATCAGGTAGCAGATTCAAGTAGGCGTCATGCCAACTTTTGCAATGGATATGAGCAATATCCGCAAAATCTTTTGAATGAGCTTTACGAATGCAAAACATGTTTTTCCCCTGTACCACTCTACCTAAACGACTTTTTAATCTAACAGGTAAGCTGTGTGATATTCGATGTTAATTTAGTATCTCAATTAAACGGTAGTACTAGTAGTACTATTAGTTAGCGTTTGAATTTCCCGAACAGCGCCAGTAGCAGTATGGTAAACTGAGTGTCATTTTACCTATCATTAGGTTAGTTTGAATACCTTTGGATTTTTGAATAGGAGACATGTATGTCAGTATTAGATAATAAGAAAATCAGCTTTATCGGTGGCGGAAATATGGCGCAGGCTTTGATTAGCGGGCTTGTTAGCTGCGGTGTCAAACCGAGTCTGATTACCGTTTCTGATCCGAGTAGCGAGGCGCGCGAGCAATTGGCTGCTAAAGGATTGAATACGGTTGATCCGGCTGCCGATGCAAAAGCTGCCGTTATCGATGCTGACATTGTGGTACTGGCAGTCAAACCGCAAGTGATGAAAGCGGTAGTCAGTAGCTTTTCGGATATCTTAGACAAACAGCTGGTGATTTCAGTGGCAGCAGGTTTGTCAACTGAGCTTCTATCTGACATGTTGGGTGGCTATGACAATATCGTCCGCGCGATGCCAAATACACCTGCGATGATTCAAATGGGCGCAACGGGTCTGTACGGTACTGATAATATTTCTGCTGAACAGAAGCAATTGGCAACGGCGGTCATGGAAGCATCAGGATTGGTCATGTGGGTCGATAATGAAGAACACATGCATGCGGTAACTGCTGTATCAGGGTCAGCGCCAGCGTATATGTTTTACTTCATTGAATCCATGATTGACGGTGCAGTGGCTTTAGGTTTGGATAAAGAGCAGGCTTCAGCGCTCGCTATGCAAACCATGTTGGGCGCGGCAAAAATGGCAATGGGTAGCGAAGATGCGCCAAGCGAGCTACGTCGTAAAGTGACCTCACCAAACGGCACAACCCAAGCCGCCATTGAATCAATGCAAGCCAATGACATTGGTCGTCAAATTGGTGAAGCCATGCAAGCGTGCTATGATCGCAGCCAAGCCTTGAGTGAAGAGATGAGCAAATAATCATCTTTATAATAGAGGTAGTATTTTATAAAATGCGACCTCTGACTGGTTATAATAAATGCCTGATAATGACATTCGTCATCCTCAAACCTGTTAATAATGTCACATTGAGTAGCGCTTCATGAACAACATGTTATTGCAAATTTTTGATTTGGTCACCACCTTCGCCATGATGTTGGTGTTTATTCGTTTTATGCTGCAGTTTGCAGGGATGGATGCCAGCAATCCTATGATTGCGCCTGCCTATAAAGCGACCCATATCGTCGATGTCTTTGGACGTATTTTTCCAACCGTTGCACAAGGTCGTATTAGTATCGCTGCCATCGTCCTGATGTTTTTGATTCGCCTGATTGATATCGCAGGAAAAGCAGCATTAACACATAAGGGTATTGCGCCAGTCCCATTGTTTTTTACCGGTACTATCAGCTTGGTTTTAGACTTTTTACGCATGTGCCGCTACTTGGTGATTGGTTCTATCATCGTTAGCTGGATTGTGGTTTTTACACAGTCTCAGCATCCGCTTATTGGTATTATTGTTAATTTAGCAGAACCTATTTTGGCACCGTTTCGCCGTATTACGCCAAACTTAGGGATGATTGACCTATCACCGATGATTGCCTTTTTCGCCTTTTACCTACTCGAAATCTTTATAGGTGGTTTGGCATCAAGCTTTATGCCAATGTTGGGTTAAGCCAGTTAAGTTAAAAAGATTTTCGGAATAATAAAATAACGAACATAAAAAAGGCGCTCTATACAAGATAGAGCGCCTTTTTTATGTTCGTTATTTAGATAAAATTATACGATAAATACTAAGTGCTAAAAGCGCATAAAGCGGTTGGGTATCAATTGCGCTTTAGCATCCTCAGGGTGCGGTGCATCAGCGGCACGCAGCGTCTTGGTAATCCAGTTATCCGCCGCTTTTACCGCATCAATAAGCGCATCACCCATCGCTAAGCGCCCAGCGATAAAGCTCGCTAGTGAACAGCCAGAGCCGTGAAATTCGCCTTTTAGACGTGGTAAGACACTTTTATGTACCATATCGCCTTTTATGTATAAATACTGCTCAATATCACCGCTATCGAAGTCGTGTGAGGTTTTGACCAGTACTGCATGAGTGCCTTGTGCACATAACTTCTGAGCACCTATATGTAAGTCTTGTTCACCACTCAAGGCGCGCAGCTCATGAGTGTTAGGGGTAATCAAGGTGGCATAGGGTAGCAGCTGTTTAAAGGCGCTGACTAGCGTCTGCTCATCGCCTAAGCTACCACCACTGTTGGCGACCAATACTGGGTCCAATACAAAAGGAGTACCCTTAACAATAATCTCGTCAGCAAATAATTGGCTTAGCATAGCAATATTGTCAGTCGTACCAAGCATGCCTGACTTGATGACGGCAACAGGCAAATCATCGAGCACTGCTACCGCTTGAGAGTTGACCAAACTTGCCGTACATGCTTCAAAGCCAAATACCTGTTGCGAGTTTTGTATGGTAATAGCCGTACAAGCGATAGCAGCATGAGCGCCTGCTTGACCGATGGCTTCTATATCCGCTTGTAATCCAGCACCGCCTGAGGGGTCTAAGCCTGAAAAGCACAATACGACTGGTCGCATAACACATCCTTTGATATCTTTTATAATAAGTGGTAAATACTATAGCCATCTACTGTCAAAAAAGCCATAAAGACCGATAAATCGATAATTATGCAAAAAGCATGATTAAAAGGACAGACAATGCTTGCAATTCGTTTTGGCTTTGCTATAATACTCGCCCACGGCATAAGACGTATTGTTAGCATCAATACTATGTTTAAAGAGGTGTTTTTATAAAAAATACTTTGATAAGTGTCTTAAATCGTTAGGTGAAGTGGGTGAGTGGCTGAAACCAGTTCCCTGCTAAGGAACCATACGTGTAAGCGTATCGAGGGTTCGAATCCCTCCTTCACCGCCATTTATTCGTTGTTATTAGAGTAATCACGCGAAAACAGCGTTAATTATCTTCTGTTTTGTTAAAACAAAAATTAATTTGATTTTAACGAAAAAAGATATTGACACAAGCGAAATTATCTATATAATGACCAACCTAATTTACTGTAATTGTTATTAACAAAGCAGTAAATGATGTGTAAAGTACGCGCTTGTAGCTCAGTTGGATAGAGCACTTGGCTACGAACTAAGGGGTCGGGAGTTCGAATCTCTCCAAGCGCACCATTTTACATCATCGCTTATTTACTAAATCAATCGCCTGTCTTATGACAATTTGGCGGTTTTTTTACGTCTGCGATTTCTTTATATCCAATCGACTATCCTGAGTATAGTGTACGATAAGTGCCTGAATTACGGTACAATAGCGCTATTATTCATTGCTTGCTATGAGCTGGTACCATGTCAAAGAGTTTATCTAAACGCCCGTCTAAATCCGCTGCTAAAGCCAAAAAATCTGCACCTCATACCTCTGAGGTTGAAGAGCTAGCGATTGCTAAACCCAGCACCCGCATGGCAGCGATTCTTTATGATGGTATGCTGATTTTAGCATTATTATTTTTGGTAGGGACGGTGCTGACGGTGATTGGCACCTTGTTGACGATGGAGACGGGTAGCGAGTCGTCACAAGCTCAATCACTGCCAACATGGTATCAAAACGTTATTATGACACCCTCTTTTATCCTGACGTTGGTAGGGTTTTATGGGTTGTTCTGGCGTCGTGGTGGGCAGACATTAGGTATGCAGACTTGGCGGCTTAAAACCGTTAATAACAACGGTCATCTGCTCACGTGGGGGCAATCCTTTAAGCGTGTTCTAGCAGCTAGTATCATGCCACTTATATTTGGCCTCATTGGTAGTGTCATCGGTGGCTCGCGCGCTATTTTATTGACCAGTGTCTTTCTGGGCTTTGTTTTTAATTATGCTTTTTGCCTATTCAACTCACGTGGTCTCGCAGTGCAAGATATGCTATCTAATACCATTACCTTAAAAATGCCAAAAACAGAGAATGAAGGACTATGGCGAGTGATTAGAAACCGCAAGCGAGGAAAATAAACCGCATTATCATTGCCATAGTCTGTCAACATATTTTAAACCTTACATGTTGGCTGTTTGCATCAACCATAAAGTATAGCCGACAAAGAATAAGACCAAAGTCGAGCCAGAAGCGCGACCGAATGGACGCTTACTCATAAAGGCAAAAACCGCCATAGCTACCAGTAAGAGCGTGACCAGACCCATCGCCAATATATCACGTGATAAGATAATTGGGCTGACTGTGATTGGCGCTATAAGCGCTGCGAGACCAACGACGCCCAAGGTGTTAAATATATTAGAGCCGATAATATTACCCAGTGCCATGTCGTGCTCACCTTTACGTGCGGCTGATAAGCTTGCGACCAATTCAGGCAGCGAGGTTCCAATAGCAACAATAGTCAGACCGATAATCAGCTCGCTCAATCCCCAAAACGTTGCCAGCTCAACGGCGCCCCAGACGATGGCTTGCGAGCTTGCTACCAGCATTGATAAGCCAATGACTAAACTGCCTAAGCCGCGCATCAAGCTAGGATGGTTGTCCTCTGTACCGCTCAAATTTTCTGTGGTAGCTTCTTCATCATTTGATTTGCTTTCACGTAAACTAAGAATGATCTGAATTCCCAACACAATAACCAATGATGCCAATAGTACTAGACCATCAGTTAGGCTTAATAGCCCATCACGAAGCTGCCACGCTGCCAATGCAGTGATGACTACCAGTATTGGCAGATCGCGCTTGATGACACCTTTATGAATGATAATAGGGCTAATGAGTACCGTTGCACCCAAGACCAAAGCAATATTGATGATATTAGAGCCATACGCATTACCCAGTGCTAGCTCAGGGCTGCCTTCCAATGCTGCCAATGCAGACACGACCATCTCAGGGGCAGATGTGCCTACTCCTAATATGATAACCCCGATTAAGAAGCTGGGCGCATTAAACTTTTTTGCCAATGCTGTTGCGGCATCAATGAAGACATCGGCACTCCAAACAAGAATCGCAAGACCAATCAATATTGCAATAACTGCCAACCACATTTAGATAACTCCTTCGTTAGAGATAAAAAACAGATATTGGATTTTGAGCAAGCTTATGTCATATAAAAATGGCATAAAAAAAAGCTGAATCACAATCTGGATTCAGCTTCGATATAAGTACAAGTATTTTAATGGGATTTTGACAGAAATGGCAACCGTGTGACCATGTATTTACTCATGGTTTATGTAACAAGTTCTTAAATGATTTTCTTAGGCCACTTGTACTGGAATAATATTTGCGGTGTCTTTAACTGTATTGTCTTCATTGCAATACACCAGTCTTGGCTGATACGTTGACGCTTCAACTTCATCAAAATGTGCATAGGCACAGATGATAACGATATCGCCTAGGTCTGCCATATGAGCCGCTGCACCGTTTAAGGAGATAATACCAGAGCCCGCTTCAGCGCGAATAGCATAGGTGCGAAAGCGTTTGCCATTGGTGACGTTATAGATGTCGATAGATTCGTTTTCACGCAGACCGGCAAGGTCTAACAAATCACCGTCGATACCGCATGAGCCTTCATAGTGAAGTTCGGCATGAGTAACACGGGCACGATGTAATTTGCACTTGAGCATATTAAGTAGCATAGATTGCTTCCTTAGTGTAACGGATATAAATGAGTCAAATCAAAACGTTAATGGGGATTAACTTGCTAAAATAAAAGGCTATTATAATTGAAACACCATTCATTCAGGTAATTTAAAACCATTAATTTGCGAACGTGCTTTTTCGACATCACCGCCTAATAGCAAAGGCAGGGCGTCAAAAGCAGCAGATAATGCACTATCAATAGCAATCTGCTCATCTGGCGCAGCTTTTGAAAGCACATGACCACTGACTTTAGACTTGTGACCCGGATGACCAATACCCACACGCAGACGATGGAAGTCGTTACCAATATGGGGGGTTATGTCACGCAGACCATTATGACCGCCATGACCACCGTCAGTTTTGAGTTTGATGCTACCAGCAGGAATATCAAGCTCATCATGGGCGATTAACAGCTCGTCATTATCAATGCCATAAAATTTAACCATGGGCACGACCGACTGACCTGATTTATTCATAAAAGTCAGCGGCATCAATAGACGCACGTCATGCCCATGAATCTGCCCGCGTCCTGTCACTCCATGGAATTTTTTGTCGGGGGCGAGAGTGATATTAAACTGCTGAGCCAAATGAAGGACGAACCAAAATCCTGCATTATGGCGCGTAAACATATATTCCTGACCCGGATTACCAAGACCGACTATAAGCTTTATGGCCATAAAAACACCCTGCTTGACTATAATAAATGAGTGGTCAGGTCTGATTTCTCAAACCTTACTTACAAAAACAGCAGGAGATATTCATCACCTGCTATTTTTTGACTGAACGAACCTTACATTATATAGACAACAATAAGTCGCTATATAAAGCCGGTTTATTACTCGCCGTCTTTGCTTTCGTCAGTACCTTGCTCAGTTGCAGGTACGTCAGCGGCATCCACTTCAGCAGCTTCGTCAACTTCTTCAACCGTTGGTGGCTGCATGTTCACGATCGTACGGTCATGACCATCTTCTAATTCAAGCTCAGCAATAACCACGCCTTCAGGAAGAGTGATGTCTGATAAACGGAACAAATCGCCAATTTCCATACCAGATACATCTATTTCTAGATATTCAGGTAACTGTGATGGTATGCAAACGATTTCGATGTCAGTTACTAGTGTTGATAGAACACCACCAGCCTTAGTACCAGGCGCTTCTTCACGACCAGAAAAATGAACAGGAACATTCATGTTGATTTTCTGACCTTTCACAACGCGCTGGAAATCAGCATGCATTGGGAAACCTTTAGCAGGATGGCGTTGCAAGTCTTTAATAACTACTTGATGCTCTTCGCCATCTACATTCAAAGTCAAGATGTGTGAGAAAAACGCTTCAAATTCTAGTGATTTTACTAGCTCATTGATTTTGATAGAGATAGCTGTTGGCTGCTCACCACCACCATAGATGATAGCAGGAACTAGGTTCTGCTTACGTAGGCGGCGGCTCGCACCTTTACCTTGAAGCTCAGCAGAACGATCAACTGCGTTTAATGCAAAATGATTAATAGTCATGGATGTAATCCTATAAAAAAATGATGAAGTGTCTGGTCATAAAAAAGTGGATTTGCGACCAATCCACTAATACGTGATGATAGCTAGTATTTGTCGTGCGTGATAAACGCCGATAATCAAATCTAGCCATGTGCTTAACCTAATGATTGCCATGATAAAAATTATCAAGAAAATCATTATTTTAAACGTGATCAGCACTTTTAATAATACCGACTGTTTTAAATCATAAAAAACGGTCAGCACAGGCGCGCATTATACGTGATTAGCTAATAATAAGAAAGACCTACGTAAAATAGCTGGGCAAAACCTTTATGCAAGATCGTTATGAAAAACACCTATACGAACAACAGCGCAAAACTGTTAATTGACATCATTAAATAAAAAAAGCGCCAAGTAATGAAACTTGGCGCTTTTTTCAATCTACGATAACTCTTAAGCGTCAAACATGGCGCTGATAGATTCTTCGTTATTAATACGGCGTAAGCTTTCAGCCAACATTGGCGCGATGCTCACTTGACGAATCTTGCTGCAAGCTTTGGCTGCATCAGACAATGGAATGGTATCAGTAACGACAATCTCATCCAATTCTGATTCACTGATGTTCTTAAGCGCATTACCAGATAGGACAGGGTGGGTGATATAAGCCACTACGCGGCGTGCACCGTTTGCCTTGAGTGCTTCGGCAGCTTTACATAGCGTGCCAGCCGTATCGACCATATCATCAACGATGACACAATCACGGTCACGGACGTCACCAATAATGTGCATCACTTGCGACTCATTGGCACGGGCACGACGTTTATCAATAATCGCCATGTCAGTATCGCCCAACTGCTTAGCCATCGCACGTGCACGAACCACGCCGCCAACGTCAGGAGAGACAACCATGATGTTGTCATAATCTTGTTTTTGTAGATCGTTAAGCAATACAGGCGTGCCGTAGATATTATCGACAGGGATGTCAAAGAAACCCTGAATCTGATCTGAGTGCAAATCAACGGTCATCACACGATCGATACTAACGATGTTCAACATGTCAGCAACGACTTTAGCAGAGATAGGCACACGAGCTGAACGAGGGCGACGGTCTTGACGGGCATAACCAAAATACGGCATGACTGCTGTAATACGACCAGCACTAGAGCGACGCAAAGCGTCTGCCATCATCATGATTTCCATCAAATTGTCGTTGGTCGGTGCACAAGTAGGCTGCATGATAAACACGTCTTTACCGCGCACGTGTTCTTTGATTTCTACGGCAATTTCGCCATCAGAAAAACGCGTGATGTCAGCTTTACCAAGAGGTATATGGAGATGATCGGCTACGGTTTTTGCTAATTCTGGGTGGGCATTGCCCGTAAAAATCGCCAAATAAGGCATGACAGAAGTCCTATTGATTGACTCAAGCAGCGACCGCTAAGCAGTGTCAAACTGCTCAAATTCAGAAAAGAGTGGTGAAAAAGATTGATGACTACTATTACAGTAAAAAATGGCAGGGGTAGCTGGACTCGAACCAACGGATGTCAGGATCAAAACCTGATGCCTTACCAACTTGGCTATACCCCTGTAATGTCTAGGCTGTGTACGTCGATATCTAAAAGCAACTTTTAATAAAAGTCATTATTAGAATAGCGTCACGACCTGTTCGTTATCTGATAAACGGAAAAACCGTCTAAAACATAACTTTTCCCTAACGGTGTTCATTGCGAACTATACCGAAACTGGGATAACATTGTCAATGTCAATAAGATAAGCGGCTGTCTATAAACTGCTTATAATAAGTACACATCAAATGCTTTGAGCTTAAAAATGGCAGGGGTAGCTGGACTCGAACCAACGGATGTCAGGATCAAAACCTGATGCCTTACCAACTTGGCTATACCCCTATTGAGGCGACCTATTATAATTAAATTTTCAGATTTTGCAAGTCATTTGCGCCTTTTTATAGCTTTTATTAAAAATAGGTCAAAAATAAAACGGATATTGGATCCATAAAACTTTTTACGCTGTATTTATAGTCCTCTTATTTTCACACTATAGCTCAAATCTAACTCATAAATTACGAACTAAATAGGCAGGACAGGGCGCCTCTTCAATCCACTTTACCAAACGCGCTTTATCAGATATCACACCTGCATCCAAAGGCAAAAATATGGCGCTACCGGAACCGGTCATACGAGCTGTCCCTGACGCTTCTTTTTCTAACATTTGTAAATAGCGTAGTGCTTCATCGACGGCAGGAGCAAGGCTAGTGACCACTGGGGTAAAAACATTTTGATAAGGCGTGTTTAAATGTTGCACATAGTCATTGGACTGGTTTTGAATGGTCTTAATTGATAGCGGGGCGATATCTCGCTGTAGCTTGGGGTGCGCAAAAAGCTCGGCAGTATTAACATGAGCATTAGGGGTCAATACTAAATACTGTTGCTCAGGTAAATCAATCGCTGTCAGCTCTTCGCCAATGCCCATCGCAATAGCATCTTGTCCAAAGATAAATATTGGCACATCAGCGCCAATGCTTGCGCCAATTTTTATAAGCCTATCTTGATCAAAATTAATCTGCCATATTTTATTTAAGACTAATAATGTCGTCGCGGCATTGGATGAGCCACCACCTAAGCCTGCGCCCATTGGTAAGTGCTTATCTAACCTCACTGACACTTGCGGTAGATTCTTAGGTAGCGAATTTGAGTCTATGGCAGCTGTCAGTAGGGCATTAGCCGCTTTAAAGATCAAATTGTCCTCTATGCTGCTGGTTATGGTGTCGGCACCACTTAGCGTAAGCAGCTGACCACACAGGCTACTATTATCTACAGCGTTATTGTCTGCTACGCTATCAATAGGAATTATTAATTCATCTGCTACTGAAAAATGCAAATAATCGCCCCAATCGAGCAAACGAAATACCGTTTGCAAATTATGATAACCATCAGCGCGCTGACCGGTAATATGCAAAAATAAATTAATCTTTGCTGGTGATAGGCGAGTAATAACCGATGCAGAAGTCGTGTTTTTAGTCATAAATGCTGGTCACAATTCTCAGGTGCAATTTTAAAACGCAAATAGCCATTTATAAAAATGGCTATTTGCAATAGCGATCAAATCTAATTGGCGCTATTACTTTTGATGATCGATTGTCATAACAACTTTATTACCTTGCGATTGAACGGCACTGATCTTATTCGGTAATTTATCATTGCCTTTGTAGCTAAAGCTGGCACGCCATTCGCCATTTACCGAGCTAATTAGACGGTTTTGGGCATCAAGCTGCGGTGCGCTGTCTGATGGTGCTGAGCGACCGGATATCCAGTAGGGCATTTGTGAGATAGGGGCTTGCCAGCCGGTGGCTTTTTTCAGTAGCGTTTCAGGGTCAGTAGCGGTTAATGTGCCGGTTTTTTCGCTCACTAAAGTCGCTGATTGACCATTGTATTCTATATTGGTTTTGCCAATACCTAGCGCGCCGATGAGCTCAATGGCAAAGCGATCATTCTGTTGTCCCCATGCATAAAACGCACTACCGCCTTGAGCGCCAGTTGTATCGCTAGCAGCCGTTGTAACACCAATTTTACCTGTGATGTCAAAGCTCTCAAGTTTCTTTGGTTGCTCAGCATTTTGACCTTGAATAGTCGTGCTAGGCTGGCTGGTCGCGTTGGCGCTCTTCATAGATTGACAGCCCGACGTAATTACCATCGCTGCTGTCATAGCGGCAAATAGGGCCAATTTATTAGGTTTATAAAAAGAGAGTAGGGTCGACATGATGTTTCCTCAAAAATGGACAAATGTACAAAATGGTTGTCTCGAAAGTAAGTTAGCTTAAGTCTTATTTGTTACTCGGTTATGCGTGGCTGTTAGCTTCTTATAAGTAGCTTGTAACGATAGGGTTCAATGATGGGCACGTTAATACAATTGTATACGGTCATTGATATTGTGTTGCCCAAATGAGAAGCGCTGTTGCAAGTCGGCGAGTAAAGCGTCAACTTTTTCATTATTACCCAAGCCTTGATAAGCGCGTAACAGCAGCGTACCTGAGCGTAGGGTCGGCAGCACATCGTAAGGGGTTTGCAGATAGTCGATGACTTGTTGATACTTTTCGTTGGCTAATGCATTGCTGGCTAGCACATTGAGGGCTTGCAGGTGCAGCTCATTGTCGTAACGTGGGTCATCGTAGCGTATTTGTATGATCGCCGTCGCCAACGCCAATCCTTGTTCAGAACCACGCTCATTGGCCAGCAATAACTGGGCGTAACTCAGCTGATAAGCAGGATTGCTGGGGTCAAGCGCTTGCAAATGATTGAGCAAGGTACGCTTGACGATATAGTCCTCTTTATCATCAAGGAGCTGGGCGCGTGCAAAAAGCAGCATCTCATTATCAGGGTATTTACGAGCAGCCTTAGTTAATAGGCGTAAGGCTTCTGCAGGTTCATTCTGTTGCCATAAGATATCGGCTTGTAGCACAAAGCTATCAGGAGCGAAGACGCTAAAGTCTTTACGCAGCTTTTCTAACGTTGCGATAGCGGCATCAACATTATTATTGAGTAAGTCTAATGCGACCACTTTTCGTCGAGCTTCCAATACCAAGTCCTCTTGCATGACAGCATTGAGGTAGTATTTGGCTTGCTCAAAGTTTTGCTGACGCTCGGCACTGATGCCCAGATAATAATAAGATTGATCTAAATAAGCGGGATTTTTGGCAAGCGTATTAAGCAATTGATCGGCACTAGTATATTTTTCAATATCTAAGCTAACCAGCGCCGCTAACAAGGTAATCTCAGCATCATCGGCAAAGCGCTGATGAGCGTCTAACAATAGCTGCCACGCTTGCTCATTCTGTTTTAAATCAAGCAAATAGCGAATCTCATACAAGTATAGATTCTTACTGTCAGCATTACGCAAGCGTGCTTGGCTGAGATACTCAATGACTGCCTTTGGCGTTTCGATTTTGCGCAAGATATCTGCTTTTAAGGTAATAAAAGGCACATAATCCGGCTGGCGCTCAACTGCTCGATTGATATGAACGATAGCAATCTCAGGTTCATTAAACTGATAAAGCAAGCCAGCTTTTAAGACTGACAGCGAGGCGTTTTGTTCACTGGCGATAGGTTGCAGAGCGGCGAGTAACTCTCGCTTATCATCATCGCTGTTTGGATAAATGCCAATCAGAATTTCGCTAAGGTCGGCGCGAGGATCATAGCTCAAGATGCGATTTAGAGTTTCGCCTGCCAACTCATAATCGTGCGCCCGCAGTGCCAAATGAGCGACATAAAACCAAGCAGGCACATGGTCTGGGTTTTCATCTTGCCATGCTTTGGCAAATTGTAAAGATTCTTCGACCCTGTCATTACGTAATGATAAGCTCAACGCTCTTTCAAATACGGCTGTGGCGTCTTGTTTAAATGATTGCTGCTTATAGATAATCAGCGCACGCTCGGCATCATCACGATTTACAGAAAATTCTGCATCTAATAAGGCATACAAGCTTGGTTCATTGCTTATTTTATTGAGGTCAGATGACGGAGTACTTTTTTTATTGAGGTCAGATGACGGAGTACTTTCGGCTATCGAAGCATCAGTTATCAAATTTTTATTATCGATGCTTTTAATCACTGTTGTGTGACTGTTAATGACTTGACTAGAGGCATTAATGGTTCTGGTAACGGTGGCACTACTAGTGTTAGTAGGAAAGACTTTGGACAAAGCTATGTTTGGTGAGACAATGGCATGGTCAGCATAGGCAGGGAATCCTAGGCACAAACAAACCGCCAACGAAAACGCTAGCTTATAACGTCGGCATAGCCGCTCAATGAGAGCATGCAACAAAGCACTAAGGCTAGATTGAGCGTTATGCATAGATTGTCGTCTAAATGAAGACCCAAAAAAGACCATAGCGTGCAGTATTCACCTATTCTGACCTTGTTTCTATGCCTAGTAAAAGGATTTGCAGCATAGAAGGCTGGGTTTATTAGAATCGTTTTAAAAACAGATATCTGTGACGAATAATGATGTCAAACATTATAAGAGTAGCATGAAGGGATACACAATAGCAGCCGTGTTACTTAGGTGTCAGTAATAGTGTAAATTTATTCTATTGACAGTCCTAAATAAAAGAAATACAAATGTTATCAATCACTACTGGGGTTAATTTTTCTTGCTTGCTGTGATTATGCTGTGCTTGCGCAGACAGAGGCTGCGAACAATCAACCCCAGTAGTTCTGTATTCTTTTAAAAGTGGATCAACTATAGTAGCACTCGAATTTAAGGGTAACATTGTTAGCTTTAAGTAAACCTATATGCAAGTGTTTGAATGTTAAGCCAGTAATCGCAGTTGATTTGTAAGCCATGCGCCCAGATACAGACAAAATGCTGGCTTATAGAGGTGAGTGTTAAATAAAGCTATCAATAATGATATAATAAACGCTTTTTATTATTTTACTTTCAAAGTTGCCTAATAAAAGCTATTTTTCAAAGATTTCTTGTCAAAAGCTGTCTTTGAAAAATAGGATTTTAATTTTTTAAAAACCGCTAAAGGTGTTTGGTTGGCGAGTGAATATCATATTTATGGTCTGTCAATAATGAGATTAGTGGTCATTGGGGTCAATCACAAAACTGCACCAGTCGCTCTACGAGAGCGCTTGGCGCTTGTCGGTGACGAGGTCAATATCGCACTTGCGCAGCTACAAGGCTTTAGCGACGGTAGCGTGATAGTCTCCACCTGCAACCGGACAGAGATTTATGCATTGGTCCCAGAAAGCATATTATCACCAAACACATTATTGCCAAATTCAGCCTCAGCAGTTGTAGAGACTTCAGTTATAGAGTCTAGTATGACGGCTAACAATAGCGCCAACCTCTCATCGACTATCATCAGCGCTCACATCCTAAAAATTAAAACTTGGCTTGCAGGTTTAAAGCAATTATCACTGGATGAGATTGACCCTTATTTGTATGTCCATCGTGATACGCATGCCTTAACCCATTGGCTACGAGTGGCTGCAGGTCTTGACTCTATGATATTGGGTGAGCCGCAGATACTTGGGCAAATCAAGCGCGCTGTGCATATGGCGCAAGATCAAAAAGCGCTTAGCAATCAGCTAGGTTGGATTATTGATCAGGTATTTGCAGCGGCAAAACGAGTACGTAATGAGACTCAAGTTGGCGCACAAGCTGTATCACTTAGCTATGCTGCTGCCAAACTGGTGACGCAAATCTTTGATGATTTGCCAAGTCGTACTTTGCTGGTGGTAGCCGCTGGCGAGATGAACCGCTTGGTAGCGACGCATATCGCAGGTCTTGGAGTCGGTCGCGTTATTATTTGCAACCGTAATCCTGAACGCGCAGAAGCGTTAGCGGCTGAGCTGCGCAATCCCAATCGCCGGATCGAAGTCAGAACGCTGCAAGAGCTGCCACAAGTATTGGCAGAAGCCGATATTGTGAGCAGCTGTAGCGGTAGCATGGACATATTGATTGATAAAACCATGACGCTGCGGGCACTAAAGAGCCGTCGCTATCAGCCGATGCTGATGATTGACTTGGCGGTGCCGCGTGATATTGATTCGACTGTCAGCCGGATAGATGACGTTTATCTATATTCTGTCGATGACTTACAACATGTGATAGCTGGTAATATCGAACAACGCCGTCAAGCAGCAGTAGACGCTGAGCTGTTGGTCAGTCAATTGGTGGTTGAGATGGATCGCCGCTTTCAAGTACGCCAAGTAGGCAAGGATATTCAGCAATATCGCGCGCGTACTCATGAGCAGGTAAACAAACTATTGCAAGCCTCTATCGCAGAGCTGCAAGGCGATAGTGCTAACCCTGAAGATATTATGATTGAGCTAACGCGGCGCTTAACGCAAAATTTGACCCATGCGCCCTCCAAGCTCATGCGTAAGGCGGCACGCGAAGGTGACAATGAATTACTCGATTTTGTGGTATCAGGTCTACAAGACGCCCATCGGAATCACTGATAGTTGCCTTTTATCATCAAAAATAAGAAATTGTATCAGTATGGTTTTAACGCAAACATAGCATTGTCAACCTGCATTATCAGTGCTAATATCGAGCTGTTATGACGATATTAAGTGATGATGCTTGATTGATGAATAGGGACTGTTTTTAGGATACTCGAGCGGTATTCGTTACAATACCAGCGTCTTTATACTATTTAACTTTTATCTATCCAATCAATCATTTTCAATCACTACTGTTATCAGTCTACTACCGCGTAGCAACGATAATGGTTTGCGTATCTTATGCGCTTTCACTCAATATCTGATGACATCAACGACGTAAAAGATACCACCGTCAACGGCAATAGCGCTAGGATAAAGTGCTACATCGTCCACCCTGCGTCATATTCTCAATTATTACTCGATATTCGTACTTAGTGAATGCTATTTATAAACGTATCTCGCTATCATATTACGTTGGTCAAAAAATGTTTGATTAAAATAATAGCTGACCTAAATTGACTAAGACAGTATCCAGACTTTTTTATCACTCATACTTAAAAAATATTACAACAGACAGGAGCGTCACATGACTGCATTACGTCAAGATATTGATCCAAACGGCTTATTAGAATATTCAGTGGTTTATACCGATCGCGCCCTTAATCATATGTCAAAAGCCTTCCAAGAGGTGATGAATGATTTGCTCAGCAACCTAAAAACAGTCTATAACGCTGAAGCCGCGGTTATTATTCCAGGTTCTGGTACCTACGGCATGGAAGCAGTCGCCCGTCAACTGACCATTGATGAAGATTGTCTCATCATCCGTAACGGTTGGTTTAGCTATCGCTGGACGCAAATATTAGAAAAAGGTAAATTTGCCAAATCATCTACGGTACTAACGGCTGAGCGTACAGAAGATACGGAAGCGCCAAAACCATTTGCGCCAGTGGATATCGAAACGGCCGTTGCCAAAATTAAAGCAGACAAATCTGCTATCGTTTATGCGCCGCACGTTGAAACGTCGTCGGGCATTATCTTGTCAGAAGACTACATCAAAGCATTAAGCGCGGCCGTACATAGTGTTGGCGGTTTATTGGTTATTGACTGTATCGCTTCAGGTTGTGTATGGTTAGATATGAAAAAATTGGGCATTGATGTGCTCATCAGTGCGCCGCAAAAAGGCTGGAGTAGCACACCATGTGCAGGTCTGGTTATGCTCAGTGACGCTGCTATCAAAAAAGTAGAAACCACGGAGTCTAACTGCTTTAGCCTTGATTTAAAGCAATGGTTAACCATCATGCGTGCGTACGAAAACGGCGGTCACGCTTATCATGCGACTATGCCAACCGATAGCTTGCGTCAATTCCGCGATACTATCTTGGAAGCAAAAGAGATTGGCTTTGATAAATTGTGTGATGCACAATGGGAGCTTGGCAACCGCGTCCGTAAGGTACTGGCAGATAAAGGTATTGAAAGCGTTGCTGCAAAAGGTTTTGAAGCTCCAGGTGTTGTCGTATCTTATACCGACCGTGATGACATCCATAAAGGCAGTGCTTTTGCTGAAGCTGGATTGCAAATCGCTGCTGGCGTACCGTTAAAAGTGGGTGAGCCTGAGAACTTTAAAACGTTCCGTTTAGGTCTATTTGGTTTGGATAAATTGACCGATATCGACGGCGCAGTAGAGCGTTTTAAAAAAGCGCTTGATGAAGTCTTAGCAAAATGATTTGAGAGGCTGACTCGTTTATTAACGACTATATTTATTAAGCCAGTCAGCCATCAAATGAAGAGATACTGAGCAATGCGTGACGCAATGTTCAGTATTTTTTTACTTTTTCATTATGTTTTATAATATAATGTATTTATATAAAGTAATATGTAGTAAGATATAAATAATAAAAAATCGTTTATAGCAGTAGTACGATATCGTTGTTAAACTCAATTGAAGATATAAAACCATTTTTAATAAAAAATCAGCTTAGGTAATCATTATGGGTATACAAATAGACTGGCAAGCTTTTACGCCAATTTCCTTAGTAGGCGGGCTGATGCTAGGCGTTGCAACGGTTATCTTGCTATTGGGCATTGGTCGTATTGCGGGTATTAGTGGTATTTTCTCAAGTCTTCTTAAACCCAAGCGCGTCGAGATGTGGCAGGTATTATTTATTGCAGGTCTGATCCTCTCGCCATTATTATATAGCTTATTTAGACCGTTACCTGATATTGAAATCAGTACCTCGATACCGTTATTAATCGGTGCAGGGCTATTGGTTGGTTTTGGGACGCGTTTAGGTTCAGGTTGTACCAGTGGACATGGTATCTGTGGTAATGCGCGACTGTCGCCACGGTCGATGGCGGCGACAGTGACCTTTATGTTATTTGGTATTGTGACGGTTTATATTGGTCGACATCTCTTGGGCTTAATTTAAACAACACATTGCTAAGACAACGCTGAATATGATTCATAAAAGCTTATATCAACAAATGAAGTGCGAGACATAATGATGCTAAAAAATATAATTGGGTTACTAGCAGGTCTGCTATTTGGTATTGGGTTATTAATCTCAGGTATGACTGATCCTGTTAAAGTACAGGGTTTTTTGGACGTCTTTGGTGCGTGGGATATTTCTCTAGCACTGGTGATGGGCGGCGGTCTTGCAGTAGCGATAGTCGGCGTGCAACTGGCTAAGCGTCAACAGACCAGCTGGATTGGCACTTCAATAGATATGCCAAGCAAAACAGTGATCAATAAAAAACTGTTAATCGGCGCGATGCTATTCGGTATTGGCTGGGGGTTGGTAGGTATTTGCCCAGGACCGGGTATTGTGCTGCTTGGTACAGGACAGTGGCAGGCTTATGTATTTATCCCAGCGATGATAGTTGGGATGCTGGTGTATCAATGGCTGGAGCCAAAGCTTAATTAGTTGTTTGATTAATAATAAGCTTGGTTTTTTTAGCTCAATAAAAGGGTCAGCCTACATTCATTAGGCTGACCTTTTTTATCAATAATGATTCAGTATTATGAATCATCGTTGATAAAAGCTTACTTAGCGCTAGCCGTTACTTTTGGCGTTTCGTGTGCCAATGATTTAGCCGCTTGGCGCAGCTCAAATTTCTGTATTTTACCCGTACTGGTCTTTGGAATTTCGGCAAACACGATATACTTGGGCACTTTAAACCCGGCTAAATGCTGCTTGCAATGTTCCATCACATGATCGCGCTGCAAGGTGCTGCCTTCATGAATCTCGATAAAGGCGACAGGTACTTCGCCCCATTTATCATGCGGCGCGGCGACGACCGCACAGCTTTGGATTTCAGGCATTTTATATAGGATGTTTTCGACTTCGATACTAGAGATGTTTTCACCGCCTGATATGATAATATCTTTAAGCCTGTCCATGATTTTGATATAGCCGTCAGGATATTTGACCCCTAAATCACCGGTGCGGAACCAGCCATCAGTAAAGGCTTCTTCGGTGGCTTTACAACTTTTTAGATAACCTTTCATTACCATATTACCGCGCAGTGCCAGCTCGCCCATCTCTTCGCCATCAGCAGCAACTGGCTCAGTAGTCCCTTGTTTAAACAGCTCAAAGCCAGTCATCAAATGCGAGGTCACGCCCTGACGCGACTTCTTTTGCGCACGAGCAGCGACATCCAGCTCATCCCATTCTTGCTGCTCAGCGCATACAGTAACCGGTCCATAGACTTCGGTCAGACCATAAACATGCGAGATATGAAAGCCCATTGCTTCCATGGCGGCGAGCATGGTTTCAGACGGTGGCGCACCAGCGACCCAGCCTTTGACTTCATGATTGATGGCGTCTTTATATTCCGACTTGCCGCCTGCAATCATATTGTGCACCACGGGTGCTGAGCAATAATGACTGACTTTATACTTAGCAATCAGCTGCAAAATCAAATCAGCGTCAATCTTACGCAAGCAGACGTTGACGCCCGCGCGCTCAGCAATCGTCCACGGAAAGCACCAACCATTACAATGAAATAATGGCAACGTCCATAGATACATAGGGTGCTTGGGCATATCCCAATCTAAAATGTTGGAGACGGCATTGAGCGTTGCACCGCGATGATGATAGACCACGCCTTTGGGCTTACCCGTCGTGCCAGAGGTATAGTTGAGCGCGATAGCATCCCATTCATCTAATGGTTTTCCCCAATTATCCAAACTGTCTGAGCTGTCGATTAATGCTTCGTAGCTCATTTGTCCAAAACCTTCAATATCGAGCGCCGCATCTGTCGCATGAATCACGATTAGATTTGGAAAGGTTTCATCGATCATTTCAGCATGTTCAGCAAACTCGCTGTCTAAAATTAAGACCTTTGCTTCTGAATGCTGTAGACAAAAGGTCAGCGCATTGATATCGAGGCGGGTGTTCAGCGTACAAAGCACGCCACCTGACATGGGTACGCCAAAAGCGCATTCGACCATCGCTGGGGTGTTTGGCATCATAACTGCAACGGTATCATTTTTATCAATGCCTAATTTACGCAGACCATCCGCCAGTTGTCTGCAACGATCATAAGTCTGTTGCCACGTTTGGGTGAGGTTATTATGTTCTAAGTCGTCATAGATAATGGCAGTTTTATCAGGATAGACCTGAGCACTACGGATGATAAAATCGATAGGAGTAAGCGGTTGATGGTTGGCAGCATTTTTGCCGAGACCGGTATGAAAGTCTGTCATGCAGATAGTCCTTTATCGTATGTTTTTATAGTCGATGACGCAGTAATGGGGCTTTGCTGTCGCCAAGCAACTGTATCAGGATCTGATTATTATAGACAGTCGCAGGCAAAATTTGGACAGGTTTTGTGGAGTTTATTTACCTATCTGCAAAAAACCTCACTATTAGACAGCATCGTTCAGCGCCGCTATTAATTAGTGTTCACTCATCAGTCGCTTGTCTGCATAGCTGATGATAATGGCGGTGTGGTACGATACCGTAACGCTAAATCCTATAGCACGAGCAATATAAGCACTCTTACAAAGCATTCCTAAAAAATATTCTCATAAACCATTCATAAGGAAAATGATATGTCCGCCAGCCGTACTGCCAATTCTATTGAGACCACCAGCACTAATGCACACTACCCGCATTTATTTGAACCATTAGATTTGGGCTTTACCACGCTTAAAAACCGCATGGTGATGGGTTCGATGCATACTGGGCTTGAAGACCGTTTTTATAATTACGGCAAACTAGCGGCGTATTTTGCAGAGCGTGCCAAAGGTGGCGTAGCGATGATGATTACGGGCGGTATTTCGCCCAATCGTGAAGGGTGGTTACTGCCTGCTGGTGGCACCATGAATACGCGTGCTGACGTTATTAACCATCAACGCGTGACCCGTGCTGCGCATAAGTATGACAGCAAAATAATCATGCAAATCTTGCACAGTGGTCGCTATGGTTATCATCCATTTGCCGTCTCATCAAGTCCGATTAAATCGCCAATCTCACCATTTAAACCGCGTAAGATGAGTATTAAAAACATCGAACAAACGGTAAAAGATTATGCCCGTTCGGCTAAACTTGCTAAGCAAGCTGGTTATGACGGTGTGGAGATTATGGGCTCAGAAGGCTATTTGCTGAATCAGTTTTTATCGCGTCATGTCAATAAACGTACGGACGAATACGGCGGTGATATTCAAAATCGTATGAAGTTTGCGGTCGACGTGGTCAAAGCGGTACGTGAAGCTGCTGGTGAAGATTTTATTATCTTATTCCGCTTGTCAGTGATCGATTTGGTCAAAGACGGTAACGTCATGGATGAAGTCATTACTGTCGCCAAAGCGCTAGAAGAAGCTGGCGTAACCATCATGAATACCGGTATCGGCTGGCATGAAGCGCGCGTACCAACGATTGTCACCAGCGTACCGCGTGCGGCCTTTGTTGATTTCACTGCTGAAATTAAAAAGCATATCAGTATTCCAATGATGGCGGCTAACCGTATCAATATGCCAGAAACCGCAGAAGAAATCGTCGCTAGTGGTCAGGCTGATATGATTCAGATGGCGCGTCCGTTCCTAGCTGATGCGCATTGGGTGAATAAAGCTAAAAACGGTCAAGCCGACCGCATCAATACCTGTATTGCCTGTAACCAAGCCTGTCTTGACCATACCTTCGAAAATAAACGCTCGACTTGTCTGGTCAATCCACAAGCGTGTTACGAGACTGAATTGGTTTATAAGAAAACCAAAAAACCCAAAAAGGTCGCAGTCATTGGTGGCGGTGTCGCTGGCATGTCAGCCGCTCACGTCGCCGCGCTACGTGGTCATAAGGTCACGCTATTTGAAGCAAAAGATATCTTGGGCGGGCAGTTTAACTATGCCAAGGTCATCCCGGGTAAAGAAGAATTCTTTGAGACCATTCGCTACTATATCAATGAGCTTGAGCACTTAGGCGTTGAGATTAAACTCAATACCAAAGTCGATAAAGCCATGCTAGAGAAAGCTAAATTCCATCATGTCATCGTCGCTACTGGTGTGGTGCCTAGAAGCCTCGCAGGTAAGCTGGAAGGCGCGGATTTGCCACAAGTAATGAGCTATGCTGAATTGCTCTCTGGTGAAAAATCAGTTGGCGAAACCGTTGCGGTCATCGGTGCTGGTGGTATCGGTTTTGACGTTAGTGAATATCTGACCGCCAAACATGGTCAGCCGCTTGATGAGCTAGGTCCTGAATTGCTCAAAGACCCAAGCTATCGTCCAAAAGCGCAGTCTATCGAAGAGTGGCGTGAAGAATGGGGCGTCACCTCTGCGACCGACTATCAAACCGAGGGCGGACTAATCAAGCCTGAAGCCATTAAGCCTATCCGCCAAGTGTACTTGATGCAGCGTACCAAAGGTCGCTTGGGTAGTGGTCTCAATAAAACCTCTGGCTGGGTACATCGTGCTCATGTCAAATCACACGGCGTCATCCAAGTATCAGGTGCGAAGTACGATAAAATCACCAATGAAGGTATTTGGATCACCAATAACCAAGGTCAAAGCCAGTTACTACGTGTCGATAGCGTCGTCGTCTGTGCTGGTCAAGAGTCAGTCGTTGAGCTGATGCCAAACGTTGGCGATGCGCCAGATGCACAGTATCATCTTATCGGTGGTGCTAAGCTGGCGGCTGAGCTGGATGCTAAGCGTGCTATAAGAGATGGTGCTGAGGTTGCGGCTGCAATTTAAAGTTTGAATGGTTTAGGTTAAATATAGAAACGGTGAGATTAATTATCTTACCGTTTTTTTATATCTGCTTAACCAAGCAATTAACCACTAAAATGTAATTAATTGCCTATTATCTTTCTTGTAGAAAATCTATCCTTCCATCTCACTACGTAACCACTCAGACACGTCATCAATCTGCGCTGCCAATTCAGGATGAGCTTCACTTAATTCATCAAACTTAACTGTAATATCATGCGTATCATATTTAAAGTCAGTCAGCGTGTCTTTTAACAGATCAATTAATTCCACGTTTAGTGCGTCAGAGAATATCACTACCTCTGAAATCACTGCTTGCTTCACATCGAGGTGCAAATCAATAATGCCCCAATCAAAGCGTGTCTCAATATGATGGGTAAATTCAGGCGTCTTACCAAAGCGCCAATCCCAATCTGCCATCTGCTGATAGTATTTATTTAGTGCTGGCTGCTTAGCGAGGCTGGCTTCATCCAATTCTTCTACTGGCGTAGTGTCGCCATAATCAGTGTCACGATAGTATTCGCAAAATGCCTCGATAATCGCATCAGATAAGCTCTCGTGATTGATGTCTTCATTAAACTCAACCAAGTTTGCAACGCGCGCACGGACGGATTTGATGCCTTTGGCTTTCAACTTTAGCGGATGCGGATTAAGATAATTGCCCAGCTTTTGCATGTCAGCATTGACCAATAATGTCCCATGATGAAAGCTGCGATCAGCCGCATGTTTAAAAGCGCTGCCTGATATTTTCTTATCACCAACTTGCATATCGTTACGACCGGATAAATCTGCGTCTATGCCCAATTTTTTTAGTGCGTTGATGATAATGGTAAAGTTCGCGTCTTGGTCGTAGTCGGCTTTGGGCGATAAAAAGGTAAAGTTGGTATTGCCCAAGTCATGAAATACCGCACCGCCGCCACTCTGACGCCGCGCCAAAAACACATCGTCAGCTTCCATCTTATCGATTTTGCATTCTACCCATGGGTTTTGCGAGCGCCCAATGACCACAGTCTCGCTATTGCGCCATAAAAATAGCGTGTGCGAGTCGGGATTGAGCGTATTAAATATCCAATCCTCGGTCGCGAGGTTAAACCAAGGGTTGGTAACGGCAGATTTTAAGATGCGCAGTTTCATTATTTATCCTTTTTCTCGAATGGTTTTTCTAGAGTGAATATTATAAATAGATACTGACATTGTTGCTGATGCGAGGTTGGAATTCAATGGGAGTGTGGTAGGGAGGATTGACGATTGAAGCTGACAACCATCAATGTACAGACTTGACCAAATAGGGAATTTCCCTTACTATCTTGTTTCAATGTACTAGAACGTAAATACATTCTATTATTTTTATCATTAACAATGCTAAATAATTTGGCAAAAATATTAATGCTAATACTCATTTTAAAATAATAAGGCTTAACTATGACAACGCAAAATACCGCCACTGGCTACGGTTTACATCAATCAATTTTGCCCAATGACGATGGTTTATACGGAGAGTTCGGTGGCAAAATTGCTCATCCCGAGCTGGCCAAAGCCATGACAGAAATCGAAGTAGGCTTTCGTGAAATCATTAAAAATGATGATTTTATCACTGAGATGAAGCGCTTGCGTGAGACCTATGTCGGTCGTCCAAGTCCTATTTATCATGCACAGCGTTTGACCGAGCATTGCGGCGGCGCGCAGATTTATTTTAAGCGTGAAGATTTAAATCATACGGGCGCGCATAAGATTAATCACTGTTTGGGTGAAGTATTATTAGCCAAAAAATTAGGCAAAACCAAAGTGATTGCCGAAACGGGCGCGGGGCAACATGGCGTGGCGTTGGCAACAGCAGCGGCATTGATGGGCTTGGAATGTGAAATTCACATGGGTGTGGTCGATATTAAAAAGGAGCATCCAAACGTCAGTCGTATGAAGATTTTGGGTGCCAATATCGTACCAGTCTCACGCGGCGCAGGGACGCTAAAAGAAGCAGTCGATAGTGCTTTTGAGACCTATCTTAATGAGCTCGATACCAGTATGTTTGCGATTGGCTCGGCATTGGGTCCTGCGCCATACCCTGAAATGGTCAGCTATTTTCAATCGGTGGTCGGACATGAAGCACGGGCGCAGTTCCTAATGACAACGGGTAAGCTGCCTAATAAAGTGGTCGCTTGTGTTGGCGGCGGCTCTAATGCCATTGGTATGTTTAGCGGCTTTTTTGATGATGCAGATGTAGAAAAAATAGGCGTGGAACCAGCAGGCGAAGGTCTGGATACCCCTAATCATGCGGCGACCATGTCACTGGGCGTGAAAGGGGAGATTCATGGTTTTAAATGCTATGTACTGCTCGATGAAAAAGGTGAGCCAGCTCCTGTACATTCGATTGCCTCCGGTCTTGATTATCCAGGGGTTGGACCACAGCATTCGCACCTGCGAGATTTAGAGCTCGCGACCTATGAATCAGCGACTGATGCTGAATGTTTAGAAGCGTTTATGGCATTATCGCGCCTTGAGGGTATTATTCCTGCCTTAGAGTCGGCACATGCCATCGCTTATGCCATGAAAATAGCCAAAGATATGTCAGCGAATGAAACGATTTTGGTCAATTTGTCAGGGCGCGGTGACAAAGACATCGATTTTATTTTAGACAAGGTAAAATTATAAGAATTGGTAACAAATGTAGAAAAAATAATACTTATTGAGCGCTGAACCAGTTATCATCGAGGTTTTTTTACTGTCTAATGCTCGATAGGATCATCTCATGTCTAACCGCGACCTCATTATTTTTATCATCTTATCTTTTATGTGGTCGCTGTCTTTCATTTTTTATCGTATTGGCGTGCCTGAGTTTGGCTCGTTAGCTTTTGCCAGCCTACGTGTGGTCTTGGCTGGACTGACGATGTTGGTGTTTGTAATACTAAAAAAGAAAAACAGAGTAGGCATTCGTGAAAATTGGAAAGTATTAACGTTGGTTGGGCTTTTCTCCGCAGCAGTGCCCTTTATCCTGTTTGCATTTTCAGCGCGATCGGTAAACGCTGGCGTACTGGCAGTGCTTAATGCATCTGTGCCAATGATAAGCGGCTTTATTGCCAGTGTATTTTTTAAAGACAGACTGTCAAAAAAGCAAATTCTCGGTTTAGTCATCGGTGTGATCGGTGTGATGATTCTAATGAGCGAGAACTTATTTGGCGGGCAAGGCGCTGGGTCAAGTTCTGGGTTATTGCCGATGGGCTACGCATTACTGGCCTGTGTTGGCTACGCGCTTGGGGCAAATATCACTCGAAATTACTTGCAAAATGTCTCACCAGTAGCGATTACCGCAGGCTCGCTTATCATTGCCAGTGTGATTATGTTGCCTGTGGCAGTTTATGAGTTTCCTTATGGCAAGAGCATCAGCGTAACGGCTTGGATTTCTGTCATTTGTATCGGTGTGTTTTCGACTGCCATCGCGCTGATTTTTATGAATCAGTTGATTAAAAGTATCGGTCCGGTACGAGCAACCAGTATTACTTTGGTGATTCCGATTTTTGCCATTATTTTAGGCTATCTGCTGCTTGGAGAGGCATTGGATACGCCCGCGATTATCGGCTCTATGGTGATATTATTTGGTACTTATTTGTCTTTGAATTTGTCTTTTAAAAAGATGCTCAAATCATAAAATATTTACTATTTTTAAATTTCGCCAAAAAAAACCTGTGTAAAATCAGGTTTTTTTTTGGCGAAATAGCCCTTCTAAGCACTCTCTATCGTCGCCATCGGCACGTCAAATCGAAGAAAATCGCATTGCGATATACATCCAATAAAAATTTGGCGTCTTTTACCGCGTAGCCATTGGGATAACGTTGCCCATAATCTTCCCAAAATACCGCCCGTTCGACCAGCTCTTCAAAAGTAGTGGTAATAGGCAGCATCGCTCCAAAAAATCTCTTGATTGTCTGTTGCCATCCGCTGGATAAAGGCTTAATGAAATAATCAGCCAATCTGATTAAAGTCTTTCGCTTAATATGCTAATAAGAGGCTTTGAATAATGAGTATTATCAATACCGATATCATGCCATATTGATATTTTTGTTTGTAATTTTTCCTTGGAATTACCGTATCTACGCCCTATAAAGAACACGGCTTATGAATAGCGTGCTTAATGCGTTTTGGACGTAATATTAAGTGTGAATTATTCATCATTAACAAATTCTATAACCGTATTTTTATAACAGCAAATAAGGCTTTTTATGGCACATGATAATTTATTCGAACCCGTCAAAATGGGCACCCAAACCCTAAAAAATCGCATTATTATGGCACCTTTGACGCGCTTGCGCTCTGTCGAGCCCGGTGATGTCCCTACAGCGCTTGCTGGCGAGTACTACTCACAGCGTAGCGGTTCTGGGCTTGTCATTGCTGAAGCGACACAGGTTTCTTTTCAGGCAAAAGGCTATGCAGGCGCGCCTGGTATCCATACCGAAGATCAGACGACAGCGTGGAAAACCATTGTCGATAATGTCCATGCAAAAGGCGGCAAGATAGTAGTACAGCTCTGGCACACTGGTCTTGTAGCGCACGAAAGTGTTCAGCCTGATGGTAAGGCGCCGATCTCTGCCTCCGATGTTCATGTGGGAGTACGTACTTCACTGCGCGATAGCAACAACCAAGCTATTCGAGTTGAAGCGACCACACCGCGTCCTGCGACACTGGAAGAGATAGAGCAAGTTATTGCTGATTTCGGTCTTGCGACCAAAAACGCTAAAGAGGCGGGCTTTGATGGAGTGGAAATTCATGGTGCACATGGCTATCTATTACATCAATTTTGGGCTGAGCATACCAATCAGCGCACTGATGAATATGGCGGTAGCCGTGAGAACCGTGCGCGCTTGATGCTGGCTGTGATTGATGCTTGTGTCGACGCATGGGATGCGGACCATGTCGGTATTCGTATTTCACCGCTTGGTACGTTTAATAATGTGGAAGCTGGATATAACGAAGATGAAAACATTTGGCTGATTGAACAAATCAATCAACGCGCTATTATGTATTTGCATTTATCTGAGCCTGATTGGGCAGGTGGAACGCCTTATAGCGATGCGTTCCGTCAGCGTGTTCGCGATGCCTTTGATCAGACAATTATTGCTGCAGGTGGGTATACAGCGGAAAAGGCTGAAAGAAACATCAAGTCAGGCTACATCGATGCCGTGGCGTTTGGCCGTGATTATATCGCCAATCCTGATTTGGCTGAGCGTATTCGCGAAGGCGCGGCACTCAATGAGCAGCACCCAGAGAGCTTTTATGGTGGCGGCACAGAAGGCTATACCGATTATCCGTTTTTAAACCAAGCATAATGGTTTGACGGTCAATAAAAAAGCCACCTTGCGATAATTCGTAAGGTGGCTTTTTATGGTTTGGTCAATATGACTCAAACTATCTCACCGCAGACAAAGCCACTTGCCCACGCCCATTGAAAGTTATAACCACCGAGCCAGCCTGTGACATCCAGCACTTCACCAATAAAATACAGACCATCTTGATAATTACTTTGCATAGTCTTTGATGAGACTTCATCAGTCTTGATGCCGCCACGCGTGACCTCAGCAGTGCGATAGCCTTCGGTGCCAGAAGGTTTTAGCTGCCAACCATTAAGCGTTTCACCAAGTTCAACTAAACGCTCATCTTTAATATTGGCAAGCTCTTTGTCTTTAATGTCATCCCACAGAGTCGTTTGTAGCGCCGCAAGCAATTTTTTGGGTAAGGCATTGTCTGTATAATCCGCCAATACCGTACGGATAAGCTGTCTTGGGTGTGATTTTTTATGGGCAAGCAATAGCGCGGTCATATCGATATTAGGGAGCAGATTGATACTGATGGTTTCGCCTGTCTGCCAGTAGTTGGACAATTGCAGCATAGCAGGACCAGAGAGTCCGCGATGGGTAAATAGTAGTGGCAATTTAAATGAGATGCGATCATTGCTGGCAATCACAGGGATACTAATACCAGCAAGCGTACGAATCAACTCGCCAGTTTTATCGGTAAAGGTAAAAGGCACTAAGCTGGCATCAGTCGTTATTAGACTATGACCAAATTGCTGCGCCAACTCATAGCCTAAACCACTCGCCCCCATGGTTGGAATGGACAGTCCGCCCGTTGCCACGACCAGTGACTCACAGCGAAAACCTATTTGCACATGCTTAGTGTTTTCTAGAGCCTCTTTTTTCTCTTGCTTTTCTTTTTTGCTCAGCGCTTTACTGGTTAGTAATTGAAAGTGCGACTTTTGATCGTTTTCGAGTGCTTGCACGCTATCGACTTGGGTATTGAGCTTGACTTGTACACCGACAGCGGCACATTCATCGAGCAGCATCGTCAAGATGTCTTGCGCCGAATCATCGCAGAATAGCTGACCATGCTCGCGCTCATGGTAGGGTATTTTATGCTGCTCAACCATACCGATAAACTCCCAACTCGGATATCGACTAAGCGCTGATTTACAAAAATGCGGGTTGCTACCGATAAAATGCTCAGGCTCCACAAAATAATTGGTAAAGTTACACCGCCCGCCACCAGACATAAGGATTTTTTTGCCAGCTTTATTGGCATGGTCCAGTACTAATACACGGCGACCACGGCGACCGGCGGTTAATGCGCAATATAACCCTGACGCACCAGCACCAATGATGATGACATCATAATGCGAGTATTGTGAGGCAGTACGGTGCTTGTCCATGGTCGGTAGTTCCTGATTTTAAAAGAGCAAATAAGGCTCATAGAGCCTATTGTCATATAAAGAATGGCGATATCAATTATAGCGCTTGATATCAGGTTGCTATTGTCCATGTTTTATAACAGGTTACAAGGATTAAATAGCATTGTTGCAACTGCATTTAAAAAAATAGCGGTAAAAAATACCAGCCATAGAATCTGCACTGTTAAACATACCGATGTGCTATGCAATTGTTGCGATTAGTGGTTGATGCCTTGCAACCATTCAGCATATTTGTCAAACTGTCTTTGAGTGTCACCATTATGGAAGATGACCCTTATTGCCTGTGCCAATCCTCGCTATCAGCGATGTTTGCCACAGGTCATAATAATTAAAAAAGGATGAAGCTCATGACTCAAAAATCATTTCCCATTGCGCCTGAATTCCTCGCCGCAGCCAATATCACCGCCGAGCAGTATGCTGAACAATATAAGCAATCGATTGCATCAGCTGAGGCGACAGATGCCTTTTGGGCGGAGCGTGCTGAGCTGATTGATTGGATAAAAAAGCCCACCAAAATCAGCGACGTCAGCTACGACTTAGAAGACTTTCGCATTAAATGGTTTGAGGATGGCGAGCTGAATATTTCAGTCAACTGTCTGGATCGCCACGTCAAAAACAACCCCTATAAGCCTGCCATCATTTGGGAAGGGGATCATCCTTCCCTGCACAAAATCATCTCATTTAAAGAGCTACATGAAGCCGTTTGTCGCTTAGGTAATGCCATGCGCAAGCTTGGGGTCAAAAAGGGCGACCGCGTTACCTTATATATGCCGATGATACCAGAAGCGGTGGTTGCTATGCTGGCGTGTACGCGTATTGGTGCGGTACATTCAGTGGTATTTGGCGGTTTTTCCGCTGAGAGCTTGGGTAATCGTATCATTGATAGTCAGTCTAAGCTGGTCATTACCGCTGATGAAGGTATTCGTGGTAACAAGCGTACGCCACTCAAGGCTAATGTCGATCGCGCGCTAGATATGGATGGCACTGACAGTGTCAGTAATGTCATCGTCGTCCATCGTACGGGCAACTCAGTGCCGATGAGTGGTCGCCGTGATATCTGGTATCACAGCTTGGTTGATGGTGAGTCGCAGCACTGCGAACCTGAAGTTATGAATGCAGAAGACCCGCTGTTTTTATTATATACCTCTGGTTCAACAGGCAAGCCCAAAGGCGTGTTGCACACCACAGGCGGTTATATCACTTATGCGCTGTCCACGTTTCGTGATGTTTTTGATATTAAAGAGGATGACGTGTTCTGGTGTACCGCAGACGTTGGTTGGGTGACGGGTCATACCTACGCCACTTATGCACCGCTTGCCAATGGTACTACGACAGTCATGTTTGAGGGCGTGCCAGAGTATCCTACATGGGCACGCATTGGGCATATCATCGATAAGCATCAAATCACTGTTTTATATACTGCACCGACTGCTATCAGAGCCATGATGAAAGAGGGCGATACCTTTGTACGTGAATCGGATCGCTCAAGTCTGCGTTTACTTGGCACAGTTGGTGAACCAATTAATCCTGAAGCGTGGGATTGGTACTATCATGTTGTCGGCGGCAGCAAGTGTCCGGTCGTCGATACTTGGTGGCAGACAGAAACGGGCGGTATCATGCTCGCGCCAATACCGGGAACGGTTGCAATGAAGCCGGGCGCGGCGATGAATCCTCTATATGGCATCGTTCCTGAAGTCATTGATACCGATGGCGTTGCGCTTGAAGGTGCTGCAGAAGGCAATTTGGCGATTAATAGTAGCTGGCCCGGTCAGATGCGTACTATTTATCAAGACCACGCACGCTTTTTAGCGACGTATTTTACCGAATATCCCGGCTATTATTTTACCGGTGATGGGGTACAGCGTGATGAAGATGGTCACTATTGGATTACCGGTCGTGTCGACGATGTGCTCAATGTGTCAGGACATAGACTGGGCACAGCAGAAATTGAAAGCTCGATCGTTGCACACCCAGCGACGGCAGAGGCGGCTGTTGTAGGAATGCCACACGATATACGTGGCATGGGAATTTGCGCCTTTGTTATCTTAAAGTCGAGTGAGACGGCAACTGAATCACTAAAATTGGAGTTAAACCGCCATGTGCGCTCTGAGATTGGTCCGATTGCCAATTTAGATGCCATCTATATGGTTAATGTACTACCTAAAACCCGCTCTGGTAAAATCATGCGCCGTATTTTGCGTAGTCTAGCGGCAGGGCAATATGTTGGATTGGGTGATTTATCTACCCTAGCTGACAGCTCAGTTATTAACGAGCTAGTCGAAGTGGTCAAGACAGAACGGGCAAAATCACATTGATTGTTCAATATCAATAAAATTTGAATAGGGTCAATGCTTAAAAATGACTGGAAGCTGAGGTAAAAAGCCATGCTACTTTTATAGCATGGCTTTTTACCGAAATATCATGGATATAGTCGGTCCTAAATAGAAGAAATACAAACATTATAAAGTACTACTGGGGTTAATTTTTTTTGCTTGCTGTGCCTGCGCAGACAGAGGCTGCAAATAATTAACCCTAGTAGTTCTGTACCCTTTTAAAAATGGATTAACTATATTAGCAGGCTTTAGAGGTTCAATATTTTTTAGAATAACCCCCTTACTTTCACCTGACTACTTACTATTTTGCTAAATATTTTATAAGGTTTATTGTCATTATGACTGATTCTACTTTGCATACGACTGAACAATCCATACCAAAAATTGCGATTATTGGCGGGGGTTTGACTGGCTTATTTACGGCTACGTTATTGGAGCGCATTTTTATTGAAGCAAACGGTAAATCAGTATCACCTAAAATTACTATTTTTGAGAAATCCCGTAGCGTTGGTCGTTTAGCGACACGCTATCGCATGGACAGCGCAACGCATAAAAACTGGCAATGGGCATTTGGCGCGCAGTTTTTTACTGCCAAAAGTGCTGACTTTCAGCAGTTTATCAAGCCTTGGATACAGAGCAAATTATTACAGCCGTGGTGTGCCAATGTGGTGGATTTAATACCTTCTGACGATGCCGCTCAGAATGCTGACATACAAGCCAAGGAGCAATGGAGCAGTACCCAAGCGCGTTATATCAGCACGCCCAAAATGACCAGTTGGGGTCGTGCCTTGGCTGATGAACTAAAGCATACAACTATAAACTTTAAAACTCGTGTGGCGCCATTACGCAAAGAAGATTTTGTAGAACAAAATGAGGCTAATAACAAAACTGAGCTGTTTGATGAGAATGGCAACAGCCTTGGCAGCTATGATTGGGTAATTTGTACAGCGCCCAATGGTCAAGCTGTAGAGCTGATGGCGGATAGCAATTTTAAAGAGCTTGCAAAAATTAGCGAAGCACAGATGCAGGCCTGTTATACCTTGATGCTTGGGTGGGATAAAGAGCAGTTTTTACCTGCTGCATTAAACACGTCACCCCCTTTATGGGATGTGGCTTATGTGCAGGATTCGGTGCTCGATCGTATCTTTATTGAACATCAAAAACCTGACCATGGCAGTCTATTACCAAGTATCACTATTCATGCTCGCAACGATTGGTCGGAGCAGCATGTCGATGACGATATAGAAGCTGTAAAAGCAACCTTGCTACAAGCAGCAAAGCAAGCGTTGAGTTGGGGTGAAAATAGTACGCCAAGCCAAATCGATTGTCATCGCTGGCGTTATGCCGCAACCCTTAAACAGCTTAATAATACAGAGTTTGGTATTTTAGTTGATGAGCCACGTCAATGGATTGTCAGTGGCGACTGGTGTGGACAAGGTAACATCGAAAGCTGCTATCAGATGGCAAAACAAACCGTAGCAAAAATCTGCGCTGACTAAATCAGTTAAAAACGATGACTGAAAGCGTATTTTTTAGAACGGTAAACAAGCTCATAACCAACACTAAAAATTAAAACGTTTATCGTTATAAGAGGAGGTAGAACGCTATGTCTGGATTTGATATCGATATGGAGCTGATGCAATTTCATTTCTTTCAATTAGGAATTGCCTTTATTCTTTCCTTACCGATTGCACTGAACCGCGAGATGAAAGACAACGGCGCAGGGCTTAGAACCTTTCCTTTAGTGACCATTGCTTCCTGTGCTTTTATGCTCGTTGGTATGGATATTTATGATACGACTGGTGAGGCGAGAATCATGTATGCGATCATCACCGGCATGGGTTTTATCGGTGGCGGCGCGATATTTAAAAATGAACAAGGATCAAAAGGTACAGCAACGGCAGCAAGCCTTTGGAATACCGGCGCTATTGGTATTTCAGTCGCTTATGGGCGTTATGAAATTGCGATTATCTTGTCTGTGGTTGGTTTTTTGATCTTGCAATTCTCTGAGCCGTTTAAGTCAAAAGAAAAGCTGTAGAAACCAATAAAAATACTGCGAGGCGATGTATAAAGGGCACCCAGCGAATAAAACGACTAAATAGCAGACAAAAAAAGAGCCCACGGAGGAGATACCGTGGACTGAGGAAAACTTATCATGCGATCAAATGAAAAATCATAAGCCACAAATAAATTGATACAAATTTGTTATTACTAGGGGTTATTCTTATTATTTATATTTGGTTGAAAAGAGACAGTTCAATAAACCCTTACATCTGCTTACAATTTTTAGTGTACAAGTGTATCGATATCATCGGCTCATAATAACCGACATTCAGTTATTTTCCTAAGCTTGCTTACATGTTATTACGTTTTAGACGGTGTATGTATGGATGTATCTAGGCATTTAATAGAATAGCGATATTTTTGCCTGGAACTAGCGATAAAGAACAGTGATAAAAATCAGCTATTACTCATTAAAGTGGCTAAATACGCCACATCTAGGATAAAAATTGCTCAATTAGAAAAATATACGCTTGGCATAAACGATACCTACATAGAGGGCATGACGACTTGGCTGAAAAATGCTAAGCTATCCGTCATTATTAGGTCAATATTAAACTGGGTTTGCCATGACTGAGAGCACGCATTTGCATCCGCAGGAGCCGTCAAGTACGCAGAATAACAAAAGTATTTTTAATTTGCCCAATAACCTGACGATTGCGCGTATCTTGATGATTCCGCTATTTGTTGCAATTGCCTATTGGCCACCTGCCATGGGGATCGGCATGCCAGCAATCTCTGACAACGTGATTGCAAAGGTTGGTATGAGTGACTTTAGCGACAGTCTATTGCGTCACTTGTTATTAACAGGCGTTTTTATACTAGCAGCCATTACCGATTGGCTTGATGGCTATTTTGCCCGTAAGCTCAATGTGGTATCAGCCTTTGGTCGATTTTTAGACCCCGTCGCTGATAAGCTAATGGTAGCAGCCGCGCTGATTATCTTAGTGCAATGGCATCCCAATATCATCATGGCGATAGCAGCAATTGTGATTATCTCGCGTGAAATCGCCGTATCGGCATTGCGTGAATGGATGGCAGAACTGGGTAAAAGTACCAGTGTAGCGGTGTCTTATGTAGGTAAGCTCAAAACCACCTTTCAGATGATAGCGATTACGGTGCTTTTGTTAAATTGGGAATCGCTTGAAACCATCGGCTATGTATTGATGGTAGCGGCAGTGATTCTAACGTTATGGTCGATGATGATTTATCTTAAAGCTGCGTGGCCGTATTTAAAGCAAAGTGGGTAAAAGGTGGCTAAGTAGATAGCGGTTAAATCTTATACTTTATTCTAAAACTATAAAGCCCAGTCAATAAAAAATGCCAGTTGCATCAGCTACTGGCGTTTTTTATGATAAATTTTTTTTATCTATTTAATAGTTTAATGATAAATTATAAAGAAACGGAAAAGGTCTCGCCCATATCTTCAGCAGTTTTGCCGTCTTGTACGGCTGCCGCTGCCATCTTAAACATGTTCACCACTGTACTACCACTAAGCCAGCATTCTGCACCATGAGGAACTACTTTGATCAATTGTACGTTTTCATCTTCTTTACCATGCTCAAAAAAGGCATTATAAACTGGCGACCATAGCTCGTCCAATTTGGCTTTGTCTGTCGGTAATTCAGCGTTAGCACTGATAGAAACAAAGTTCTTTTCATCTTGAGTGGCATAAGTCAGCCCGATTCTTGCATCATCCTGAATATCTTTGACGACATCTGATTTTTTATCGCCGATAAACCAGATCTCTTTATTATCAAGGTTGACTTCACTTGTGGTCATTGGCCACGCATGAATATCGCCTTTTTTATTGCTGGTACTCATCATGGCAAATTTCACGTCTTTGATGACGGCTTGGATTTTATCGAGATGCTCTTGGTTACTCATGGTGGATATCCTTTTTCATTATTGTAAATAAATTATGAATTTATAGTTGTTAGAGAAATAATTATTAAGAGGCTAGTGTAGACAAAGCGTTTATTTTATAAAAACTGGCTTTATAAAAACTAGCTCGTCAAGAACTGCTATCTAGAATAGCGATTTCTGCTGGGCTATTTATATAGGTTGCCCGTAAGGCGATGTGAGGGTTTGTAAGGATTATAAGCTTTAGGTAAAAATTGTGACGCTGTGCCCTCAGCCTTGCTGTTTTGATAGCAAATCGTCAATATTTGCTCAATGCTTTAGTATAATATTACCGAAGCAATCGGCAATTTATCTTGGTTTTGTTCTGCTTATTACAGGGCTTCTTGTTATAATACGCGAACCATTTACTTAGCATGGCAGAGATGCCTGTTATTGCCTATATCCTATGGAATATGCCTTTATGATGACCATCGCCGGACAACCGTTTCTTACCGATTTTCAGACGCAGCAACTCATCAGTCAGTTTCAGCAAAAAACCGAGCTAAATGTCAGCCAAATTCATACTCAGCAAGTGTATGTGTTATCACGAGAACTCGAAGGTGATGAGCATAAAAAAGCGCTAGACTTACTTGCTGTCGACAGTGGCACTGTCCTTGAAGCCCCAAATAGCAATCAACTACAAGTTATCGTTGGTCCACGTTTTGGTACGATATCGCCATGGGCAAGTAAAGCGACCGATATTTTTAATAACTGTGAAATTGCCATTAATCGTGTTGAGCGTGTCATTGTTTATACGCTAACCGTCGATGGAAAAGCAGACGGCGAAGTGAATGCAACGCTACCTAAAGCCGCTGAGCAACTATTATTTGACCGTATGACGCAAAGCTTGGTCTATGATTTAAATGACGTAAATAAACTGTTTGACGATGAAAAGCCAGCATCACTCAATCATATTGATGTGATTGGACAAGGTCAGTCGGCGCTTGAGTCGGCAAATAAAGAATTTGGTTTTGCGTTATCGAGCGAAGATATCGACTATCTGATGAATGCTTACGTCAATGAACTCAAGCGTAATCCAACGGACGTTGAGCTGATGATGTTTGCCCAAGCAAATTCTGAGCATTGCCGTCATAAAATCTTTAATGCTGAATGGACGGTTGACGGCGCGGTACAGCCAAAGTCACTGTTCCAAATGATTAAGAATACTTATAAAGCCAATCCTCAAGGCATCTTGTCGGCTTATAAAGACAATGCCGCAGTGATGGCAGGCTCTAAAGGGATGCGTTTTTACCCGATTCCTGTTTCTAATACTGATGATGCCGCTGACGCCAACTCAATCCATCCGTACGATTTCCATCAAGAAGAAATCGATATCTTAATGAAAGTCGAAACTCATAACCATCCAACAGCGATTGCCCCTTATGCCGGTGCAGCGACGGGTGCGGGTGGTGAAATTCGTGATGAAGGTGCAACTGGTCGTGGCGGTAAGCCAAAAGCGGGTTTGACAGGCTTTCACGTTTCACATTTGCATATCCCAGAGCTTGCTGAAAAATGGGAGCAGTCAGGTCAGTTAAATACGCAGGATTATGGTACGCCGGATCGTATGGCAACCAGTCTTGAAATTATGACTGAAGCACCATTAGGCAGTGCCAACTTCTCTAACGAATTTGGTCGTCCAAACCTATGCGGTTATTTCCGTAGTTTCCAATTAGATACTTCAGCGGCAAAAGATGGTAGTGAAATGCGCGGCTATCATAAGCCAATCATGTTGGCAGGTGGTTACGGTAATATCAAACGTAACTTGATTGAAAAAAATGCCATTCAGCAAGGCGATTTATTAATCGCCCTTGGTGGTCCTGCCATGCAAATTGGTCTTGGTGGCGGTGCGGCATCTTCGGTCGATAGCGGTTCACTAGATGAAGGCTTAGACTTTGCTTCAGTGCAGCGTGATAACGCTGAGATGGAGCGTCGCTGTCAAGAAGTGATGGATCGTTGCTGGGCGCTGGCGGGTAATGACGTTGATGCAAGCAACAATGGCAAAGACGGGAATCCAATCGTGTCGCTACATGACGTTGGTGCCGGTGGTTTATCGAATGCGATGCCTGAGCTGGTCAATGACCATGAAATGGGCGCGGTACTAAATCTACGTAAAATTCCGTCGCTAGAAGCGGGTATGTCGCCAATGGCAATCTGGTCTAATGAAGCGCAAGAGCGTTATGTCCTTGCGATTCGTCCAGAAAGCGAAGCGCAGTTCGATGCGATTTGCGCCCGTGAGCGCTGCCCGTATGCCATCTTAGGCGAAGCCACTGAAGTACGTCAGCTAGTTGTTAACGACGAATTATTGCCTGAGCAACCAGTCGATATGCCGATGCAAGTATTGCTTGGCGGTACACCACAGATGAAGCGTAGTTTTGAGCGTCAAGAGACGGCCTTACCAGCTTTAGAGTTAGGCGAAGTCAATTTAGCTGAATCAATCAAAGATGTGCTACGTCATCCGACCGTCGCTAGCAAATCATTCCTCATTAGCATTGGTGACCGCTCTATCACGGGTATGGTCGTCCGTGATCAGTATGTTGGTCGTTATCAAGTGCCAGTTTCAGATTGCGCCGTTACCGCTTCAGGCTTGATTGCTCTCGATGGTCAGCCAATGAGCGGTGAAGCGATGAGCGTTGGTGAACGTACGCCAGTAGCTCTGATTAATCCAAAAGCCTCAGCACGCCTTGCCGTTGGTGAAGCGATTACTAACATCGCTGGCGCGCGTATCGCTCAGTTATCTGATATCACGATGTCGGCAAACTGGATGGCAGCGTGCGGCGATGATGCAGAAGATGCAGCATTGTTTGACGCTGTATATACAGTCGGTGAAGAGCTATGCCCAGCATTGGGTATAGCTATTCCAGTTGGTAAAGACTCGCTATCGATGCGTGCTAATTGGACGGATAGCAACGAAGACGGCAGCACGGATAAATCAGTCGTGTCGCCAATGAGCTTGGTGATTACTGCTTTTGCACCTGTTATTGACGTGGCAAAAACCCTAACGCCAGAGCTAATCAATGGTGATAGCGCCTTTTATCGTATTGATTTATCAAAAGGTAAATTGCGTCTAGGCGGTTCAATCCTGGCGCAAACGCTTAGCCAATTAGGTAACGACTGCCCAGATTTAGCGCAGCCAAGTGACTTGGTCGACTTCTTTAACTTTATCCAAGCGGGTAACGCGCAAGGCGTCATCAGCGCTTATCACGATATCGGTGATGGCGGTCTGCTAGCAACTATCGCTGAGATGCAGTTCACTAGCCGTCAAGGCATCAAGCTGTCATTGACTGATGATAACTTATTGGGTCAATTGTTCAGTGAAGAGTTGGGTGCAGTCATCCAAGTATTACCAGAAAATGTCGCTGCGTTAATGCAAATGGCAGAAGAATTTAACGTCAGCGAAATGATGAGCCTCGTCGGTCAAAGCTCAGAAGAAGACAGCTTAATCATTCAAACGCCTTTGCACATGGGTGATGATACCCTACGCTTTAGGCGTTCTGAGCTGCAGTGCGAGTGGAGTCAGGTCAGCTATCAGATCGCCCGTCGCCGTGACAACCCAGCTTGCGTCCAGCAAGAGTATGACTTGATTGCTGATACTAACCATAAAGGTCTTATCGCTGCACCAAACTTTGACCTCAATCAAAAGGTTGAAGAGCCATACTTAAACAGCCGTGAAACTAAACCAAGAGTCGCTATCCTGCGTGAGCAAGGCGTCAATGGTCAGACAGAAATGGCAGCAGGCTTTACCCAAGCCGGGTTTGAAGCAGTCGACGTCCACATGAGCGATTTACTTGAAGGTCGCATCAATCTACGTGACTTCGACGGTCTGGTCGCTTGTGGTGGCTTTAGCTACGGTGACGTACTCGGCGCAGGCTCTGGCTGGGCAAACTCTATCTTGTTCCATGACGAGTTGCGCATGCAGTTTGTGCGCTTCTTTGCCCGTCCAGATACCTTCTCACTTGGTGTCTGTAACGGTTGTCAGATGATGGCACAGTTAAAAGACCTTATCCCAGGTGCGGAAAACTTCCCACGCTTTATCGCCAATAAATCAGCTCGCTTTGAAGCGCGTACGGTCAACGTAAAAGTCGAGCGTACCAAGTCTATCCTGTTCAAAGGTATGCAAGACAGTATCTTACCAATCGCTATCGCGCACGGTGAAGGCTATGCCACCCTTAACGATACAGAGATCGACGGTATGGCAAAACATGGTCAGCTCGCCATGCGCTTCGTCGATAGCCAAGGTCATCCAACCGAGACTTATCCGCTCAATCCAAACGGTTCGCTCGGTGGTGTCACGGGTCTGTGTAGCACTGATGGTCGCGTCACTATCATGATGCCGCACCCTGAACGTACGCTACGTGCCTACAATCACAGCTGGAAACCAGAAGAGTGGGATGAAGACGGCGCGTGGATGCGTATGTTCCGTAACGCCCGTGCTTGGTTGCGTTAAGATATAGGTTAAGCTGTTTTAGGGTATTATTTTAGACAGCTGTTTTTTAAAATGAGAAGGTGGGCGCAAAGCTCACCTTTTTTGTGTTTGGAGTTTGAGTGTTCTTAGAAGTAGGGGAGCTAATCCCGCCTTACGCTTGCATCTGCCAGTCTGAGCGAGGCGGTGACACAAGTTGAGATGTTGCTGTTGCCTCGACACCACCTCAAACTCTAGCCACCGCAACTTGCCCAAACCAGCAGGATACCGCTACAGTCGGGGCTAAACCGCGCTTCAAGGCGACTATTTTATAAATAAGTATATATTGACGTAAAAATGCAATATATATTTTTAGGGTAAACTTAGCTATTAAAACTAACTATCTTGCTTGCTATCAATGTTTTAAAACATTACATTATATGAAATTATATCGATTTATGTAGGATAATTAGATGAAAGATAAAGCTGTAAATGCAGGTGTTACAGCTCAAACAGGTTTTGAGTTACAAAGAAATTGTGCTCTCTTACTCATCTTAGATGATTATACATCCTATAAAGATAAAAGTTTTTTTGTTTGCATAGAGCATCAAGATGACTTTTTATTTGCTTTCACTACAAATGACCATAAGACTCTTCAAGAGGTTTATACCTATCAGTCAAAAAATAAATCTGGTTCGATATGGACGATAAATGCGGATTTTGGAGAAATAATCACAAAAATTTTAGGTACTGGTACTAATCTTATACAAGATAATATGTCCAAAACTAATGATTACAAGCACAAGTTAACTTTTGTTTCTAATACAGATATGAGTCTCAAATATAACCCTAATGACGAAGAGAAAGGAGAAGGTAAAGAGCCAGTATCAATTAAAGTCAATGAGATGAATGAAATACAAAGCTTTAAAAGTTTACATTCAGATATTAGAAATAAAATAAATAGTAGCGTTAAAGATTATTGCAAAAAAAATACTAAAAAATTTGATGAAGATGAGTTTAACAATCTAACTTTACAATGGGTTGACTTTCCTAAAACAGCCAACAAGCAGAGGGAGGCGTTAATAGGTTTAATGCATTCTAAGTTCCCTCATGTGGTTGACCCTAAGGCATCAATCGAGCTTTTTATTGAGCTATTTAGGAACGTAGAGCAGACTTATAATCAAGGAGATATAGCTAGCTTATTAGATGAAAGTAAAAGACTATATGCAGAAGACTTGAAGGCAACGTTAGATATTATTGAAAAGGAGCAGAGAACTTACGAAAAATGGCGTAATCATGCTGAGACTTTTGCTCCTACCTTTAAAATTCCACTATTGGTTCAGGAAAGTGCTAAAGATAAGATCAGAGAAACGTTTGAATACCTTAAAGATTTAAATAACCTTGACCACAAAAAAATTCAAAAATTCATCTATGACAATGATTATAGAGCAAAATATTATAGCTTAGTTGAAATATTTAAAGGTTATGTTTCAGAAATTAGAGAAAGCGAACGTATTAATCTGAATGATATAGATATATTTTTCACCTGTTTATGTGTTTATGTAGAATTTTATGATAAGGGTAATTTGTGATAACTATCAAATTTAATAGCTTGTTTGTTTATTCTGAGGAATATAACTTAAGTTTTTATAAGCACTTTACAAAAAGGATTAATATTATTAGTGGTCGTAACACCTCAGGTAAAAGTACTATTATACAAAGTTTTCTGTATACTTTAGGAATCAATGATGTTAAGAGTAAACTTCAGGAAATTTTAGACCTGCAATCAGTCTTTAGATTAGATTTCACATTAACTAATAAAGGTGAATCTGATAATTATATTATAGTACGAGACGATAGTGCAGTTTACTTAAAGAAAAATACCAATAAAACTGAGGTATTTTACGGTGTTAGCTCTAATACTGGGCGAGAGCGGGCGAAATTTAAAGAATACATAGGCAATATATTTGATTTTAATATGTATGTTGAGCAAAAAGGCTCCTATAGTGACGCTCCTCTTGAAGCACTTTACTTACCTTACTATGTCTCTCAATCAGTTGGTTGGGTATACTTACAATCATCTTTCTCAAATTTTAACTTCTATAAAAACTTCAGACAGGATTATTTGGATTATTACCTAGGTATATCAACAAAATGGGATAGAAGAGAGCTGATAGAGTTACAGAAAAAAAGGGCAGAAATACTCGTTGAAAGTAAGTTTTTAGAAAAACAAAAATCAACTCCTAGTCTGGAGTTAGCAAAAAATGTAGATGAAGCTTTTGGAGCGGAAGCACAAAGTTATGTTAATGGTTATATTGAGTTATATGGCAACTTGCAGAAATATAAACGTGAGTTAATTAAAGATTGCAATCAACTAGCTATATATGAAAACCATCTAAAAATAGTCAGAAGAACTAAAAGTAATATTAAAAGTCAAAATTTTGATGGTGTTGATTCTTGCCCAGCCTGTCTACAGACATTAAATTATTCATTAGAAAGAATATACGAATATCATCAGAAAAAAAACGATAATTTACATGTTGAAAGTTATTTGAAAGAAATACTAAAAAAAATGCAGTCAAGTATTAATAGTCATAGGACTAATATCGAAGAAATAGAAGCAAAAATAAATAGTCGCTATGAAATTTTGAAAACTATCGAACGTATGGACATAGATTATAGTACTTGGATAGACTTCAAGGCGGAAACACGTCTCTATAGTTATCTACAAGAAAAGCTGACTCAAAATAATTTAGAGCTTAAAGACTTAGAAGGGCAACTTAAAATTTTTGATGATGAAACAATATCTATTTTGAGAAAAAATAAAGAAAATACTTTCCGGAAAATATTTAAGATAAAGTTATCAGAGTTAGATGTTAAGCCACTGCAGGAAGCAAGACACTTGGATATTTATAGTATTAACTCCTTTCCTTATCAAGGCGTCGAGCTTCACTCTACTATGTTAGCTTATCATCTAAGCTTCAATCAAATCATTTCAAAGAACCCAAATATTCATAGGTTACCATTGTTACTAGATGGGATTTTGAAAGAAGATATTGACCCTAAAAGTCTAGTTAAAATTTTTAAATTCCTAAGTGCGAACTTACCGCAAGATACACAATCATTTATTACAATCTCGGACTATAGAGTAGGTAAATATGAACTGGATGAAGAAGAGGGGAACTTGGTTAAAAGGTTTTCAGTAGAAGATATTAAGAAGGACTATTTTGGTGAGGATGCGGATGTTATTTACGTATCTGAAAATGAAGAGAAGAGAGCTTTTCTGTCTCAGCCTTTGAATAAAAATTCAGAAATATACTTAGATACCTTAAATATAATTAGTGTTTAGAAAAAATAGAAAAGGGTTGTCTATGAATGTAGATAGTTAAGTACTAAGCCGTACTTAGAACTTAACCCCGGGTTTTAAAAGCAGTATTATATAATATCAGTTGGCTTATATCACTCATTTCGCTTATTGAAGCAAATTAGATCACTCTACACGATAGACTTTTTACACTTTAGAAAATATTCTTTAAGGGGTTTTTTTGTGAAGCTAACGAAGTATTGCTTTGAGTTAATGGCTTTCAGTTTCTTTTAAAACTCACCGATAATAAGGCTTATTTATTTCAGCTGCTTTTAATTATGTTTAGTTTCCTCCAAGGATGTTTAATTCTATTACCAATAACTAAAGCATTGAGTAAAGGTTTCGGGCTATAAGATTTTAACTACTCTTTGTTATCTTGAGCTTTACTTCGAGCTTCAGCAATCAACTCATGAATTCTAGCGCTTTCTTTTAACACACAAGCCTCATAAGCAGAAAGCGGCTCGGATTCTTGATCTTTTGCTTGCTCTTGCTTAGCTTTTTCTTCTAGATATTTCTGAAGCTCGTCTTGCTCATTTTGCTCGTTGTATTGTGAGTTACTCATGGCTTATGTCTCCTAATATTTTTTATCCATTAATAAAAGTCATCACGACCAGCATACTTCTTATTGAGTGCCTTTAAAATAGCATAAGTTTCTAAATCCAGCTCACCCGTTGGCTGCTGCGGTCTGAAATGCAATTGAAACGCATAGACGACATTGCGACTGGCTTTATCCCATTCATCGCTGTTATTGATTTGATAACCGTAATTGCGAAACGCTTGCTTAATCTCAGGTATCGTTGCCGCTGCAAATGCGTCTTTATTCATAAAGAATTGCTTATCAAAGTCATCATACCAAGCGCCGATGCCGTACTCTTTATAGAGTCGCTGCCAAGGAAATTTTGCACCGGGATCGATTTTACGCGAGGGTGCCATATCCGCATGACCGATTATATTCTTTGCTGAGATATTATATCTTTTTGCCAAGTCTTGCACCAGCTGCGCCACTTTCTCAATCTGTAATTCATTAAATTCGACATAGTGCTCATAAGGATGATAGTCGAGCGCGCCGTTTTTTAGGGCATCTCGATATTCAGGTTTAATCCCGCTATTGACAATCTCGATGCCGATAGAGGTATCGTTGAGTATCGTTCTACCTGCAAAGCCGCCCGCGCCAGCATGCCAAGCACGTTCGCTTTCAGGCACTAAGTTATAAATTTTATTATCGTCACGATCTAAAATTAGATAGTGGGCGCTCACATTTCCAGTGGTCAATGTTTTTATAGATCTGGCATTATCTGAGACGGTATAATGCAGGACAATGGTTTTAATACGCTGACTTTTACCAGTGGCTTGGTGAGTCTGGCTATCAATAACGAAGGGTTCAGTATTCGCTATTTGAATGTTATTAGTGGTCATGCAGCCAATTAAAGGCAGCGTTAAGGCACATGCTAATGCTAAAAAGATATTTTTTGCCATGAAATGCTAACCCTTTTTAATCTTCTTATCCAAAACCTTCTTCCAGCTCTCTTCCAAACACTCAATCGCAAGCCAAGGTTCAATAACTTCTGCTGCAAATGTCTCTTTTGAGTTTGATAACTGCCACAGTTTCTCAAGTGTCGCAAAAGGATAGGGGCGTTCGATTAAATATACCGGTAAATCAGCGCTGATCATGCCATCACGAACGACTTGAAAATACCAACCAGCGATGCCTTGTTTGCTGACCCAAGACGCGATATTTGGCACTTTGGTAAATTGTCCGATTTGGTCATTGATTTTGTAGCACGGTCGGCGCGGCTGGACAATGCGTAATTGCACGCTGTCGCCCCCATTCCCATCAATGATTTCATCTTGACCATACTGAAAAACGTTACCAATACAAACCGTCGCTTCCGTCATTTCTAGCAAACTATTTACTGCTTCCGTAGTGAGGTTTTCACCCAATGTACCGACATGTACTTTTAAGCCAAACTCTGCATTAATCTTGTCATAAGTTGCCGTCGCTAGTTGATGTACCGCTTTTAGTGGACCACCATGATGACGTCTATCGGCTTGCTCATCAGTTGTGAGACCCATAAAGTTGACAGCGACGGGCGCGTTAATTGGTGCTTTATCGATGGCGCTCATTTCTTCACGGGTAAATGGCATGGCTCTGCCAGCACGGACGCAGGTTAGAGTGGCGATATGGAGCGGCAAGGTTTGGTTAAAGTCAGCAGTATTTTTTTGGCTAGAAGATGCTATCGTTTTTGAGTTTATAGGTTGTATGTTTATAGGTTCTAAGCTCATAGGTTTTCCTAATCTGTAGGGATTTATTAGGGAAGAGGTTATATCGATATTGGTATTAATAATGCGTATTATCTTAGCTTAATCATTCATCTAATAGTAAGAATTCAGCCGTTTAAAATTTAACCGTATTTTGAATTTTATTAGCACAATAAATTTTAGACAAAAAAAGACCAGAATAGATATCTGGTCTTTTTCTTAAACAGCTTTGGCAATAAATAAGATTATTTATTTTTATTACGACGACCGGCTGTTTTCTTCTCACGCGGCACAGCAACCAGCTCAGCCAATTGTTCAGGTGATGACCATAGACCTTCTAGGTCATAGAACTCGCGGGCTTGTGGCGTCATCATATGCACGACAACAGCGCCCAAATCAATCAATGTCCAGTCAGAATCGATACCGCCTTCACGACCCAGTGGCATAAAGCCACCCAGTTTGGCTTCAGCGCCGACACTATCAGCCATTGCACGTACATGGCGCTTTGAGGTACCGTCAGCGATGATGATACGCTCCATTACGTCTGTCAATGCTGCTACATCCATTACGGTGATGTTCTTAGCTTTCATATCGTCTAGCGCGGTTTGAACAAGGGTCAAACATTCTTGTAAACGTTCGTCAGTCATGGTGTTGGTCATAAATTTTAATCTCTTGAATCGTAAATATTAAAAATAAAATGGTAAATCGTCACAATGCATTCTCTAACGAGCCAGATAGGGGCAGACGTTTTTTGAGAAAAAATGATCAAAGTGGGCAAAATTAAAAGTATAAGGCGATTTTAACGGAATTGAGCAGCAGAATATAGCTGATGGGCGATAATATATTGATAAACAGCAGGATTTAGCCATTTAGCTAATGAATTGGGTGCAGTATTGCCTATGATATCATTTATTGGTTGTAAAGATGCAATTTGCATGTCAGTGCTGTGCGTTATATTTAATGATTTAGGTGCTTGCGGCAGCTGCTGATTAAGTTGCTGACGTATGTGTGTGCTTGATATTGCTGTCACAGGGCGCGGGTCGATATAAATATGACCTTGATGGCTATTTTTTACGCAAAAGCTGTTTGTTAAAGATTGAGGGTTAGCGGCTAATAATTCAGTTATAGAATCGATGGTTAAAGGTTGTAGCAGTTTTGGAAGTTGGGATGTTAGAGAGTGGTGCAACTCAGTCTTAGAGACGTTTTTATCAATTTTGATATTAATATCTATATCGCTATCAAAATTTTCTTCACGGTCAAATACCCATAGACTGACATAATCAGTTAGTTGCAGCCCATTTTTCCAGTGTTCTAAACTACGCGCGCTGTCCATCCCCATGACAAATATCAGACTGTCATGCGGGTAGCGTGCGCGCAGTGTCTGCACACTATCGATAGTGTAGACAGGCGGTGCTTGCCACAGCTCAAGCTCGTTAATGTATAAGGGCGACTCTTGCGTTGCCAGCTTTAGCATCGCCAGACGATGCTTAGGATCGGTGCTATCTTCTTTAAAAGGCGAGCGCGCATTGGGCAGCAACGATACATACAGTTCGCGCTGTTGCTGCTGTCCTATTGGTAGCAAACTTTGATAAACGGTCATCGCCATTTGTAAATGACCCTGATGCACAGGATCAAATGAGCCGCCCAAATAAGCACGGATGGCAGACTTAGTATTTTGGCTTTGATAACTATTAGAAGTATTTGACATAAATGAGTGAGTAAAAACTCATGCAGATGAGCGTTGTAGTTGATTTATTTTAAATCGACTATAGCATGTGATTATTTACTTATCCCGATTATCGATTTTATTATGTTTAATTATACCGTTTAAAAGCCATAAAAAAGCCGACCATCATTATGATAATCGGCTCAATAATACGTGTTTTGAATGAAGATTTAGATGCTTAAATAACGTCGCTATGTGCTTGGATGGCAGTGAGGGCGATGGTATAGATAATATCATCGACCAAGGCACCACGTGACAAGTCATTGACTGGTTTATTTAAGCCTTGCAACATCGGTCCAACACTGACCACATTGGCGCTACGTTGTACTGCTTTATAAGTGGTGTTACCGGTGTTCAGGTCTGGGAAAATAAAGACGTTTGCTTGCCCAGCAACAGGCGAATCCGGCGCTTTTTGCTTACCGACGCTCATGACAGAAGCCGCGTCATACTGTAGCGGTCCGTCGACTTTTAGATTCGGCGCACGTTCACGGACGATTTGGGTCGCACGGGTAACTTTTTCGACATCAGCGCCAGTGCCTGACGAGCCCGTAGAGTAGCTAATCATTGCCACTTTTGGATCGATGCCAAAGGCAGCAGCAGACTGCGCAGACTGAATGGCAATCTCAGCCAATTCTTCTGCATTTGGATCAGGATTAATGGCGCAGTCACCGTAGACAACCACTTGCTCAGGCAACAGCATAAAGAAGACTGACGATACAAGTGAATACTCAGGAGCCGTTTTAATCAACTGAAACGCTGGGCGGACAGTATTCGCCGTGGTATGAATCGCCCCAGAGACCAGACCATCAACTTCGTCCATCTGTAGCATGGTCGTACCTAGATAAACGGTATCTTGCAGATATTCAGCAGCCACTTCTGCGCTAGTTTTACCTTTGCGACGCTCGACTACAGCGGCGATATATTTGCTCATATCTAAGCTGTCAGGGTCGATGATTTCAAGCCCTTCAGGTAATACCAAATCGCGGTTTTTGGCGACTTGTTCAACATCAGCACGCTTAGCGAGTAGCACACAGTTGGCAATACCGCGGCTTTGACAAATACAGGCGGCTTCGACCGTACGCGGTTCAGAGCCTTCTGGCAGCACGATACGTTTTTTGGCGATTTGCGCTTTTTTGACCACTTGATGACGGAAAGCAGAAGGTGACAAGCGTGGCTCATGATTTTGGCTAAAATATGCTTTAATCCAGCTAAGATCTAGATGCGCCGCGACATAACGAGCCACTTCTTCAGCACGTTCGGTGTCATCACTTGGAATCTCAGCACTCATGTGTAATAGGCTTTGTACCGTCTCAAAGCTGTCATCTTCGACACTCATCACAGGAATACCAGTTTTGAGTGCAGATTGCCAAAGCTCAGCAACGGTTGGACTAGGGACAACGCCGCCAGTCAATACCAATCCTGCTAGCGGAATACCATTGATACAGGCAAGACCCGCCGCCAATAATAAATCGTCACGGTCGCCCGGCACCACGATAAGCGTACCACGTTTGAACACTTCATCAACACGTGCAACTGAGCGTGCAGTCAAGCTAATGCGATTGATACGGCGCGATTTTGCCTCACCAACGTTGAGCCAAGTACCATCAAGTTCAGCAGCGATATCCCACGTACGCGGCACGGATAATGAGTCACTAAATGGTACGACACCAATTAAGCGGAATTGTTCGGTATTAAAGTGCGGCGATAAGCGTTGTACTTCTTGTATAAAGCCGCTATCCAAGCTCACAATCGCTTCACCAGGGGCAACGATTTGATTTTCTAAGGTGCTTTGCGTATTCGGCAAGTCATGCATCCGCATCAAGATACAGCCAAGCGTACGATCACTTGCCATACCACCAAATTCACGCGCATGGACATCAAGCTTATCGGCCAAATAGGCAGGTTTACTGGTATCAGCGGTGCTAACAAAGATGATTCGGGCATCGAGTGCATGAGCAATCGCACGGTTGATCTGTGAGGCATAAGAAGTTTCAGTCGTCGGTACTAAGCCTTCGCAAATCACCACATCGTAATCATCACCAAGAGTATGGTAGTTAACAACCACTTCTTCCATTAAGTCATCAAGATTGTCATCACCAATCATACGCTCAACATGTTGACGGCTGATCGATTTAGGTGGCTTTAGGCCAAAGGCATGCATGGCTAATGCGCTTGAGCTGTCTAAACTGTTTTGCTTATCCAGCGTATCGTCTTGTAAAAACGGCTTCATAAAACCCGCTTTGATACCGTTATAATCGAAAGCACGAATCAAGCCCAACGCCGCTGACGTCACACCGATACCGCGGCTGATAGGTACAAGTAAAATAGTTTGCATAATGTATCCTACTGTTTATTATATTTTTAGAGAGATTGTCATCCTTGAGCGTATAAGAATCAACTTGTGATTCTTATCGCAGGCATATGAGTCTTATCGTAGACCTAGTTTTATTTTAGACCTAAGGCTGCACGAGTTTCTTGAGCGATACGGCATTCTTCATCAGTTGGGACAACCCACAGCTCAATACTGCTATCGTCAGCATGGAAACTGCCTTCATTGCCACCGACCAAGCCAGCGTTCTTATCAGCATCTACTTTGATGCCAAAATGACGCATGACTTCTAAAATACGCGTCCGCGTGGTCACAGAGTTTTCGCCGATACCACCAGTAAAGACAATACCAGTAAAGTCAGGGAGCGCGCAGCTTAAGCTGGCAAGGTATTTACCAACACGATAGCAGAACATCTCGATAGCCAGCTTCGCGTCTTCATGACCTTCATTAGCCGCTTGCTCAATAGTACGCAAGTCATTCGATAAGCCTGAAATACCAAGTAAACCACTTTCGCTATTGAGCATTTTATCGATTTCTTCTAAGCTCATACCAAGTTGGCGCTTGAGATGAATATGTAAGCTTGGGTCAACATCACCACTACGCGTACCCATCATAAGACCTTCAAGCGGGGTCAGACCCATACTGGTATCAAGGCTTTTGCCGTCGTAGACAGCAGTTGCTGAACAGCCGTTGCCCAAATGCGCAGTTAACCAACCATGTGGTCCTGTTGCGCTGGTAATGTGGCTGGCGCGTTCTGATACATAAGCATGCGAGGTACCATGGAAGCCATAACGACGAATTTTGTGTTCTGAATAGAGTGCCTTTGGTAGCGGATAGCGGAAAGCAACGGGTGGCATGGTCTGGTGGAAGGCAGTATCAAATACCACCACTTGCGGAATATCAGGATAGATTGCTTGTACAGCTTCGATACCTAGTGCGTTTGCCGGATTGTGTAATGGGGCGAGGACTTTTAGACGTTTGACTTCTGCTAACACATGCGCATCGACACGCACCGCTTCTGAGTACTCACGACCGCCATGTACCACTCGATGCCCAACAGCAATAAAGTGATACTGCTCAAGTAGCTCAAGGATTTTCTGTAAGGCAAGTTCATGACGACCACCAGCGATTGCAATTTCTAACTTTTCACCATTTAATGTGGTGTGTTTAATACGGGCAGTATCGAGACCTAAGTTTTCGGCAAGACCTGTGATACGAGTACCTTCATCCTCACTAATTAAGGCGTATTTGATTGAAGAGGAGCCGCAGTTCAATACTAAAGTAGGATTGGTCAGGGTCGATGCTTCAGAATGTTTGTCATCAAAAGTGGTGCTTACGCCAGCGCTCATACTCTATCCTTAGATTGTCTTTTATAAAAGGTGCCGCATCTTGACGATCACCTGTTGAATAAACGAAAACCAGCGATATTGGTGCTGGTATAGGTTGCACGGTTTGGAAACATAAACCATCATCGCGCTGATCTTCGTTATACTTGAGCCATCACTATGTCTAACAGAGGTTCAATGTAAAGCAAACGCCTGCTAGCGTTGCCTTATAGCTACAAGGGTTGACTATAATGTATCATATTTTGGCAGTGACACCACGATAACTCTAAGGCTTTGATCAGCCAGTCCTTGATTGATGGTTACAGGTGTGCACCGAAGGCAGTGAGGGCTTATTAGATAAAATAAGTAAAAATTTACCTTTATAAAAATTGTAAGTAAGTTTGTCTAGCTTTAGATCAATAACATTGTTTTATATTTATATTGGATTCACTATCACTATATTTCAGCAAATTTACTACGCAAACATATTCTATAGGCGCACAGCTTTATAGAATAATGCTATGATTAAAAAATCTTCCTATTTTCCTTATTGCAGCCTTGGTTTTTTTCGCTGATAGTGATTTTTATCGCGTACACCGTTGCAAGATTACAGGTTATCTATCCTATGTTTACAACACGATATACCTCAAAACCCAAGCACTCTCAGACAGTGGGCAGCGCTATTCGCCATAGTACGTATAACATCATGCTTGGTACGTCGATCACGATAGCTTCAGCGGCATTGTTGGTTGGCTGCGGACAAAAAGGCGATTTATACCTTGTAGACGCTGGTAGTAAAGCAGTGCGAGATAGCACGGCAATATTAGATAGTGGCAGTAATCCACAAGATACCGCCTTTGCTAAGATTGACAGCGACCAACAAAATACAGAGAATTTTCAGCTGCCTGAACCGAGTAACGATCCTAACGATTACTAATAAGTAATCATGAATTATTAAAATGTAAATGTTCAAACGATTTTTGAGCAAGCCCAATACTTTATTGTTACCTTGATTATATTAGAGATATTTATATGAGTCAGTCAGTCACGACCCAAACTGAGCAAGGCCTGTACATCAATCCTGAAGCCTTAACCGCCCATTTGCCTGAACTACATTATCAAAATAATACGCTGCATATGGAGCAAGTCAGCATTACCGAAGTGGTTAAACACTATGGTACGCCTTGTTATGTGTACTCAAAGCAAGCCATTTTGGATGTCTATCAAGCTTATACCGATAGCTTTGCCAGCTTAACTCACCAGATTTGCTATGCGGTAAAAGCAAACTCAAACCTTGCGGTACTTGGCGTATTGGCGCAAGCAGGCGCAGGGTTTGATATCGTTTCACGTGGCGAGCTGATGCGGGTATTGGCGGCAGGGGGCGAAGCTGCACGTGTGGTATTCTCAGGCGTCGGCAAAACCTATAGCGATATTGAATATGCGCTTAACCAAGGTATTGGTTGCTTTAATGTTGAGTCGATTAGCGAGCTGACTCTAATTAATGAAGTTGCCGCGCAGCTTGATAAATCAGCGCCGATATCACTACGTGTCAATCCTGATGTAGATGCCAAAACCCATCCGTATATTTCAACAGGTCTCAAAGACAATAAATTCGGTATTGCTCACGAGGATGCGCTGGTCGTTTATCAACAAGCCGCCAAATTGTCTCATATCGATATCGTTGGTATTGACTGTCATATCGGCTCGCAGTTGACTGAAGTTGAGCCATTCGTTGCGGCATTGGACAAAGTGATTGAGCTGGTGCATAGCTTACGTAAAGCAGGTATTGAGCTGCGTCATATCGATTTGGGTGGTGGTCTGGGTGTGCGTTATATTGATGAGACACCAGTGTCTATTGATGAATTTGCCAATGCTTTATTAGCAAAACTTAGTGAGCTTGGCTTGACGGTATTCTTTGAGCCGGGTCGTAGTATCGTGGCAAATGCAGGTATTTTATTGACGCAAGTTGACGTACTAAAACCGACCGAGCATAAGAACTTTGCCATTGTCGATGCGGCGATGAACGATTTGATTCGTCCTGCTTTATATCAAGCTGAAATGGCAGTAATTCCCAGTGTCTTGCCTAATAATGGTATTGACACGGAAGGTACACAGCCGTGGGATATCGTTGGTGCTATCTGTGAAACGGGTGATTTCTTAGCAAAAGATCGTTTGTTGTCGCTTTCGACAGGCGATATTCTCGCAATCACGGGTGCTGGTGCTTATGGCTTTACTATGAGTAGCAACTATAATTCACGCCCGCGAGCCAGTGAAGTCATGGTAGCTGATGATCGCCACCAGCTGATTCGCAAACGCGAAACCGTTGAAGCGCTATATGCAGACGAAGTATTGTGGCAAGGTTAATTGCTAAGCAGCATAAAGTATCTCAAAAATCTAACCCATTATCATGATGATAGTGGGTTTTTTTATGGCAAATTTTGATCGAACACCTGAATAATAAGTGTGGAATATAACTTGGCATTTGATAACGGTGATAGTTATGATTGTAACTGACAGCGTGCTAATATAAGACATACATAAAAATAGGATAGGATATCAGGGATATGCTAATAGAATTTACTAAGATGCATGGGTTGGGCAATGACTTTATGGTCATCGATTTGGTGACTCAGCGTTTGGACTTGACCAAGGATTTGGTGCAGTTACTGGGTGATCGTCATTTAGGTATTGGTTTTGATCAGTTGCTCGTCGTTGAGCCGCCAATGCGCCCCGACGTCGATTTTAGTTACCGTATTTTTAATACTGATGGGTCAGAGGTTGAGCAATGCGGTAATGGCGCCCGCTGTTTTGCCCGTTTTGTGCAAGCGCGCAAGTTATCCTTTAAACAGCGTCTCCGTGTTGAGACGGCAAGCGGCATTATTTCGCTGACGACCGATCGTTATGGCTGGGTAGAGGTTGATATGGGCAAGCCCAAGTTTGAGCCAAGTGAGATTCCATTTACTCCAAGAGCCATCACCAAAATCCAAAATGCTTATCATCTGGACGTGAATGGTACGCCGGTGCAGCTTTATGTTGCCAATATGGGCAATCCGCATGCGGTGATAAAAGTTGACGATGTGCTTGATGCTGACGTTGAAACCTTGGGTAAAGCCATCGAATCGCATCCAGCGTTTCCAGAACGTGTCAATGTCGGTTTTATGCAAATAATGAATCAGCGTCATATTCGTCTGCGAGTGTATGAGCGCGGTGTCGGTGAGACGCAAGCCTGTGGTACGGGCGCTTGTGCAGCCGTTGCCATCGGTATACGCGAAGGCTGGCTTGACGAAGGCGAAGATGTGCGTGCTCAGCTCTATGGCGGCAGCATGGTAATTAAATGGCAGCCGGGCTATTCGGTCATGATGACCGGACCAACCGCATTTGTGTATGAAGGTGTCTTTAGTCCAGATGGCTTGATGGCACAAGCCGGTATCAAGCCCAATTCAGAAAGTTAATAGTAAAATATAAATAACAGGTGTTTTTACTGGATAAGTAATGAGGTTGTTTTCAATATGGTGATGTCTTATAAAAAATCTCAAATGACAGACGCACGATCTGATAAACAATCCGTTTCACCGTCATGGCTATCAGCAGAATTGGCAATTACCATAGAAGCGGATGCCGCGTTAAGTGAATTATTAGCCCCTGTGCATCGTTGGCTAAATGTCTTATCTGTGCGTAATCACTCGCCGCATACATTGATGGCTTATTTTGCTGGCTTAAACCAGTTGGCGTTATTCCTGCGAGGTAAACGCCTGACATGGACACGTTGTGATAAGCGCCAATTAGCCCAGCATATCAGCCAACGCCTTGATGAAGACAAGCTAGCCCTTGCCAGCGTTCAGCAAGAGTTATCAGCTATTCGTCATTTTTATGGCTGGCTGATAGAAGAGGATTTGGCACGTATCAATCCAACCACAGGGTATCAGCTCAAGCGCAGCCCTAGACCATTACCCTCTATCGCTGATGTGGATTTATTGACGCAATTGCTCGACCAAGAAATCCCTGATACACCTGAACAAGCACGCTTGTGGCTACGTGATAAGGCGATGTTTGAATTGCTTTATAGCAGTGGTCTACGTGTCGGTGAGCTAGTCGCGCTAGATATAGCAGATGTAGACCTGGCTGATTTGCGGGTACGCGTGACCGGCAAAGGTAATAAGACACGCCTAGTACCTTTAGGAATAAAAGCGGCTGACGCCATTCGTCGTTATTTACCGCACCGTAATCTGTGGGTAGAGCAGATGGACAGTGCATTATTTATTAGTGAAAAACTGGGTACGCGTTTATCAACACGGGCTGTGCAGCAGCGTCTCAAAGTTGCTGCTACTCGTGCTGGTATTGCTCAAAACATGTATCCGCATCTATTGCGCCATTGCTTTGCATCACATATGTTGTCAGGAAGTGGCGACTTGCGCGCTGTCCAAGAGATGCTTGGGCATAGCGATATCAGTACCACGCAAATTTATACCCATGTCGATTTTGCTAAATTGACCCAAGTCTATGACCGCGCCCATCCCCGAGCTACTCACGCATCTAAAGACAGCGATTCAACCCTTTAATTCTAAAAGTGTCTTTCATCACAAATTGTTTTGATTAAAAAAACCTTTTATCAAGACGCTTTTATAAAAATTATTTTATGCCAAACGATGACAATCAAAGATAGGCATCTTTTGTCGTCCCTGATTTTGCGCTTGTCTATCTAACGTCGCTAAGACCAAAGCATAATTTTTATGGTCTTTATTCAAAGATGGGTTCAATTCGCTATCATTATAGCTGCTCATTACAGTTCCATCATAAGCGCTAATCGTCGTATGTCCCCACGTCTGACGTGTATGACCTTCTTTATACGCATGCTCACCGCCTTGTGCTGCTCCAATGACCATACATTGACTGTCTAAAGCTCGCGCTTGCAGTAAGAGCGACCAATGGGCTTGTCCTGTTAGATACGTAAAAGCAGATGGCGCACTTAATAGTTCTGCGCCTGCTTGCCGCAGACGCTGCGCCAATGCAGGAAAGCGTAGATCAAAGCAAACCATCATACCGAGCTGATAAACATCATCATTTACTTCAAGCGCTGCCACGACCGTCTGCGTACCTGGCTCAAACGTCGCCGCTTCGTTATAACTGCCTTGCTTATCGGCGACGGTCGCAGTGAATAAGTGAATCTTGTCATAGCGCGCCACTTGTGTACCATCCGGCGCAAACAATAGGCTTACTTGGCGTAATCTACCATCAGGCACAATCATACCGTCAGGGCGATACGGGCAGGGCAGAGAGCCCGCTAGCACATATATACCATATGTACGTGCATACTCTGCTATCGTCGCTGACAGCGCATCAAAGCGCTCTGCTGTCGCAAACTGTCTACCCATGCTACAGCAGTTTTCTGGTAGTACGACAAGCTGCGCGCCTTGTGCACGAGCATCCATAATAGCGGATTTTATATCTGACAGATTGTCTTCAATGCTTTGCTGACTATTCATTTGGATGGCAGCAACGGTCAGCTGTATGTTATTTATATGTTCATTCATAGCAGGCTTCTCAATATTGTTAATATTATATATCTCTTATAAAACGTTTTCAGGTTTGTCATTATTAATGGTTTATTTGAACCTTACTCCGCAAATCATTCTATGCAACTATGCAACTATGCACAGGTATAAATTTTTATTAAAGTATTCTTTAGAAGCTACCAGAAAGCTACGGACAGAGGTTTGTCATTCACTTATCTGGTAAGGGCATAAATTATCATAGCAAAATTGTCGCAAAAAATGCTATCGTCATGTCCTGTTAAGGGTAAACCGCTCACTAATCAGCATTACAAAGACAATATTACCAAGACTGGAGTGTAATAAACTGCCCATGAGTATGTCGTTCGGATTGGCGACCACGCTAAGCACCTCACAAAAACTGACCCCGCAAATGCAGCAAGCTATTAAATTGCTGCAGCTCTCTAGTCTTGAGCTGGCGCAAGAGGTTCAAGCGAAGCTGGACAGTAATCCATTACTAGAACGCATCGAAAACGATGAAGATGAGTACGAAAGTATGGATAAAGACGCATTAGATGAGTTTGGCGAGCCACTAACGTTAGACAGTTGGAATCAGAGTACTGCTTCTGATACGTTTTCTATATCTCCTTCATCAAATAATGAAGATGGATTTGACTATGATGACAGTACTAGCGATAGCTTTAGTAATGATAGTCTAGATAAATTGCAGCAAGACGGTTTTGATACGGATGCCATCGACAGTTATACGCTTGAAGACTTTGAAGGCTCAAACTATGATAGCCCTAATGCAAATTATGACGGTTTTAGCACCGCCAGTACTGGTTCAGGCGGCATATCAGCGCGTCCAGATTCTGAGGACTTTGATCGCTATGAGGGCAGTACCAATGCGACGATTCAAGACCATGTGCGTTGGCAGCTGAATTTTAAACGTCTCTCAGAGACAGATACTCTTATCGCTGAGTATTTGATGGATTCTATGGACGACATGGGTTTTGTAAGGCTCGATATCGAGGAGTTGCTACAGAGCTTTGATACCATTGCGAGCTTTTATCAGTGGGATGAGCGCGTTGAGCAGGATGAAGTAATGGCAGTACTGCGCATGATTCAATCCTGTGATCCACTGGGGGTCGGCGCACGAAATCTAAGTGAATGCTTAGCGATTCAGCTATCTAAGCTCGACACTGATACGCCTTATCTAAAACAAGCCCAAGCGCTCTTATCTGCCAGTGAGCATCTGGTCAGTAATAATATTAAAGCTTTAACTGAGCGTACAAGACTTGCGGCTCATGAGATTACCCCTGCGCTTACGCTGTTGCGTACTTTAAATCCTTCACCAGGATTGCTATTTCAAAGCCGCCAACCGGATTATACTCAGTCGCCCGACAGCTATGATATCCCTGATGTATTGGTGACGCCTATCCGTCGCCATGATGCTCATCAAAACACCACCATATCTACTCAAGAAGATGGCTGGCAGGTACGTCTAAACCCTGAAACCTTGCCAAAACTACGAGTCAACCAAGAATATGCCAACCTTGTTAAGCGCGGCGATAATAGCCCTGATAATCAATATCTGCGTGAAAATCTCATCGATGCGCGCTTGTTTATTCGCAGTATCGAAGAGCGTAATCAGAACCTTTTAAAGGTAGCCACTAGCATCGTGCGCTACCAGCAATCTTTTTTGCAGTATGGCGCCACTGCTATGCAACCGCTTATTTTAAAGGTGATTGCAGACGAAGTCGATTTACATGAATCAACGGTCTCGCGCCTGACCACTAGCAAGACCATTTTGACACCGCAAGGACTGTTTTCGCTCAAGCATTTCTTTTCATCACATGTTAGCAGCAGCGATGGTGATATCTCATCAACTGCTATCAGCGCGATGATTAAGCAGCTTATCGCTGATGAAGAGCCCAAAAAGCCATTGTCTGACAGTAAAATAAAAGATTATTTGTTAGCAGAAGGTATCGATATTGCCAGAAGAACAGTCGCCAAATATCGTGAAGCAATGAATATTGGCTCATCTACACAGCGCAAACAAAAATATTAATGGTCTGAATTCAATAAGTTATCTAAAGAGTCGATCAACAATCAAAATATTTTGTAGATAATATAAAAAATAAAATTTTTTGATTATATAGAAACATTAAAGAAACAACCGATTTTATTACATTTACTTACAATATAAAGCCTTGCTACTAGCAGGTTTTCATGACAAATTAGAGCCATACCAACAACAAAATCAAAGTGTCGATTTAGCAAATTTATGTAGTCAGTCATTAGGGATGAGATAAAAAAGACGATAAAAGGATACGTCGATATTTTATTAAAAGCACTGCTATTAAAGGCGTTGAGGATAAAGATACAAGGTTATTTTGTGGTAAGGCAGGATGATAAGAGCAGCGATGCGACCTCATCTGTTGATTGTAAGTACTAATAAGAGGACAATAATATGAATGTTTCTATCAGTGGTCACCATATCAGTATTACCGATGCCATGGACACCGCAGTTCGCGAAAAACTTGAAAAAGTCGAGCGTCACTTTGATCAGATTCAAAGTATTCAAGTGATTCTATCGCTAGATAACAGCGGTGCTAAAAAGAGCCATAAGGCTGAAGCTATCATGCGAGTCTCGGGTAAAGAGATGTTTGTCCAAGCTCTTGATGATGATATGTATAAAGCCATAAATGAGATGGCAGACAAACTTGATAGACAAGTACGCAAGTATAAAACAAAAATGGAGAGTAAAAAAACACAGGGTGCAGGGCGTGATGCTCGCTATGAAGATTTGATGACGGCTGAAGCTGAGCCTGCAGTTTAGTGATAGCTTGCTGTGTCATAAAATTTTAATAATTATTAGCCAATAAATAAATGCACAAATAGCAATATTATTAAATTGACCAGTATTCCTGAGTAATTTGAATACGTGACATGCTCAAAAATGAGCAATTCAGCAAGCCTAAGACGCTAAGTAAAAAAAGACCTCAAACGAATAACCGTTGAGGTCTTTTTTATAATAAATTTTAAAAGGAAAGGGTTGTAAACGTTAGGTTTTACACTGTGATTTTCTAAAATTCTATGTATCAAAAACGACTATCTTTTTCAATGGTTAAAAACCTTAGCCACCGCCTACAGCCTGTACTACTTCAATAGTCATGCCTTCAACAATATGTAGCTTATCAAGCTCACTTTTAGGAATCAGTTCACCATCGACTTCTACCGCATAACGACCGTTACTAAGCCCAAGCTCATTGACAACCAATTGTACCGTTTGATGAGTCGTCTGTAACTTCTTACCATTGACACTAATATTGCTCATAAATCGTACTCCCTAATAATCCAAAATTCCTATTTAGCCTTACTATTTTCACTACTACCAACACTAACGTAGCTGAATAAAATAAGATTATTTCTTACTAAAATCAATCAATCAGCTATTTGTTAAGCGTGCTGAAGATAGCGCAAGCCATAACCAACCTGCAATCATCAGCACACCGCCAATAGGCGTAATGGCACCGAACCAACGTGGCGCACCAAGTGTCATGGCGTATAAACTACCCGCAAAAATAATGACACCAATTTGTAATAACCATGCGACGGTTTGGGTTGCATAGTTTAAGCGAATAAGGATACCAACAAGTAATAATCCAAGTGAATGGACGAACCAATATAGGGTTGCCGTCTGCCACCATTCTAGCTGTTGAGTGCTGACCATAGCTTTGAGACCATGCGCGCCAAACGCGCCTAAAGCAACGGCGATGGCCATATTGATCGCCGCGATACTTATCCAATTGAACATGGTTGTACTCGTATTGTTGAATAAATGCTTACTAGGCAAAGATAGTGGTCTTATCTATAGGCAACTTATTGAATATCATCAGGTAAAATCACACTGTCGATGGTCATCGCTTCACGGATTTTATCCATGGCATTTTTCTCAATTTGGCGTACGCGCTCAGCAGAGATAGAGTAGACCGCTGCCAACTCATGCAAGGTTGATTTTTGCTCAGATAACCAGCGCTGCTCGACAATATCACGCGAGCGATCATCCAAGGTTTCCATTGCAGCAATCAGAGCTGATGAATTATTTTCTTCCCAGTCAGATTCTTCGACGATTTCGGCAGGGTCAATGCCATCTTCCAAAAATAACTGCGGTGCATAACGTCCATCGTCATCGTCACTTGATTGCGCCTCAAATGACGCATCATAAGAGGTCAGGCGCGACTCCATCTCAAGCACTTGCTTACGAGTAACGTTTAAGTCATTGGCAATCGCATCGGCTTCTTCAAGGGTCAACTGATTGTTGGTCTTTTTTAAACTGCGTAAGTTAAAGAACAGTTTACGATGCGCCTTGGTTGTAGCAACTTTTACAATACGCCAGTTACGGATGACAAATTCATGAATCTCTGCTTTAATCCAATGCACTGCAAATGATACTAGACGTACGCCTTTGTTAGGATCAAAACGTTTTACCGCCTTCATAAGTCCCAAATTACCTTCTTGGATCAAATCTGCTTGCGGTAACCCATAGCCTGAATAGCTGCGGGCAATATGAATGACAAAACGCAAATGCGACATGACCAGTAAACGCGCCGCTTCCACATCGCCTTCATCATAATAGCGATGGGCAAGCTCTTGCTCTTGCGTCGGAGTCAAGATAGGGATTTGGTGCACGGTATTAATATAAGCACCCAAATTTACCCCAGGTGCGGACAAATGCGTCGGCATGGCAGGTACCAAATCACGGGTACTGGTATCGCCAAGCGCGCTGGCATCATAAGGCGGACGCTCAGCTGCCGCTTTCAGTGCTGCATCGCGCGCTTCGTTTATTTCAGGAACAGCGCTGTCTTTTTGACGGTTATTTGCAGCGTTAGTAGTGGTATTAGCCATATTCTTGACCTTGGTTAAATAGATAAGCAAACAGTCAGATAAAAATCTTTATAGTTGTAATTGTAAAGGATAGCGACGCTTAGTTGCTATCAGTTTTGGTAATGATAAAGTGATATATTGTATCAACAGAATATTTAGATTGGCTGGCGCTCAACTCTTCACTGTCTGATACGGTGGCTTGATTAATACTAAGCAATAGCGGGTTCGTGGCTTTTGTTTGTAAGCTTTGCTGACAAAAAGCCATAATGTCAGCTTGAGAATTTGGGTCAGTTGCCACAACGTACAATGACTCCCCAGAGACGACACTGCGTAATGCGACCTTAGTTTTTAACAGTGGCATCGGGCAGGCAAGTCCGCGACCATCGACCATATCTTTGATAACAAGTACTGGTTTACTCAAATCTGTTTTATCATTTAAGTTGATGTCATCTGTTGGTAATAAGTCTAGGAGCTGCCTGATTGATTGCTGCTCGCTCTTAGACACAGTCTCTCCCAAACATATTGGATAAGAGGCTCGTACCATGATGGATGGACTATCAGCAGACATAAAATAAACCTTTAACATGGCTAATATTAAACCTTGTGTTTCAGTCTAATGCTTAGCATTACAATATTTATGGATAATACTATCTTAATACAACATGGCGATTGTGCTGTGACGCCGACGGTTTTATAAGCAACCATTATAGCAAATTGCCTGTATTCAATTGCAGTTGAATATAGTCATCATCGCGTTTGATCAATCAGAACAACTGAGTAGTATTGATCTTCATATTTTTATATTAGACTTATCTAATAGGTTCACATAACCATGTTGCGCAATAGTGACGCTCTGCGGAGTTATTAGTAGCGATAGGCAGACGGCAATTGACCTTCAATAGACAAGCTCGTATAGTCAAAGCACGTTATGATTATGCATATAGGGTACGCACTTGGATTATTCTAAAAGACAATCAATGCTTGATAAGCCGCTAATAAATGCACGGAATAAACGTGCTATCACTCACTATGCAAGCATACAGACAGGGTTATTCTCTAAGCAGGTAAACCATCATCTGTCGCCAATGCTTGCACTAAAATTAGCACTGTCAACGATACTATTGGCCTGTACAAGCGCCGCCTATAGCAAAAGCCAAACGGTGCCATTGAGCTATGATTCATGGCAAACCACTAACACAGAAGAGCTAAGTTTGCCCAGTTTACGCGGGCAAGGGCTGAACTTTGATGAGCAATATCAAAATAAATTGCTTGGTGAATGGTCATTAAGAAACATCAATGGTCATGTAAAGATGGAGCATGACCCTTGGATTCAAGAAACGGTCAAAGAACTAACATGGCGGCTCAATGCCCAAGCACGCCAGCAAGCACCGCTTGGTTTGGTCATTATCGATAACCCAAGTATTAATGCATTTGCGGCTCCAGGCGGCGTAATTGGTCTTAATACTGGCACTATATTGGCCGCAAACAGCATGGATGAGCTGGCAAGCGTTGTAGCTCATGAGGTTGCGCACATCAGTCAGCGTCATTATGAAAGCGGCGCTGATGAGCGTAAAAAAGCCTTGCTGATGCAAATAGGTGGCATGCTCGCCGCGATTGCTGCATCGACCGTCGATGGTGATGCGGCAGCTGCAGTGATGATGGGTAGCCAAACCGCCACGATGAATAGTAGTATGGCGTTTAGTCGTAATAATGAACGTGATGCTGATCGGGTCGGTATGCAAATCATGAACCAAGCTGGCTATGACCCACGGGCGATGCCGCGCTTCTTTGCGACCATGAATCAAAAAAGCCAGATGAATCAAACCGCCAATCAGTTTTTGCCAAGCTTTATCCGCTCTCATCCACTGAGTAATGAGCGCTTGAGTGAATCTCAAAGCCGCGCGCAGCGTTATAATACGCTGCCGTTAAATCAACAGCAGCGCCATCAAGCTTTGTTTGATTTACTTTATTGGCGGGTACAAAGTACCGGAAAGCATGCTTCAGAGACTGCATTAACGACTGCGGCAAAGAACAGCATCGGGGCAAAGCTTGCACTAATGCATTGGTATGGCGAGCAGCAGCGCTTTAAAGAGGCAAATGATTTATTTGCCGAGCTGTCGGCATTGCCGATAGCAAAGCGCCAAGTACTCGAGCCATTATTGTCCATTACCCAAAGCCAGATTTTGACTGAACAAAATAAATGGCAACAAGCTGCTGAAATTCTAGAGAGTCAGCAGCGGCTCTATCCTGAGCGCCGTGACTTACGACTTTATCTGGCAGAAGCCTTGACCAATAGTAATCAGCCAACCAAAGCCCAAGCCTTACTCAAGCCGTTAACCGAGCAGCAACCAAGTGATCGCTATGCGTGGCAAAGTTTGCAATTGGCCAATGAAAAATTGGCAAAGACCACCAATTCTGCACCGCTAAAAAGTATTGCTACTATTAATGCACTACGCTACCGCAGTCATGACCAACTATGGAGTGGAAGCTACGAGCGCGCGCTGACTTCTTTAACGCAAGCCAAAAAATTGACAGAAAATTTGCAAAATACGGCTCAAGCCAATAGCGCTCGTCCACTACTTGCCAATATCAATGCCGAAATCAAAGCCGTAAAAACCGCCAAAGACTTTAAGCCTTAGGCGGTTCTTTGATAACTAACTGCTATAAAGCACTATATAGAAAAAGCGTTGATTTTATCAATATGCTGTAGCGATTAACCTTGTAGCGCGTCTTTGACCAGCTTTGAGATTAAAGCAGGGTCAGCACGACCCGCGGTTTTCGTTTTTAATATCCCCATCACGCTACCCATATCACGCATTGACGTTGCGCCTTGTTCGGCGATTTCTGCGTTTACCAAGGCAGTCATCTCCGCATCATCCATCTGTTTTGGCATATATTCATTGATAATATCAATCTCAAACTGCTCTTTGGTTGCCAAGTCATCACGACCGTTTTCGGTAAAAATAGTCAATGACTCATGGCGCTGTTTGAGCTGTTTTTGTAATATCTCCAAAACTTCGGCATCATCAAGCTCTATTTGACGGTCGATCTCAATTTGTTTGATAACTGCTTGTACGTTACGCAGTACTTTGACCCGTTCAATCTCACGTGCTTTCATAGAGACTTTGATGGTGTCAGTTAGCGTCTGTTTAATTTGGCTCATTGTTGTTATTCCTTATGATTATAGGTAAAAAGTTTGTGTAAAAAGTCTACTAATCAGAACAAGCTTTATAATAGAAAGTGTTAGAACCAATGATAGTAATAACAAAAATTGTAGCATAAAAAACGCCACTGATATCATCGGATAACAGTGGCGTTAGTGTAGCGCTGGTACTTAGCTAATCGACTTATCGATTAGTACATACGAGTGGTACGAATAGTTTCGCGTTGTAATTTCTTTTTATAACGCTTTACTGCAGCAGCTTTTTTGCGCTTGCGTACTTGCGTTGGTTTTTCATAAAATTCACGCTTACGTACATCTGACAATACGCCAGCTTTTTCACAAGCACGTTTAAAACGACGGATAGCGATATCAACTGGTTCGTTTTCTTTAACCTTAACTGCAGGCATGAAGACTCCTCGATTAGGATGAGATATAAGGGCATTAGTTTGGCTGTGTATTAGTATTTAGCCGTAATATCTCAAGATTACTGGCATCAGCTCAAACTAGGACAATCTTGCGCAATAGCACAAGGGCGCCTATTTTAATAAAAAATCGCAATAAAGTCAAAGGCTTTTACTTATTAATCTATAACTATCATTAAGTTGCAAACTGCTGCCGGCAATAAGGGTCGTAAGTCATTTATAGCTAAACGTTCTTTAGGAAGGATAAACGGGTTATTTACTAAATAGCATCAGTATAAATAAAACCCCTCCTGTCTATAACGGTTTGGGCCAAGTTTATGCTATGATAATTTGCATAATATCAATCGTTTTATGTGCACTTTATTAAGGATGTTGGAATGAAAAAATCAGTACTCAATACGGCGCTAAGTACAGCATTTATCGTCGCCCTTGGTTTTGGTGTCAGTGCTTGTAGTAGTGAGAAAGAAGGTGAAGAGTCAGATCACATTTTAGCCGTCGATCGTGTTGATGAGGCAGCAGAGATTGCTCGCGCGAATGCACCTGCAGCAGAAAAGATGGATTTCCCAGCAGCAGCGCCAATGCCAGCAGCTGATGCGACAACAGATGCGACGATGAGTACTGAAGAAGGGGCTGTCGCAGTAGAGGGAACAGCAGCTGATGCAACGGTAAGCGCCGATAGTTCTGATACCGCTGTGGCGACTGCCGATACTGCCAATAATACTGAAGTGCCAGCGACGAATTCAGCTAAACCTGCAACCGATTAATCCTGCTTGAAAGCAGTATTCAATAATGAGCGGTGTCACTAACCATCTATAGATGAGGAAACAACCATGACTGTTAAACAAGCTGTAATAAAGAAAAAATCAGTTGTTAAGTTAGCGCTGTCTGGTCTAAGTCTTAGTGTGTTATTGACACTTAGCGCCTGTAGCGGTGGTGATAACACTCCCACTGATGAGCCTGCGGTGGTTAATGAAACCGAAGCTGTGGTTGTGGAGCCAGCAGCGCCTGCTGAAGCTGAGCCTGTCGTTGAGGTAGAAACAGTTGAGGTGTCAGAAGTAAAAGCGGAAGAAGTAAAAGCGGACGAAGTAAGTGCTGCCGCTGCTGAGCCTGAAGTGTTGGCTGCTGATACAGGTGCTGCATTGTATGAAAAACAATGTAAAGTCTGTCATGAAAAAGGTTTATTAGCCGCCCCATTATTCGGTAATAAAGAAGCATGGGCACCACGAATCGCCAAAGGTATCGATACACTACATATGCACTCTGCCAAGGGCTTTAACAAAATGCCTGCGCAGGCAAGCGCTGAAGTCAGTGAGGCACAAGTTCATGCGGCTGTTGATTATATGGTTGCTGCAGCTAGCTAAATATTATTGATTGAAATTTGCTAAACTGACCGCCATTGTAAGCTTACAGTGGCGGTTTTTTATTCACGCTACAAGGCAAAATATAAAGGCACATAGATGAAAGTATTGGGTTTAGAGACCTCTTGCGATGAGACGGGGCTAGCGATTTTTGATAGCGAACAGATAACGAGCGATAATAAAGGTCTGCTAGGACAGGTACTGTATTCACAAATAGAGCTGCATGCCCTTTATGGCGGCGTGGTGCCTGAGCTTGCTAGTCGCGATCATATCCGTAAGTTAGTGCCTTTATTTAATGAATTGCTAGAGCAATGTGATATCACTAAAGATGAGATTGATGCCATCGCTTATACCAAGGGTCCGGGGCTTATCGGCGCCTTGATGACGGGTGCATTGTTTGGTCGTAGCTTGGCTTATGGGTTAGATATTCCAGCGATTGGTGTTCATCATATGGAAGGGCATCTATTAGCACCGCTGATGGGTGCGAATCCACCAGCGTTTCCGTTTGTCTCCTTACTGGTTTCTGGTGGGCATACGCTACTCATTGCTGCGCATGGTATTGGTCAATATGAAATCCTTGGCGAATCCATTGATGATGCGGCAGGTGAGTGTTTTGACAAAGCGGCGAAGATGTTGGGCTTGCCATATCCGGGTGGTCCTAATATCGCTAAATTAGCGGAAAGTGGCAATTCGGACGCTTATAGTTTACCAAGACCAATGTTACATCGTGGTTTGGATTTCTCTTTTAGCGGTATGAAAACGGCAGTGCATAATCTGATTAAAGATACCAATGGTTCAGGGGGCTCAGGAAATAGCTCTGATAGCGACCCGCAAGTCCGTGCTGATATTGCCGCCAGTTTTCAGCATGCCGTCGTTGATACCTTGGTGAAAAAATGTGTTAAAGCGCTTAAGCAAGTCGATATGAGCCGATTGGTTATTGCAGGCGGCGTCAGTGCCAATAGTCATTTGCGTGAAACTCTCGAGCGGGAGCTTGCTAAAATAAATGCCACCGTACATTATGCACCTCCTGCTTTATGTACCGATAATGGTGCGATGATTGCGTATGCGGGTTACGAGCGTTTGCAAGCGGGTCAAGCAGATGATTTGGCTGTCAGCTGCGTGCCACGTTGGCCAATGACCGAGTTGCCAGCGGTATAAGCGCTAGAAAGTCGCTTGTATCCAATTTATTAAACTTTATATCACTCAAGGATAACTTATGCAGTGGCTTGCGATTGGATTAGGTGCTGCCATTGGCGCTTGCCTGCGAGGGTGGCTAGCGCGTTTTAACCCGATGCACCACTGGATACCACTTGGGACGCTTGGAGCCAATGTTTTAGGTGGGCTATTGATAGGGCTGGCCTTGGTGTGGTTCGAACGTGTGGGCAGCGGTTTGTCTCCCAATATTAGACTGTTTGTGATAACTGGCTTCTTGGGTGGACTGACGACTTTTAGTACCTTTAGCGTTGAGGTATTTACCTTTATCCATAATGGCAAACTGCTTGCGGGCTTAGGGCTAATTGGGCTACATGTGGGGCTGACGTTATTAGCAACGGCACTTGGATTTTATTTCTTTAAGTTGATTTTATAATAATAAAAATTCAGCAATAAAAAAGAGCCATATTAATTTTTTAATACGGCTCTTTTTTTAGTGATAATTACTTCTAGACAGGTTTTACGATACCTTCTAATAAACTGGCAAACCCTTGCATATAAGCAGTATCTTGGCTCGAGGTGCGCGTTGCCGCATAGAGCTGACAGTAGACGCCGCTACCTAATGGACGCGAAACTACCCAACCTTTTCTCTCATATTCAGCGACCACCCAGTCGGGGAGTGCTGCCACCCCGCGTTCACTAGCAACCAACTGAATAAGCATAGCGGTTAGCTCGGTGGTACGCATACTTTTAAAGCTGACCTGTGCTGGGGTCATAAAATTGGCAATAATATCAAGGCGCTTAGCCTCTACTGGATAAGCAATCAAGGTTTCATCGACTAAGTCTTTGGCATGAATAAATTGTTGCTCAGCCAAGTCATGAGTCGGCGACAGTACCAAACGACTTTCATACTCAAATAATGGCTGATAGCTGATACCTTCTATCGGTAAATTACTGGTAGTAATCAATAAATCAATATCACCTTCTATCAATAAATGATGCGGCTCGGGCTCAAAACCAGTAGCAAAATCTAGCTCCACATCTGACCACTCACGGCGATAATGATTGAGAATAGGCATCAGCCAATCAAAACAGCTATGACATTCAGAAGCTAAGCGCAATCTGCCTGCTTGACCATGGGCTAAGCGTTTTAAGTTGGCTTTGGTGCGCGTGACCTGAGGTAAAATGCTGTCAGCGAGTGCCAATACCGTCTTGCCAGCTGGCGTAAAGGTCAACGGACGCGTGCGCCGATTGACCAAACTAATATCGTAATAGTTCTCTAGCTCTTTTAACTGATGCGAGACGGCAGAGGCGGTGACATGCAGCTCATCGGCAGCAGCGGCCAATGAGCCGTGTGCTCGCAGCGCAGTTAGGGTATTAAGATGACGAAGCTCTAACATAAAACAACCTAACCACCAAAGTGAAAAAGAAATAAGGTATAGCAGATAGGAGCATTACACCTGTTATACCGATAAGCGAAACTGATTAGAGCAATATTAATATTAACGTCGACGTAGCAATAACTGTGAAATCACAACCAGAATTAAGGAAGCAACCAGCAATATCGTCCCAATCGCATTGACCTCGGGTTTAAGTCCCACGCGTACCATAGAATAAATACGTAGCGGCAAAATCTCATAGCTAGGGCCGGTGACAAAGGTCGATACCACCACATCATCAAGCGATAAGGTAAAAGCAAGTAGCCAACCTGCCATCACCGCCGGGAAAATTACTGGAATCAAGACCGTACGCACCATCATTGATTCGCTAGCACCCAAATCTCGCGCTGCTTCCATTAAACGTTCATCCAAACTACTTAAGCGCGCAAAGACAGTAATGACCACAAAAGGCAGGCAAAAAGTTATATGAGCCAATAATAGCGAGACAAAACCGAGCTGCAGGCCGATTAATAAAAACAGTGCCAATAGCGATATCGCTAGGACAATCTCAGGTGACATCATCAGCACAAATAACAAGCCATTTAGCAGCCCTTTACCACGAAAGTCATAGCGATGCAGCGCCAGTGCGGTCAGGGTGCCGATAATGGTCGAAACCGTGGCGGCAACCAAGCCCAGCACAATAGAATGCCAAAAGGCATCAAGCATCGCCTGATTGTTAAATAGCGACTCGTACCACTTTAAACTAAAGCCGCCCCAGTTATAACCGATTTTTGACTTATTAAATGACATCACCATCAATACTATGATGGGTAGATATAATAAAGTATAAATCAGACCAAGATAGCCTTTGGCGGCGATACTGCCGATGCTAGATGGCTTGATAGAGCGTTTGGTTTTTATAGGTGAGCTATTGATTGACGAGTTATTAGATGAATTACCAGACATTAAGCCACCTCGCTAAAGTCAGTCTTGCCGATACGGCGACTACTAGCGCGATAGGCAAGCAATAATACCGCCATAGCAAGCGTCAATAGCACACTGGCGGCCGCGCCAAATGGCCAATCACGGGCATCTAAAAATTGGTTCTTGATAATATTTCCAACGAGTAGATTGCGTGAACCGCCCAAAATATCGGCAACATAAAACATACCCATTGCTGGTAATAGTACCAACAGCACCCCTGAGATAATACCAGGTGTCGTTAATGGTAGTACCACATGCCAAAAGGTTTGCGGTTTTGATGCGCCCAAATCCTGCGAGGCAAGCAGCATATCATTGCGCAAATCGCTAAAGACGGCATATAGCGGCAGCACCATAAATGGAAATAATAAATAGGTTAAACCAGCAATCACAGCGCCTTGGGTATATAAGATATCAATGGGCGCATCAATAACGCCTATGGCTAATAAGGATTTATTAATCAAACCATTGCTGGCAAACAATAGTTTTAGCGCATAAGTTCGTACCAAAGAATTGGTCCAAAATGGCAATATCAGCATGAGCATTAACAAAGGCTGCCAGCGTTTGCTCACGCGTGAGACAAACCAAGCAAAAGGATAACCGAGTAATAAGCAGATTATCGTAGTAATGCCTGCCATCCATAATGAGTGCACGAAGACATCAAAATAAAGCGGGTCAATCATGCGCACGTAGCTGTCTATGCTGACAGGTAGGCTGATAAAAGCTGTGCTATCACGGGTCAAAAAGCTAACTGCAATCACCAATATATTGGGTAATAGCGCAAAAATAAGAAGCCAGCCCCAAATCAGCCATAGCGTTGCGGTACGAAAAGGGCTTTTATTGCTGATGCCAGTATGTGCCATTAGTGGATATCCTCTTCTGGCAATACCCATTCCCAACCATCGACCCACGACACTTTTACACCTTCATTAAGCTTATAGTCAAAACTTGGATCATCTTCATCAAAAAATTCCGAGGCTTTAATAATATGACCGTTCGTTAGCTCAATAATCGAGTCTAAGGTACTGCCTTTATAATTGCTTTCGATGACGCGCCCTAATAAACCACCATGGGTGTTGTCAGTCGGATCATAAATCCGTAAATCTTCAGGACGTAGCAATAAATTGACGATATCACCGACTTGGACATCGTTGGCAAAATCGGGTCGACGCAGATTACGCACAGGCGTTGGTCCGTCTTGAACTTGTGCTTCGCAGACTTCAACCTCAATACGACCATTAGTCACGCGACCATCACGATCGGGTTGCTCAGGATAGACACCTTTGACTTCCGCTTTAAATAAATTGGTCTCGCCAATAAACTTAGCAGTGAATAAATTGGCAGGGGTTTCATAAATCTCAATAGGCGTGCCAATTTGCTGAAACTTGCCGTCTTTCATTACTGCAATGCGGTCTGACATCGACAGCGCTTCTTCTTGATCATGGGTGACAAAGACAAAGGTAATGCCAAGCTCACGTTGCAGGCGTTTAAGCTCAGACTGCATTTGTAGACGCAGCTTATGATCGAGCGCCGATAAAGGCTCATCGAGCAATAGTAATTTGGGACGATTGATGACTGCACGTGCAATCGCAACGCGCTGCTGCTGCCCACCGGATAAATCCTGCGGGCGACGATTGGCTAAATGTTCTAGCTGCACCATCGTTAGCATCTCACGTACCCGCGTTTGAATCTCATCTTTAGGGATTTTTCTTAGCTTTAGACCATACGCCACATTTTGCGCGACAGTCATATGCGGAAATAGCGCATATTGCTGAAACACCGTATTGACCGGACGTTTATCAGCGGGCAAGCCTGCCATCTGTACACCATCCAAATAAATCGCCCCTGCACTTGGCTGCTCAAATCCTGCAATCAGTCGCAGTAAGGTAGTTTTACCGCAGCCTGAAGGACCGAGTAAGGTAATAAACTCGCCATGCTGGATATCAAGATTGATGTCTTTTAAGACCTCAGTATTATCATAGGTTTTCTTTAGACCGGTCAGTTGTAGCAATACCTTATCAGTGTTTGCTGATGCAGGAGTAGTCGGCGGCGTTAAAAGTGATTCGGTCATAATGATTCCTAGATTTCCGACATACATACTAAAATATCAGTGGCAGTCTGAGCGCTGTATACGTTAGACATGATGATTTAGTATGTTAAAGCGATGAGTTTAACGAGGGTTGGTCGCAGGCTATTATAACAAACCTTCACTATAAGTCAGCGCAAGTTCTTTACAGGTTGGTTGACCCCTATAGTGATCTTGGAATAGCAATTAAAGATGAGTCTACGCTTTGTTAAATAGACTAAGTAACCACCCTTAAATTAAATAATTTTTACCATTTTTTTGAATTTATTCCTATACAATTGGTTTGCGTATGATAAATATAGAGTGACTTATAAAAGTAAGAACTTAAGTGAGGTTTGCTTAAAGCGCCAAACGATATCGAAGACTTAGACTCTATGACAGGATAGTTATAGAGCAATTTACTATGTTAACCCGTTAAATTATCAAGGATTCCTTATGCCTAACAATACACGCCCTAAAACAGGTCAGGAAGCACTGGAGCTGCTTAAGCAAGGTAATATACGCTATGTGGACAGCTTGACCAATACCGATCCCTGTATGCAAAGGCGTCCAGAATTAATCAAAGATCAAGACCCTTTAGCGATTATTTTGGGTTGCTCGGACGCACGGGTACCGGTTGAGATCGTTTTTGATCAAGGTTTAGGCGATTTATTTGTCATACGCGTTGCAGGTAACGTGGTAGCTCCTTCACAAATTGGTTCGATCGAATTTGCTGCTGAAAAATTCAATACTAAACTGGTCGTGGTGCTTGGACATTCGCACTGCGGCGCTGTCACCGCCTGTGTTGAAACATTAATCAATCCTGAGCAAAACTACTCACCCAATCTACAATCTATCGTCGACCGTATCCGTCCAAGTGTCTATAATCTGCATGAACTTGCGACCGCCAATGGGCAAGATGTGGATGCAGACGAGCTGGTTGATCGCTCTATACGTGCAAATGTGCGTATGTCGGTCAGTCAATTAAAGCATGGCTCGCGTGCGTTAGAGGATTTAACCAGTAGTGGTCAGCTATTGATCGTTGGTGCCGAGTACGACTTAGAAACAGGTAAAGTGCGGTTTTTAGATGCTTAATAGTGTTCTGTAAAGGCTGTGCTAGAAAGACTAAGTGTTATAGGTATGACTATTTAATCTATTAGTGATTAAAAATATTTAAATATAGGAATAATCATGAGTAATAATACTTTTAACAACGACCATTCAATACAAGAGCAACCTGAAAGCAGCGTAAAGGCTGATGGCGTACAGCCTATCTCAGCGCAGACGACAGGTTATACCTTTAACCATACGATGCTGCGTGTCAAAGATCCTGTGAAGTCTTTAGCGTTTTATACTGGTGTCTTAGGTATGACGTTACTGGCAGTCAAAAAATTCCCAGCCATGGGTTTTGATTTGTACTTTTTAGCTAAGCTGACTGAGAGTGAACGTGAAAACTTGCCGTCAGGTAATGATTTAGAGATTTTTGCCTTCCGTCAGCGTGGCATTTTGGAATTGACTCATAACTATGGTACCGAGACAAAAGCGGACTTTAGCTATCATGATGGCAATCAAGAACCACAAGGGTTTGGTCATATTTGTTTTAATGTACCTGATCTCAATGCAGCGGTAGCTTGGTTTGATGAAAACAATGTCGAATTCAAAAAACGTCCAGATGAAGGCAGCATGAAAAATATTGTCTTTATTAAAGATGTTGATGGTTATTGGATTGAAATCGTACAAGCAGACTTGATGGCTTAATTGATTCATAAGTTAAGCGAATAAAAAAGCCACCTTATTGTTTAATAGGGTGGCTTTTTATATTGCTAAAGGATTCTTATTTAGTCTTTTTCGACTTGGAAATCCGTATGGCAAGATTTACAGCTGTCGCCAACAGGTTTAAAAGCTGGCATCACATCGTCAATGCTAGTTGCTGTCTGTGCAGCAGCGCTTAGCTCAGCAGTGACCTTTTGGAAATTCTCTGCTTCAGCTTTAAAGCCATCAACATTTGACCAAACCTCTGCTTTGGCATTGCCAGCGGCGTCTTTATTATTAAAATGGCTCCAAGGATTTTTAGACTCTTCTGCTAAAAATGCCGCCTGCTCTTTGAAAACGTCAGCATCAAAAGTATCCGGCTCTTTTGCCATGCCACCCATAACCTTCATTGCATCACCGAAGTTCTTCATGATGTCCTGACGAGCTTTGACATCAGGGTCTACTGGTGTACTACAAGCCGTCAGTCCTAAAGTGGCTGCCATCAAAGTGATAGCACAAATAGATTTTAATGATTTTTGATTCGATACCTGAGTCATGAGTAGTGCTCCTTTTTACGTTGCTAATAAAAAGGTGGCGTAGCATATGCATGCTCGTCACCTGATTAAATGGCTACTATTAAAATAAATTTTATCCGATATTTTTAATATATTTTCTTTATTAACATTCGAAAATACTGTTTTTCATGATGCTTAAATTACGTACTATCCTATATTAAACAGCAAGCGGCTTAAGTAGCATAGGGCGAAACCGTGAGTTTTTGTAAAATAGATTAAATATTCTCATAAATTGGTTTTAAATAATCGCTTTCGCTAAGCTTAGTAGATACACTTTTAAAAGAATACAGTGCTACTGGGATTAATTATTCGCAGTCTCTGTCTGCGTAGGCACAGTAAGCAAGAAAAATTGATACCAGTAGTACCTTATAATTTTTGTATTTCTTTTATTCAAGACTGACTATATAAATTGCCGCCCTAAAAATTATCATTACTTATTTTGAATAACACTTTATTTAAAATAAAAAAGGTCAGCATGATTAGCTGACCTTTTTAACAATAAAATGATTTATATCAAAACCAATAAATACTAGTAAGTTATTATGCTAATCCCGATTATAGAGTCAACCAATCACGCGGTTTTAGATAGAAGTCAGTCAACTCAAACTCAGGCGTGCCCTGATCTGGCTCAAAGCGATAATGCCAGCTAGCGAGCGGTGGCATACTGACCAAGATGGATTCAATACGCCCATTACTTTGCAGACCAAATAGAGTGCCGCGGTCATAAACAAGGTTGTATTCAACATAGCGACCTCGACGATAGAGCTGAAATTCACGCTCTGATTCAGTATAGGGCACATGTTTACGCTGCTCAAAAATTGGCAGCATACCTTCAAGGTAGCCATTACCGACTGCTTGCATAAATTTAAAGCAGGTTTCAAAATCCCAACCGCGACTTTCAGTATTGACGTCATCATAAAATAAGCCGCCGATACCGCGCTGCTCATCACGATGACGTAAATGGAAATACTCGTCGCACCATTGCTTGAAATCAGGATAGATATTGTCGCCGAAAGGTGCACAGAGGTCATGACAAACCTGATGCCAATGCACGCAGTCAGCGAGCACAGGATAAAATGGCGTTAAATCAAAACCGCCACCAAACCACCAAATAGGGTCTTTGCCTTCTGCTTCGGCAATAAACAAGCGTACATTGGCATGGCTAGTGGGAACGTTAGGGTTTTTGGGGTGCACAACAAGAGATACGCCCATTGCCTGTGCTTTACGACCAGCAATGTCAGGATGGCGAGCGGTTGCTGAAGCAGGCAAATTTTGGACGTGTATATGACTAAACATAACGCCGGCTTTTTCTATCACTTCGCCGTCTGCCAATACGCACGAGCGACCACCACCACCTTCAGGGCGCTCCCAATCGTCAGGGACAAAGGTAGCGGCTTTCTGCGCATCAGTACAGCCATCGCTTTCTTGCGCTTCTAGGGCTTGGCAGATACGCGCTTGTAAATCGACTAGAAACTCACGCACGCGCATGATGTCATGATGGCTTGGTGTCGTTGTTGCATCGGTCGCTGACACATTGATATCGTTATCTATATTTGGGATGCTCATAAAGTATCTGATTATTTGCTATTTATTAAGGTGTAGGATGGTATTAAAATCTGTGTCTAATAGATGACCCATACGATCGCGCTTGGTCGCTAGATATTCAGCATTCATATCATTCACCCCAACGACCAATGGCACCCGCTCAATGACATCGATACCATGCTCGGTTAAGTAAGCGACTTTACTAGGATTATTGGTGATAAGGCGCACAGCATTAACACCTACATGAGCAAGCATCGGTCCACACATATCATAGATACGCGCATCAGCAGGCAATCCCAACATAAGGTTGGCATCTAGAGTGTCGTGACCTTGATCTTGTAAGGCGTAAGCGCGGATTTTATTGGTCAGACCGATGCCGCGTCCTTCTTGACGCAGATATAAAATCGCCCCGCAGCCCGTTTTTTGTATCGCATCCATAGCGGTATTTAGCTGTGGTCCGCAATCACATTTTAAGGAGCTAAAAGCGTCACCAGTTAAGCACTCAGAATGAATTCTTATTAACGGAATAGGACGTTCCAATAAAGCATCATCTTTTTGATTTAAGATGCTATCGGCAATATCCGTTTGATCAAACACAGGCAGACCTACCGTCAGCATCACATGCTCTTGACCCTCATCATTCTCAAAGATATGAATATCAAACTCGCCGTGACGAGTAGGCAATTTGGCGCTAGTAATAAATTGATATGACATTAATGCCCTGCATAAGCTGATCATCGTGGCGCTCACTGTCTGACATAGCTTTATTATAATAGCTAAGTTCTTGTAAGCTAGCGGGTTTGCAAGATAGTATGCTAATTATATTTATTATAAAAACCACAAATTATAAAAACACACAAAGTTCACAGACGGCGCACGATGATTAAAGCGACAATTAAAAATAAATGCTATTATGCCATACTATTTTGACGGATACAGTGACAAGTCTTTGCCCTTACATTACTATGTCGTCACTAACGTCCGGTATGAATACAAAATAATAAGGCATAATAGCCATTATTATTACCTTTGAGACAGCTATTAGAGCAGTCTTTAGGGTTGTCATTGAACGTTATTATCTTTATATCAAATAGCGTATTTTGGGTTATTGCAGCGATAAAAGCTGTATCACTAATTGTATAGTCGATGCCATCCCTTGTATTAGCAATGATACAAATGATGGCATGGCTATTATTAACGCCACTTAGACTATTGCTATTGCTAGACCTTGTCTAAGGTAGCATCTGGTCAGCAGATTGGTAGGTATCGTACGTTTTATGCAGCAGTCACCTCATTCCCCACAGTCTCAGTCATTATCTGCGTCAGCTGTTGATTCTGCTGTACCGCTATCAAAACTGCAACAAACGTATGCAGTGATTCCACGTGAGCGTCCGCAGACGCCATTGCTCGACAGTGTGGATAGTCCTGCTGATCTCAAGACTTTTAGCAGTGCTGAGCTGATTACTTTAGCCGATGAGCTAAGGCTGTTTGTATTGTATTCAGCGGGTCAAAGCGGTGGTCATTTCGGTGCCAATTTAGGCGTGATTGAATTGACTATTGCGCTACATTATTTGCTAGACACCCCGCAAGATCAGATCGTTTGGGATGTGGGTCACCAAGCGTATGCGCACAAAGTACTGACAGGTCGCCGTGATCAGTTAGGTACTATCCGATCTAAAACTGGCTTAACGGCTTTTCCAGAACGCGCCGAATCTGTCTATGATACCTTTGGGGTTGGTCATTCATCAACGTCCATCTCAGCCGGTTTAGGCATGAGCTTAGCGCTACGCTATCAAGGGCGCGCGCAGACGGTTGCCTGTATTATCGGTGATGGGGCGATGACAGGTGGCATGGCGTTTGAAGCGATGAATGACGCGGTGCAACAAGACGCTGATTTGATGGTGATTTTGAATGACAATGACATGTCTATATCCTGCTCGATTGGTGGCTTTTCACGGCATTTAGCAATGCTTTGGGAGTCAGGGTATCAGGTTGATATCTCTGATGCAGGCGAGCCAATATTATGTCAACGCCCTGATATGCAAGCATTTGACCGACGTAAGCGTCATAAAGAGCAGCGCGATGTACCGCAACTAGAAGACAATCTATTTAAGGCAATAGGCTTTACCTATTTTGGTCCTTTTGATGGTCATAATATTCCTGAGCTACTACGTGTATTGTCGCTTGCCAAGCAAGTCAAAGGTCCAGTTTTAGTCCATATTTATACCACCAAAGGTAAAGGCTTTGCGCCTGCTGAATTAGACCCAGTCGGCTATCATGCTATTAGTAGCTTACCTGCTGAACCTGCTGAACCTGCTGAAGATAACGTACCAAAAACTGAGAAACCAGAAATAATAGCGATTAAACCTTCCTTAAAGTACTCGCAAGTATTTGGACAGTTTTTATGTGACAAAGCGGTACAAGATAATAAGCTGCTCGCCATTACCCCAGCGATGGAAGAAGGCTCAGGGATGATTGAGTTTGCTCGTCAATTTCCAGAGCGTTTCTTTGATGTAGCGATTGCTGAGCAACACGCTGTGACGTTGGCGGGTGGCATGGCAACACAAGGTGTGAAGCCAATTGTGGCGATTTATTCGACGTTTTTACAGCGTGGGTACGATCAGCTGATACATGATGTTGCTTTGCAAAATCTTGATGTGATGTTCGCCATTGATCGCGCCGGCCTAGTTGGTGAAGATGGTGCTACGCATGCGGGCGTATTTGATTTTGCCTTTTTACGCTGCGTGCCCAATATGCTGATTGCAGCGCCAAAAGATGAAAACGAATGCTATCATTTGCTCAATACTTGTTATGAATACCAAGGTTGTACCGCAGTGCGCTATCCGCGCGGTGTCGGCACTGGCGCGACTATTATGCAGCCTGCGCAAATTTATAATATTGGTGAGGCGGTTATAGAGTCGGTACTTGGTACAGACGATGCACCCAAGAAACTGGCATTATTGGCATTTGGTACGATGGTCGAAACGGCTGAGAAAGCCGCAGAAATGATTGCGAAATCCCCTTTATTAGCATCAAGCTGTCAGCTGCATGTGGTCAATATGCGTTGGGTGAAGCCTTTAGATACAAACTTGCTTGAAACCCTAGTCGAGCAAGGTATTACTCATATAGCGACTTTAGAAGAGCATATGATCATGGGCGGCGCGGGTAGTGCGGTCAATGAATACCTATTAAATGAATCGGCTGCTTTTAAAATCCATCGTCCAGCTATCTGCAATATAGGTATCCCTGATCGGTTTGTAGCGCATGGCTCTCAAGCAGAACAGCTAGCAGATTGTGGTCTAGATGTGGAAGGTGTGTTCAATCAGCTCCAAAACTTATTATCTTAACTGCTGTGGCTTAAGGTTTAAAAGACGATTAATCATCTATCTGCTAAATTATAAAAATAATAAATACCCATAGTCCGTAAAAAGTTGATAAAATAGCTGTGTAAAAAATAAAGCTGTGTAAAAAATAAAGCTGTATTTTTGTGCCAAGATATCGCCTGCTTGCCGTAGGTGTGAACTATTTGACAACTTGAGCGGTGCGACTAATAGCAACCAAATATTGTGGTTTGCTATGTGGCTTTATTTTTCATTGATTTTATAAGTAGTGTTGGTGCTATAAGTATCTCTTACTTTACATATTTTTTTTATTAATAAGTATCTATCGATTGGTACTTATAAATTAATATTTATCTAGTAATATCCATTTATCAAACAAGCAGGTTATTGTATGGAACCCATGGTCGTCATCGCAGCGCGTGCTGCTGAAAAAGTCGGTAAAGAAATTTTGTACGCGCATCAAAACCGTCACAAAATTGAGTTGGATATCGAGTCAAAAGGACTAGATGGTCTGGTTACTCGTATTGATCGCTTTAGTGAAGAGCTGACGATTGAGACGCTAAAAGCCAGCTATCCAAATCATTCGTATTTGGGTGAAGAGTTTGGTATGCAGGAAGGTCGCGGCGAAGATGCTGACTGGTGCTGGATTATCGATCCACTAGATGGCACTAAAAACTTCGTTCATGGCGTACCACAGTTCTGTGTGTCTATTGCCGTACAGCATAAAGGTGTGACTCAGCATGGTGTTATCTATGATCCTGTCCGTGATGAGATGTTCTCTGCTAGCCGTGGTAAAGGCGCGCGTTTAAACCAACGCCGTATCAGTGTCAGTGAGCGTAAAACGATCGATGGTGGTTTATTTACTACTGGGCATCCTCTTGAGCGTAAGCGCAATGGCGAAGTTATCTCATATGCCAAAGAGCACTATGAAAGCCTACAAAAAATCACTGAAGCGGGCGGCCAAATCCGTCGTTTAGGCTCAGCTGCTCTTGATTTATGTTATGTGGCTGCTGGTCGTTTTGATGGCTACTTTGAGATGTCAATCAAGCCTTGGGATATCGCAGCAGGCGAGCTTATTGTCACTGAAGCACGTGGCGTGGTCGTTGATCATACCGGCGCACACAATTCGATGACATCAGGCTCTATCTTTGCTTGTAATATAAAACTGCTAAAACCTTTGATGCAAGTGGTTGTGCCAGCATGGGGCGATGCGCTTTAATCGTCCCCTTTTAGATAGCTAAGTATGACAAACAAAAAGCTGGTTCCGTTATGGAGCCAGCTTTTTTGTTTTACCATTATCTTTATAGCCGCTTTTATCTTCAACTGTAATACCATTGAATTCAAGCTCTTTACTAACCTTTTCAAGCAGCTGCAACTCTTCTTCTATTAGCATCAGCATATCTTGCACATGAGGTAAGGCCTTGCTACAGGCAGTAATACCAAATTCAATCTTATCCAAATAACTTGCCAGCGTAATATTCATCGCTTGCCCGTTGAAGACAATCGAGGCAGGGTACAAAGATTGTAGGCGCGCGCCATTCCAATACAATGATTTTTCGGAGCCTGGTACATTTGAGATAATCAGGTTAAAGGCTTGTTTTTTAGGAAACAAACCAGTCGCCAGATTAATCCCTTCCCATGCATAAGACACCACACTGTAGTTAATAACTTGCGCTTGATTCATACGTCTAAAACGGCGTTTGCCATTGTTCATACTGCGATGAATTAGCTTGATTCTACTCAATGGATCATCCAGATGAGTACCCAGATTGGCAAGGACAAATGACAGCTGATTGCCCGCGACACTATCGTCAGTTCGTAAAGACATGGGCACGAACGCAATCAGAGGCTTGCTAGGTAGTGCATCCATCGAAATCAAATAACGCCGGATAGCACCAGCACAAACGGCTAGTACTACATCGTTTTTGCTAATATTAATACGCTCAGCAATATCATTGAAGCGCTTAATATCATAAGATTGTGCCGCTATGCGCCTCGATGCTGAGATGCGTCTGTTTAGAATACTTCTCGGGGCATCAAAGGTACTGACATAGCTGTCGTCATTATAATTTTTAAAATTATCCAGTAATTCTGTGAACACAGGCTTAATGGTAGATACTTGCTCTTTTAGGATGCGTAAAGCGGAGCGCTCTTTGGGCAAGATAGCATCGATCTGATTGCGATGGCGTGCCATTAATGACCAAATAGGCAAAGTAACCGGCTCATTGGGCGATTGTGATAAGGATTTTTTGACCAAACGCATGGCAGCGATACCATCAACCAGCGAGTGATGGATTTTGAAATACAGCGCAAAGCGCTCTGGGCTACCTTCGCTCTCTGGCTGAATGCCTTCAATCACATGGCATTCCCACAGGGGCATAGCACGGTCCAATAGACGACCATGCTCTCTTGAAACATACATCAAAAGTTCGCGCACACGAGCGGGCTTGGGTAGGGCGACATGATGCAAGTGGTGCTCAACATCAAAATTTTTGTCTTTTTTCCAAAATACCATATGCTCAAGCACTTGGTTGAACGGAAACGTTGGCGGTACATCAGAGTCTTGCATCTGCTTTACAAGCTGATGAACAAAACTGATATCGGCATCTTCTGGTAATTCAAATAAAAATAGACCTCCAACATGCATGGGTTGTTTACGCGACTCAAGAAGTAAAAACAACTGGTCGACTGCTGTAAGAAGTCGCATAATAAATCCTTTTATAATGAAAAATATAATCACCTAACCTTTAATACTACTGAAAAAAGTATCCCGTCTGTGGCGAGCTGGCAGTTGCCATTTTGCGCATCGGCATACGACCCGCCAAGAAAGCCTGACGACCTGCCCATACCGCATGTTTCATTGCTTGAGCCATCATCACAGGATTTTGCGCATTGGCAATGGCTGAATTCATCAGTACGCCATCACAGCCAAGTTCCATGGCAATCGCGGCATCAGAAGCTGTACCGACACCAGCATCAACCAATACGGGTACTTTCGCATTTTCAATAATCAAGCTTAATGTATGGCGATTGAGCAAACCAAGACCAGAGCCAATCAGACTACCAAGTGGCATAATTGCCACGCAGCCCATACTCTCTAATTCTTGAGCAACGATAGGGTCATCTGAGGTATAAACCATCACTTCAAAGCCATCATCAATCAATACTTTGGCAGCTTTTAGCGTTTCCATCACATTCGGATAGAGGGTTTTTTCATCGCCCAATACTTCAAGCTTAACCAGATTATGCCCGCCTAATAGCTCGCGAGCAAGCTTACAAGTACGAATCGCCGTTTCTGCATCAAAACAACCCGCTGTATTTGGCAAAATAGTGTATTTATCTGGTGAAATGACATCAAGCAAATTGGGCTCATTGCTATTTTGACCGATATTGGTACGACGAATAGCGACCGTCACTATCTCTGCTGCTGACGCGCCGATGGCGGCACCCGTTTCAGTCATATCTTTATACTTACCCGTACCGACCAATAATCGAGAAGAAAAAGTCCGACTGCCTACCGTAAAAGTATCTTGCAAAAGGGGTGTCGATTGAGTAGCAGTGCTAGTGTTATCTGACATAACTGAAAATCCTAATGGCGAGTAAAACAAAATGCTATTATAACAAAATCATGCAATCTTACTTGCAGTCTTTTTGAGTTGAGCCAGTTAAGAATAATACATTTACCATGCTTTGATACAAGTTTTTTTCTGAGTTTTTCTTTATCTATTAGGTCGTTTTTATGATGCAATTGCCGTACAGTTTTGCAAAACGCCATCAGATTTTGGTTATTCTAGCCATTGATCCTGAGCTGCCACCGACATTGCTATTGACCAAGGTGACGCCGCTTTCAGCAATCAATGAAGCGGTGCGATTTTTACAGCAGCAAGGCATACGCGGTGTGCCAATATATGAAAGTGTCAGCTCGGACGATTTTGAGAAACGCATGAATGCCGCTTATGCAGGTAACACTGGCGAGTCACAGCATATCGCCGCTGGCCTTGAAGACCATCCTGATCTTGATAGCTTGGCAGATAGCGTGCCTGAAACTGAAGACTTGATGGACCAACAAGACGATGCACCTATTATCCGTCTGATTAATGCATTATTGTCCGAAGCGATACGTCTAAACGCCTCAGATATCCATATTGAAACCTTTGAAAAACGCTTGGTCGTTCGCTTCCGCGTCGATGGTGAGCTTAAAGAAATCATCACACCAAAACGTCAATTAGCGCCGTTATTAGTATCGCGTATTAAAGTGATGGCAAAACTGGATATCGCCGAAAAGCGCGTGCCGCAAGATGGGCGTATTAGCTTGCGCTTAGCGGGGCGCGAGGTTGATGTGCGGGTATCGACATTGCCGTCAAGTTTTGGTGAGCGTGTGGTCATGCGCTTACTAGATAAGCAAGCAGGTCGCCTGAATATGACCTATTTGGGTCTATCTGATAATGATTATAGTGAGCTTAAGCGCTTAATCCATCGTCCGCATGGCATTATATTAGTGACAGGACCGACAGGCTCGGGTAAAACCACCACGCTATATTCGGCATTGACTGATTTAAATGATCAAACCCGTAATATCTTGACCGCTGAAGATCCGATCGAGTTCCAGCTTGATGGTATTGGGCAAACGCAGGTCAATAATAAAGTCGATATGACCTTTGCTAAGAGCTTGCGTGCAATGTTGCGTCAAGATCCAGATGTGGTCATGGTGGGTGAAATTCGCGATTTAGAGACAGCAGAAATCGCTGTACAAGCGTCTTTAACAGGGCATTTGGTCTTATCAACCCTACATACCAACACCGCTATTGGAGCGGTTACGCGCTTGCAAGATATGGGCGTTGAGCCGTTTTTATTATCATCATCATTGATAGGCGTGGTCGCCCAGCGTTTGGTACGTACGTTATGTACACATTGTCATGATTGGCAGCTGGCTGACTCTGAACAAGCCAAATTGTTTACTGAGATTGGTATTCAATCAATGTCTGACAATATTGCAGCTAACAATGCTGCTGATAATCTGACAGATAAAGCTATCAAGCTACCTAGAGCAGTCGGCTGCGATAAGTGTAACCAATCAGGCTTCAAAGGGCGAACAGCGATATATGAAGTGGTGCCCGTTGATGATGCGCTGCGACGCATGATTCATAGCAATACCGCCGAGTATGAGCTAGAGGAATACGCACGCCAAAAGACACCATCGATTCGTGCTGATGGTTTGCGTAAGGTAATCGCGGGACGTACGACATTAGAAGAAGTGCTACGCGTGACCAAAGAAAGCGCCCTACTAGAGGACGCTTTGATTGTTTAGAGTAATATTTTCAGAGACATTTTTATTTGACAGCGATACATTCAACTTCAACGCTGGCACCTGCCGCCAATTCAGCTACGCCAAAGGCTGAACGTACCGGATAAGGCTTTGCCAGTTCAGCTTTATAGATTTTATTAAAGTCATTAAAATCGTCCATATCGGTGAGCATCACCATACACTTAACGATATCTGACTTTTGGTAACCATATTTCAATAACGTGGTATTGATATTATCCATTGTCTGTTTGGCTTCGGCTTTAACACCGCCTTTGACCAGCTTGCCATCTTTAAAGCCAATCTGACCAGACATATACAAAGTATCGCCGACACGGACTGCTTCTGAAAAAGGATAATTGCCGCCGTCACCTAAAAACACAGGGCTAGACTTAGTGATAGTTGCTGCATGATGTGTATGAGTTGAAGTTTTTTCGGGTGCAGCAGTGGCACTAACGGTAAATCCTAATGCACAGATACTGATAAGAAAAGCCTTGGATAAATTAGTAAGCGCTGTTTTAGAAATAGCTTTAGAAATCATTTTGGACATCGTTGTCTCCTTATTATAAGTTTATAAATCACTGCTATACGAAGTGCGCTATAAAAATGCTTTAACATGGATAGCGCACTACTTTACGTATTCTTAATATATTAGTTATCTTAAACAGCCTCATCATTATCAGCTGATTGATTGTCTTACTCAGTTTCTACTTTTGCGTCTGTTTCTACTACTTTGGTATGAGACTCAGTATCAGCCTCTGCCGACTTTTCATTAGCTTTGCCTTGACGACGCGCTTCTAACTCAGACTTAGGTATCCAAGCCCATGTCATCTCGACTACGATTGGGTCGCGATCACTGTCCGACTCACGGTCATGAATGACACATGGAATAATCATTTCGCCTTTCGGAGTATTTAAAATATCTAAACGCTGCTCATCAGATAAGCTTGCGATGGCAGCCATTTGTCCTTTTTTAATCGGTCGATAGAAATTCACCGAATAAGACTTAATCAATAGTACGCGATCAGCAGGTAAGTTTAAGCCTAAAATGAATCCCGTTGCCGTTTCAGCAAGTAAAGTAATGGCAACTGCATGCACGGAGCCGATATGGTTTTGCACCGCTTTGGTATTATTTAAACTGACCACCACTTGGTTTGGCTCGACCGTTTCATAGTAGATACCCGTTGTGCCCACATAAGGTACTACTTTACCAAATGCTTTCGATAAAATGCTCGAACGTGCACCAGCAGGTAAATATTTGGTGATAGATAACAGTTTGGTAAATTGATTGCTGATTGGTTTAAGCGTGCTATTGGTTTTTTCGACTGCAGGTTTTGTGTTCTCAGAGACTTTGGCTGGCAGTTTATTGGTCCGTTTGATCGGGAGTTTTTTTAATAATCCTGACATAAAATATTCCTCATTTAAGTGGGATTTACAATGCTAATGATACTAGGGTTAAAAGGCTCATGTCATAAATGAGTCACCGAATAGGCTTTATGCTAGCAGCTATTCTAGTTATGGTACATTAACTGCTCAGTCGCTACTATTATTACCATGTACTGCTGCGCTTACAAAATAACAGTGACGTAACGGCATCTTAGGCGTTAGTAATTTAAGTACTGATACCCTGTAGAGTGAGTAGCTATAATGATAAAATGTTAGCGCTTTTTTATACTTTTTTGCTGGATAATGTTATGCCTGATATGTGTGATGATAAGCCGACCAATATTATTTATACGGGCGTCGCGGGTACTGGTAAAACCTACCGATTGCTCCAAATTGCTAAAGAATATACGGACTATCTGCCTAAATCCAATAATGAGGATTTACTCAAGCAGTTATTGCAAGAATTGAACTGGCGTGATGTGGTGTGTTTAATATTTTTAGATTTTCAATCGCAAAAACAGGACTTAGTAAAAGTACCTGAAATCGTTAATCATGAATTTTTTATCGCCAAAGCATTACAAAACGCACGTGAGAAAAATTTAAGTAATACAGCGTGGTCTGTACTGCAAATGCACAGTCCAACCAGCTCACAGACGGTTGGGTATAAAAATAGAGCCAGCCAAGCGTACTTTGATAAAGACCCTAGCGGTGCGTGGTATTTACTGCCTGACAGCCTGATGCTATTAAGCGAATTGTCAGAGCAATTGTCAGAATTTCAGCAGGCGCAACGTGATAATAGTGCCAGCCAAAACCAACGCTTTAGCCAACAGCGCTTTAGTATGGTCAGTTTCCATCAGGCATATGGCTATGAAGAGTTTGTCGAGGGCATTCGCCCGGTAATGGCAGCGTCTAATCAGTCGAATAACAGCTCATCTCAAATGAGCTACGCCATTACTGATGGCGCCTTTTTAAAGCTCTGTCAGCGCGCGGCAAATGATCCTCAGCAGCGTTATGCGATGCTGATTGACGAGATTAATCGTGCCAACGTCTCACGGGTTTTTGGTGAATTGCTCAGCCTTATTGAACCTGATAAACGAGCGGGTACGCCCAATGCGATGACAGTAAGTTTGGCATACTCTGGGCGAGCGTTTAGCGTGCCTGCCAATGTTGATATCTATGCGACCATGAATACCCAAGATCATTCGTTAGCGCCACTAGATATGGCACTGCGTCGTCGTTTTCGCTTTATTAACTGTCCGCCGCAGCCTGAGCTATTACCGATTATCAACCCGAATGAAGGATTAGAAATAGTCGACGAAGCTGAGTCTATCGATTTAGCCAAATTATTAACGGGTTTAAATCATCGTATTAGCCAAACGTTAGGGATTGAGGCGCAATTGGGTCACGCGTTTTTATTCTCCGTACATAGTCTTGAGCAGTTACAAATGGCACTTACTGAGCAAATTATTCCACAATTAGCCCAAGCAGCTGGTGGGCAAGTGGCTGTCTTGCAGTATATTTTTAGAGATGAACAGCAGCCAATATCGGCGCAATTTATTCATGATAGTCAAACGTTAATACATAAAGGTATGTCCACTCAAATGGCTAGTGAGAATGGTATAGCTTCTCAGAACTCCATGTTTGCAGGACAGCAATCCTATTTTACTCAATCTATAAATGCTGGCAGTTATGCAATTAATACTGACCTTATTGCCAATACTGGCAAGTTCACCCAGCTTGCCGTCTATCAGCGCTTATATCCATGAGGATGTTAATCGGTGATAAATAAAGATAAACAAACTCAAAGCTCTGAAATGAATATCATGACGGTATTTGAACATCAGCGTTTAATAGCGTCTAATTTCTTGTACGACTCTGATTTTCAGTGGCTGATAACCCAAGAGCTGTCAGTATTTAGTATTAAACGCAAGCAAGGTCAGTGGCAACTCAAGGTTGGACATTATATTGGCGTTATTATACTGCCTAGTGGCATGACTCTTGAGATACTGCCAAAATTTATCGCAAACACTGCTAGCAACTCTATTAAGCAGCCATATCAGTCAAATGAATCACCAGTAGATGCGGATGTTTTACAAACCCGTCACTGGGTACAAAATATGCTGTCAGACCTAATGAATAGTAACGATAACAAATCGCCACACAGCAAAAATTTTGGGCAATTCAGCCGCCAGTTAACAGCGCTGCCAGTCACCGCATTGCCTTTATCAGATTGGCTCATTACGCAGTTTTGGCAGCGTTTAACGAATTATCAGCCAACCATGCAGTATCAGACACAAATCCATAACCAAGCAGTACTGCAAGGACGTTTACTCATAAAAGAGCAATTACGTCATAACAGTATGCAGCCACATAAATTTGTGTGTGAGCGCAGTGTGCTGAACCAAGACATGCTAGGCAATCGAGTCATTAAGAGCGCATTAACACTGCTGAGGCCTTTGTTGCCCCAATCAAATCTGCTTTTACATTTACAGCCGTGGCAGCAAGTGTCTGTCCTACATCAGCATGAAATACGCCAGCTAGAGTCGATATACCTTCAAGCAAAGCGTGAACTTGCCATTCAGCCGCTACAAGTAAAGCAATTACAAGCCGCTCAGCAGCTTGTAGATTTCGCTTATTGGCTGCTTAGTCAATCAAATATGGAAATCGGTCATAGTATTAATGCACCAAAACCATTTGGTAGTAGGTCTACACCGCCACGCTTATGCTTACTGATAGATATGAATCAAGCGTTTGAGCAATGGGCAAGCCAGCGTATCGCGTTGATTTTTCAACAGCAAAGCAAAGATTATCAACCACTGTTTCAAACGCAGCGTGTTTGGCTTAATGATGCAGAAGGGCAGGCGTGTTTGTCTATTCGTCCTGATTTATTGATTTACCGCCAGATGCGTTCGAATACTAAAAATAAAGAGAAGCATGATGATGCTTTACCAATAAAGAATTTAGGAGCAAATCCATCATCAGAAAAGCAAGCAGGTCAATATAGTCACGTGATCGATATTAAATGGAAGCCTTTAGCGCATGCCAGCGCCATTAGTGCCAGCGACGCTTATCAACTGAGCAGCTATGCGCAGGCGTATCAAGCAGAGCAAGTCTGGCTGGTATATCCAGTACAAGACAATCAGAGACGAGCGGTTGTATTAAAGCAAGATATTCAAGACATATACAATAGTGAAAATGCATCCTATGCTCAGTTATGGCTGATACCTTTTAATGTGCTTACAGGTACGATAAACGCTGACTTGCTTCCGATATAAGATTTAGTATAATATGCGCTTAGCTCATGAGGCACTATGTTAAGTAGCGCTTGTTGTCGACGCTTAGTTTATAAGAAATAAGCCTTTTTTAAATAATTTAGCAGTTATTTCAAATTAATTAAAAATAGGTGTTGACACCATCGGCGTTTCCCCTTAATATATGCACCTCGATAGCAAGGAACGTTAGCCAGTTAGTGGCATTGCCAACAACCAGTTAATCAACAAACTATCGTGTTAATAGAGAATTTCGGAGTGTGGCGCAGTTTGGTAGCGCATCTGGTTTGGGACCAGAGGGTCGTAGGTTCGAATCCTATCACTCCGACCATCTATTTAAGAGCCTTACAGGCTTTTTTTTATGTATAATGGTTTGGTTTCTTGTATATCAAGCGGACCAAAATATGTAAAAGTCCTCTAAGAGCGCCTGTAGCTCAGTTGGATAGAGCATCTCCCTTCTAAGGAGGTGGCCGCAGGTTCGAATCCTGCCAGGCGCACCATTTAGCCTGCATATATTGCCGAATTCTGGCAACAGTTATGGCGGTTGTAGCTCAGTTGGTAGAGCCCCGGGTTGTGATCTCGGTTGTCGTGGGTTCGAGTCCCATCAGTCGCCCCATTTTTTTGCTGTATCCCTTCTGTTTATATTCTATATTAAAATCATTTAAAAAAAGCCGCTGCCATTTTTGGCATTTTTTTGTACCTGTCTATTTTATATCTTTTTGCCTCTGTGATAGTCCTAAACCTTTTAAATCGCTCATGATCTAACAGTCTACTGGCGTTTTTTATCATTTTTTCTTATGATACCTATTGTGTAGTAAGGGCTTTATAAAGGTACATTAGCTGTACTGTCAAAGAAAAGTTTATCTCAGTAGCACTATAATTTTAAATAAAATCGATCCTCATATTAATGCGATTTTTTTATTAAAATGGCGCGTTATTGAGCAGCTGTTATTGAGGAAATGGTTAATGGACGCATTAAGCGTGTTACTACAAAATGTGCATTTATTCGATACGAAATACTATCGCTTAAATGGTACAGGCAATTGGTCTTACTCACTCACTAGACAAGATACGATTGTGTTTTATTTGGTGATGTCCGGTAGCTTTTGTATTGATATGGGCAGTGGACTCAGAGAAGCGCATGCTGGCGACATTATTATGATTCCTAGCTCGCACAATCATGTCAGTTACGCGCTCAACCATCATGGTGAGAGTGCCAAACCTTTGGATGAGTTGCTTACTAATTGCACGGAACAAGTGCTTGATATTCAGGGCGATGGTGATGCCCAATCATCTTTGATACTGATTGAATGCAAGTACGATAAAGAGATGATTCGTCCTTTATTATCAGTGCTACCAACGATATTGCCTGAAATTAACGATGAATCTGATGGTCGGTTCGAGGTGATTGATGTTGAGATTCGACTGCTGACGTTAGAATCTGAGCATGAGCGGATGGGTAAGACGGCGATTATCAATCATTGGGCAAGTATTATGATGATTGAGTGTTTGCGGGTTTATATCGAAAGTTTGCCCGAAGCCACGGACAGTTGGCTAAAAGCCATGAAAGACCCGTTTTTAACCAAGGCATTGGTCGCCATGCACGAAAATCCAAGCCAAAACTGGAGCATTCATGAGCTTGCTGAAGTTGCAGGTATGTCACGCTCGAGTTTTGCGCAGCGTTTCAAAGACGTGGTTGGTATGCCGCCGTTGACCTACCTGATTGACTACCGTTTGCGTTTGGCGGCACGTTATTTGCGTTTGCAGCAAAATAGTATCAGCCGTATTAGTGAGCTAGTGGGTTATGCCTCAGACTCAACTTTTAGCCAAGCCTTTAAGCGTGTATATGGCATATCGCCAAAAGCGTACCGCCAGCAATATCAAAAACAAAACCTTGCTTAGCTGCTACTTCACACATAAATAGTCATCCAAGCTGTGTGATATTTTCTAAACTGAGTCAGTGATATAATAGCGTCTATCTGATAATAATTTTTCATCATTAGCATTTCGATCTTGCACAGCTGACAATGAGTGTAGGTTCAGGTACTATGGAATGACAATAAAGTAATAAGTCGCCTAGTTGCGACAGTGTTTTAGCGACCTATCTTTTATGCTTATATATTACGGTCTATCCAGAATATAGTATGACTTAGGTGATGTTTATTTTTGCAGCTGATGGTGTTTTATGACTGAACCGACCGCAAAACCAAGCGTAAAATCAAATGATCTACAAGATTCTTCTGCGTCTATTAATCATAAAGACAAACTTAATAGCAGAGTCAAAGCTAACAATAATCAGCATGACTCAAATCTTCAGCAGGAAAATAGCGCACAGGCAGGTATGGCTACTCGGCTTGATAAAGCGGCATTATTAGCATTATTTGTTTTGCCAAATGCTGATGGCAGCTTGACAGAGACTAGTTCCGCTAATATAAATATTGCTAATCATACTCTGATAAACCAAAGCTTATCTCTCTCTGCAAGTGACAGTAGTATTGCTACTCAGCGCGTGGCACTTTATCGGGCGCAGCATGAGCGCACGCAGCAATTATATTTGGCTTCTGCTGCTATCCGTCCGACTTACCTTGTACATACCCTCAAAACACAATTTGCCGAATACCAGCAATATTTGCTTGCACAGCAGCTTGATAAACGCGGTTTGATGGATACGGATGCCATTGAGCGCTTATGGCAGCAGCTGCATGTGGTCGATGACATTATCGAAGATATTGTACGCCATATGCCAGCTCAGCAACCTGCAGGTTGGCAGTTGACAATACAGGATGGACATAATCCATTATGCTTTGCCACCGTCGGTAAGCTAAAGCATAATAAACCTATCTTTGACCAAGGTAGTTTGAACAGCTATGTGCTCGGGCACTTTGGCGTCAGTAGCTTTACTTACGATCGTGGTTATTATATAGGACATGTGGTTGGCTATTTATTCAGCTGTTATTTTTGCGCCCATTTATCTATTGCCTATGGCGTGACAGCACTTGGTCAGGATGTTGTGAGTGACTATGATTATGCCAGCCTTGAAACCCCGCACATGGTCAGATTGCTACAAGGTTTAGACGGTTATTGTAAAAAACGTATTTATCAATTGGCGGTCATTTGTGCACGTCTCAGTGTGTTTGCCAGTGATAAGCGCATTGAGCGTATGCTGATCGCTGAAGTCAATGATTTTGATAAAAAGCTACAACAACAGCATTTAGATGTTCTATTATTGCAAGGCTTGATGCCGGATAGTAACGATTCTACGCCGCTTCTTTAAGTCGTCTATTCTTTTAATAAGCCAACTTTTCAAATCTTGATCCATCCTCTTTTACTCTTGACCGTCTTAGGATATCCGCTGCTATGCCCGCTTATCATTATAAAGCGCTTGACGATCGCGGCGGCATCCAAAAAGGCTTGCTTGAAGGGGATTCTGCGCGGCAAGTACGCCAGCAGCTGCGTGATAAACAATGGACGCCTGTCGAAGTCAACGCCGTCAATGATAGGCAAAGTCAGCATAAAAGCCGCTATAAAAAACCCTCTGCTTATGAGCTGGCACTGCTTACCCGCCAGCTATCTGTGTTACTTGCTGCTGGTATTCCGTTAGAGGAAACCTTGGCAGCTGTCGCCAAACAATCGCCAAAAACCCATATCAAATCTTTAATGCTTGCCGTGCGCTCGCATGTTCTAGAAGGTCTCAGTTTGGCGCGCGCTCTGCAGCAAGCAGCGAGCTTTCCGCCACTATATATCGCTACCATTGCAGCTGGAGAAAAATCTGGTCATTTGGATTTGATCTTAAATCAGCTTGCCGATTACACTGAAAATCGCTTTGCCCTACAGAAAAAAATACAAGGCGCTATGGTTTATCCCATCGTGCTGATGGTGATGGCAGTTGGCGTAATTATGGGGCTAATGAGCTTTGTAGTACCAAAAATTGTCAAAGTGTTTGAGCAGTCCGAACAAGCCCTGCCTTTAATTACCCAAATTGTCCTTAGCTTATCAAATATCATTACCCAGTGGTGGTGGCTGATGCTGCTGGTGTTGGCAGGAATAGCGTTTTTATTCTATCGCTTCGCTCAGACGCAAGCGGGCAAGCTAGCTATAGATAGTACCGTGCTAAGATTGCCTATACTGGCACGCTTATCGAAAGGGTTGAATGCGGCGCGCTTTGCCAGTACGCTTGCGATATTGGTGCGCTCTGGTGTGCCATTGATTGAGGCGCTCCATATTGGCGCTGCGGTCACCACCAATTTGCATATTCAAAAAACCATCATTACCGCTGCAGATAGAGTGACAGAGGGTTCAAGTCTGTCGAGTCAATTAGACAAATCGCCCTATTTTCCGCCGATGATGGTGCAAATGATTAAAAGTGGTGAAAACTCGGGCGAGCTTGAAAACATGCTTAGCCGTGCTGCCAATATGCAAGAGGCAGAAGCCACCAATTTTATCAGTACCTTATTGTCATTACTTGAGCCTTTAATGCTAGTGTTGATGGGTGTGGTCGTCATGATTATCGTAATGGCGGTGATGCTGCCAATTGTGAATATGAATGACTTGGCTGGCTAGTTTTTATTAACCTTAAATATACCGTCCTGTTAGTACTAGTTGTTTTATCACCCGTATACTTAACGGCATTTCTGTTTCCATATTTTCTATTTTCAAATACAGCTTCTATACTTCTAATACTTTGGTTCATTTTTTACTTATATTCTAATAATTTGACTTCAAATGCGGTTACGTTTCTTAAGTTTTGCTTACTGTTGTATATTATTGACCGACCAACGCTTTTCCTGTTGTCAAATCTAACCTTGCGTTATAGTAAGTATCAGTTGTAAGTAACAGTCAAACGCTATTTCAAAAGGTTCGCTATCATAGATTATTAATAACACATTGACCCAAATGACAATCTGCCTTCAATGGTGGATAAAAGTAAAATCATGGTTTATAGTAATAATCGTTTCAGTGCTTCTTAAGACACTGTAAATATGCCTATTATGAATATGACGATAAAGGTAACTTAAACGCCATTTTCATTATTTATATAACCTTGACGCGAAAAGCGATGCCAGAAGCGATGACTATGACTGATAATATTCGAGTAAGTACGATTTCACCAAGTAATATGGATGATACGCCAGAGTGTTTAGTAGCAGCGCAAAGTCAGAAAGCTGTTGCTTTATCAAGCACTCAGCGCGTAAGCAATCTCCAATCAGGATTTACCTTGATTGAAATCATGGTGGTGATTGTGATTTTGGCCATTCTTGCCGGTCTAGTGGTGCCAAAGGTGGTCGGACAAAGTGATAAAGCACGGGTTAAAACCACTGAAACAGCGCTATCAACAGTATCAAATGCGTTAGATATGTATAAAGTAGATAATTCGCGCTATCCAACGACGGCTCAAGGCTTAGAAGCACTCACCACGCCACCAGCGGAAGCTAAGAACTATCCTGACGGTGGTTATATTAAAGGCGGGTATCCAACGGATGGTTGGGAAAACGAGCTGCAATATGTTGCCCCGGGTAGTGAAGGTCGACCTTATGATTTATTTTCTCTAGGGGCTGATGGCGAACAGGGCGGAGAAGGGCAGGATGCTGATCTTTATGCTCAGCTATAAGCTCTAGCCTACTCAGTTATTTAGGTATTGTTTGCAAGCGATACCATGATAAATACCTTGGCGCTAAAAGCATCTTTAATGAGACTAATATATCAACCAATAAGACGTTATTGGTTGATATTTTTTATGACTATCGCTAACTATAAATATCACTATAGTCAGGGAAAAGTTACATCGATACATCAAGTACTGCTGATATTCATTTTTCTTGCTTGCTGTGCCTACGCAGACAGAGGCTGCAAAAAATTTATATCAGCAGCACTGTAGCGCTTTTGAGATATTTTAACTATAACTTTAAATCCAGATAAGCGGAATCTTAACCCTGCTATTTATTATTAAAACGATTGACTATTTTCTATTGATTGTAAAAAAACAGCTGTTCTTCTAGTAATCCGAGGTAATCATATGTCTATTGAAACATCAAAATCGAAATCAATTATCATGAATAAACAATCAACTAAAAAGCCTTATTTGCTTGCTATAACAGCCACTGCTTTGATGACTACTTTGTCAATGACGTCTGTTGCGACTCAAGCTGCAGGTCTGGGGGAATTGTTTAGTAATAATAGTGCTCAGCAATCAAAATTTTTGCCCGTTGACAAGGCATTTCAAGTGACTAGCAGTACCAAAGCGACGGCTAAAGGCACGCAGTTATCGATCGCTTTTGATATCACACCAGGTCATTACGTGTATAAAGATAAGCTGACCTTAAGTTTTCCAAAAGGTATCAGTGCCGCGCCATTTACCTTTAGCCAATCGCCGGTTTCTATTGATGATCCAACCTTTGGCAAGGTACCCGTATTTACGCAAAAAACTGTGATAGCAACGACTATGATGACGACCAAAAACGGTAAAGCGGCAAAGAATGTGCCGGTTGTGATTGGCTGGCAAGGTTGTGCTCAAGCTGGACTATGCTATCCGCCAGAAAAGATCAAAACCACGTTAAACATTGCAGTCAAACGTTAGTCATTAATAGATAGCGCAAGTAGGTTGATTTATATAGTCGTTATAACAGGTAGTCCTTTATGTCCATTAAGACAGCAAAAAGCATTTCGTCATTTAAAGCGGTATCCACCAGAAATCAGTCTTCAAAAAATTTGCCATCAGTTGTAAATAAAGTGCCAAAGAAGTCATATCTGCTGGCATTGACTATAGCGAGTAGCTCGTTATTTGCAGGATTGACTGCGACGACTATGACGACGCAGGCAGCAGGATTGGGCGATCTTTTTAGTAGCAATCAAAGCGCTGGACAATCGAAATTTCTGTCAGTGGATAAAGCCTTCCAAGTTACGAGTAGCAGTAAAGCTGTCAAAGCTGGCACTCAGTTATCGATTAATTTTGATATCACTCCAGAACATTATGTTTATAAGAATCAGCTTAAACTCACTTTGCCTGCTGGGGTTACGGCGGCACCGTTTACTTTTAGTCAAACGCCTGTCTTAATTGATGATCCAACTTTTGGTAAAGTGCCAGTATTTGATCAAAAAAATATGGTAGCCACTACTACTTTGAGTACTAATGGCAAGAGCATTGACAAAGCAGCGGTGGTGATTGGTTGGCAAGGCTGCGCCAAAGCAGGACTTTGCTACCCGCCTGAGAAAATAAAAACTACTGTCGATATCGTTGCAAGCTCGCCGCAAGCTGTGGTTAATACGACAAGTAATGTCACTGGTGTTGCTAAAGGCGATGTCAATCAAGAGACTACTACTAATGCAAATTCGGTAAATAATAGCAATAGCGTCACAACATCAGAGGCGCCAAATGCCACAAGTATAGAGGGTAGTGAAGCGCTAGGTTCTGAAGCAGAGCAAGCACTTGCAGAAGAAGATGAAGTCACTGATTATGCGTTGTTGGATGATGAGGCTTTAGATGGAGAGCTTGGCGCCACCAATACGATTTCTGGCGCTGATACACCATTAGCAGATAATGCTGCTCCGACAAATGATACGCTAGCTACCGCAGATAATTTGGCTGATGGCGATCCGTTTGGCTTAGCCAAGCATCCTTGGTTGGCATTAGGATTATTGTTTTTGGCAGGGCTTGGCTTAGCGCTTACGCCGTGCGTATTACCTATGTTACCTATCGTCGCAAATATTGTCGCCCGTCAGCAAAATCCAACGGTTAAAAAAGGTGTCATTTTAACGACAAGTTATGCGATTGGGGTGTCGATTGCTTACGGGATACTTGGTGCTGTCATTGCTGTATTTGGTGAGTCACTCGGCATCATCGGCTGGCTACAAAACCCAATCATCCTGATCAGTTTTGCAGTAATATTCGTTTTGTTAGCCCTTTACATGCTTGAAGTATTTACCATTCGTTTGCCGCATTTTATCAGTAGTAAGATGCAGGGCTTAAGCCAAGCAGGCGATAGTAAGCTCGGTAGCGCTGGTGGCAGTTTAGCTGCTGGATTTTTATCAGCATTGGTAGTATCGCCTTGTGTTTCTGCACCATTATTTGGCGCTTTACTTGCTGTCTCAACGATTGGTAATCCGCTATTAGGTTTTGCTGCCCTATTTATGCTAGGCTTTGGCTTGTCAGCGCCACTGATTTTGATTGGTGCTACCCAAGGCAAAATTATGCCAAAAGCGGGCGAGTGGATGAACTGGGTCAAGCAAGGTTTTGCCTTATTGTTATTTGCCGTAGCGTTACTATTAATAGAGCGCGTCTTTATATCATCACTAATGTTACTGGTATGGGCATTATGGTTTATGGTTGTGGCAACATGGGCATGGAGCTGGCGTGGGAAAGGTCGAATGCTATCGCAAGCCATCGGTTTGATAGCTGGTATTTGGGCTGCTACGTTAGTGATTGGCGCCGCACTTGGTAATGATGATAGCTTACATCCGTTAGCTTCATTAAGTGTCGCCCCTATGTTAGTGCAGTCAGCTAACGGTCAAGCTGGCGCTCAAAATAATGCGACGAATAACTCAGATGAGCATATCACTACGTTGGCAGAATTGGATGTTATCACTGCCGCCAATCCTAAAGTTTTGGTCGATTTGACCGCTGATTGGTGTATTGAATGTCGCATTATGGATAAGAATTTATTTACCAATCGTCCCGCACAAATGCAAGACTGGCAATTGGTACGACTTGATATTACTGAAACCACGGCAGATTCTAAGGCAATTTTAGCGCGTTATAAATTATTTGGACCACCAACTTTATTGTATTACCAAGATGGTCAATTGGTACAAAAACAAGTGGGTGAGATTGGTCGTGCAGAGTTTGAGCAGACTTTGACGGCATTAAATAAATAATAGTCGTATCGGAAATATTTTTTTATCCTCTTAAATGCCTTAATATAATTCCTATAAAAGAGCCAACGTACTGTCATAGTATGTTGGTTTTTTTATTTTTTATCAAAAGAAGGCTTGCAGCACTCGATTAGTTGTATTTCGTGCTAAATAAATCAACATTACTTTGAAAGCGTCATTAGTAAGACACTGGTTAAAGGGTCCTTTTTTTATTCTATACTCATTATAAGCATTTGGTTTTATGCTACTTATATCTATTTAGCGCTATATTATGCAGCAATAAAGCTAGTATAGTGTGTACGTTTTCATTACAATAAAGCAACATTGCTAAATGCGCATTATTCAGCGTAACAGCAACCCTTTATCTCCAAGTTATATTGATTTTTATGCCAGTTTAGCGTCGATGCTAATTGTTATATCAATCACCTCATATATTCTATTGACAGTAATGATCAGTTGAATAAAGGATACTTATGTTTTCCCATATTACTTCACAGCGCCCCTCTGTAAATAAACTTGAAACGCCAAAAAAAATGATGCTTCGAACGACTAAATGCTCTCTACATATTGCCGTTGGTATAGCGCTCACTTGTTTCACAGTACAAGCTCAGGCTGCTGATACAGCTCAGACTAAGAGCTTACAGCCTATAAATGCCAATATCGCTATGCAAAATAGCAATGCAGTAAGCGAAGATTTTATCGCTCAGCAGGCTGCTCTGTTCTTTGAATGTACTCAAGTACAGACCAGTTCTGCCCGTTTGGCGTGCTTTGATAAGGTTGCAGAGCAAGGCAAAACGCCAAGTTATGTCACAACCAAACAGCCAGTAGATTTGGCAAAAACGGTTATCAGTACGCTGTCAGGCAACCCTCAGGTCATACTGGCTGAAGAAACCAGTATTATTACTGCCAATGGCAATGTCATTGCTAAAAAGGTTTCGAGCAATTATCCTCAAGATATTGAAACAAACCCGCCCGCTGAGACTGAAAGTTTGGATACGGTTGGACTGACGCAAAGAGAAGCAGAGGTATTGGAAAGTGTCGGTGTGACTCAAGCAGATATTGAAAAATATACGCCGCTAAGCTTAGCATATGATCTTGATAAAAACAGTGAACGTGGTACATGGACAGTCAGACCTTACCGTCCAACCTATGTTATGCCACTGTTTTATACCTTTGATCCTAATTTAAGCCCAAGTACACCCACTCGACCTCAACCGGAAAAACCTTTTACGTCTAATGACACTCGTAATACGGATCTAAAGTTTCAACTATCATTAAAGACTAAAGTTGCAGAAGATTTATTCAATACCAATGCTGATTTGTGGTTTGGTTATACTCAAGAGTCGCATTGGCAAGTTTATAATGAAGACAATTCACGACCATTTCGTGCAACCGATTATCAGCCAGAGATATTTTTGACCCAGCCTGTGACCGCAAATCTACCTTTTGGTGGACGACTACGTATGCTCGGAGCAGGTGCTATTCACCACTCAAATGGTCAAGATGATCCATTATCGCGCTCGTGGAACCGTGCTTATGTGATGGCAGGGGCAGAGTGGGGCAAGTTATCTGTCATACCGCGATTCTGGTTACGAGTGAACAATGAAAATGATAGCAGTGAAGACAATCCAGATATCGAAGATTTCATGGGTTATGGTGATATCAAGTTCTTATATGATTTACCAAATCAACAAAGCCTAAGCGGTACACTGCGCTACAATCCAGGCACCAATAAAGGCGCTGCGCAAATCGATTATGTTTATCCGTTATCTAAAAACGTCAATGGTTTTGTGCAGGTATTCCAAGGGTATGGCGAATCTATTGTTGATTATAACCATGAAAATACGGCTATCGGCTTTGGTATCGTACTCAATGATTGGAAAGGGCTGTAACATTAGCGCTTTAAATATCGGTGCCTATAGTGACAGCAAGCCATGCGTCCCTTAGCGCCTTATCAAACCGGACTATGGCTGGCAGAGTATATAAACATACGCTGCCAGCTATGTGCCGTTTATCGTAGTACTCCGCAATCACAGCTTTTACAAAATCCCTCCTCGTCAAATACTCCATTATTCAGTCAAAAAAGCCCATTAGCTGAAAATACATCGTACTCTTTATCAAGCAGCCATTCTTCTTTTAGCAAAATCCGAAAGCAACTCTATAGCCGTTTTAGTAGTGGATTGCTGTGCACCCGCTGCCATAGCAGTATTGCCTGGTTGCCTAAGCCATTTGAAGTTGATATTACTGCTGGCATGACGCTCACCATTCAAGCAGCCACTTACTATGACTATCCCATGCGCCAAGCTATTAGAGCCTTTAAGCATCATGAGGATATGACAAAGCTGCCGTTATTGTTACATGTGATACGTCAACTACCACGACCTCAAGGTTGCCATCATGGTAACAGTGTGATTGTCGCTATGCCAACGACCGATGAGCGTCTCATTAAACGAGGCTTCGATCCTGTCAGTATTTTGGGGGCGTGTTTATCTAAGCATTGGGATATTCCTTTATGGCAAGGTATCAAGCGTATTGATAATACGGTCAGTCAGCAAGGACTCACCCGTGCCGAACGCTTGAGTAATTTAGACAATGCCTTTACTTTACTAGAGCCTTCTCCTGTTAAACGCCTTATCTTATTTGATGATGTAGCGACGACAGGGGCGAGTTTGCAGGCTTTAGCTCGCGCTACAATTTCAATCCCTCTTTTAGAGCCTATACTTCCATCTATAACTACTACTAAATCCTATAGCGCTCACCATCTGTTTGCGTATGCATTAGCTCATGGCAGTTACTTTTAGACTCTAGTTGAATTTAGTGGTATAAATATTGCACGTATACTATTAAAGAATATTGAATATCACCTTTACTAAAGATTGTATTTGTTGTCAAAAACAACTCGTAATTACCATAAATAGGATAATAATATGCCTAACTCTATAAATAGCTCTTCACGTTACCACTCAGACTCTAACTCAGGTTTTACCCTGATTGAGCTGTTGGTTACTATTGTAGTATTAGGTGTCATTGTATCTATTGCTGCCCCTAGTATTAGTACTCAGCTTGCTAACCAACGAGTGAAATCAACAACTGCAACCTTAATCAATGCCTTAAGAGAAGCCAAAGCAGAAAGCGTTATTCGTCGACAGCCAGTAACTGTAAGTTATATTAATGATGCTGAGTCAAGTAACGTTAGTATTCAAGTTCCAGCCCCCTTATCAGCAGCATATTCGAGTCCTACTTTATTCTCCTCGGCAGCTGTAGCTAGAGATTGGACAAGCTTATTTATGTCTTCAGCGATGGCTGCAAATCCAAATGCAAATGAAAAAGCAGATGCATGTGAGAAATGTGCGAAAACGGGGGCTCCGGGACAATGTAAGAAATGTTTTGGTGGTGAAACAGGTGGTGGTGAAACAGGTGGTGGCGAAACAGATGGTGGCGAAACAGATGGTGGCGAAACAGATGGTGGCGAAACAGGTGGTGGCGGAACAGGGGGTGGCGAAACAGGTGGTGGCGAAGCAGGTGGTGGCGGAACAGGTGGTGGCGAAGCAGGTGGTGGCGAAGCAGGTGGTGGCGAAGCAGGTGGTGGCGAAGCAGGTGGTGGCGAAACAGGTGGTGGCGAAACAGGTGGTGGCGAAACAGGTGGTGACGTTCAAGCTTCAAATTTAGTTAGTATTGCAACATATAAATACGCTGCAAAAACATTGATAGAATCAGATGATACAAAAATAACTTTTTATCCTAGCAAACGCACTGATAAAGGTGCAGCATTTACTTATAACATCTGTGATGGCAATAATTCAGTGTCACCAAGACAAGTAACGGTCAATGCACTTGGTGTTATTAGCAGTAAGCTTGGAGGAACTTGCTAATGAGTCGGATCAGTCAACAGGCTGGTGTTGGACTAATAGAAGTACTTGTTGCGGTCTTACTATTATCTGTTGCCGTTTTAGGTTTTAGTGCGCTACAAATGCGTGCCATTAGTGCAACCGATGAAAGCTTAATACGTACTCAGGCTTTAAGTGCTATTCGTGGACTAGCAGAAAATATGCGCGCCAACTCTCAGCAAATTGCTACTTATCAAACCACAATTAATGATGCTTCTAAAATTCGCGAAAACTGTACGGAGTGTACTGCTGAACAAATCGCTATCAATGAGTCTAAAGACGCATTCGATCAATTATACAGCTATGGTATTAACGTAAAAATGGTTACTTGTCCAGGAACGGCCAATTTTTCTGAAGTCAAATGTATTATCGCAGCATGGGGTGATACTATTGCTGCGATGGATGCAACAGATGCAAATGCTTGTGCCGATGCAAGTGGTATCTACAAAAGTGGCAGTAATTGTGTCATTGTGGAGACCTACTAATGAAACATACCATGGAACAAAATATCAACTATCAGCAAGGCTTTACGCTTATTGAGCTGATGATATCACTGGTGCTAGGACTCTTAATATCGGCTGCTGTGATACAAGTGTTTTTGACCAGTCAACGTGTAGATCGCATACAAAATGCTGGCTCTGAGATTCAGGATTCAGCAGTATTTGGGATCCAATCGATTGAACAACAATTAAGACTTGCCAATCTTGGCAATGATGGCGTGCCTCTTAATGATAAAACTGCTTTGGGTGGTGTGGTGCTGACGGCAAGCGTAACCAATGCTGATGCAGTAAATGTTGTAACAAGTACGCAATTAGAAAAAGGTTACTTAACGCGTAGTCATGACATGGATTCAGCGGGTGGGATTCATAAATGGGATGGTTCCTTATCGAATACTGGTGAAAAAAGTGATCAGCTTACATTCCAGTATACTAATATAACCGGTCAAATATTGTATGACTGTGAAGGTGAGAAAATTGAGTTAAATGAACATGTCATTACTCGTTATTTTTTAACTGAAGATACTGTCAAAACCAATAAAGATAGAAAAAACCTCAATCTCAACTGTGATGCTGGGCGTATAGCAAGTAATGGAGAGCTCACTAACTTTATGGAAGAAGGACAAACTATTGTCAAAAATGTCGATCAGTTTAATATTCGTTTAGGTGTCAAGAATTCAGTAGTTAACAGTGGTGTGGCAAGTTATGGATATACTGAAACGAGTGTAAAAGATTACATGAACCTTACGACAGAAAAGCCCTATATTACTAATATAAAAGTCGCACTATTAACCCGAAGTAAATCCAATAGTCCTGATGATAGTGCAAGTACATTCAATATATTTAGTACGACACAGACGCTAAAACCAGAAACCAATGCACCAAAATATTTACGCCGTGTTTATGAAACCAATACTCTATTGCGTAATGCTAGAATTGTGAATGTGATTAACAGTGTTAGTTAAATACGATTGATAATCTCTCTATCCTACGCGTATAAATGAAGGTGAAAATCTGCCATGAATATCAGTCATTCTAATACTTATCCTTCATTAGCTTCCAGCCAGCGCGGAGCAGTGTTGATCGTAGTTTTACTATTTTTGATACTGATTATGCTCGTCGGAGTCATAGCGGTACGCAACAGTACCACCGATTTAAAGCTGGCAACCAGCGATCAGATAAACACCTTGCTTCTACAGTCTTCTGATAGCGTGAACAATAAGATTGAGATGTCAGTTAATGGTTCTCCGGCTAGTGATCAATATAAGCAAATCACGGGCATTACAGGGATATTTGGATACTATATCTTAGAAAATAATAACGACGATATTATCGATTTTTGTTATCGTCCACGTTCTTCTTTTTTTAATATTGATGATGCGGTTATACGTCGTAATACTGGTAGGTTGGTCGATAATGCAACAGGTTACTGTGACCCTACTAAAGCTACTGACTATACCAGTAATCGTAATACAACGATGACTCAAGTTATGATTAAGAATGTTAGCGCCACTGCAAACAATGGCAATTTTGAGCATATGAATTTAGGTACAGATTCTGACGAAAAAACCGCAAAAATGTTTACGTTCGATATTTATTCTACGTCAGTATTGCCTGCTTATGGAAGTGCAAAAGACACTAAGATAAAAGAATGCTTTGAAAAAAATGCTTCAGACCATGTAGATGGGGTTGTGAAGTGTATGAAAGACAATAGTCTTCCTACTAAGATGCTTGTAGAGCAGGTTGATTTAGCCAATATTCAAAGTAGTGAGCTATGTGACTACTTTGGTAATGGTGGCAAAACAGACAGTACAAATCCGTTATGTAGAGATATTTAAATGTATTTGCATTATCACATCTATTGCAGCCATGTCTCGGAGCTAACATTATGAAAATAAAAAATCTCAATCGTTATCGCGCGCCCATAGTGACGGCTATCGAATCCGACGCTCAAAAACACATTAACTCTTGGTGGCGCGTCTCTAGCCTAAGTGCTGCTGTACTTGGCATGATGTGTATGACCATGTCCCAAGCCGCTGTGAATCAAGACGGGGTAGTTAGTAATATTGGAGATCTTAGTATTTATCAGCCGGCTTCTGCTGCGCGTACTAACTTGATGATGATGATTGATACTTCAGGTTCGATGGGTATCAGCTCCTTAGTGCTACCTAAAAACAATCTCTACGGTAGCCCAGGGGATGTTGATGAGCCGTTATGTAAACGAGTAGATGTTGGTGAGTATCAGTCTAACCGTACAAATACCAATAAAATTTTTGAGTGGGCGTATAACCTGACTGATGCCTCGACCGGCGGTAACACTTCTATTAAAAGAAGTGTCACTATCGGTGGACAAGTTATTCCCTATTATGTGCGCGGCTGTATTAAAACATTTGGATCTGGAAGTGCATCGAGAACGGTAACAGAACTTGATAGACTTTCTCGATTAAAGGATGCTCTATTACCACTGCTTGCTGGGGATCAAATTGATAATAAAGTTTATATGGGTCTTGGGCAGTTTTCATCCAAAACCAATATCAGTATTGGTACGGCAAGGAATAAACTGATCGATGGTCACTCGGGTCGAATAGTAGTGCCAGCCGCGCCACTATCCATTGCCCAACGTCAAAAAATTGCGCGGGCACTTGCAGAAATTCAATCACTGGATACTACTACTAACCAAGACGGTACACCAAATCCTGATTTAAAACTATCCAGTAGCACCTATCCTGATGTGAGTAAGTCATCTAGCGGTACGCCTACCGCTCACGCCTATGCCGAAGCAGGCGCGTACATGATGGGAACTGGGACGGGGGTCGATCCGTCTTTAAATGTTAATTCAGTAAGGGTGATTTATGACGGTTCTATGGTTAAACAAAAGTCAGCCACTGAAGATAAGCAAATCTATTTTGTTTGTATTGAATTAGGGACAGTCCATAATGCTAACGCTCTTGGTATTCCTGTAAAGCAGTGTATTAATAATTGGCCTAGTCGAGATGGCAATAATATTGCTAAAGGCACAGTCAATGGCGGTATTTATTATCCCTTAACATCAGGCGGCTGGGGTCGAGTTGCTGACCAAGCTGATTTTAAGGCTAAATTTTTAGCTGCCACAGGTACAGCTGTTAATATGACAAGCTCGTGGGATACCTATGAAAAGTTACCTGTCGGTTGGCGTTATGGTGGTTGGCTAAAAGTGGCACAAGAACCGCTTGATATTGAACCCATTGTGGGAACAGTTTGGGGTTATGGTGACGGCATCACAGGACTGGTATCCTATCGCGTTAACCCCTTTACCTTTACTGAAGATCAAAAAGACAATCTTATAGGTGGCTTTCGCTATTCTGTTGCTGAGTCCAAAAAAGCAACTGGCGATACCTATATTCAGGGTAGCAGTACCGAGCAGTGTGACAGTAATGGTATCTATTTCTTAACCGATGGCGCGCCCAACTCGACCAAAGACGATATGGCACAAACCATTATTAATCACTCATTGACAACCAATTATGGCATTCAAACTAAACCAACAGGGTTGGCGTCTCCTAAACTACAGTCTAATCTTTTTGCTGGTGAAACCGGCGGCTGGGAATATATTGGTGAGTATGCCAAGCGCTTATATGATCCTAACCTAAACCCCGCAAAAGCTAGTATTAGAACAGCAGTTGCCGGCTTTGGCTCATCGTTTGCAGGAATCCCAAAAGATAAGTATGGTAACTACCTGTGTGATCAGGCAACCAATCAAGATGCAAAAAACGCCTGTAAGTGGGGTGGCCCTGACTATGGCAACGGTGGTTTCTTTTACGCGGAAACCTCACTTGATATTGCTAATAGTGTGCAGAAATTTATCACTGATTTAAATCAAACCATTAATACCACACCAGCTGGTACTATTACTGTTCCAGATGACCCTTATCAAACCAGTACGACGTTGCCCTATGCCTATCTGCCTATGTTAGAACCTAAAGTAGGAGATACGTTTAAAGTATGGCCGGGCAACCTTAAAAAGTATGAAACTAAAAACGGTACATTGTATGGTCAGGGAAACAGACGACTCTATAATGATGCAGGTGGGACGTTAAATGATGCCGCAGCTGATCTATGGGCCCAGTCTCCTACCAGTACAGCAGGTAATTCTGCTGTAAATAGTGGGGGTTTTTATGCTCGCTTAGTAGCACCAAATTTTAGCTCGCCTGCTAGCACACGCAATGTATTCTTCGAAAACTATCAAGGACTTAATAATACAAAAATCCCTGAGGGTGTGGTAAAGATTGGCGTTGGTGATAATGGAACGCCGACCGGTTTTCCTCAAATTAACGATAGCGTGTATAGTTCTGGCGGCAAAACGCTTCTTCAATCCAAGCGTATCATGCTCAATTTCTTAGGCTACAATGTTGACTATACTGAAACTAATGTCCCGTTTATCGATACAATGGATATGAGGCAGTCAAAATACTTTCCGACTCAAGCAGTTCGGCAAGTCGGTGGAGTCGTGCATTCAAAGCCTGCATTAGTCTCTTATAGTGCGGAAGTTAATGAGTCGGGTAACATCACCGCCAATAACCGAGAAGACTATTTATTATTTGGTTCGATGGATGGTGCGTTGCACTTAGTAGATGCCAATACAGGCGAAGAAAAATGGGCATTGGTATTACATGAGATGTTCCGTAAACAATCAGAAGCTTTAGTAAAAGAAGCGATGGGCGGTTTAAGCTTTGGGGTTGATGCTCCATGGCTGGTGAGTGCCAAATATCGTTACAGCAGCACTACGTTAGGAGATCAAAAAACCCGCAAAGTTTCCTTATATAAACCTGATAGCAGTAACGTAAATGACGTCACTAATACAAGCAATTTCTTGTCAATGGCGGCTTACGGTGGTTTCCGTATGGGCGCTGATGGATTATATGCTTTAGACTTAGCTGACAAAAATGCGCCAAAAATACTATTTAGTATTACGCCGGATATTACTAGTACAACAGCAAAATTGCATAGAAATGACAATGGTACTCAGGTCACTGTTAATAACAATGACTATAGTAATGTTGGGCAGATCTGGAACACAGTCACCACGGCTCGAGTAAATGAAGGCGCTAGTGACACTAAATACAAAGACGTCATCGTATTTGGTGGTGGTTATGACATGCAGTATGAAAACCCACAGTTCGTACCAACATCAGTAGCAAAAGGCAGCTCTATCTATGTGAGTGATGCCAAAACAGGTGAAAAATTGTGGTCTTGGAACAATCCCTATAATCATAGTGTCGTTGCTGGTGTTACGCCGCTGGATCGTAATAACGATGGTTTATTTGATCATTTATACTTTGCAGATTTAGGTGGCAACGTATTTCGTGCAGACTTCATTAACGAAAAGAAAAAAGCATTTAAAGAAGTACGCGTTGTTCGAGTGCTCAATGCTTCTGAAAATGTCACTGCATTACCATATCGCTTCTATGCTCGTCCAGTAGTAAGTTTTTATAGAGACAAGCAAAGTAAAATATTTGCCCTTGTAAACATTGCCTCTGGGGATCGTAGCTCACCATTAGCTAAGCGACGCAATACAAAGGCATTAGCCAATCGTCTATATGGCATTATTGATACTGATGTTACTCGTAATGATCTTTTAGAAATCAGTGCAACCTCAACACTTAAGATTAAGGACTTAAAAGAAATCGATGATTTGATAGAGCTAGGCGGTAAAAATTTAGAAAATGAAGCGGCTAAAATTAAAGAGATTGAGAGTTTAGTAAATAAGAAGAAGCAAGGTTGGTACTACCCATTGACACGTTTTGCAGGGTTTGAGAATGTCTCACATGTAAAAGCCATGGGCGACTATCGCGTCATGAACAATTATCTATTTATGTCAGTATATGACCCTAATATGTCGTATGGCAATAATAGCCTCTGTGAGGCACAGACGCTTGGTGGCTCAGAACAGCAAATGTATTGCCTACCTTATGGTGTCTGTATGGATAATACTTCTAAAACCGGGACAGGTGGCTTTACACCAGCAGGTAAGGGTATTCAGGAGCTGACACTTGGTGCTGTGAATGCCAATAACTTAGACACTACGGTATTGATTGGTACGCAAAGCTTGACAGATCGTGCCAATGATCTTATCAGCTATGGTAATGATAATAAGAAAGATACGGCACCTAAAAATCCACCAGCAGGCGGCTATCCAAATGGTAATGACCCGTATGCAGGTATTACAAAAGACAAGGGTGATGGCTCTATGGCAAGCATACTATTCAAAGAGCGTTATGTGCTAAAACCAACGCAATGGTATGAGAGCAACTAATGGCTACCCCTGCTGATAATAAACCTAATAGCAAAAATAGAGGTTTTACGCTCATTGAGCTGATGGTGGTCGTGATGATTATTGCTATTTTGGCAGCAATTGCGATACCGAGCTATCGACAGTATGTCATCAGAAATGCTGAAAATGATGTGCAGGCAAAGATGCTCCAACTAGAGCTTCAATTGGAGCGCTGGCGTTCATCAGCTTTGACTTATAAAGGCTTCCAGCCGCAAGTTGTCAGTAGTGGTAATAATGTAAGCTATGGCTACGATACTGCCAATACGACTATTTATGTACCGCAAGGTAGTGATGCGACCAACTATCGTTATCAGATTACCCTTGTCGATGGTGCAACACCAACCAAGTCATTGGTAAGTACGGGGCTGGATAATAGTACGGGTCGTACATGGAAGATGCTGGCGACACCTAATAGCACAGGCACATTTAAAAATGCGAAAAATATACTAATGGTAAGTACAGGTCTACGTTGTCAAAGCAAGACTACTATGGCGATTACAGCAACTGATTGCGGTATAGATGGGGAGAGCTGGTAATGAATACATCAACAAATCGTCAGTTAAGTGGAATATCTGAAACGCAGCGTGGTTTTACTCTAATCGAGATGATGATCGTCGTCGCTATTATTGGTATCCTGGCTGCTATCTCTTACCCAAGCTATCAGCAATACGTCATCAAATCTAAACGCACCGATATGATGAGTGAGATGCAGAATATTGCTTCAATCATAGAAAGTCGTAAGCTAGCACAAGGTAGTTATAGCAACGCGCTAAGAACAGGGCTTACTGGTAATTATCCTAAGCAAGGCACTGCGCTTTATAACGTCACTGTCGAAACAATAGTTGCACCAGTTTCGCCACCACCAGATCCACCACCTCCGCTAGATCCTCTTACGTCCAAATGGATCATTACCGCAACGCCAATAACAGGAACGCAGATGGCTAATGATGGCACAATGACGATCAACTATGTAGGGATTAAGTGTCGAGTGATTAAAACAATTAATACTTGCGGTACAGATGGCGAATGGAATAAATAACAAATTTTTGAAGGGAACTGACAAGAAACGTCATGTGTATTTACTTTTTACTCCTAAAATACAGTAAAACTGACAATTTTCAGTAGGTTAAGCGTAACATAAAGTGTCGATTATTATACCAATGAAATTTATTACGCATAAATAATGAAAGTAATTAGGTACTTACAGGAATTATATACTATAGATAATGATTTTGGCATGTTATATGCAATATTTATATTAAGAGAAAAATACATTATATCCCTAAAGATAAAACGTGCTAATAGCCCCTTATCTTTATATACCCCAAAAGGAGTTCATATGAACACTACTATCCAAAAAGGTTTTACCTTAATAGAACTAATGATCGTTATCGCGATTATTGGTATCTTAGCAGCAGTTGCATTACCTGCTTATCAAGACTATACTACTAAAGCTAGAGTATCAGAAGTTTTATTAGCAGCATCTGCCTGTCGTACTAACGTGTCTGAGGTTTATCAAAGCACTACTACACTACCTACAGCAGGTAACTGGGGTTGCGAAGTAACAAACCCCACTAAATATGTTGCATCTGTACAAACAACTGCTGCTGGTAGCATAGTGGTAACTTCTTCTGCCGATCCAAGTTTAAAAGCTGCGGCAAGTAAAGCTATTGCAATGGTACCTTTGGCTGCACCAGTTACAGCTGGTGATCCTGGTATAGCTGCGATACCAGGTACTGCCATTAGCGAATGGAAATGTGGTCCTATAAATGGTAATAACGGTATGCCTAAAAAGTTCTTACCAGGTACATGTCAAGCTGCTATCACTGCAGCTGAAGTAAGGGGTGCTAGATAAGTACTGATGTTTTATCTAATGCCTCATATAAAAAAACCAAACATTATGTTTGGTTTTTTTACGTCTAGGTTGCTAAAAACTATATACAGCCAAATATTATGAAGGTTATGCGAAGATGAAAAAGCGTACTAAGTATTCATTTGTACATTTTATATTATCGCTATTTCTAGCCTTAACAATCGCTGTATTTATAAAAACACAATGGTATCCTTCATCACTTTTTAAAGCTACCGGTGTGCTACCTATTTTTATAGCGATAATCATTGTGCAGGTCGTGCTTTGGCCTTTGTTAAGCTTATTTGTATATAAAGAAAATAAAAAATCTTTGCGATTTGATTTAATATCTATTGTTATAGTGCAACTGGGGTTTTGGATGTTTAGTCTGTATGGATTAGCACAAGGTCGACCTGCCTGGGTTGCATATACGTTTGAACGCTTTGAGCTTGTAAAAGCTAATGAAATTGTCATTGCGGATTTAGATAGTGTAAATTCTGATTTTAAGTCGCCTACTTGGACAGGTCCTCAGTTTGTGGGAACAACGCTGTCTGAAGATGCTGAGGTCCGCTCAAAGCATCTATTAGAGGAAGTGCTGGGTGGAATATCGATAGCCCAAAGACCAGAGCAATACGTTGGTATAGATATAATGAAAGATAGAATGCTAAAAGAACAACAAAGCTTAGCAGAATTAAGTAAATATAATGAAATATCTAAAGTAGATAAAGTAATAGCTTCTTATCCTGATGCTCATGGTTATATTCCTCTAAGAGCTCAAAAGGTAGATATGGTTATTTTATTAGACAATTCGGGAACACCGTTACAAATAGTCGATTTACGTCCTTGGGAATAAATTTGAAATAGTGTCCCTAGATATATTAATATTATTTTACCTGACAATAAATACTAAAAGAGCCAAACATGAAGTTTAGCTCTTTTGACAACTCAAGTTAACTTTATTTAAACAGTTACTTCTCTAAATACTGAATCTTACCTTCGACACCATCCCACTTTTCAGCTTCTGGCAATTGACCTTTCATCTCAGTGATGTTGGGCCACTTTTGCGCCAGCTCTTCGTTTAGCTGGGTAAACACCTCTTGCCCTTTCGGTACTTCATCTTCTGAGAAGATAGCATTAGCAGGACATTCAGGCTCGCATAGCGCGCAGTCGATGCACTCATCAGGGTCAATGACAAGGAAATTCGGCCCTTCATAAAAGCAGTCTACAGGACAGACTTCCACACAGTCGGTGTATTTGCAAAGAATGCAGTTCTCTGTAACGACAAAAGTCATAGTACTGTCTACCTGTTATTGGTCTAGCTTGAAGGGCTAACTAGAATAGTTGGAAAATAAGGCGTATTTTAGCGCCTTTACGACAAATTGACAATTCCCTTTAATAACTAATGATTTCCTTTAGATGATATAGTAAATCATGTGCCTGCTTTGGCGTTAGGCTGTCAGGGTCGATAGCCTGTAGCTCATCTTGTAAGATAAATAGCTGATTTTGTTGGGGAATATATGTATTTCTTTGTTTTTTATCAAGATTCCTGATGTTTGATTTCTCTATATTACTATCATAAGTCTGTTGGCGTTTATCCTTTACCGACTTAGCTAATTCATTTTTGTCATCATTAATACTTTCGTTATCTGGTTTTAGATTGTCTATGCTTAAGTTATCTACTAAATAACGCTTGGCATCATTAAGCACTTGAGTTGGGATACCCGCCATTTTTGCCACATGTAATCCAAAGCTGGAGCTTGCTGCACCATCTTTAATTTGATGCAGTAGTAGCAGTTGACCGTCGATTTCGCTAGCAGCGACATGAACATTACGAATATTGGCATGATTGCTTGAATTATTTTCTATGTTGTTTTCTGTGTTATTTTGCGCCAATTTTGTCAGCTCAAAATAATGGGTGGCAAATAATGTCAGGCAGCCAATCTCTACCAATCGATTAACGCAAGCATGAGCGATTGCCAAGCCATCAGTGGTGGCTGTACCGCGTCCGACTTCATCCATAAGCACCAACGATTTATTGGTTGCTTCGTTGAGAATATTAGCGGTTTCAATCATCTCCACCATAAAGGTTGATTTGCCACCTGCCAAATCATCAGCCGAACCAATACGGGTAAAGATACGGTCGATATCACCAATATGAGCGCTAGCTGCTGGCACAAAGCTACCACAATGCGCCAGTAGAACAATCAGCGCGGTTTGACGCATATAGGTCGATTTGCCACCCATATTAGGGCCAGTAATCATTAATAATCGCTCAGGGTTTGCATGACTGCCCAATGCACAATCATTGGCGACAAAATGACTGCTGTGTTTGGCAGGATTATTTTGATGAGTGTGAATAGGATTTAGTACAGCTTCTACAACAACATGACGACCTGCTTTGATATCAATACTGGTTTGACTGTTATTATTCAAGCCATTTTCTGAGTGACTGTTTTCTAAGCTATTATCTAAGATGCTGCTCTCTTTTGAGCCGTTACTCATGACTGGACGCTGCCAGTTATAAATGGTTGCAAGTTGCGCCCAATTACTGAGTACATCTATCTGGGCGATAGCAGCACTCAGTTGTTGCAGTTCGGCTAGATGGTCGCTGAGTTCAGTTAAGATTTCGTGATACAGCTGCTTTTCGCGAGTCAATGCTAAGCTTTGCGCGCTTAGATATTCAGTTTCGACTGTTTTTAGCTCGTCAGTGATGAATCGCTCGCTACTTTTCAGCGTTTGCCGACGGATAAAATGCGCTGGTGCATTTTTTGCCTGCATTTTAGGCAACTCGAAATAAAAGCCGCTCACTTTATTAAAGCCTACTTTTAGACTGGGTAATTGGCTCTCTTGACGCGCACGCTCTACCATTTCATCCAATGTCACTTGGATATTGTCATGCAGATGAGTCAGGCGATCAAACTCTGCATCATAGCCTGCGGCTAACATGCCACCATCACGAATATGCGCCGGTGGCTCTACGATAATAGCTCGCTCAATAAGCTCGGCGACGGATTGTACGGCAGGTAACTGCGCAGGCAATTGCTGCATGAGCATGGGTAATAAGCCAGTATCCTCATGGCTGATACCTGATTCAGTTAGCAAACTAGTAAGCTGGGTGCTACTTGCAATACCGTCTGCAAGCTTACGTAAATCGCGTGGCTTGGCGCTTAACAGACCGATACGGCTACTAATACGCTCAATATCGCCGATAGCATTTAAAGTCTCACGTAAGCTTGTAATTAATGAGTCATTTTCTAGATTTCGATTAATATTTTTGTTTTCGACAAAGTAATTATCTATATTTAACAAACTGGTTATCGCATCTAAACGCAAATTAATACGCGAATGCTGACGCAGTGGGCGTTTCATCTGCTGCACGAGTAAGCGTCGACCCATCGGCGTTTGACAATGATTGAGGACAGATATCAATGACGTACCATTACTGCTAACAGGCGTAAATAGCTCAAGGTTTTGCTGACTATTGGCATCAATGATTAAATAGTCATCATTATATTCAACGATCAGCTGATTAAGTTGTGGCACATGACGCTGCTGAGTTTGCCGCGCATAATGTATTAGCGCCGCACAGCTAGACTGGGCAAGTGGTGCATCGCTAATACCAAGCCCATCAAGACGCTGAACCTCAAACTGTTGGCATAGAGTTTCGCTGGCATGCTCACGGTGGAAATCATTGCCCGCAACTTCAACAATAGGGCAGTCGAGATTTTGCCTTAGCCATAGCGTCCAATCTTCACCGATACGGTCGTTAAGTGCTTCGCTAACGATACATTCGCTAGGCGCAAAACGTGCCAGCACCGTGAGCATTTGGGTTTGTAAAGCTTCAATATCATCTTGATTAGCGCTGATCGTTTGCGTCGTCAAAGTCCCAGCGGCTAAATCCATTTGGCTAACGGCAGCTTGCACAGGTTGTTTGCTGTTCGATTTAGGAATCTCGATATCAATAGCGACGACAGTCGGGGTGTGATTGGGCGCAATGAGTGCATCGTCAGTAATAGTCCCTGCGGTCAGCGTTTTGACCACTTCACGGCGCATAATAGTGCCAGCAGTAGATTTGCTCTTATCTTTCTTCTGCTTATCGCCCATCGTCGGAGCATTGGACGGGTTATTTGCATTGTCAGTGCCAGTAGCTGATTCATCGATTTGTTCACAGACAACGACGGTTTGCCCAGCAGCTATCAATCTTGCCATATAACTATCTGCAGCATGAAAAGGGACACCTGCCATCGCAATCGTATTACCTGCTTTATCGGTACCTCGACGGGTTAAAGTAATGTCCAATATCTGTGCCGCGCGTTTGGCATCATCAAAAAATAACTCGTAAAAATCACCCATCCGATATAACAGCAAAGCTTGAGGATAGTTAACCTTCATATTGAGATATTGCACCATCATTGGCGTATGATCTGCCAAGTGGTAGGTTGTATCGCCTATGACCAATGAGTCAGAGTCAACTGGCACAGATTTTGAAGTGGGTTTAATAAGATTGTTATTTTGAGCAGAAGGTTTAACTGGCATGCAGAATCTCTTAAGTTGTCTTTTTTATTTATTAAATAGGGGTGTTTAAATAAGTTTGGCTAGATAGAAGGCTTTAGATATAAAGGCTTTAGATATAAAGGCTAATAATAATCGGTTCAAAATAAAATAGATCATCTAAAAAGTGTGCTGGCAATAAGCAAAAAAATTGAAAAACATAGGTTTATAAGTGTTATTTTAACACGTCCTATCACCTTTTTACGTCGGCAAATATCTGCTAACTGCCCTTGTATCCATCGCCGTCATAACCATATATAATGACGTCACACTTAATTGGGCGATATTTTATTGGACTGTCTTAAATTGGACAGTAACCAGCCAAATAATTAAAAAAACAGCGAGTAAAGCGTTGTCATGCGCACTAATTATCGAATATTTCCATAGGTCAAAAAATTATGTTATCAAAGATTATAGGCAGTGTCGTTGGCACCAAAAATGAGCGTGAGCTTAAACGCATGCGCAAAGTGGTCAGCAAAATCAACGCATACGAGGCTGCGATACAAGCCCTGTCTGATGAGCAATTACAACAAAAAACTGAAGAATTTAAAGTAAGACACCAAGGCGGCGAAAGTCTAGATGCCTTATTGCCAGAAGCGTTTGCGGTTTGTCGTGAAGCGTCTTTACGGGTTAACGGTATGCGCCACTATGACGTGCAGCTGATCGGTGGTATTACCTTGCACGAAGGTAAAATCGCTGAGATGAAGACCGGTGAGGGTAAAACATTGATGGGCACCTTGGCCATGTACCTCAATGCCATCAGTGGCAAAGGCGTACATTTGGTGACGGTCAACGATTATTTGGCGGCACGTGATGCGGAATTAAACCGTCCCTTATTTGGCTTTTTGGGCATGACGGTCGGCGTGATTTACTCGCAGCAACCACCACAAGAAAAAGTCGATGCTTATCAAGCGGATATCACTTACGGTACCAATAACGAGTACGGTTTTGATTATTTGCGCGATAACATGGTCTTTAGTTTAAAAGAGAAAAAGCAGCGCCCGCTAAACTTCTGTATTATCGATGAAATTGACTCTATTTTGATCGATGAAGCTCGTACGCCGTTGATTATCTCGGGTCAAGCTGAAGATTCATCACGCATGTATGCGCTGATTAATACCATTATTCCCGTGCTTATTCGCTCAAAAGACGAAGAAGCCAATAAAAATAATGAAGAAGAAGATTTTTGGATTGATGAGAAAAATCGCCAGATTGAGATTAGTGAAAAAGGCTATGAGAAGATTGAGCGCTTCTTAATCCAAGTCGGTGAGCTTGGCGAAAACGAAAGTCTTTATAGCCCAAGCCGTTTGCCATTATTGGCTCACGTACAAGCGGCGATTCGTGCCCACCATGTCTTTGTCAAAAATATCCATTATATTGTTGATGATGGCGAAGTGGTTATCGTTGATGAAAACACCGGTCGTACTATGCCGGGTCGTCGTTGGTCAGAAGGTCTGCATCAAGCCGTTGAAGCCAAAGAAAATGTTGAGATCCAAGCCGAAAACCAAACCCTTGCAACCACCACATTCCAGAATTTTTTCCGTCTGTATGACAAACTGTCTGGTATGACGGGTACCGCTGATACTGAAGCGGCAGAATTTAAATCAACTTATGATTTAGACGTCATTGTGATTCCAACGCATGAGCCGATTGCTCGTGTCGATATGGATGACCAAATTTTCTTAACCAAGTTAGGAAAATATAAAGGCATTATCCGCGAGATTCAAGAGATTCAGGCAAAAGGCGCGCCAGTATTGGTTGGTACGGCAACGATTGAAGCCAGTGAAGAATTGTCTTATCTGCTCGATCAAGAAGGCGTTAAGCATAATGTGCTAAACGCTAAGCAGCATGAGCGTGAAGCAGAAATTATCGCTCAAGCAGGTAGCCCAAAATCAGTTACTATCGCGACTAACATGGCAGGTCGTGGTACCGATATTATCTTGGGTGGTAACTGGCAGTCATTTATCGAAGATATTGATTCGGTTAGTCCCGAAGAAATGGCGCGTCTAAAAGCCGAGTGGCAAATTAAGCATGACCAAGTCGTTGCGGCTGGTGGTTTACATATTATTGGTTCTGAGCGTCATGAATCACGCCGTATTGATAATCAGCTGCGTGGTCGCGCGGGTCGTCAAGGTGACCCTGGGATGTCACGTTTCTTCTTATCGCTTGAAGATGACTTGATGCGTATCTTTGCTGGTGATCGCGTCGTAAACATGATGCGCGCCATGGGTCTCAAAGAAGATGAAGCCATTGAACATAAAATGGTTTCAAAGTCGATTGAAAACGCCCAAGGTAAAGTAGAAAGTCGCGATTTTGATGCGCGTAAAAACCTACTGAAATACGATGATGTGGCCAATGACCAACGTAAAGTCATCTATGGTCAGCGTGATGATTTACTGGCAGAGATGGATTTGTTAGAGGCCATTAAAATCATGCATCAAGAAGTTTATAATGCCATGATTAACCAGTTTATTCCGCCAGGCTCTATCGATGACCAGTGGAATATTGATGGGTTAGAGGATGAGCTCGAGAACGAATTTAAGATTGCAATGCCCATTAACGATTGGCTTGATGAAGATCGCCGCCTAGATGAAGAAGGCTTACGAGCTAAGATCATCGAAACAGCCTTAGACCGTTATCACAGTCGCCGAGAGCAAATGGGCGAAAAAGATGCTGCCCAGCTTGAGCGTCATTTTATGCTGCAAAGTTTAGATAAGCACTGGAAAGAGCATTTAACCCAAATGGATCAGCTGCGTAAAGGTATTCATCTACGTGGTTATGCACAGAAAAACCCTGAGCAGGAATATAAGCGTGAGTCATTTGAGCTGTTTCAGATGATGCTAGGCGCGATCAAGTCTGAGACGGTTCAAGACTTATCACGTGTACATATCCCGACCAAAGAAGAGCTAGAAGCATTAGAGATTCAGCAACGTGAAAATGCCGCCCATATGCAAATGCAGTTTGAGCATAGTGATATCGATAATATGGATGGTGGCGTTGAAATAGCTGCAGTGCAAAGCCGCAATGTCGTTGGTGGTAATACGAGTACTAGCGTAGCAGGTGCTATGGCTGGAAGTGGTAATGACACAGACCCATATGCTGGTATGAATATCAGCCGTAACGCCCCATGCCCATGTGGTTCAGCACTTAAGTATAAACAATGTCATGGCAAAATCTAAACCTAGCTAATATTCCTTGATTAAAAAGTCCTTATCGAATAGATAGTGACTTTTTTTATGCCCTGAGGAGTGATGGTTGAATAAAAATATCATCTACATTGTATTGATTACTTACAAATTCAATGTAGGCGCGCATTTGTGGACAGGCTATAGTGTCTAGCATAATTATTTGGGAGAGCATGATGAATGTAGCATTATTAAAACAGTGGCATCACTCTTTGGTTGTTACGGCATTATTGGCAGGAGCCTTGTCTATAACAGCCTGTCAGCCAAAGCAAGAAACAGAGCCAAGTCTAGAAGAGAGTATCAGTGAAGAGCAGGCAGTGCCTATGTCTGCTGAACCTGCAGAGCCAAGTGATGTGGTCGTAGATGCCCCCGCTAGCGAAGTCGCAGACGATACCGTAGCTACAGTAAATACTGGCGTCAATCAAATGACGTACTTATGCTCTCCTGAACTAGAAGTCGAAGCCACCTATAAAGACAACAACCAGGTGGTACTTGCGACTGCTAAAGGCACCGTCACTTTGACAAAAACCAATGAAGCCAGCAATCCTGAAGTATTTGAGGGCGCAACGGCTAGCGATGGTACGACAGGCTTTGTACAGTGGCGCGTTGCCCATCAAGATCGTGAAACGGGTGTGATGCGTACTGCTGGCACTGACACCAGTAATGTCACTACTTATGAATGTAAAAAGACCCAATAATAATTATAACGTTGATAGATAAGTTAATATAAAAAAAGCAACGTTCGCGTTGCTTTTTTGCTTTTGATTTCCACAAAATTCGAAACTCGACAGCTTATCTCTTATGAGCCGTATTTTGCTCATGTGCCAAAAACCCTTCTTCAGTAACATCGAGTTCTTCATGTTTGAGTTCGACTTCAATGCTGTCAGTATGCGTGTGTGTGGTTTTTTCAATGGCTATTTCTTGGACGACGTAAGTGTCCTTAGTAATGGTTGCGATTTGACGCGATAAAACAATCTCAATAGGCGCATCGCCAATCTCAACTTGTGTGCCATTAATAGTAACAACGGCTTTACTATCTAATGAAGGCTCCACATGACGCAATATGTCTTTATCATCATAGTTCCCTGACAATAGATCCTGACTTTCGGCATCCTGATAATCGGTACGTACCGTGATATATTCTTCTACCAGCTCAATAGGTACTTGAATAGTTTTGGTGCGAAAATGCTTGGTGACAGTTACTTTACCAACATCTAAGCGCTCTTTATTGACCACTGGGCGCTCTTCTAATAATTCTAGATAACCACCGTTAGTGTTATTAGTATCAGGTATATTTTCTGAAATACTTTCTTGTTTATTGCTTATTTTTGTTTGCTTCTGACTATGATCAGATGATAAATCGGATGAGGTTAAATCATCTTGCGTGCCACTAGCGGTATTATTGGTAAAGTCAGGATAGTTGGTATTAGGATAGTTATTTTCATTATTAGCATTCATGGTTGTTGTCCTTATTATTGTATATAAAAAAAGACCAGAGACGAGCTCTGGTCTTATCTACTGAGCAAATCACTCAGTGGCTAATGGCTGTCGTAGAGTATTGATTTAAATAGTATATAACAATATCACAAATACTCTTTAGATTATAAAACCATACGAATGCCTAGCCTATTACATACCACGAGCGCGGCGTACATCTTCAGCAGTGATATCATCACGGGTAAACAAATTGCCATCACGATCAATCACGTTACCATTATTATCGACATCTAGCTCTTCACGTTGAATGGTATCTACGATAGTCTCAGTATGACGTTCTGTCGTTTTACCAACATTCACTTCTTCTGTGACATAGGTCTCTTTATTGACATGAGCACGCTCAGCTTCTAGCTCAACTTCGATCGTCTCATTGCCATCGATATCACCGATACGGCGTTCAGTTGGGCGATTAACATTGGTACGTTCAATATTGGCATGCTCTTCTTCCAAGTCAACATTGACGTTACGCTCTTCAGTCACGACATGCTTACCGACTTTTACTAAACCTGCCACAATACGATCTTTATTAACAGTCAGACGTTCTTCTAATAGCTCTAACGTATTTGGTGCATCGTAATTATGGTCGGCAATTTCCATACGCTCAGCTTCTGGGATACTGTCAGCGACAAATGCCTGACGGTCTCTTTCATACTGTTCTTTATAGCTATACTGGTAATCATGGTCATAGACTTCCATCGCTTCGACCTGCGATTTGGTCAAGCTATCAAAGAATACGTCATCACCAACGATACGTGCTAAACCTGCTGGTACCAATACTTCTTTTGAGCTAAACCAGCCACCTGCATCGACGATTAAGTAACGAATGCGACCAGTAGTATCTTCTACCAATGCGCCTTCAATTTTACCGATTTTTTCTTCATTAACACCAAAAGCAGTCTTGCCAGTTGGGTCATAATAATCATCACCGATCAGATCACGGTGAGTTGCTTGGATATCTCTTAAACGAATAAGTTGGCTCATTATTATCTTCCTTTTGTATGAGTAAATTTCTTTTTATAAAATGGTTCATTGATATTCTTATACGAACTGTTATTAGATAAACGGTTCAAGCAATAGTATTTATTATAGCCAGTCGCTATCTCGACTTGTTGTTATCGTAACAGGACGATTTGGCATGAGATATATAAGCAAGGTAGCAAAGTGTGCGCTTGACGTAAGGGTGTGTAATAGGCTGTAAAGAGCATAATCACTATATAACCTTTAAGTTAAGGCTTTCCTACGCTAATACGTTTAAGCAGACGGGTGTTAATATTTTGACATAAAAAAACCGCATTGCTCAAAGCTACGCGGTTTTAGATTCTAATAATAAGCTAAAAATTTACAGCATACCGATCATTTTAAAATAGCTTAAGCCAATTCGATTGCTACTGCTACTGCTTCGCCGCCACCGATACACAGTGTAGCAACGCCTTTTTTGCCACCAGTACGCTTTAGGGAGTTAATAAGCGTCACTAGGATACGAGCGCCTGAACAGCCCACTGGATGACCAAGGGCACAAGCACCGCCTTCTATGTTTACTTTAGCATGTTCGATGTTTAGCTCATCCATTGCTGCCATCGTCACCATGGCAAATGCTTCATTGATTTCCCATAAATCGACATCAGCGACTGACCAGCCAGCACTTGCCAATACTTTTTCAATCGCGCCAACTGGGGCAATAGTGAACTCGCTTGGATGACGAGAATTAGAGGCAGTCGCGATGATACGCGCTTGATACTCTAGACCTTCTTCTTTGGCTTGTGACTCTTTCATCAATACAACAGCTGCAGCACCGTCTGAGATAGAGCTGGCGTTTGCTGCGGTGATGGTACCGTCTTTTGCAAAGGCAGGACGCAAAGTAGGGATGCGCTCAGCATTAGCAAGGGCAGGCTGCTCATCGGTATCAACCGTTTGCTCGCCTTTACGAGTTTTGAACGTAACTGGTTCAATTTCATCTTTGAAATGATTGTCTTTGATCGCTGTAAGTGCACGATTTAGCGACTCAATAGCAAAATTATCCATTTGTTCGCGCGTATAGCCTTTTTCATCCGCCATTTCTTGTGCAAATTGACCCATTAACTTACCAGTATCGGCATCTTCTAGACCGTCTAAGAACATATGATCTTTGACTTCTTTATGTCCCATGCGATAACCACCACGCGAACCTGGCATGATATAAGGCGCATTGGTCATCGACTCCATACCGCCAGCAACAGCAACCTTAAAGCTTCCGGCTTTGATACCGTCATGCGCTTGCATAACTGCTTTTAGACCTGAGCCGCACAGCTTATTGATGGTAACTGCACCCGTCGCATCAGACAAGCCAGCTTTGCGCATCGCTTGACGCGCAGGACCTTGACCCAAACCTGCGGTTAAGATACAGCCCATAATAACTTCATCAATATTATCAACATTAACGCCTGAACGCTCAACAGCTGCTTTGATAGCCGCTGCGCCCAAATCTGTGGCGCTTATGTCTGTCAATGCGCCTTGGAAGCCGCCCATTGGGGTGCGAGCGCCGTTTAAGATTACAATTGCATCATGTGACATTGTTATTTCCTTTTTTGAGTATTTTAATCCAACATATTTGATTGATTAAAGCATATTTTTACGCCAGCTCATCTAAGCGTATGCGTACTACTTTATCAGTAATGGTGTCTAACTTCTCGATTTTTTCGATGGCAAGATTCATCTGACTCTCAACCACTGGCAGCGTTAAAATAATCACTGGCACTTGCCCAAGCTTATGCGCCGGTTTTTGTAAAATAGCATCGATATTGATACCGGCATCACTCAAGATACGGGTAATATCTGCCAATACTCCAGGACTGTCATAGGCATGTACACGTAGATAATATCCGGTAATCATTTGTTCAGCACGCAATATTGGCGTATCTGACAATTTTTCAGGGATAAAGGCTAAGTGCGGTACATGATGACCATTGCTGTTTTGTTGGTCAGCATCTTTACATCCTAATACACGCACTAAATCCATCACATCTGCCATCACTGCAGAAGCCGTTGCGCCTGCACCCGCGCCGTCACCGCAATATAACGTCTGACCGAGAGGGTGAGAGTTCACCAGTACGGCATTCTTTACGCCATTAACATTAGCAAGTAGGGCGTTCTGTGGAATCAGCGTTGGGTGTACACGCAGCTCAATACCGGCGCTGTCGTCCCCGCTGCCATTTCCTGCACGGCGAACTGCAAAGCCCAAGTGCTTAATACGATAGCCAAGCTCTTCAGCGTAATTGACATCCTGCAAAGTAATACCGGTAATACCTTCACAGTAGACTTTGTCAAACTGCAATGGAATACCAAAGGCGATAGAGGCAAGTAGCGCCAGCTTGTGCGCCGCATCGATACCTTCAACGTCAAAAGTAGGGTCTGCTTCAGCATAACCAAGTGCTTGCGCCTCGTTCAGTACATCGGCAAACGGACGACCTTTATCGCGCATCTCTGTCATGATAAAGTTGCCCGTACCATTAATGATACCCGCTAGCCAATCAATTTTATTGGCAGCTAAACCTTCACGCATGACCTTAATAATTGGAATACCACCTGCTACGGCTGCTTCATAGGCGACATGAACATTATGCTGCTCAGCAAAAGCAAAAATCTCATTGCCATGCTCAGCCAATAACGCTTTATTTGCGGTCACCACATGCTTGCCATTTTTGATGGCGTGCATAATAACGTCTTTTGCAAGGGTCGTACCGCCGATCAATTCGATAACAATATCGACATTGTCACTGGCAGCGGTTGCCATCAGATCACTGTTTTGCATAATATTGGGATTAATGTCATCACGCTGACGACGAATACCAACTTCGGTAATCACAATGTCGCGTCCGCTACGACGTTTTAGTTCATCTAAATTATCATTGATTAGATTGACCACGCCCGTTCCGACGGTGCCTAAACCAAGTATCGCTAGTTTGATGGATTTGCTCACAGGATCCTCAAGAGATTAAATAGTGGGATAAAAAACGCTGCTATGAAAGATCTTGAAACTACAAGAATCACTAACATAAATAAGCGCTTATATAGAAATTATATGGCTAAGTTTGCCTAGCGCTTTATCCTATCATACCGATAAGCAGTTGTGACGTCTACACAATGTCGCCACCGTCATACATATCACAAATACTTAAAGCATATAACCGTCTTTAGTTAGCGCCAACTGCTTCTGCCAATTGAGCTGCAGGTAGATAGCCGCCTACTTGCTGTCCTGCTTCAGTAAAGATAGCGGGCGTACCTCGCACACCAAGTTTTGCACCTAATGCCATCTGTTCTTGCACAGGATTGGCACAGCTAGGCGCTTGCACATCGGCGCCAGCTTTCCCCTGATTCATTGCCGCCTTACGATCTTGACTACACCAAATAGCTTCCATTTTTGGCACTGATTCTTGGCTACGTGGCCATGCCAAATAACGTACCTCGATGCCACGTGTATTAATATCATCCATCTCTTCATGCAATTTACGGCAATAACCACAATCTGCATCTGTAAAGGCGTAAACCACAGCTTTAATCGCGCCTTTTGCTGGATAAATAACCATGTCTTTTTTGTCGACTGCTTTTAACGCTTCTTGGGCAGTACTGGCCAACAACGCGGCACTAATATCCACAGGCGCTTCTGCACCAACCGCGATGATTTGCCCTTGAATAATATGCTTGCCCGCCTTATCCGTAAAAAAAGAAGGCAATCCTTCAGCTGTCACCCAATAAATACCAGTCATATCGGTTGGTACAGCTGAGAGAATAGTCTCTTCAATACCAGAAGCCTTTAAATTGGCTTGCAAAGACTTTACTACTTTAGCATCGCTGTCCTTAGAAACCGCAGCAGTACTCGTTTTGGCTTTGCTGCTATTGACAAGATCTGTATTGCTGGTCGCATCTGCTGCATTATTAGAGCAGCCAGCTGCAACGATAACCAGCAAGGCAGCACTCATAACACGAGTAAGAGGACTGCGAGAAAATGTATCACGGTTGAGATTGGTTTTAGAAAAAGGCGCTAAGAACATAGGATGTTTCCTTTAGGCAGTCATGCCTAATCAAGATTTTGGTAGCAAAAAGGTAATGAAGATTTTTTGGAATTTTGATCTAACATGATGACTAGATCGAGCCATAAGAGGTAATAAATTTTTACAGTTTATTGATAACAAAATTTTACAGTTTATTGATAACAAAAGATAACTAATAATCAGCCTCATATTAGCATATTTTTATAAATAACCGCGAAAGCCTGGATAACGGTCTTGTTAAATACACAATTTGTAGCTATTCGTTAAGAAAACATAAATAAAATACATTTGTGCTATTTCATATCATTTTATGTCTAGGTAGGCTACTGCTTATAACTGTGTTTTATGACTGACCATATTTTACGACAGAGTCATCTGTTATTTGAAAATTTACTTATTGAAGCAATTTAGCTTAAGGAGCAACTATGGCAGGTGCCAGTTTATTAACCTTACTTGATGATATCAGTGTAATCTTGGATGACGTTTCGGTCATGACCAAAATCGCCGCCAAAAAAACGGCAGGAGTGTTGGGTGATGACTTAGCGCTTAACGCTGAGCAAGTCTCAGGCGTCAAAGCAAACCGTGAGCTTCCCGTTGTTTGGGCGGTTGCCAAAGGCTCATTTATTAATAAGCTCATTTTGGTCCCAGCGGCGTTACTTATCAGTGCCATTTACCCGCCATTAATTACGTTTTTATTAATGTGTGGTGGGTTGTTTTTGGTTTATGAAGGTGCTGAAAAAGTCATTCACCGCTTTTGGCCACATGCTTTACCGCATGATGAAGAGCAAGAAGCTCGTCGAAAAGCCAATGCCGATGAAACAGTAGACTTGGTTGCTTTTGAAAAAGAAAAAATCAAAGGGGCAATACGTACCGATTTTATTTTATCAGCAGAAATCATTGTGATTGCATTGGGTGCTACTGCTAGCGCAACTTTGCTAGAGCGCAGTTTGGTACTGTCTATTTTAGCGATTAGTATTACCGTTGGTATTTATGGTCTGGTTGCTGGTATTGTCAAGGTTGATGATGTTGGTTTACATATGATGGAAAAAGAAGGCGCATTTACTCAAAAGGTCGGTAAGGTTTTATTTGCTGCAGCGCCCAAATTAATGAAATTTCTATCTATCGCTGGTACCTTGGCGATGTTCTTAGTCGGTGGTGGTATCTTAGTGCATGGTATTAATTTCTTATATCATGGTGTTGAAGATATTGCGCATTTGACCGGTATCTTTGAAAGTTTCACTACCGCCTTATTGAATGGTGTTATTGGCTTTATTATTGGTGCGATCATCGTTGCACTCTTGACGGTTATTGGTAAAATACGCAACAAGGATGAATCTGCTGCTCATTAATAGCTTTAGTTATTAATCGACAATATTAAATAAGCTCTTATATTCAATCCAATAAAAAAAGCCCCAAAGTTGCTGACAACTTTGGGGCTTTTGCTTTTTAGACAGGGTTAACTTACGATTAGCTCTCTCTATTAGAGTTATCTGAATCATCTGACTCAAGTTTTTCAGCTTGCGTCGGCTTTTTATGGTCAGCTTTTGGCTTACGGGCACGAGCCTTTGGTACTTTAGGCGTTGTTAAGTTGAACATGCCTTTTTGTGGTAGTAATTGCTCTGCCACATTTTCAATCATGTTTTTATAACTGGCTATGGTCGTTTTTGACTTGGCTGCTTGACTGTCGTCTTTCAGAGAAGGCGGTACTATTGATTCAGCATCTTGTACAGTCTCACTTTGCTCGACAGTAACGTTTGCAGCCTCAGCAGCGTCGACGTCGATCATTTTGATTTCAGCCACATCATTTTCGACACTTTTGATACTTTTGATATCAGTGCTTTCGATATGAGCTTGCACTGCATCTACTTCTGCTAACGTTTGCTCAGCATCTAATAACTGCTTGCTTTGATCACTGACAGCATCTGCTTGAGCTTGATTGGCCAGAGCATCAGCTTCTACTTCATGCGCATCAATATCGATACCCGTTTGAACGGGCTCGTTATTTGCCACATCAGTAACCGCCAATACCGCTGATTCTTTATAATCAGGATGCTGACCACGTGGATCGTTGCTAGCACGTTTACTGATAGCACGAGGCTCTACTGATGTTTTACCTTGGGACGCTGCAAACTGACTGACGGCTTTTGTCATTGACTCAAAACGTGCAATGTAGTCCGCTGCCAAAGGCTGATAGCCATAGTTACTAAAGTCAAAGTCGCTATGAGCAACTGGTTTAATAGCCACTTGCTTGTCAGCGCTGTCTTTAACTAGCGTCTGCTCTAGATGCTTAGCGATAGCAGCATTAAAGCAGCTGATGACACCGTCTGTCGCTAAGCGATTTTCTGCCTCTGCTAAGGTTGCACGGATAAATTCACCAACCGTACCACGAATGGTAGGCGCGCGTTCACTAACTTGCACATCTTGCTCATTTGCGTGAGACGCTTTAGCAAATGATGCTTGCACCTGTTGAAGACGTACGACGCGTGGGTCATTACTGGCTTGACCAAACTTATTTGCCGCAACGTAGCGTTCAGCAAATAAAGCATCACGGCTAAGCTCAAGTACTGCCTGACTGCTACTATCCTCGGCAGCAACTTCGTTAGAATCCACGACTACATTTTCTTCGGTAGTATTTGCAGCAACATGAGCCTTCTGAGTGGTTTCGATTGGCACTGCCTTTTCTACTTGTACCGCTACTACTTCTTGAGTTGATGCAGTATTCTCGGCTTCACTGTCCATGCTGCTTTTTGTATTAGCTCGTTCATCTACAGCAGGTTTGTGGCTACCAGTTTTATCGCCGCTTTTATCGTCTTCTTTCGAAGTAGGTTGATCCGCTTTGTCGGGAGTAGCGCTTTTTTCTACTTGATCGACCTGAGTAGTATTGACTTGTGCAGAGACTTTTTCAGAAGTTTCTGCTTGGACGCTACTTTGTTGTGTGTTATCAGATGCATCACTGCTGGTATCAATCGTTTTAGCAGTTTGCTGCGCTGGTTTGTTCTCGATTAACTTTTGCTTATCTGCATGCTGCTCAGTATTATTCTCTGAACGCTTCTTTTCAGCATCCGTATCACTTTCAATTACTGCTTGCTTGTGAGTCGCTTGGCGTGAGGCAGACTTGCTATCATCTAATGACAAATGTACCACTTCTGGTGATTTGAGCTCACTAGTAGCTTCATTCACCTGTAATACTACTTCATTAGGGTCTTGGTTGCGACGTGCATTAGACTGGTGTTTGTTGCTGTTAGCATTTTTAGGGGCTTGCTGATTGTTTTGCTTAGAATCAGCTGCCGTTAAAGTTTCACCGCGCTCAAGCTTGCCACGTGATCCACGTTGACTGTTCGATTTGCGCTTAGTACGAGTTTGCTCTTCTACTACATTATCAGAGCTGTCAGAACGACTGCTGTCGCTGACACTGGTTGCATTAACACTGGTCGGATTAGCGTTGTCTTCATTTGTATTACGATTATTGTCTTGGCGATTGTTGCGATTACGATCGCTATGACGTCTATTATCCTGCTGACGTTTATCTTGATTGTTAGCTTTGTCATCAGTGCTAGCGCTGCTGTCAGCCGTATTGCTATTGGCGCTATTCTCAGTTTCATCTGCCTGCTCTTTTCTTTGACGCGGCTTAGATGGTCTTGATTTGCGAGGTTTACGTCTTCTTCTTTCTTCAGCGTCACTGCTATCATCAGTACTACTCTCAGCAGAACGTGTCAGTTGACGATTCTGCTCATTACTACTTTGCTGATTAGTTGATGGCTGAGGCGTTGCAGTATTTTGACTATTATTATTGTTCGCTAAAGCCGTATTATCCACTTGGCCAAACGAGCCTAGACTTTGTGCTCCGGTATTAACCAATGCTTCAATAGCTTCAGCAGCGTCTCGGCTACTAACACTTGATGTCGTTTGAGCTTGCGGTGCTTGCGCAAATAAATTAGATAACCAAGCAACTGCTTGCGGCTGTGCAGTGGCAATAGCAGTAGGTTGTGGTGCTATTGGCGCTGATGGGGTTGCAACGTTTTGAGAGCTCTGAGGGTTTTGAACGCTTGGAGTCTCTTGAGCCTGTGGCGCACGCGCTGATGTCACATTGCTACTATTGTTATTACTGCGATGTTCATTGCTATGACTGGTACTGTTCTGTTGCGGCTGCGTAGGCGTACTTTGCTGGGCATTAGGACGAGCCTGCGCTTGATCGCTGCTATTTTTATCCGCAGCTTGACGAGGCTGTCGAGTTGGCTGCTGCTCAGGGCGCTCTTTTTCAGCCGTTTGCCAATCAACATTGTATCCAAGCTCGCTATGTTCTTGCAACTGAGTATCGGTGATACGCTCATAGCTTGACGGGGCAAAGCCATCACGATTAAAGTGAAGTTTAAAGTTTGGCGACTCTAAATGCGCATGCGGCAAAATAGTGATACGCGTACCACTGTCTTGTTCAAGATAGACCAAGCTGTCGCGTTTCTCATTCAACAAAAACGCTGCGATATCAGTCGGTACTTCCGCTTGAACTTCACCTTGACGCTCTTTTAGCGCGATTTGCTCAATCTGACGCATGATAGATAATGACAATGAACGCAGGTCGCGAATCATGCCATTACCATGACAGCGTGGGCAGATATAACCGGTTGATTCTTCTAACGACGGACGCAGGCGCTGACGGCTCATTTCCATCAAACCAAACTTAGAAATGTCACCAAACTGGACGCGGGCACGGTCATATTTGGTGGCATCAATCAGACGTTTTTCAACTTCTTTTTGATGTTTGTTGTCATTCATATCAATGAAATCAATGACAATCAAACCGCCCATATCGCGCAGGCGCAATTGACGGGCAATCTCATCGGCGGCTTCTAGATTGGTATGGTAAGCGGTTTCAGCAACGTCTGAACCTTTGGTAGACTTAGCAGAGTTGATATCGATAGATACCAATGCTTCTGTCTGATCGATAACAATTGAGCCACCTGATGGTAGGCGAACTTCACGCTGATAAGCAGTTTCAATCTGTTTTTCAATGTTAAAGCGCGAAAACATCGGCTCATAATCGGTATATTTGCGTAGTTTTTCAGCCTGTTTTGGCATCACAGCATCGATAAAGCCCGCCGCTTCAATATAAGCGTTTTCGTTATCAATCCAAATCTCGGAGATGTCATCACGTAGATAGTCACGGACAGCACGCGTAACGACGCCCGCTTCTTGATGCACTAGGCGCGGTGATGGATATTTTTGGTTTTGTTCTTGAATGGCTTGCCAGATGTTTAGCAAATGATTTAAATCGTGCTGTAAGTCTTCTTGGGTTTTACCAATACCAGCAGTACGTATGATGACACTCATGCCTTTTGGCAGATCTAAGCTGCCAAGCATACGTTTCATATCTTCACGCAATTTGCCTGAGATTTGACGCGAGATACCACCACCGCGAGGGTTGTTTGGCATTAATACCAGATAACGACCAGCCAATGACACATAAGTTGAGAGGGCAGCGCCTTTATTGCCGCGCTCTTCTTTTTCAACTTGGACGATGAGCTCGTCACCTTCTTTAATCAGCTTTTTGATGTTCTCATCACGTGGATTTCCGCTTAAATATTCGGCAGAGATTTCACGAATCGGCAAGAAGCCTTGGCGCTGTGAGCCATATTCGACAAATACCGCTTCAAGCGAGGGCTCGACACGGGTCACATGACCTTTATAGATATTAGATTTTTTTTGTTCGCGGGTACGGTTTTCGAGATCGAAATCGTATAGATGATTGCCTTTACAGAGAGCAACACGAATCTCTTCGTTTTGGGTGGCGTTGATTAAAATGCGTTTCATAATAGTATCCTATGAGTACGCATAATAACGAAAAGACAGGCTTTAGGGTAAAGTGGCAAGTATTTGCTAATAACAAAATTAGCATGAGCAGATATAAATTAACGAGAGAACGTAAATAAAGCGCGAAAACACTCTTCAAAAGCTTTACTTTCAACCAGTGGCATAACGTCGATGTAGAGAGCATAGGGTGTAAGGCTATTACATATCTATATCTTAATATAATCAGGCTAGTGGTAACGATTAATGTATAAGCAGGGTAGTGATCGTTTATTATCAATATTTCGAACCATGTTGGTGATCAGCACGCTTTGTCATTTTGTCATAGCGGCGCATGGTTACTGATATATAAAGGTATTACTGATACCAAAAAAGCATCGTGCTGGCACAATCAATCAAAGTCTAGCAATAATATTGCTGTCGACTATATAAAACAGTACGATTCAGCAGTTATCCATCTAGGTCAAGCAATTGGTCATTCTTTATTTATCGTTCTTTTGGATATAACGTTAATAATATCTTGGGCGTCTCAAAGCGAGTTCTTGCTGCGTTAGTCATCAGCGGGGCGTACTTGGCAAACAGAATAAATGACCGGCTTATCGGCACGGTGTCTCATGTCTATTCTACTTATCGTCCTCTGTTTGACCACCAATACTCAGGCAGTTATCGAGATTTACAGGGTAATACTCGATTGCACTCTCAACGACCCATACTTGCTCAACTGCACGCGGCTAAAGGACTGTTAGATAATAAATCATCAAATCAAGTCGTTATCATGCGGGTAGTGAGTAAAGGGTATATGGTTGGTTATCGCTTAATAAAAGGCTAATGCCATATTTATAAAGTCGATACTATCTATTATCATAATATTCTGTAAGAAATGCTTCATAAGAATAAATAGTTTTTACTAAAAAATAATTTTTTACTGATAAATATCAGTCATGTTCTTTCAATTTATTAGGTATTATAAAGTATATCTGTTGTTATAACACCCTTAAAATCAGATGAAGCGCCGAGCTTACATAGGTTGTATGAGTCAGCCGATTGTATTGACAAGTGATTAGCCAGTCATAAAATCGATATTTTCCACCTAAAACAACAATCAATTAGCAATGAATTATTGTCTCAGCCTCTGCTTAATTGGCGCTCAACATGTTAAACTATAGCAAATCTTTATGTAATTGCCTAACTAAAAATGACGAACTCAAAAATGACAAACGACGAACCTATCCACGAAGCGCCAGCTATCTTTAATAGCAAAACGCGCCCACAAAGTGCTGACGATGAGATTAGCAACTTCGGCAAGGTTAATTACCTTGAAGTCACGCGTCATCAGCACGACCAGCGCTTGGATAACTTTTTGCTTAATCGCTTAAAAGGTTTGCCAAAACCGCATATCTATAAAATGATTCGCTCAGATGAGATTCGCGTCAATAACAAGCGCTGCAAGGCTCATGACAGAGTGCAGCGTGAAGACGTGGTACGCATTGCGCCAGTGGTACTTGCCACTCGTGAAAAACCTATCATCAGTACTGAATTTGCCAAAAGCTTATTGGCGCGTGTGGTCTATGAAGATGAAGGTTTGATCGTGCTTAATAAACCATCAGGTATTGCGGTTCATGGCGGTAGTGGTCTTGCATTTGGTGTCATTGAAGCCATGCGTGAAGTCACAGGCAAGAAGTATTTAGAGCTGGTGCATCGTATCGATAAAGATACTTCAGGTTTATTGATGATCTCTAAAAAACGCTCTGCACTTAAAGTATTGCAGCAGCATCTGGTCGACAAAACCATTCAAAAGCATTACTTATGTATTGCAAAAGGTCAGCCTACACTTAACGAACAACGTATCGATGCGTCATTGTTGCGTTATACACTGGCAAGCGGTGAGCGCCGCGTTAAGGTGGATACACAAGATCCGCAAACCAAAGAGAGTCAGACTGATATCGTCGTTCATGGTCGTTTTATGATTGCTGAGCAGCCCGTTAGCTTGATTGAAGCCAAGCCGCTCACCGGACGTACCCATCAAATTCGTGTACATTTGGCGCACATTGGTCATGCTATCTTGGGCGATGATAAGTACCATGTACATGATAAATCTGGCGTGCATCGTCTATGCTTACATGCGTGGCGCTTAGATATACCTGGTTATGAGACTATCACTGCGCCTTTACCAGAAGAGATGCTCGACTGGATGCCAGAAGAGATTAAAGCTAATTTGCCTAAATAATCGGCTGCTCAAACAAGCTTTGATTAGATGATATGTTAAGCATCAGCTTTAAACGTCACGATAGCTTATTAAACATAAGTCGCCGTGACGTTTTGCTATCTGCCATTTATTATGATTATTCATGAAGGTCTATTTATGAGCCAAACTACTACAATGATTCCTGCTCAGAGTTCTCAGTCAGCCAACCCGCATCATTTAGCCGATAAGACCTTAATCATATTTGATTGGGACGGTACGCTAATGGATTCAATTGGCTTGATTGTTGAGGCTATGCATGTAGCAGGTGAGGCACATGGCTTCAAGACAACCGATAAGGCCGTCAAAGATATTATCGGGTTAAGTTTAATGAAGGGCATTGAGCTTTTATATCCGTATTCAAGCGATGAGCAAAAACTGCTAATTCAACAAAGTTACGCAGATTATTATATTGCTAACAGCCAGCGTACACCGTTCTTTACGCCGATAGAAAATATGCTACAAACCTTGCAGCAGCAAAATCGTCAGCTTGCAGTTGCGACAGGTAAAAAACGTAAGGGTCTAGATCGTGTTTTAGACGCTTCAGATAGCCATCATTATTTTGTTATGACGCGCTGTGCGGATGAAGCAGGCTCCAAACCTGACCCGCAAATGCTGACGGATATTTTGCAATATACCGAACAGCAAATCTCTGATGCCGTATTTATCGGTGATAGCATTTATGATATTCAAATGGCAAACAGTCTGGGCATGACCAGTATTGCAGTTAATTATGGTACCGCCAGCAGCGACGAGCTTGCCGCACAGCAGCCTACATATCAGGTGGACACGCCCCAAGCGTTGGCACAATTATTATGTGCTTAAATATAAATCGGTGTAAATGATAATCTGCTTAAATGGTAAAAAATGATAACAAAAAAAGGGTTTATCGATAATAACGATAAACCCTTTTTCATTGAAGGATATGAGATTTATTTGCTGTCTTCTTGAGAGCTGTCTTTTTGAAGCGCATCCTGTTCGATTGCGTCTTCTAGCTCATCACCTTCTAGCAACGCAAAAGAGGACTCGATAATTTTGTCTGCATCAAGCTGATACTCATACCAGTTGCCCATAACGCCTGCTAATTCATCCAGACCTTCTTTTCTTAAGGCTGAAAATAGCTGAATACTACAGTTCAGACCCAGTTCTTTCAGTCTTTTACGAGTGTTAAGCAATGCATTTTTAGAGGCACCATACTTTAGCTTATCTGCTTTCGTTAACAAGATATGAACGGGCAGCTCACCATCTTTTGCCCAACGTAGCATTTGCTCATCAAAGAACTTCAATGGATGACGGATATCGCTCATCAGCACCAGACCTGCAAGGCTTGAGCGCGATACCAAGTACTCTTCTAGCTCAACCTGCCATTCTTTTTTCATCTCAAGCGGTACAGCGGCATAGCCATAACCTGGCAAATCTACCAATCGTCTATCAGCATCACCAACATTAAAAAAGTTAATCATCTGCGTACGACCAGGCGTTTTAGATGAGCGTGCCAATTGGCGCTGGTTGGTAAGCGCATTAATGGCAGAAGACTTACCAGCGTTTGAGCGACCAGCAAATGCCACCTCTAATCCTATATCTGCAGGACACAGGCGAAAGGTTGGTGCTGACATCATAAATTCAGTTTGCTGAATACGCTGACGGGCTTTGGTATTAAAAGCCGCATGCTTGGCGGCGACATCGTTGAACGGGGTACTCATAAATGACTCATTACGGTTAAAATTTAGATACTTAAATTTAGATAAAATAGTAAAAGATTTTGCAATTGCTCGGTTAATAGCACAGCATCTTTGGCTACTAATAACCAACTATCAATCTTTCATAAAATAAGGGCTTTAAATTACTGACTATTCTATACTATTAATGCGCTTAGTTATTGAAATAACGGTTATTAGCCGCATATTAATTACAGTAGAGATGTAATTAATATGCGGCTAATAACTCATTTCTCCATTCCTTATCCAAGCGTATTAACAAAGTTAAACTATATTCATATATATTAATTTGACATATATTGTTACAATCTCTATCAGAATAGGTTTATTCACAGATGTTAAGGCACAGAAGCAATGAAGCAAACGTCTGGACGAATGAGCCAATGGAGGTGTCTTATGTTATCGATGACCATGATTTTTGCCAAAGGCAATCGCTTTTTAGTTAGCAGTGTTAGCGCGCTTATCATTAGTGCAGCCATGATAACTGGTGCAGGGGCGGCTAGTACTGCAACGACTTATAATGAGTCCTGCGCTGCGTGTCACGACAGCGGTGCCTTGAATGCGATTAAAAAAGGTGATAGTGCCAAATGGCAGCAGCTAATAAAACAAAAAGGCATGCCTGCACTTATTAGTTCGGTCAAAAATGGTATGATTCAGATGCCAGCTGGTGGGTTGTGCGAAGATTGTAGCAATGATGACTATCGTAAGCTGATTGAGTATATGAGCAAATAATTAGCTAAATATCTATTAAATCATTATTAGCTATTTGCTAAGACATATAAATAAGGCGCAAGGGTCTAGAACCTTTTGCGCTTTTTGCCCTTTATAAACCAGAGATTGAGTCAGTGAGGGGGAAAACTACCCAATGCTACGATTAAGTAGGCAAATAGTAAAAAGTCTTGCTATAATAATCCAAAATAAACCCTGATATTAGTAAGTAATTTCGTGCTGCTTGTGATAAAGACGATAGAATATACGGCTTAGCAACTAAATAATGGCTTTGTGAATATAATGCGTCTACATAATGCAATCACTCTAAACAATGCTTACATCGAGTTAGTAGGATTTGTATCAATGAAAAAGTTAATCGCTGCCGCCAGCTTATGTGTTGCAAGTTTCAGCGTACAAGCTGCTATCACTGTTCCTGAATATGATCTTAATGCCGGCAAACAAATTGCAGAAACTGTCTGTGCTGCTTGTCATGGTGTTGATGGTGTGAGCCCTGTGCCCGCCCAGCCAAATCTTGGTGGTCAAAACGTTAAGTATTTATATAAGCAATTGGTCAATTTTAAAGCAGGCTACCGCAAAAACGGTATCATGCAGTCGCAAGTGGCCAATTTGTCGCAGCAAGATTTAGCCAACGTTGCAGGTTATTACTCAAGCCAGAAACCTTGGGGTGTAGCGTTCGGTAACCCTGCAACCACGCAAGAAGCCAGCAAGTTGTTTTTGGGTGGTGATAAGTCACGCGGTGTCATCGGTTGTGCGGGCTGTCATGGTCCAGACGCAGCGGGTAACGTATGGGCAGCATTTCCACGTTTAGGTGGACAGCATGCTGAATATATTGCCACCCAGTTAAAGCTTTTCCGTGCCGCTGGTCGCGTAGATGATATCGATAGCGACGAGCAAAAGCGTGTCAATGATGCTGCAAAAGAAGGCGAGATGGGCATGATGCAGACCGTTGCTTCTAAACTGTCAGATCGTGATATCCGTATCTTGTCAGATTATGTGAGTGCTATTCACTAATATCAGATAAAGTCGGTGTTCTTCATTGCTATTCTTAAGAAAAGCGCCTTCTACATTGGTTTTAACTGAGTCATTAAACCCCGATTTCGGGGTTTTTTTATAACTGTCAGTCCTTATATAATGGCATATTATTAGTACTTTACTTTATAAAAATAAATCGCCTATATATCAATTTGACGATTAAAAGCTTAAAAGCTATTTATGCTTAACTAATATTACTCAATGTTACTCACCTTGAATCGCTTGGATATAAATTATGATGATTCGCTATGCTTCTTATTTTATTGCAGCGCTGCTACCATTATTGCTTTTTCGCTGGTTTGCACCGGCGTCAATAGGAGAGATTGATTTTTGGCTGTTGTGGCTCTTGGCTATGGTGCTGGTCTCGCTACCGGTCATTTATGCTGAGATAGCATTGGCTTATCGTAGTGCTGAAGCACCTTTGGCGGGTATGCAAAAGCTCACTCGAGAGGCAGATGCCAGCGCCTTTTGGCGTGGCTTTGGTTGGCTTGCTGCCCTCGTAGCCATAATCATTGCAGTGCTTGTGATATCAGGTGCTAGCACGGGTATGTTGACTGCACTTACAGACTTAAATAGCACACCTGAAGTGCCAAGCTTTGCGGTTGCCGCAGGCTTGATAGTCATTGCCGCATTGTTAAGCTTGTTGGGTGTGACACCCTTGCCGATTGGTTTGGGATTAATGCTTATTGGATTGATGTTTGGGGTAGCAAACGGTTTGCCAAATATTACCTTTGCGATGACCAATATTAGCTTGGGAGAATGGGCACGAGCAGTTGCACTAGCACTTGTCAGTGTTGGCGCAGGTACAGGCTTATATTGGTTTGGTCAAAACCGTATCACTAAGCAAGCGGTAGCAGCGGTGGGCGTAGACAATCACTATGCTCAAAATCCCTCTCGTGCTCAGGCGTCAAGCGAATATCGAGCAACTAAGCTGGTGCTACCGATTTGGATATTACAGTTATTGGTAGGGATGGTGGCTTTATTTATCAGTGGTATGACGCTACCACCAATCGGACAGCTACTGTATTGGGCAGGGGTGATTTTTGTCGCCAGTTACTTGCTACATTATAGTACGCAGCAGCTCGCACATAAGTTTGGACTGCTGGTCAGTTTGGTCATAACGGCTGTCATAGCGATAGTGTTGGTCGTTGTCATACCGACTATTTGGCTGTTAGGTATACTAGTTATTCTCAGTACGATAGCCGTATTGTTATTGTCAGTTTTTGCAGGATGGCAAATGAAAATCAGTCATTTGCGCAAGTCTTTAAACTTTGGCAATGAAGCTTTTTATAATTTATGGCGTGTGGCGATACGTTTGATTGTGCCCGTAGCACTCTTATTAGCCTTGATAGGTTGGGTGATGCAGTGGTTAAGCTAACAGCTGATGAGGTTCAAGTTAATAAACTGAATAGTGCTCAACAAGACAACGTTCAGCAAGGCACTGTTCCACAAGCTATTATGATAACGGTATACTTAGCCTATGCTGAAGATGCACAGAGTCAGCATTATCTAACCTTGTCAGTAGCTGATGGCACAACCTTATATGCAGCATTGAAGCAAGCTGGTTGGTTGATACAGTTTGAAGGGCTAGCAAAATGGTGTAATGAGGTAGCTAATGTAGTAGTGCCGACAGCCAAACGTTGGCACGTTGGCATCTATGCGCAAAAACAGCCACTTAACTATCAATTGCAGCCTTTTGATCGGATAGAGGTATATAGAAGCTTAAGCGCTGATCCTATGTCTCAGCGCAAAAGTAAATCTCGAGTCTGAGGATTAAAGCTCGCTATCGAAGCGATTATTTAGGTAGAGACTCTAAACCCTGAATGCGAGTCACTATGCCATTATTATCAAAGTAGACTTTTAGATGCTGACTGGCGTTTTTAACGTCAGCGATACCTTTACGTTGACCTTCAGTCCCTGCTTGATAGTCATAAATATAGTCCCAACGGTTCGGCTCTAAGGTATCTCTAATGGCTGGGCTACCAAGAAGATAAAGTACCTGATTTTGATTCATACCCACTTGTAATTTTTGTGCTTGGGTTTGAGTAATAGGCGTCCCTTGTGGCAAATCAATCTTATAAACACTCAGTAACGAGCAGCCAGACATGGTAACAGCGGCGCCCAATATGCTGGTAATGACAATCTTGCGTAATGCGCTTGAAGAATGAAGCGGACGTAAATTTAGGGTCTTTATCATGGTAAGATGACTCATAAAAAATGGGTTAGGTACGGCTAAGCACAGTAGATACTGGTCTTACCGACAATCTTGGATAAATGATACGTCATTTACTTGCAATTGCCTACCACTTACGACATTATTTACCAAATGTGCGCTGGCATCATTTATTATTAATATTTTAAATTCATATACTTATAATCATATTTTTTAGTAAAAATGTACTGGAAATATATTTGATAGTGACTGATTTTGTATGAGGATGATTTTTTACAATTAACCATTCATCACTACTGATGATTATTTACCTTATGTTTTTTGAACTTATTGCTAAGACTTTCATAGTCAGAAGGGATATTATGGCTTCTTTTACCAATCAAGACTTACGTAGAGCGGGTCTAAAAGTAACGTTACCGCGTATCAAAATTCTAGAGCTGCTTGAGAGCGCAAAGCTGCATCATATGAGCGCAGAAGAGGTTTACAAGGCGCTAATTGAGCAAGGCGAAGATGTGGGTTTAGCGACCGTTTATCGCGTGCTGACTCAGTTTGAGCAGGCAGGTATTGTCGAGCGTCACAACTTTGAAAACAATTTATCCGTGTTTGAGATTACTCAAGAAGAGCATCACGACCATCTGGTTTGTGATAATTGCGGTAAGATTGTCGAATTTCATAATGAAGTGATTGAAGAAGAACAGCTTAAAGTAGCAGCAGAGCATGGCTTTAAGTTATCAGGTCACTCATTGGTACTATATGGTATCTGTGATGACCAAGCCTGTAAGGACAGCGTCAAGTAAGCATCAAAGTATCGATGAGATAAAATTAAAAAAGCCCTTATATATGATGAGGGCTTTTTTATAACGGTTTCTTAGGCGTAAAAAATAATAATTATCGTTAAAAATACATCGTTAAGTAATATCTAACGATAAACTGTCCGCGCCTTCATCCAAGTTTGCCACGCCATTTTTGCTGCTGAGTTTGATTTTTAAGCGCAGATCATTAGGCGAGTCTGCATGAAGAATCGCTTCTTTATAAGTAATCTCACCGTTTTCATATAGATCAAACAGTGCTTGGTCAAATGTCTGCATACCGCTATCACGTGAGCGTGTCATGACATCTTTTATTTCGTGCACATCGCCTTTACGAATATAGTCGCTGATCAGCTGTGAGTTTAGCAAGATTTCGATAGCAGCCCGGCGTCCCTTGCCGTCAGGCGTTGGAATCAACTGCTGGGCGATAATGGCTTGTAAGTTAAGCGATAAATCCATAAACAACTGATTATGGCGACTGGTCTCAAAAAAGTGAATAATGCGATCAATTGCTTGGTTGGCATTATTGGCGTGCAACGTTGCAAATACCAAATGCCCCGTTTCAGCATATTGAATCGCGTAACTCATGACTTCACGATTGCGAATCTCACCGATCAAAATCACATCTGGCGCTTGGCGCAGGGTGTTTTTTAGACCGGCTTCAAAAGAGTGGGTATCGATACCGACTTCGCGCTGGGTAATAATACAGCCACGATGCTTATGGACAAACTCGATAGGATCTTCTATGGTAATAATATGACCATGCGAGTTTTGATTGCGGTGTCCTATCATTGCCGCAAGGGTGGTTGATTTACCCGTACCGGTTGCACCTACTAATAAAATAATACCACGCTTTTTCATTGCCAGCTCTTTTAGAGAGGGTGGCAGGCGTAGCTCCTCGACAGTAGGGATATTATTTTCGATTTTCCGTAAAATCATCCCTGCCATATCACGTTGTATAAAGGCACTGACCCTAAAACGTGCTTGTTGCGCCTGATCAGTAATCGCAAACTGGCACTCGTTGGTCTCATCAAACTCTTTTTGCTGATTGACTGTCATGACGCCTTTAACCAGCCTCATAGTCTGCTCAGCAGTTAAAGGTGTTTTACCAACTGGCAGTATTTTGCCATTGATTTTCATGGAAGGGGCGACATCAGCAGTGATAAAAAGGTCAGAGCCGTTTTTGTTAATCATCAATTGTAAAAGTTTATCAATGTCCATAACGTACCTATATGTGCAAGAAAATGTGCCATAAATAGAGTGAAACCTGCTTCAATAAACTTTTTTGCGAAAAATGACAGTGAATTTAAAGGATGATTGCTCAGAAATCTGCAATTAGTACTATATTCGTTTAGAAAGAATTACTGATATCATTTACATTATAAAAATGCTTCAGGCTGTTTAGCGTAAGGTCGTGCAACGTCTTTACTAACTGTGCCTCTCGCTACAAGATTTTTAAGAGTTTGATCAAGAGTAATCATGCCATCACCAGCACCGGTTTGGATAGAAGAGTACATTTGAGCGATTTTATTTTCTCGTATTAAGTTACGAATAGCGGGCGTACCTAACATAATCTCATGGGCGGCAATTCGCCCGCCTGTTTGACGACGTAACAGTGTTTGCGAGATAACGGCTTGTAGTGACTCTGATAACATCGCTCGAATCATGTCTTTTTCAGCAGCAGGGAAGACGTCAATAACACGGTCAATGGTTTTGGCAGCGGAACTGGTGTGCAAAGTGCCGAAAACTAAGTGACCGGTTTCAGCGGCAGTGAGCGCTAAGCGTATGGTCTCAAGATCTCGTAGCTCACCAACCAGAATAACGTCCGGATCTTCACGTAACGCTGAGCGCAATGCTGGCTCGAACCCCAAGGTATCGCGATGGACTTCACGCTGGTTAATCAAACTCTTTTTGGACTCATGAACAAATTCAATTGGGTCTTCAATGGTCAAGATATGCTCTTTACGGGTTTCATTGATATAATCAATCATGGCGGCTAGCGTGGTCGACTTACCTGAGCCGGTTGGACCAGTGACCAATACCACGCCACGTTTAAAGTCTGAAACACGTTTAAACACTTCGCCCATACCTAGATCTTCCATCGTTAGAACTTTGGAGGGAATCGTACGAAAGACGGCGCCAGCACCGCGATTTTGATTAAATGCGTTTACCCGAAAACGGGCTAGATTTGGAATCTCAAAAGAAAAATCCGTTTCAAAAAACTCTTCAAAGTCGGCACGTTGTCTATCATTCATGATGTCATAAATGAGCTGATGAACTACCTTATGGCTCATCTCTGGCATATTAATCCGAGTCATCTCACCATCAACTCGAATCATCGCAGGCATACCAGCTGAAATATGTAAATCTGAAGCCTTATGCTTGACAGTAAAACGCAGCAAGTCTTCAATGCTTAAATTTTGTTCAGCCATAATCGGATATTCCTATTAATAAATAAAGTGTGCCAAAATCAACATAGAAAGCAGGCGATAAGCAAAGTTCTATGACATTGTTTGAGCCAACCTCATTAAAATAGGTTAGGCGTCACTATAATTGTTACTATTACTAGAGATTTTAGTAGCATATGTTAAACCATGTAACAATATCATAACAAGACTGTACTGATTTAACCATCTACTAACTGCATAAAATGCAAAAATAGACTGACTGGTTTTTCGCATAGTAATAAAGCATCGATACAATCAGCTCTCTTTTATTTCGAACTCACTATATCAACAAGAGTTTTTATGAATATGTCTTCTCAGCAAGTACTTAAAAATGTCGCAATCGATCTTAGCAATAATGATGAAGCAGAAGTTCAACATCTAACTGAGAACTGGCAGCAGGTAAAGACGCAAGTGGTACAGGCATGCGAACAAACGTTGCGAGCGCCGAGCAGTGTAACTTTGCTTGCGGTGTCCAAAACCAAATCTGCTGAGATGGTGGCAACATTGGCACGTCAAGGTCAGCATGATTTTGGTGAAAATTATCTACAAGAAGCGATTGAAAAAATACAGTTGCTACGTGAGCAGGTAGGATGTAAGCATATTGTCTGGCACTATATTGGAAGCATTCAGCGTAATAAAACCCGTGATATTGCTGAGAATTTTGATTGGGTACAAGCGCTTGAGCGTGACATTATTGCCAAGCGTCTTAACGACCAACGTCCTGCTGAGCTGCTACCTTTAAACATCTTGATCCAAATTAATATTGATAATGAAGACAGTAAGTCGGGATGTCTGCCAGAGCAGCTTCCAGAATTGTTAAAAACAATTAAAAATTATGAGCGTTTGCAATTGCGCGGGTTGATGATTATTCCTGCTAAGGCAAATACAGATGCTTTTAAGCGCACCAAACAACTATTTGACGACATTAAGCGTACCCATCCTGAGCTGAGTCAATGGGATACGCTGAGTATGGGTATGAGTGATGATATGACTGATGCGATTGCTAGTGGTACGACCATGGTGCGTGTTGGCACGGCGATATTTGGTGCGCGTGCTTGATGTATAGTGAATTCAGTATTAAAACGATACAGTAGGACTGGGATGAATTTTACGCAGCCTCTGTCAGCGTAGTCACAGCATGCCAGAAAAATTTATACCAGTACGGCGTTGGAATATAACGTATCTGTTTTATTTGAAATTGACTATAGTCCGCACGCTTGAGGATAAAAATTATTATAAAGCCAACCCTGACAGTACTCATAAATTACATTACGTATTAAATGAATTAAATCACATCTTCAAACTTTGTCACCAGTAGCTGAGTTATTTTAAGATTGTCAGTGGCGATAATCTCAAAACGATAATTGGCATACTCGACACAGTCTGTCTTTTTAGGAATTTTACGCAGCATATACATCATAAAACCGCTAATGGTTTCGTAATTTTGGCTATGTGGTAAATTGACCATGCCCAATGAGCGAATCACATCTTCAATAGGCGTCATGCCATCAATTAGCCAAGAGTTATCTGTACGCTGGACAATCGGTTGCTCCTCTAAGGTCACCAACTCACCCATCACGATGCTCATTACGTCTTTAAGTGTGATCACCCCAACCACTAATGCATACTCATTTACAATGACGGCAAAATCTGCACCCGTTGATTTAAACGTTTCCAATACTTCAAACAACGATAATGTATCGGGAATAAACAAGGCAGGTTTTAGCAACGCTTTGTCTGTTAAACACACTTCTTGCTGCTCAAGTACTGAGGCTAAAAAGCTGCGCGACTCTACATAACCGATGATATGTTCTAAGTCATCGTCATTACAGACCAAGAATTTATTATGCGGCTGCTTAATCATCACAGCAACCACTTCTTCGGTGCTGGCTTTAGTATCAAAATAGACAATATGCTCGCGCGGATTCATGACTGAGGTTACGGTTCGCTCTTGCATCTCAAAGATATTTTCAATCAGATGATGCTCTTGATGCTTAATAACACCGGCTTCCGCACCTGCATCCATCACCGCATAAATATCCTCTGACGTCATTTCATCTTGTCGTACGGTTGACACGCCTATGAGTTTAAATAGTAAATTTGCCGCCCCATCAAACACCCAAATAATCGGCTTAAAGATAAAAATAAAGAAAATCATCGGTCGAACCATCTTGACCGCGATAGGTTCAGCGTTGGACATGGCCAAACGCTTGGGCATCAAGTCTGCAAACAACACAAACACACTGGTGACTAAGATAAATGACACCACTGACGCGGCAGTCTCATTGCCAAAAAGCTGCTGTAAATACGGACTAATGGCTGACTCACCGATAACCCCTGCTAAGATAGCTACAGCGTTGAGCGCCACTTGTACGACAGTAATAAAGCTACCAGGTTGCTCCTGCATATTGAGCACATCGAGTGCCCGTACTTCGCCTTCCTTGGCCATGACTTGTAACTTGATTTTACGGGCGGAGGCAAGCGCCAGCTCCGAACTAGAAACGATAGCGCTTAGCGCAATTAATATAAAAATAAACACACCAGCGGTTAGCAAGCTCATGACATACTCGGATAAAAATAGATAAGGTAGATAGATTTACAGTAATGGTTGAAGATAATAATCGGTAGGTTTTGAGGTAAAAGACATTTATTTATTAGCATTTATTTAGGCACAAAAACTAAAAAAGCTGGGCAAGCACCCAGCTAATTATAAAACAATTTTATGATATTAGATAAAAACTTAAATGTATCAAGTCTTTAAGAAATGGCTCTAAAAGGTTTTTGATAAATTCAGTATCAAGGCTTAGCCTTTTATTGACCATTTATTGACGAGCGGATAACGGCGCTCACGACCAAAGGCTTTATGGCTAATCTTAGTACCAATTGGTGCCTGCGAGCGCTTGTATTCACTATTGTCGACCATTTGGATAACCTTGGCGACCAAATCAGCATCAAACCCTTTGTTAATAATATCTTGATAGCCCATATCTTCATCGATATAAGACATCAAGATACCGTCTAAAACATCATAATCAGGCAAGCTGTCTTGGTCTTTTTGATCAGGACGTAGCTCAGCAGATGGTGGACGCGTGATAACGCGCTCAGGAATAACAGGCGTATCTTCTAAACGGTTACGATAGCTGGCCAATTTGTAAACTTGTGACTTATACACGTCTTTTAAAACGTCAAAACCGCCTGCCATATCGCCATATAAGGTTGAATAGCCAACAGCTAGCTCTGATTTATTACCAGTCGTGATGACCAAATGCCCAAATTTATTAGACAATGCCATAAGTACCACACCGCGTGCACGTGCTTGAATGTTCTCTTCGGTGGTATCAGCTGGCGACTTGTTGAATAGTGGCGCAAGCGTATGACGGATACCTTCGACTGCATCAAAGATAGGACAAACGGTATAAGAGACATTGAGACGGCGTGCTTGGGCTTGCGCGTCCTCTAAACTGATTTGCGAGGTATATTCGTAAGGCATCATGACTGCATAGACCTTGTCAGCACCCAGTGCGTCGACCGCGATACACAGTGTCAATGCTGAATCAATACCGCCTGATAGACCGACGATGATGCCAGTAAACCCTGAAAGATTGACATAATCGCGTAAGCCTACGACCAATGCTTGGTACATCTCTGATTCACGGCTTAATGATAAAGGTGCTTTTGCTTGTGTATCAAATTTTGCTGTTTTTACATCAAAGCTTGCCAGTAGCAACTGATTCATAAATCGTGAGGCTTCATGTGCGACGCTGCCGTCTGCTTGAATGGCCATAGAGCCACCGTCAAATACCAAATCATCTTGACCGCCAACGGCATTAAGATAAACGATAGGTAAGTTGTTTTCACGGCTACGCTTGGCCAGCATTGTTTTGCGAGTATCTTGTTTTTCGATCTCAAATGGTGAAGCGTTTAAGCTCACAATAAGGTCAGCGCCTTGCTTTTTGAGCTCGGCAATAGGACCTTTTTCCCATAAATCTTCACAGATCAGTAGACCAATGGTGATACCTTTATAATCAAATAAGACTTGATTACGTCCTTTATCAAAGTAACGGCGCTCATCAAATACGCCATAGTTTGGCAAAATTTGCTTATGATAAAAGCCCTTTTGATGACCATTATGCAAGATAGCGGCTGAGTTAAAAGTGCCATGATGATCAACATGCGGATAGCCAACAATCATGACGATATCATCGATATCGCTTAGGGTAGACAACGCGCTTTTTATACGTCCTGAAAGACTAGGACGTAGCAACAAATCTTGCGGCGGATAGCCCAATAAGGCCAGCTCTGGGAAAATAATGACATCAGCACCTTGCTCGCGTGCTTGCAGTGCTAGGGTGCGCATTTTTTCAGCATTGGCTTTGATATCGCCAACTAAAAAGTGAGATTGGGCTAGGGCAAACGTAACGCTATCTTGCGATTTTGAAGCTTGGTTGCCCTTATTAGAAGAGGTAAAGTTGGGGTTATCGGTATCTTTTGCAGTGTCTTTTGACATTGTTATTGTTCCTATCAATAGGTTATTTAAATCTGTTATATATTTCTTGGTTTCAAATAAAACCAAATGAAAATATGTTTCCGAAAACGACTCAAAATATGTATTTAAAATCATTTACTCAAAATAAGATGCTTAAATAGTGCATCAATATCATGAGCATCAAACATGTATAGGCATGAATGTCATGCAGATGTGCCCTCTCAATTTATGCAGAACTGCTCTAAAAATAATGCTAAATACCATCTAGAGTAAGATCACAGACGAGAGGTGTTTTATAGACGCTAAGGGCTTACCTCAATAAAAGTAATAAAGCCAAACCAACAGAGCGTCATTTAAAAGCGTAAATCAATCCCTTTAGTATAACATCAATTGATGTTACTAATAGAACCAGCCAGTGATTTAGCCCTCTAGATGGCAGATATAAAAGTGCCTAAAAAGCACATATTGATAATGTTTTTGTTAAGATAATTATGTTCCATAGGTTTTGGCAATCAACATCAATGACGATACAGGCACTAACAAATTTGCTCCCAAGAAAGTTGTAAGTAAAGGTTACAACATAGCGTTATTTATTTGGATAATCTTGTTGCATAATAGTTTTTTGCTGTTAGCCTAATTAACCTTATAAAAGCAGATATTTTATCCAAATCTGTACTGCTCAAAATCTTCGCTAATGGATGAAAATTACAAACATAATCTGTGATTTAAACAACCCATTTATAAATTTTATAGTAGAACCGTATTAGGTTTCTGCTGGTCACCCTTGGTTTGCACGCTATGATTGAAAACTGGACAAAAGAATTTATTATTCAGCGTTTGCTGGCAATCACCTTATTGGTCGTGCTGTTTGTGCTGTGTTTTCAAGTGGTGCAGTTTTTTATTGTACCGGCACTGTGGGCAGCGATTTTGGCGTATGTGACTTTTCCTATTTATAACTTTTTTCATCAAAGAGTCAGATTTAGCTCAAATTTTAGTGCAGCGATTATGACCGTCAGTATTACTTTGATGATAGGCGTGCCCTTGGTAGCCGGTATTTTTATCTTACAGCAAGAAGCATTAAGCCTGATCAGTAATTTGGTCTATCGTATTAAAGTGGGTTATCTGGACGTGCCTGATTCTGTCAAAGATTTGCCGATAATAGGACAGCAGGTCAAAGATGTGCTTTGGCGCATCAATAAAAACCCTGAAGGGACGCTAGAGGCGTTTCGTCTTTGGGTACAGTCGCATCTGTACTACGGAAAAATTGCCTTTGACGTCGTGTTCAGCAGTCTTGCCAAACTTGGTATGGCGCTTATGACGTTGTTTTTCTTTTATCGCGATGGCACCAGTTTGGTTCGCCAAATTCGACAAGCGCTACGTAATATTATCGGTAATCGTATCGACGGTTATATTGACTCTGTCGGTACTACCACGCGTGCGGTGGTTTACGGTATTGGTCTGACCGCACTAGCACAGGCACTGCTCGCTGGTATCGGCTATTATTTTGCCAGTGCACCGAGTCCTATTTTAATGACGATTGTAACGTTTATCATTGCTCTCATTCCATTTGGTACGCCATTTGTTTGGGGCGGTGTCTCACTTTGGTTATTGAGCCAAGGGCATACGGTTGAAGGTATCGGCTTAGCACTTTGGGGTATTTTAGTGATTAGCTGGGTTGATAACCTTATTCGTCCGATCGTTATTAGTGGTGCGACCAAAATTCCTTTTATTATTATCTTTATTGGGGTGTTGGGCGGTCTGACGGCTTTTGGTTTTGTGGGTTTATTTATTGGTCCTGTTGTACTAGCAATCGGACTTGCGGTATGGCGTGAATGGATATCACAGCATAAAAATGATCTGTTTGCCCAACAAGAAGAGCTGGATCAAGGTAAAAGTTTGATTAAAGTGAATCAGCCGAGCCAAGACACACTTTTATAAGCGCGTTTATAGTAAAGCAATCATCTAAAGCGCTTAAAGTCATATATAAGATTATCCAGATTCAATGAAACGGTAGCGAATACGATGAAAAACAAGGTAGATACGATGAAAAATCTCACTATTGTGGCTGATAGTAATATCGCAAGCCTTGATGAGTTCTTTAATCCTGTAGCGCTGGGTCAAAATACTGAGCAACGGGTGCAGGTCATACGTGTTGCTGGTCGTGATATCAATGCACAATTAATGGCAGATGTGCAGCCTGACGTTTTGTTGATACGCTCTGTCACTTCAATAAATGAATCACTATTAAGTGATAATAATAGCGTCAAATTCGTTGGTTCTGCGACCATTGGTACTGACCATGTCGATCAAGAATATTTGGCAGAACGCAATATTACCTTTTCCAATGCCACTGGCTGTAGCAAGCATTCAGTCGCACAATACGTAGTGACTGCTATATTAACTTTACGCCCACAGTATTGGCAGCAATCCACGAAGCCATTAACATTGGGCATCATCGGACTTGGTAATATCGGTAGTACGCTAGCTCAGTATGCCAATGATTTAGGCTGGAAAATATTGGGTTATGACCCTTTATTAGCCACATCCGATATCAATAACGCTAGTCTTGAGCAGGTATTGAGCCAAAGCGACATAGTAAGTTTACATGTCCCTTTAACGGATAAAAAAGATACGGATGCGCAAGATGCAGTTAGCAACAGCATTAGCAATAATGTCAGCGACTATCCAACGCGTCATTTAATTAATGCAGAAACTTTGACACTGATGTCACCGCATACTATGCTGATTAATAGTGCGCGCGGACCTGTAATTGATGCCGCTGCCCTCGAAGCCGATATCGATGCGACTGAACGCCAAGTAGTATTGGATGTGTTTGAACATGAGCCGCAGATTTCTGAGAGTTTGCTATCTAAGCTTGCTATTGCCACTCCGCATATTGCTGGTTATACCTTAGAAGGCAAGCTGCGTGGCACGCAAATTATTTATGATGCTTTATGTGAAAAATTGACAGTACTACCTGTATTATCGATGCATCAGTTACTACCACTCAATACTTATCTATGGTTTGAGCTAAAAGAACATCCAGACAGATTGCAAAAGTTTTATGATATTAGAAAAGACGATGCGGTATTAAGAAATAAAATAACCAACGGTAAAGTTAAAGGTTCAGATTTTGATCAATTACGCCGTGATTACCATCTGCGCCGTGAATGGCAAGCACAAACAATCAGTGTGACTATTTAATTATCTGTTTTTACGATTTATGAGGCACTGTAACCAGTCATGAGTAAAGCCAATAATCAGTCTTTATCTAATCTAAGCTATGCCCCAACGATGACACTTGCAATGGCGCAGCAGCGTGCGAAATTAATGAGTGTCATTCGTCAGTTTTTTGCTATGCGTCAAGTATTAGAAGTGCAGACGCCGCTATTATCGCAAGCAGGCAATACCGATACCTTTTTGCAATCCGTAGCCGCACAGGTCACGTATCAAGACAAACCTTGTACTTATTATCTGCATACGTCACCTGAATTTGCCATGAAGCGTTTGCTTGCCAGCTGGCAGGTGCCCATTTATCAAATCTGTCCGGTTTTTCGAAATAATGAGATCGGGGCGCGGCACAATATCGAATTCACCATGCTTGAATGGTATCAGCCAAATTATAGTCTGGATGATCTGGCAGCAGAGCTTGGTGAATTATTAGAGATGGTCTATGGTCATCCGATAATCATGAGTCATTATCGCTACGTTGATGCTTTTATGGATTTTGTTGGTATTCACCCGCTGACCGCCAGTCTAGCAGCATTACAAGCCGTGGCAGAAGACAAAGGTCTGATAGGATTTGATTTTAATAGTGCAGAGAGCTGCGATAGCGAACAAGACCGTCGTCAAAGCTGGCTAGATTTATTATTTAGCCATGCTGTTGAGCCAAATTTGGGTCACGATTTGCCGACGTTGGTAATTGAATATCCGCCTGCAATTGCCGCTTTGGCAAAAACCGCTATTGATAAAGAGGGGAATAAAGTTGCCAAACGCTTTGAGCTGTATATCAAAGGAATCGAGATTGCCAACGCTTATGATGAGCTAGCAGACGGGCAGGCGTTGAGAGAGCGGTTTGAGCAGGACAACCAATTGAGAGAGCGTCATAAGTTAGTACAAATGCCTATTGATGAGCATTTAATAGCAGCGTCTGATGATTTGATACCTTGTAGCGGGATTGCTGTTGGTTTAGATAGGCTGCTGATGGTGTTGACAGATGCAACGAGCTTAGAAGAAGTTATCTCATTTCCTAGTGGTTCGGCTTAGTCGCTCTTTGATAGATTCAACATAGTCGCCACTTATTTAACAAGACTATACTAAGAAAGCGAGTAAGCCTTTTGACTTACTCGCTTTCTTATCTGTCATTTGATTTAGAACTAACTAGTACGGGGCGCCACTATAATTTTGCAATAGCCTCAGCAATGTTTGTCTCACCATTATGCATACTAAATACGGTGTTAATGCTATTGTCTGCATTAAGTACAGCCGCTAGCGTAGTTGCGACATCTTCGATTGAGTTCTCACCAGAATTATCATCATTGATCGTAATTTTTCCAGTAGCGGCTCGCTCTTTTAACGCTCCTGCTTGTACGATGGTGTAATCCAGACTGCTGTTATTTATTAACCACTGATCAGCATAATGCTTGCAGATATAGTATTCTTTTAAATTTTCAATAGCTGAACTGTCCCATTTACTGGTGTCTAACGAAAAGACGGTACTTAGCATAATATAGCGTTTGATACCTTTACCTTGTACGGCTTGCATGGTCTTAACCGCCCCATGTAAATCGACTTCTAACACATCTTTACCACCAGAACCGGCGACGAAATAGACAGCATCGATATCTTGATCAATTTGCTGTTGAATTGCATCCTTGTTTGCAGTGATATCTAAATCTAGTTGGCTATAGTTATCGTCATTGAATAATCTTTCTTCCTGACGGGTGGTGCCGATCACTTGATGGTTATCTGCTAATAGTTGCTTAACCAAATCAGTACCCACTCGACCACTTGCGCCAATTACTAAAATTTTCATAATCATTCCTATTGTTATCTGCTTTATCGTAATTTTAAAACGTATTGTCTTAAACGTTGAATATAGCGTAACAAGAAAAATCAGCATGCTTCGTTATGAAGCGTGCCGATTGCATAGTGTTTGGTTATAGAGTGTATACGGTTTGCAAGGAAGCAAAGCGCGTATAGTGGTTTTGAAATAATAGAGAGAACGTTATTTATAAAAGATTAGCGTACCAATTTATTTAGCCCATCGGCAAAGGCTTTTTTATCACGATCGCCATAAGGTTTTTGCCCGCTCATTTCTTGCAGCTCAAGCACGCCAGTACCTCGCATGGTATCCATAAAATCACGCATATTGAGCTTCTGCTTAATATTATTTTTGTCATAGACCACACCGCGTGTTGTCAGTACCATGCCACCTTTGTCCAAAATATCATTGGCCAAAGGGATGTCACTGGTAATCGCCAAATCACCCGGCTGAATCTGCTCAACGATATAATCATCGGCTTTATCAAAGCCAGAGGGCACGACAGTCATCACCAGTAGAGGCGATTTACGCAGCTTGATTGGCTGATTGGCGACAAATATCGCCATCGTTTGTGTGCGCTCAGCGGTCTTAATAATCAAGTCTTTGGCAATCAAAGGCACTGAATCTGCATCTACCCAAATCTGCATTATTTCTTAGCCTTCTCTGCTTTAGAGTTGGCTGACTCAAAATTTTGTTGCTCATTATCGTCATTTACTAAGCTTTTTTTATGTTTAACGTCAGTGTCTACTTCAGCAGTCGTTAAGCTATCTTCTGCCGTTGTCGGATTATTGATGGGCGTTACCTTTTTATCAAGACCGACTTTATTAGGTAGTACGGCGACAAGCTTTGCCAATGCAGGCTCTAAGTCTGCCACATCATTTGGCATCAAGGTAATATGGGCAATTTTACGGTCGTCACGCTCCGCTTTATGATAGCTATGATAATGTACGCCATCGATATTGAGCACTTCACTAATATCAGGGTATTGTCCTAAGACATTAATCATAATTGCTGGATAGACATTGTCAGTATCGCCTAGTGGCAGATTGACTACGGCACGAATATGATTCTCAAATTGGCTGGTGACAGCACCTTCAATACTCCAATGACCAGAATTGTGCACGCGTGGCGCTATTTCGTTGGCAAGTAGAGTATCATTGCCACGCGCATCTTTGGTCACAAATAGCTCAAGCGCCATCACCCCAACATAGCCCAAATGATTCATGACGTTAGTAATAGCATCAGTTGCTTGTTTGAATAAGTGACTGGTGCCAATAGCTGGCGCTTGGGTCTTGGCCAAGATACCCTGATGATGATGGTTTTCGACCAAATCATAACAGCGTACCTGACCGTTTTGACCTCGTGCGGCGATGATAGAAAGCTCACGACTAAAGTGAATAAAACCTTCTGCAATCAATGGCGCTGGCGTTTGTGTAAGCGTGCCTTTACCCGTAACTGCATCCTTTAGTTCTTGCCAAGCTGCTTTGATATCGCTGTCTTGTCTAATCACAAACTGACCTTTGCCATCATAACCGCCTCGGCTAGTTTTTAGGACAATAGGCAATCCAAGAGCATTACAAGCTTGCTGTAATTCCGCCTCTGAACTAACAGACACAAAAGGTACCGTTGCGATATCAAGCGAATTAAACATCTGCTTTTCTTTTAAGCGATCTTGCGCAATATCTAGGGCAATCGTTGGCGGGAACATGCCTTGTTTGCTGCCAGATTTTGATAGATTTGCTAGTTGCTGAACGGTAGCAGTTGGGGTATTTTCAAACTCCAAAGTGAAGACGTCAGCTGCTTCAATAAAGGCATCTAATTGCTCGCTGCTAAAAACGCGCCCATATAGACTTGCCGGACAGTCAGCGCTGTCTTCCAAAAACACACAGTGATAGCCCAATGGCATAGCCGCTTGTGCCAGCATCATGCCAAGCTGACCACCGCCTAAAATACCGATGGTGCGGATGGTTTGAGTAACAGGGTAAGCGTTCGCTATGGTCATGGCAGGCTCTTTGATTCAGATAAACAAGGGGTTAAATGCTTCAATATATGAAAATATAAATGCATATGGGTATAAAAGTCTAACGAGTTAAAATAGGAAAAGGTGCATTGTATGCACCTTATATTTAGTAAAACTTATCTAAAAATAAATATCAAGTAAATCCGCTTATATTTAAAATGCACGATAAATATAATAATTATTTTCCAGTCGCTTAAGTTAAATACTAAGTATTAATAATACCGGGCGTTGGACTGGCAAGAATGGTGTCAGTTTGCGCTTGACGCATATTATCCAGCTTAATTGCAATCGACTCATCATGTAATGCCAACACTTGAATCGCAAGCAGTGCCGCATTATAAGCGCCTGCTGAGCCAATAGCTAATGTGCCAACTGCAACGCCTTTGGGCATCTGAACGATAGACAGTAAGCTGTCCCAACCACTCAGCATAGAGGATTTTACAGGGACACCAAAGACAGGTAGCGGCGTTTGACTGGCACACATACCGGGCAGATGAGCTGCTCCGCCAGCGCCAGCGATAATCACTTGCAAGCCGTTGCCTTTTGCGCTTTTAGCATAATCGAATAATCTATCAGGCGTACGATGTGCTGAAACCACTTCACATTCAAAGGCGATATCAAAGTCTGCAAGCAATTGTGCTGCTGCGCTCATGGTTGCCCAATCAGACTGCGAACCCATGATAATGCCAACTTTTGGTTGACCAATAGGAGAGGTGATAGGTGCGTTCTGATCAATAGCGTTAACCGTCGCTGAGATGATGCTCATGCTTTGATATCCTCAAAAAGACCATCATACAAAAATTTTGCTGTATTCGTAAAGCCAAGTTTGCGCTTTAATGCCAAATCACGCATATAAAACATCATACATCTCAAAGATAGCCAAGTATGCGAGCCTCTTAATCATGATGATATTGAATAAAACGACTGGTCTTTAACGGTAAAGGCTGCTCACTATCGAGCTGATAACAGGTCAGATAACCGCTATCGACGGCTGCCGAATAATCGGTACAGACAACTTGCGGACTAAGCGGTTCAGGCTCGCCCGTTAGCCAATAATGTCCGACAAATACAGGTTTGTGGGTTTTCAGAGTGAAGTCAATATTTTCAGCCAATACATCTTTAGGAATTTGTGCCAATGCCGATAAAGGTGCGCGCGCTACTTCATAAAGACTGCGTGTATTCAACTTATCAAGCCACCAGCGTACTCGTACGCGCGTGCGCTTAGTACCTTCTTTATCGACCATCACTAAGCCTTTAGGCAGCGGCGTTTCAACACCTTTTAACACGCGCTCTAACGCATCAAACGTTGCAGTACCTTCTCTAGAGGTCGAGATCAGCCCATGGACTGTCAGGCAATTGCTCTCTGTCAATAACGGCTGCAATATCGCCATGCTGTCGACATCCCAACAAGCATGCACAAAGCAGGCATAGTCGGTTTCAAGCCACAAAGGAATCTCATACAAGCGTCGTAGCCAATATTCATGTGTCTCTGAACCAAAAGGTACTTCTGCCAAAAACGCCTCATGCTGGCGGGTATGTATCTCATTATGTGAGCGCAGATATTGACTGCTATCATCAGGATCGAGGGTAGCGAAGGCAAGGGCATTATATTCATGATTGCCCATCACTGCATCAGCGACATCGGCATCGAGCATAGCAAAAACGATTTCTAATGTCGCTACCTGCTGTGAGCCGCGATCAATCAAATCCCCAATAAATAGCGCACGATGACCGGCTGGCGGCACAAAGTACTGACCATTATGCACATAACCCAATTGCTGTAGCAATCCAACCAGCTTGTCTGCATAGCCGTGAATATCACCGATAACATCTATAATCATAGTAAAGTTTCAAATCTTAAATATAAAAGGGCGTAAAAAGCGGTTTTGTGAAAATAATAGCCACTGTTATCCGCGTTTACTTGATTCGTTACTGTTATTTTCAGTCAATTTTTTTAAAACCCAGGTGACAACAGCGCATTTAGAAAATGCGGCAGGACTTGTGGCTCTAGAACAATCGTGGCTATCACCCCAAACGCGCCACCCCACATATGGGCCATATGATTGATGTTTGAGCCGCCGCGTTTATCAGAATAGATACTGTAAGCGACATAGGCCACTGCAAATAAGATAGCGGGAATAGGAATGATTGCAAACAGGTAGATTTTTTCCCAAGGAGCAAGCAATATAAACGCAAACAATACAGCAGAGACACCGCCTGATGCGCCAAGGCTTAAATAGCTGGCACTTTGCTTGTGCTTAATATAACTTGGAATCATCGCAACAATAATAGCCAGTACATAGAAAAGCAGAAAGCCATAACCGAACAAAAACTTCTGGTATAAGCCCTCAATGGCACGACCAAAAAAGTATAAAGTGAACATATTAAAGAGTAAGTGCATGCTATCAGCATGGATAAATCCATGAGTCACAAAGCGATCCCATTGCCCATTGTTCACTGCTGGGGGATAAAAAATCAGTCGATTAAACACTGCTTTGTTTTGCCACGCCAATAGACTGACAATAACCGTAATAATAATGATAAGCGTCGTCTGGTTAAACAAAGGATAGTCCTTAGGTTGGGTCTAATAGATAGCAGTGATAAGTAAGGCAATACTTATAACATAGGTTGTGCTGGTTATTGTCATCCAAATATGAATAATAAACAGTTACGTATTCATCTTAATAATAGTATAGTCAGTCTAGAATAAAAGAGATACAACCCATATCATGAAACAGTTTAGGTAGATTATTCTCCATCCAGCCTTGGCGTAGAAATTTTGCCTGTGCCCACTTCTTTTCAATGGGATTTAGA
>NZ_VOBF01000004.1:0-200966 GCF_008369245.1 Psychrobacter sp. ANT_H56B
GCTTGCTGCTGTTCTTGCGGTAGAACCGGCAACAAATAGTTCGATAAGCTTAGTTTGTTTGTACCAACTTAATCTACTCTTTCTCATATGGCTATCCTAGATTATTTTACTTATCTAGGACAGCCCCATAATTAAATATTAAAAACGGTCATTATAATGACCATTTTTTTTGGTTAAATATCAATACGACTACAGGATAAATATCCTACAGAGTGTGGCCAGTTAATTGCAAGGTTTGGTACCTCTTGACCAGTCGCGATCATCTTAGCGGCATTGATCCAACCAGCATGACCGATGGCTAATACTGGATGATCTTTTTGCTCAACTGCAATTTTATCCAACCAGCTCTCCGCTCGATTAAACAGCTGTTGCAAATTTTCACCATGATCAGGCGCAAAGTGGGCAAAATTATTGCACCATTCATCAATTTGTTGTTTCTCAATCTGTTTCCAAGACTGACCATCCCAATCACCGAAATGAATCTCAGCCAATTCAGGTGCGACTCGACACTCAAAACCGCGCTGTGCCAATATTTCCCCGACCTTTAGTGAACGCTGTAAGGGGCTAACCCAAATCACTTTTGGTAATTGTTGTAGACGTACAAAGCGCTGTATTTTATTGGCAAGGCGTTTTAGTTTACGTTTATCGACCTCTACATCTGTCTGCCCAATACAGAGACCACCAGCCGTAACTGGTTTTGGATGACGCCAAATATACATAATCATGAGTGCGAGTATCCTTTCTTAGCATCATTTTTAACGCTTTGGCTTAAATTAAGGGCAATGAAGCGGCCAGTCCAATGTAAATAGCAATTTCGCTAAGCTGCTGCGTGGCTCCTAAGCCATCACCCGTATAACCATCTAAACGTCTACGTAATAAGCGCCGCATATAATCTGTCGCGCCTATGCCTAGCAATAATGCCAATAACCATTGCCAAATACCAATCTGTTGCATGGTATTAGGGAAAACCAGTGCGACCAAAGTGATAGCCAACATTAGCCAACCACTGCTATATATAGCTTGTAATGGTGTCAGCTGCTGTGCCATCGGTTTTGCTTTGGCATGTTCAATCTCTCCGCCATAAGGCAATAGCGTCAGTAAGCTAATACAAAATAAACGTGACGCAGTATGCCCAATAATGAGTGCAACGATAGCAACGGGTATTGGCATCGCAGTAAGTAAGCTGATTTTAAGCAATAGCGCTGAGACCAAACCTAATACGCCATACGTGCCTAGGCGTGAGTCTTTCATAATCTCTAAAGTGCGCTCGCGAGTGAGTCCGCCACCTAGCCCATCGCAACTATCGGCAAGTCCATCTTCATGAAAAGCACCTGTTAACTTGATACCAAAAGCCGTACTTATCACTGCCGCAACTAGCGGTATGAATAAGAGATTGCTAAGCCAAAACACGCTAGCACAAAGCAAACCTATCAGTAAGCCTACCGCTGGAAAATAACGGCTGCTTTGGTGCAGCCACTGCGGATCATAATGGCTAAAAGACGGGACGGATATACGGGTTAAAAACTGAACAGCAACCAATATCAATCGGGCTTCATAACGAAGGCGCTGCAATACAGACAGCTTGGAGGATGAGCTTGGCATCACTTGCTTTGCTCACTGATACCAGCATCACTAAAACTTGCCATCTCATTGATAATCGCGCAAGCGGATTGCAATAATGGATACGCTAATGCCGCACCACTGCCCTCGCCTAAGCGCATACCCATATCAAGTAATGGCTTAGCATTCAGCAGTTTTAATAAATGCGCATGCCCTGGTTCAACTGAGTGATGAGCAAAGATAGCATATTGAGCAACACCCGGTGCTAAGCGCTCGGCGACAAGCAAAGCACTACTGGCGATAAAGCCATCAATTAATAAAATACGACGCTCACTGCTGGCCTGAATAAGCGCCCCCGCCATCATAGCAATCTCAAGCCCACCTAATGCAGCAAGCACATCGAGCGGCGCTTGTACTTCACGGTGACGCTCTAATACTTGCGTTAAGATATTTGCCTTATGCTGCAAGCCTGCATCATCGAGTCCTGTACCGCGACCGATACAGTCGGCAATGCTCAAGTCGCCAAGTCTCGCCAGCAATAGACTTGCCGCTGACGTATTACCGATGCCCATTTCACCAACAATCAATAGATTGCCTACCATGTCCTTAACCACGCTCATACCGCTCTCTAATGCGGCCAAGCATTCTACTTGTGTCATCGCAGGTTCTGTCAGCGCATCGCGGCTACCATGTCGAATTTTATAATCTAGCAGTTGCGGATGGTCTTTAAAAGGAGAATTGCCAAAATCCGCGTCTACCCCAGCATCGACTACTTTTAGCTCAATATCATGCTGACGTGCTAAGACATTGATGGCAGCGCCGCCTTGCAAAAAGTTATAAACCATCTGTGCAGTGACTGCACTAGGATACGCAGACGTGCCATGCTTGGTTAAACCATGATCGGCGGCAAATACTCGAATTTGAGGTTGCTCAATCTTTGGCATAATTGTGCCTTGAATCATACCTAACTGCAGAGCGAGCGTCTCTAAACGTCCAAGTGCGCCAATTGGTTTGGTCTTCTGGTCAATGATTTGCTCTAGCTGCTGGCGTAGCGCATTATTTTCGATATTGGGAATTATCGGGGCATTAAATATGTTCAAAGGAAGTATCCTAAATCTGGTACATGTCAAACAAAACCCACATACTAGCAGAGTATCTAAGCTTTACCATGAATAAAATCAAATATGAGCCGAATAGATTTCCTAGCAACGTAGATTTACTATAGAATATGCCCCTTTAAAAATTCATATGACTATTGATGCTTTATGAAGTGCACGCTGCATAAGCCTCATAATTTTTCATAAGACATTAACAACTATATAGAGACAGTGATGATCGTATTTTGGCTGGTGCTGACCATTCTTTTTATTATTTTTGCCACCGCAAAACTCAAGTGGCATCCTTTTTTAGTATTGATATTATCTGCCTTCTTGGTCGCACTGTTTTACCAAGTACCGCTTAATACGGTCGCCAAAACTATCTCTGATGGCTTTGGCGGTATCTTAGGGTATATCGGTCTGGTGATTGTATTTGGTACCATTATCGGCTTAATCCTTGAAAAAACAGGTGCCGCCATTGTGATGGCAGAAACGGTCATTAAAGTCTTGGGACCACGCTTCCCTACTTTGACGATGTCTATTGTAGGTGCTGTAGTATCTGTACCAGTGTTTTGCGATTCAGGCTATATTATTTTAAACTCGTTAAAAGAGTCTTTGGCTGAGCGCTTAAAAGTATCAAGCGTGGCGATGAGTATTGCCTTAGCAACTGGCTTATATGCCACTCATACCTTTGTACCACCGACACCCGGTCCAATTGCAGCAGCAGGAAACTTGGGGCTTGAGTCAAATTTGGGCTTGGTCATTATGGTCGGGGTCGTTGTGACAACTGTTGCAGTACTTGCCGGTTGGTTATGGTCCAATCGCTTCCTGAATGCCACTCCTGACAATATTGATGCACTCGACGCGCCAGCTGCGACTGTGCCAGAAAACATGAAAACTCGCGACGACTATAGTAAGCTACCGTCGGCAGCCATGGCATTTTTACCTATCATCGTGCCTATCGTCTTGATTTGCTTGTCGTCTGTTGCTAACTTACCTAGTACGCCATTTGGTACAAGCACCATAACCGATATCTTAGTATTTATAGGCAATCCACTGACTGCCCTACTGATTGGTTTATTTCTATCATTTTTACTGATCAATACTGAACAAAAAACACAGCAAATCAGCGATAGTATTTCTCAAGGTCTGGTGGTCGCAGCGCCTATTCTCTTAATCACTGGTGCTGGCGGCGCGTTTGGCGCTATGCTAAAGGTCACACCAATTGGCGATTATTTAGGAACGACTTTATCTGCCTTGGGGCTTGGTATTTTTATGCCGTTTATCGTCTCTGCTGCACTAAAAACAGCACAAGGCTCAACTACTGTTGCCTTGGTGACCACCTCTGCGATGGTTGCACCACTATTGGGTCAAATAGGTCTTGATAGTGAGCTTGGTCGCGTATTTTGCGTGATGGCAATTGGTGCAGGCGCAATGACTATCTCACACGCTAATGACAGCTTTTTTTGGATTGTCAGCCAGTTTAGTCGTATGAGTGTGGCACAGGCTTATAAAGCCCATTCTATGGCGACTGGTATTCAGGGCGTGACCAGTATCATCTTTATTTGGTTATTAACCTTGGTATTTATCTAACGTCTTAAATAAATGACTACAAGTTAAATTATCAAAAATTAAGTTATTAAAAATGAGATTTAAAGAAAAACTTAAAGAGAAAGTCATGAAAATTTTGATCGCCCCTGATTCGTTTAAAGAAAGCTTAGAAGCACTGGATGTTTGCCGCGCCATTCAATCTGGCTTCAGCCAAGTGTTTCCAGATGCTGACTATAAACTGCTACCCATGGCAGACGGCGGCGAAGGGACTTCTGCAGTATTGTCTTACGTGCTAGGTGGCCGCTGGAAAGAAGTGCGCGTCCATGACCCTTTAATGCGACCGATTAGCGCAAAATACTTATTACTGCCTGATGCAACTGCGGTCATCGAAGTTGCTCAAGCTTGTGGTTTACATCTCTTGACTGTGGCAGAGCGCAATCCAGTCATCGCCAGCAGCTATGGCGTTGGCGAGCTGATTGCAGATGCTTTAAGGGAAGGTGTCAAACGTATTATTATCGGTCTTGGTGGTAGTGCCACCAATGATGCAGGACTTGGTATGCTAACCGCACTTGGCATGAGGTTTCATGATAGTGATGACAATATGCTAGCCCAAGGCGGCGGCGCGCTTGCCAACTTGCAACGATTAGATGCGACAAGCTTCCATACTAGCGTGTTACAGACAGTGTTTGAAGTAGCCTGTGATGTCACCAACCCTTTATGTGGCGAATTGGGTGCCAGTGCAATATTTGGTCCTCAAAAAGGCGCTAGCCTACAGCAAGTCAATGATTTGGACCAAGCATTGAATCATTTTGCAAGTGTATGTAAGCAACATGGCTATCAGAATTATCAAGAGATAGCGGGTGCTGGCGCAGCAGGTGGTCTTGGCTATGCGTTAATGAGCTTTTGCCAAGCTGAGTTGAAGTCAGGTTTTGATACAGTGGTAAAAGTTACCAACTTATCACAGCACATTGCCGATGCAGATTTGGTCATTACTGGTGAAGGCAAGCTTGACGCTCAGTCTGCCATGGGTAAAGTAGCTGGCGGCATTAGCCACATTGCCAAAGCCCGCCATACGCCAGTGATTGCGATTTGTGGCAGTGTTGATGGACTAGAATCGGCTCAGACCAGTCAATTTGATATCATCATGCCCAGTATCCAAAAGCTAGAGTCCATCGAGAATATCTTTGAAAATGCTTATCATAATGTTGAAATCACTGCCACCAATATTGCTGCGGCAATAAAACTAGGTCAAAGTATCAAGTAGGCTTTATACGGCTACTTAAGATACTCTATTAGACGCTGTTATAGCCATTTTTTCACCTCATTGAGGACGGTTTGCATCCTATTTGGCAGTACCTGCTGGCGGCGTACAGCAAAGTACAAGGTTTCACTAACTGAGACTGGCAGCTGATGACATTTAAGCAGCTGCGGGTTTGGATACGCGGCAACTGCGTGCGCTGGTAATACGGTAAATCCAAGCCCCCTACTTACCGGCTCTAAAATCATACCTATCTGATTAGAAAAGCCTTTTTTAATAAAGTCATTGATGTGTCCAAATTCAGGATAATTGGCGCTCAACAGCAAACTGGTATGATGTGCGCCATCAGGATAATCAATAAATCCAAGCTCGGTAAGTGCTTCCCAGCTAGGCTCCATCATTGTGACTGGTGTCACCAGTTGTAGCGCTTCTTGAGCCACCGGCTTGCAGCTGACCGTCTCATCATTCGAGATAGTTGTCATAAAACCTATATCAATCTCATGCTTGGAAAGCGCCTGCTCTATATCTGTATTGGGGGCAAAACGGTAATCAATCACCAGCTGTGGATGCTGCTCTTGTAATGTTAACAACTGCGGATAGAGCTTTAAACCGACGCTGCCAGGCGATATGATTCGCACCATTCCCTCATTGTACGGATCGTCACCGATACGCTGCTCTAAGCGTGATAATCGCTGCAAGATGTCTTCTGCCTCTCGATAAAGCTGCTCACCTGCATCTGTTAATGAAAACTGCTTACCTTGACGAATAAGCAAGTCAACATCCAACTGATTCTCAAGCTTACGTATATGCTGACTAACCCCTGACTGCGTCATATATAGACGCTCAGCCGTTTGAGTAAAATGTCCGACTTCCACCAAGGTGCAAAAGGTACGTAGCCATGTGGTATTAATCATTACAATACATACTTATCTTTATAATAAACGATAATTTTACGTAATAGACTTAACTTTGTAAACTACTCCCATATCAAAAAGGAGTACAAACCATGAACAATATTTATCCAAGAAGCTTTTCACATATTGGTCTTTCAGTACCTGACCTCGATGCCGCTGTCAAATTTTATACTGAGGTGATGGGTTGGTATACCATCATGGAGCCGACCGAAATCACTGAAGATGACAGTGCTATTGGTAAGATGTGTACAGAAGTCTTTGGTGCAGGTTGGGGCAGTTTTCGTATTGCTCATTTATCGACTGGCGACCGTATTGGTGTGGAGATTTTTGAATTCAAAAATCAAGAAGACCCTGACAATAACTTTGAATACTGGAAAACAGGCATCTTCCATTTCTGTGTTCAAGATCCTAATGTTGAAGAGCTTGCCGAACGTATGGTTGCCGCAGGGGGTAAAAAGCGGATGGAGAAACCTCGTTATTACTACCCTGGCGAAAAGCCCTATCGCATGATTTATATGGAAGATCCATTTGGTAATATCGTTGAGATATATAGCCATAGCTATGAGCTGATTTATAGTGAAGGCGCTTATTAAGAGTCATTAGTAGTATGTTTTTTGAAGAATTATTGCTTTGAAACATAAAAATAGCGCTCTTATATGATAAGGGCGCTATTTTTATATGGGCTATATTAAGTATCACAGAGATATTGCTTAACTAATTAAGCATGCTACTATTTGGGTTATTATTTAATTAGCTTTTGCGCTTTTACACTAAGTTTAAATACCCATTATCAAGGACGATAAATGACCCAATTTAACCCCATTCAACCAGTAACTCCCTCGACAAACATTGATGAGCCACTGGTTATCAAAGAAAACTCAGGCAGCGTGGTGACATTGACACTCAACAGTCCCAAACAATTCAATACATTATCGATTGAGCTGCTAACAGCTATGCAAGCGGAGCTTGACAGTATTGCGAAAGACTCAAGCGTGCAAGTGCTAGTGATTGCCGCGAATGGCAAGGCATTTTGTGCCGGACATAATCTAAAAGAGATGCGTGCCAATCCAGATGTCGCTTTTCAGCGTACCTTATTTGATCAATGTAGTCAGATGATGCTTACCATCAATCAAATGCCGCAAGTTGTCATTGCCAAAGTACAAGGCATCGCTACCGCTGCTGGTTGTCAACTGGTCGCAGCCTGTGATTTAGCTGTTGCCTCAGACAATGCCAAATTTGCCACATCTGGTATCAATGTAGGGTTATTTTGCTCCACCCCTGCAGTGGCAGTCAGTCGCAACCTATCTCGCAAGCAAGCATTTGAGATGCTGATTACTGGTGAATTTATAGATGCCCACACCGCACTACAGCAGGGACTGATCAATCGTGTGGCAAGCGCTGAGCAATTAGACCAGATGCTACAGTCTCTGATAGACGCTATTACCAATAAATCTTCAGTCGCTCTTAAAACTGGCAAAACCATGTTTTATAAGCAACTGGATATGGAATTGGCAGATGCTTACGAGTATGCCAGCGAGGTGATGAGCTGCAATATGATGGCGGATGATGTGAGTGAAGGGATTGACGCCTTTATCGAAAAGCGTTCTGCCATATGGACAGGACGATAAGAACAATAGAGTTATTCTATAATGCAAAATGTCTCTGTTGGCGTTGGCAGCGCCACTTTTTAAATAACAAAGGCGTTTTTTAAATAAGAAATGGCAATAACTAAGATTGCTCAGCTAATAATCTGGCAAGCATCTTATTTATCTCACTTTTGAATGCTTTATCGTCGAGCTTACTGGCAGTAATTTTAGCACTCTGTAAGCTTTGAATCGCTGCCTCTGTCTGTCCAAGCTCGCTCTGTAATTCAGCCATTGAAAAGGCAATCGATGATAAATGCTCTTTTGATTGAATCGCTGCGGCTTTATCCAAGGCTTTTTGGTAAATAACTAATGCCTCATCCAAATCTTCCGTAAAATCTGCCAATGTCTCCCACTGCTCAGGATGATCCTTATTGCCTTTCTCATTTTCAATGCACAAGTCTTTTAGCTGTAAATACAGCGTATCAAATGTCTCTTTATCATTGGCACTGTCTGCTTCTAATAGCTTTTCTGCCAACACATAAATTGAGTGATAAATTTTATTATTAATCATTTTTTTATAACCTTTTTTTGCTGCTCATCAGATAACTGTCAATACTGTCAACGAGGTTAATTATAGACTATTTGCATACTTTACTCATCAAAAAGGGCGTGATAGTCATATCACGCCCTCTCATCATTATTCATTTTTAAGCAGCAGATACTGGTATTTACTCAGCAGCGATGGCAATCATCTCAACCAATAGCTCAGGACGTGCCAATGCCGACTCGCCACAAGCACGAGCTGGCGGCTGTACGCCTTCAAACCACTTATCCCATACTTCATTCATGGCGGCAAAATCTGACATATCTTTTATCCAGACAGTCACTGACAGTAGCTTTGATTTATCGCTACCCACTTCTTCTAACAAGGCTTGTATCTTTTCTAAACAAGTCAATGTTTGGGCTTTGATGTCATCTTCAGCGTTACCTACTTGACCACATAGATAAACAGTCTGGTTATGAACCACAATTTTACTCATACGTTGATTACTATGGAGCTTTTGCATGGATTATTATCCTTAATTTTTAATGCTTTAAAATGTATAAATGACTCAAGTTTTATGAAATCTTACTTAGCGAGAAAAACGTTCGGCGCTAAATGGCTTGATATCGACCAATAGCGGTTTTTCATGAATCATCTCTTCAACGAGACGACCGGTCATCGGTCCTAAGGTGAAACCTTGATGACTGTGACCAAAGGCAAACCATAATTTTTCATGGTTACTTGCAGGACCGATAACTGGCTTCATATCTGGCATACAAGGACGCGAGCCTGCCCATGCTTCACTCTCAACTGCATCTTCTAATGGCAATATTTTTCGCGCCAGTTTAAGCACAGTTTTCAATTGTCCAAAATTCTTTGGCGCATTCATGGTCGTCATCTCAGCACCAGTGGTAATACGGATACCTTGCTGCATCGGTCCCATGACAAAACCTTTATCCATATCAAACATACTATGATGGATGGTGTTCTTTTCGTTGACTTTAAAATGCTGATGATAGCCACGCATCGGGAATAATGGCAAGTCATAACCAAGCGGCTTGATGAGATCATTAGACCAAGGTCCTGCTGCGATGACTAATTTATCACTATAGAAAGTCTCGGTATCGGTGACAATCTTCCAGCCGCCATCTTCTTGTAAGATTTCTTGAACGCCAGTCTCTTTAATTGTCCCGCCCATTTCTTGGAAGTTTTTTGCATAGGCTTTAACCAGAAAGCTTGGGTTTGAGACCTGCCAAGAATTCAACCAATGAATTGCGCCGACGAACTCGTCAAAATTGGCGCTAGGCTCCATGACTCTTAATTCTTCAACTGTCAATACATTATGTTCAACACCTTGATTGCGAGCATCGATAGCTAGCGCAATGGCTTCTTTAAAAGTGTCTTCAGAGCGATGTAATTGCAACCAACCATCGCGGGTAATCAGCTCATCTGCACCAGAGGCGCTAATCATGGTTTGATGTTCGCTTGTGCAATGCTCAATCAGTGTTTGCCACTCGCCTTCGATTTTTTTAACTGAAGCAGGTGTAGAGTATTTCCAGTATTGCAACAGCGCCTGATGATAACGAAGAATAGCTGGTATGCGATAGCGGATATCAGTACCTTGGTTTGGCAATACACGTATCATTTCAGTCAGCTGGCGCGGAAACGGATGCGTATGAATCGCCTCACGCTGAATCAAGCCAGCATTGCCGTATGAAGTCTCTGAGCCCGGTAGCTTTTTGTCTATAAGCAAAACTTCAGCATTATTTTTTTGTAGATGCCAAGCAACCGAGGTGCCAACCATACCTGCACCGATAACGATAACTTCATGACGCATAACATATCCCTTTTTATGGCTTTGATACAGAGTGTTAAATAGATGAATATAACGGGTAAGGTGGTCATAGTAACGCATTGAAAGATTTTTTAAACCCTTATCTGTTAAATATTTTTACGAATAAACACTTTTGGTTATATGTTTTTATGCAAGGTATTTTTGATAGGAATAGTAACAACCTAATGAAAAACAAAAGTCATTTTTTAAGCTATTTTCCAACATTTATAGCATTTTTTATCACCACCAAACTGGATCATCACTCTCTTCTAAAGGCTGTTTTACCGTTAGCACCGTTATCTTATCGGCAGGCACTTCAGCGATAAACCGTGACACTTTATCAAAATAGCCTGAATAGCTCGAAAAATAATCGGGCGCAGTTAAAAACAGCCTGCTTTTTGCACGACTACAGGCAACATAAAACAGCTTACGCTCCTCTTCTAACTCCTCAAAATCGCTTAATGAACGGTAATGCGGCGTCATACCATCTACCAATGAATTAACAAATACCACTGGCCATTCAAGTCCTTTGGCACTATGAATGGTCGAAATGGTCACTTTGTCACTATTCTCATCCCCTTTTTCAGGCTCACCTGCGGTGGCAACCGAGTCATTAGGTGGATCAAGTGCCAGATTTTCTAAAAATTTATCTAGGCTATCATGCTCTAACGCTAGATTTTTAAGCACACGAAAGTCTTCGCTACGCTCACGCCAATTGTCTTCATTTATTTTTAAAACGGGCATATAAAAATCCAGAATCAGCTCGATAATGGCTTCAACCGACTCTGCTTGGCTGGCTTGACTTAGCATTTTATACAGCGGCTCAAGTTGGGTGCTTTTTTTGGCAAACTTTGTTGTTAATAACGGCTCAAAAGAGTTATTGTCAGCATTAATCGCTTGGGTTAAGCGCGTGGCAGTCACCGACCCTACGCCTTTGAACAAGGTCAAAATACGGTGCCATGCAATGGTATCATTCGGGTTATAAAGTATCTTAACAAATGCTAAGACGTCTTTAATGTGACGCCGTTCAATAAAACGAATACCGCCTACGACAATAAACGGGATATTGCGCTCCATGAATTCTAGCTGAACGTAGTTAGATTGAAAGGACGTTCGGCACAATACCGCAAAGTCTTGATAATCATAGTCTGATTTTAATTCGATAATTCTATCAGCAATATACTTTGCTTCTTTGCTCTCATCGCTAAGTCGGCGAAATATTGGTTTTACGCCTTCTATAGAAACACCAGAGTACAGCTGCTTTTGGTAACCCAAGGTGATCTGAGCAGACAGAGCATTGATATAATCAAGCACTGCTGGCGTACTACGATAATTTTGCTCAAGTTTAATCAGCTTAGCTTCAGGGTAACCCTCTCCGAATAATAAGATATTTTCATAATTGGCGCCGCGAAAGGCATAAATACTTTGGTTGTCATCACCGACGACCATCAGCGACACTGACGTAGGCGCACAGATGAGATCAATCAGCTCTTTTTGCGGAATATTGGTGTCTTGATATTCATCAACCATGACATAACGATATTGCTTTTGTAGCAGTTGGCGAAAGGTATCATTATGCTTTAAATGACGCACCACTTGGCTAATGATGTCATCAAAATCGTATAAATGATTGGCACGCTTGTACTCATGAAAGTCAATGGCCAATTGCTCAATAACAGGAATATGTACAGCAATATCAGGATAGCTGTTTGCGATTAAATCGCGGATATGAATACGGCGATTTCTAGAGGTTGAAAAGATGTTTTGCAACGTTTTTTTGCGCGGAAATGCCTGATTGGTTATTTTGGTCGGATACTTTTTTTCCTTATAAATTAAATCGATAGCGTCTTCACTGTCGCCTGTATCTAGAATGGTAAATCTTGGATTAATACCAAGCAGACCTGAGTATTGACGCAAGAGCATATTACAAAAAGAGTGAAAAGTGCCACTGGTAATATCATTCAGCGCTTTATTCTTTGGCAATTTATCTTCTACCAAATCCTCATTTAACCTTTGGGCAAAAGATGGTGTGCTTACTAGCACAGCTCTAGCCCGACCTTTGATTTCATTAGCTGCTTTACGGGTAAAGGTTAATAGTAAAATCTCTTTTGGCGACACGCCATTTTCTATCAAGTAACTGGTTCTATAGGTCAAAGTCTTGGTTTTGCCAGAACCCGCGCCAGCGATCACCAATACCTTGCCCTCAATAGTCGTGGCGGCCAATAGCTGATTGGCATTAAGCTCACTGGCATAATCTACTTGCAACCCTAAATGATTGCTAAGCCTTTGCGCTAATACCTCAGCATCCGCATTTATCAGATTGGCTTCAAGCTTCTTAATTGCCTGTTCAAGCCGCGCAATCTTGGGTTTCATCTCGATAAAATTTTGCGGATAATTATAATGGTGGGTAGCAAAAATGGTCGTGGTCATTATAGGATATTACCTTTGATATGGTTTAGCGTGCCATTCATTATAAAGTAAGATAATAATTTTAGGGGCTGTCTTAGATAAGTAAGAAAATCTAGGGCAGCTTACAGATAGGTTCAACCCTACTTGACGCTTCACCACTTTCAATACACTCATTGACTATAAGTAAGCCGACTGCTTAAATGATTTATCCCTAGGAGAATATCATGACTGAAAAAATCGAAGAAAACGCTGCTACTCACAAACGCAAATTAATTGATAAATTTTTGATAAAACTGACCAAAGAAGAACCGCAGATGTATTACGCCACGACATCTGAGATTGCACGCAGTCTTTATAGCATGTTAAAAGAACATACGAATCGCCTAACCGTTGAGGAACAAGCGCTTATCAGACATATGACTATCGAAGAAATACAAGGGTTATTAGGCTTTCATGCTAAATGAGAAAATAAGATTCTTATGACTGCACAAAAAAGACTGCCCTATAGGCAGTCTTTTTTATTAACACATCAAATTAGAGCTTTAACAATAAACGTTTAAAAAAACATGTCAAATTAAGCAGCTAAACAAAACGTTTAAAAAGGATAATCGCGCGGCGTATGCTGCACTGAAATCCAATGCAAGGTAGTAAACTCTTCTAGTATCCATTCACCATTAAAGCGTCCGATACCCGAGTTTTTCTCGCCGCCAAATGGCGCGTTGCTTTCATCATTCACTGAGATATCATTAATATGGGTCATGCCAGCTTTGATACCGCGAGCAAAACGCAAGCCTGTTGCCATATCCTGGGTAAACACTGCACTCGATAAGCCATACATAGAGTCATTAGCAATCGACAGCGCATCGTCTTCATCTTTGGCACGAATAATACCAACCAAAGGACCGAATACTTCGTTGCAAGACAAGTCCATCTCACGTGTGACGTCGCTAAAGACGTGCGGTGGTACAACTTGACCTTTTATCTCACCACTTAATAGCATTTTTGCGCCTTCATCTTGCGCTTTAGCGATTTTTTCTTTTAGCGATTCAACTTGTTTTTCATTAATAATCGGACCAACTGCCGTATCAATTTTGCTAGGATCGCCAACATTCAAGGTCTTAACGTGTGACACAAAACGCGTAACGAAATCGTCATAAATCTCATCTTCGACAATGATACGGTTAATCGCAATACATATCTGACCTTGATGCAAGAATTTACCAAAGGTAGCAGCTTTTACAGCTTGCTCAATATCAGCGTCTTTTAGCACGACAAACGGGCTATTACCACCAAGCTCTAACGCCACTTGCTTGATATAGTCGCCGCCATTTGCCAACTCACCGATATGCTTACCTACAGAGGTCGAACCGGTGAAGGAAACCAAACTCGGAACATGATGGGTGACCATCGCATCGCCTATTTCACTGCCGCTACCAACGACAACGTTTAATAATCCTTTTGGCAAACCGGCTTCTTCAAATATTTTCGCAAGCAGCAACCCACCGGTAATCGGTGTATCACTAGCAGGCTTTAACACTACGGCATTCCCTAGTGCTAATGCTGGCGCAATAGAGCGCTGGGTTAGATGTAGTGGGAAGTTCCATGGGCTAATCACGGCAATCACACCCATCGGTTCACGATAGATAAAGTTTTCTTTACCCGGTGTGTTCGACGGGCGAATCTCACCATGGACGCGATTGGGAAAGCTTGCGGCTTCAAGGGTAATCGCCCGCGCACTGCTAAACTCGACCATCGCCTTAATACGTGTACTGCCCGACTCTTTGATTAGCCAATCGACAATCTCATCTTGACGCTGATCAAAGATACTAACTACTTTATAAAGGATAGCGGCACGTTCGTTCGGAGTTTGCTTTGCCCACTGTTTTTGCGCTTCGCTTGCCGCTTGATAAGCTTCATCAAGTTGTTTATCCGTTGCTTGTTGAATCTCAACCAAAGTTTCACCGTTAAACGGATTGGTATTGGTATTGATACTATCGTCATCACCCTTTTTCCATTCGCCTGATATATATTGCAAGTGAAAATCCGTATAAACATTTACCTGCGTATTTTTAGTTTCTGTTGACATAATTGTTCCTATTTTTTATTTAATAATATTATTAGAGTGTGGCTATAACGTATCATGGCCGTCTATCAGATTCCGTAACACGTTTAATAAGCAATAGCAGCATACGATAACAAACGTAACTTGCTAGACGACTGGTCTAATGCTAACATAAACGCTATAAAAATTAGAATCTTTTAAACCTATTGTTTGTTGAACAAACGTAACTTGCCAATCAATACTTATAAATTTGTTGAACTATCTTAAATAATTAGTCTCTCTAAGGAGAACATAAGTCATATGTCTATACCCAATGCTATAAAACATACTCAACCAGACAGTTCGCTATCTAATATTGCATTATCGAACACCAGAGACCATCTGTTAACGACGGGCTATAAGCTCATCGCACAAAAAGGCTTTACCGCAGTTGGCATTAAGCAAATATTAGATACGGCAGGCGTGCCGAAAGGCTCTTTTTATCATTATTTTGCGTCAAAAGAAGCCTTTGGTGAGGCGATTATCAGCCACTACTTTACCCAGTATAAGCAGCGCCTTGATACTATTGGTTCACAAGATGATAGCGCCCAGCAGAAACTGTATGACTATTTCCAAAACTGGTATGACACGCAGCAAAGCGGCTGCGCTCATGAGAAATGTTTGGTAGTAAAGCTTAGCGCTGAAGTATCAGATATGTCGGAGCCAATGCGTAAAGTTTTACATGCAGGCTATCAGCAAACCATTACTTGGTTAGCAACCCAAATCAAAGCTGGTTGGGCAGATAATTCTGTCCCACATCTCGATAATGTGGCTGCTGAGAGTATGGCGAAGCGGTGGTATTTTGCATGGTTGGGTGCTAGCTTAGTAGCTAAGATTAGCCAAACGGATACACCATTAGCAGAAGTGTGGCAGATGACAACGACGGAAATGGGAAGATAATAGGGTTCTATCTGCTTAATTCTCTACTCATTACAGTAGCTATAACTAAAACGAACCCTTCTTTAGATTATTAAATGCTATTTTCGCTTATACGATAGTTTTGTAATTATTCATAAATATCTACTAGACGACCGGTCTAATTAATATATAATGCGAACAGTTGCAGACTTTATTTTAAATATTAACTCCTCTTTTCATACTTATAAATCTATTAGGAATCTTATGAATAACTTTCAATATTACAATCCTGTCCGTATCGTTTTTGGTGAAGGTCAAATCGAGAAGTTGGCCGAGCTTGTACCGACAGATGCCCGCGTACTGATTACCTATGGTGGCAGTTCAGCACAGCGTACAGGTACGTTAGATGAAGTTAAAACGGCATTAGCTGCCAGTGGCAATCGCGAAATATTCGAGTTTGGTGGTATCGAAGCCAATCCAGAATTTACGACGCTATTAAAAGCGGCTGATATGGTTAATGAGCACGATATCGACTTTCTACTAGCAGTTGGTGGTGGCTCTGTGCTTGACGGCAGTAAGTTTGTCGCACTGGTATCTTCATTGACTGAAGAAGACGGTACGGTATCGCACGATAAAGCATGGGATGCACTCACCAGTTATTGCAGAGATATCGATTCAGCAGTTGATTTGGGCGCGGTATTAACCATTCCAGCAACTGGCTCTGAGATGAATTCAGGCGGCGTGATTAACTATAGTGAACGCCAAGCAAAACTGCCGTTTGGTAATGCACTTGCCTTCCCTAAATTTTCAATTTTAGATCCAACCAAAACCATGACTTTACCTGAACGCCAAGTAATGAATGGTGTGGCTGATGCCTTTGTTCATGTGATGGAACAGTACCTGACCTATCCGGTCAATGCGAAAGTTCAAGATGCCTTTGCTGAGAGCTTATTAAAGATTCTGATTGAGGAAGGCGCAGCGGTAAAAGCCGATCCAGAGAATTTAGAGACCCGCAAAAACATTATGTGGACAGCGACTATGGCGCTAAATGGTCTGATCGGTACTGGTGTACCGCAAGATTGGACGACGCATATGATTGGTCATGAGTTGACCTCATTGCACGCGATTGACCATGCTCGCACGCTGACCATCGTATTGCCATCAGTCATGCGTGAGCTTAAAGACAGCAAAAAAGACAAATTGCTTCAATATGCACGCAACGTTTGGAACATCAAAGCTGACGATAATGGTACTGAATTAAATGATGATGCCATCATTGAAGCGGCTATCAAACAGACTGAAAACTTCTTCCGCGAGCTTGGACTGCCGGTCAGCTTAGCAGATGTTGAGTTAGATGCTGCTGCCATTGATCCTATTATCAAGCAATTAGAAGTGCATGGTATGGTGAAATTGGGTGAGCATGGTAAAAACGACTTGGCAGTATCACGTCGTATTCTAGAGCGTGCCATTACTAGCAACGCTTAACTCTCTGAGTAATTATCTATAGTTATATTGTCGTTATAGAAACCAATAGCCTGTCACTTCAGAGTGGCAGGTAACTTTAAAATCAAAAATAAATAAAATAAGGCGCTTTATCATGAGCTTTAACGAACAACAAAATCAACAACAAAACCGTCAAATCAAACTTGCCAGCCGCCCACATGGCGCACCAACTGCCGATAATTTTGAATTGGCTACTGGCGAGATTCCAAAACCCAATCAAAGCGAGATGCTATTACGCACCGTATATTTATCGCTTGACCCTTATATGCGCGGACGTATGAGTGATGCCGCAAGCTACGCTGACCCATTAGAAATTGGCGATGTCATGCTAGGCGGAACGGTTGCCCAAGTCGTCGAGTCTAATATCGATACATTTACAGTCGGTGATTTGGTAGTATCGAACTCGGGCTGGCAGGACTATAGCGTCAGCGATGGCGAAGGCGTACTAAAGCTCGATAAAAATATGGCAAACCCTTCTTATGGCTTGGGTGTGCTTGGTATGCCCGGCTTCACAGGCTACATGGGTTTGACCGATATTGGTAAACCAAAAAAAGGCGAAACTTTAGTCGTCGCGGCGGCAACGGGTCCTGTTGGCGCAACTGTTGGACAAGTTGGTAATCAATTAGGCTTACGTACTGTTGGCGTCGCTGGCGGTGCTGAGAAGTGTGCTTACGCAGTTGAAGAATTAGGCTTTGATGTTTGTCTTGATCATAAAGCCGATGACTTTGCTGAACAACTAGCAATCGCTTGCCCAGATGGTATCGACATTTATTACGAAAACGTCGGTGGTAAAGTCTTTGATGGCGTATTGCCACTATTAAATGCCCACGCACGTATTCCAGTATGTGGTTTGGTATCACAGTATAACGCCACTGAATTGCCGGACGGTAAAGACCGTTTGGGTGTCCTGATGGGTAATATTCTAAGTAAACGTCTAACCATCAAAGGCTTTATTATCTTTGAAGAATACGGTGATCACTTTCCAGAATTTTTAGCTACGATGAGCAAATGGCTTGAATCAGGTAATGTTAAAACCAAAGAGCATCAAGTCGATGGTTTAGCACAAGCGCCACAAGCTTTCTTTGACATGCTTGATGGTAAGAATTTTGGTAAGACAGTGATTAAAGTGGCTGACGTTAAATAGCTGATAGCTCATATAAAAATCATGAAAATAACCAGTTAACAACATAACTTGTTAAGACAGCTACTGAAAGTCATTTTCAAAAGATGAATACTGTCAGCAGTCGGTTTTTAACGTTACTCGTTTTTGACAGCGTTAGTTCTCAATACCGACTGCAACACAGTACTGATAGTGCTTTAATAATAAACTTCAATAATAATTTTCAACAATAAACAGGGACAATTATGAATATTTTAATGGTACTAACTTCACACGATAAATTGGGCGATACGGGTAAGAAAACTGGTTTTTGGCTAGAAGAATTTGCCGCGCCTTACTACGCTTTTTTAGATGCCGGTGTCAATGTTACGCTTGCTTCTCCTGCGGGCGGTCAACCACCACTAGATCCAAGTAGTGACACGCCGGATGCGCAAACCAAAGATACCAAACGCTTTAAAGAAGATTCTGAGGCCCAAGAGCATCTGGCAACAACCAAAAAACTGGCTGATATGAAAGCGGAAGATTTTGATTCAGTATTCTATCCTGGTGGTCATGGTCCAATGTGGGATTTAGCCGTTGATAAAAACTCGATTGAATTAATTGAGACGTTTATCAAACAAGATAAGCCCGTTGCTTTTGTCTGCCATTCTCCTGCCGCGCTCAAAAACGTTAAAATCGATGGCGAGTATCTGGTCAAAGGCAAAATGGTCACAGGCTTTAGTAATACCGAAGAAGAAGCGGTTCAGCTCACTGACGTCGTGCCTTTCTTATTAGAAGATGTGCTAAAAGCCAATGGCGGCAACTATGAAAAAAGCTCTGATTGGGAATCGTTTGTGGTCGAAGATGGTTTGCTGATCACGGGTCAAAATCCAGCATCGTCAGAAGAAGCCGCCAAGCGTTTAATGGCTAAAATACAGGCTTAATAGCATCAAATCCACTGCAAAAAGGCTAACTAAATGATTCGCTTACATCACCTCAATCAATCACGCTCATTACGGACGTTATGGCTTCTAGAAGAATTGGGACAACCTTATGAAATTATTAGCCACCAGCGTGATGCCAAAACGCATCTAGCACCAGATAGCCTAAAAGCGGTACATCCTCTTGGTAAGTCTCCGGTTATTGAGATGGATGGCGAGCTTTATGCAGAGTCAGGTGCGATTACTGAGCTATTGATTGAGCGGTTTGCACCTGATAATCTTCGCCCTGCTATCGATAGCGCAGATTATGGTCATTACTTACAGTGGATTAACTTTGCTGAAAGCTCGCTGATGCTGCCGCTTTTGCTTGAATTATTTACCAATAAAGCAGGTGCTGGTGATAATGCATTTTTAAAAGGGTATATCGCTCAAGAAAAACACAGGCTACTGAGCTATCTAAATGACGAGGTGGCAGGCAAATCCTTTATCGTGGGTAACAAGCTAAGCGGTGCAGATTTTATGCTGTCGTTTGATTTGATTATGCTTCTCAAGCGTGAGGCGTTAGAGGATTATCCTCATATTAAAGAATACGCGCTACAACTGGCAAGCCTTGATAGCTATCAGCGCGCCATGCGTTTGGAAGCAAATTATGATATGACTACTCTGACATAAATCCCACGGTTAAGCGCGTAGATGCGAACGATAATCAAAAACTATGATAAAATAGCTCAAGCTTTTCTTGGGCTATTTTTTCTTATACAGCATTATTAAGTATTAGAGTTTATATCTCTCTATGCTTTTATTGTTCTGTGACCTATTTTTTACAGCGCTTTGAATGAATGAGCGCTAAGAATAAAACCGTATGGTGAGCGCCGACCACGCTTCTTAGCGCTGATCAGACACCGCCTGATACTTGGGAGCGTTATCATGAATTTACATTATCCGTCGTTACCGATGATAGATAGCCCATGAGTACCGACTATCAGTTTAAGCCTCATGAACAGCCGTTTATGCTGGGCTCTCCTGCCACACCCGATCATCCTACTTATCGAAAAGTATATTACTTACTGATCGGTATTTTTATCGGTATTACTGCCAGTTTTCAAAACGGTCTGTTGGTCGCCAACCTCTCTCAAATTCAAGGTGAGATGGGCTTAACCCCTGTTGAGGGTGGCTGGATATCAGTCGCTTACAATATGACCAATGCCTGTATCACGGTACTGCTCTATAAAATTCGCCAACAGTTTGGTATGTCGTTATTTAGCAAAATCACCCTATTCTTTTTGCTCTCAGCGACCAGTATGCAGTGGTTAGTCAGTAGTCATCTATTGAGCTCAACCACCGGAATTAGCATTGATCCTTATTATTTAGAGCTGATTGCCCGTGGCTTTAGCGGCGTGGTCGCGAGTGCCATGACGGTATTGTCTATCTTTTATTGTTTGCAAGGCATGCCAGCAGCTCGGCGTATTAGTGGACTGATTTTGGGCTTTGGCTTGGTACAGTTTGGGGTGCCTTTGTCTCGCATCATCTCGCCTTATCTTGCCGCCGATGGTCAACTTGAAGGCTTGTTCTTATTCCAAGTAGGCTTAGCTTTGATATGCTTTGGCTTAATTAACCTTCTTGAACTGCCACGCGGTAATATGGAAAAAGTCTTTGAAAAGCTGGATATTGTCAGCTTTGTTTTTTTTGCGACTGGTCTTGCAGCATTGGCAGTGTTTTTGGTACAAGGGCGTATTTTATGGTGGACGACTCCTTGGCTCAGTTATCCACTGATTATTTCCGTCGTCACCATTTCTATTGCGTTGTGGATTGAAACCCATCGTAAAAACCCGATGCTACAAGTACGTTGGATGCGCAGCCGGACGATTATCGCCTTTATGATAACGGGCGCTGTGATGCGTATCTTGCTGTCGGAGCAAAGCGTTGGCGCGGCAGGGTTATTGGCTAACCTCGGTTATGGCAATGATCAGCTGATTATGTTCTATGCCATTATTTTAGCCGCTAGTGCGCTGGCATTGGTGCTTAGTATTTTTACGACCAATGCGATGGACCTGCGTCGACCGGTGATTTTTGCCGTGGCATTGATTGCGATTGGTGCATGGATAGATACGGGTGTGTCACTGAATTCTACACCTGTCATGTTTTATTTTAGCCAGTTTATCATTGCGTTTGCTGCCGTATACTTTATGGGACCGATGGTATTTGAAGGGATGTTTCGTGCCATTGCCAATGGACCTGCCTATATTATTAGCTTTTCGGTGATTTTTGGTATTTCACAAACGGTTGGCGGTTTAGCAGGTGCCGCCGGTATTCAAGCCTTTACCACTATTCGCACCCAAATGCACTATGCGGATATGGTCAGCTCCATGAGTACCAGCGATCCGGCAACCATGCCTCAAATATTACAAGGGATTCAGCGCCAAGCGACCGTCGCCGCTTATGATGATTTATTCTTTTTAATGGCAGTGAGCGCTACGATTACCGCGATCTATTTATTAATGGTGTATTTCTATTATTTGTATCATAAGCGCAATCCTCTTGGTAAAGAGCTTGCCGCGTTAGCAGAAATGATGGGCAAAAAATAGCAGATAGTACAAATGCTATTGTGTATTCTATAGCGCCTATTCTCTCTTATTATTATTGTAACGTTATCTATTATGCTTATTAGACCCTTTAGGAGCGTGTCATGAACGAAAACAAACCGAACCGCGTTGATGACGCAAGCACCCCTAACAAAACAGCTAAAACTGTTGAAAATGCTCAAGCTAGTGAATCATTATCAAATCAAGCGGTTGTGGATACACCATCACAGTCACACATGGCGTCCAATAATGACACAAATACCAATATAGCAGCCATTCAACCTGAACCGACTATGTCTGCAACTCGGATTCAAACCGACCCTTCTGATGACTTACCTACGAATACCAATGAGCCTATAGACGCCGTTGATACAAATAAAATAGACAGCACTGAGGCAGGCGATGGCAAAGATGATACACCGATGCCACCCACTGAATCTATTCCTGCGCCAGCAGGTTGGTCGCCCAAAAAGAAGTCATTTTTTAATTTAGCCTTACTGATTGCGCTGATTGTTATTGGTGTGGCACTCATTCTCTATGCGTGGAAACTGCCACCTTTTACCCCAACCATGCAGCAAACCAATAATGCTTTTGTTAAAGGACAAACCACCATTATCAGTCCGCAAGTGTCAGGTTATGTGACAGAAGTAGCAGTAGAGGATTTTGCGAATGTTGCAGCTGGTGACTTATTGGTAAAAATAGATGACCGTACTTTTCAGCAGCAGCTCGAACAAGCGCAGGCGAATATCGATATTGCGTTAACCAATCGCTCTAGTAATGCGCAAGATACTGGCACCAGCCAAGCACAGATTCAGGCACGTGAGGCAGATGTTTATAGCGCCAAAGTGAGTGTCGACAGTGCCCGAGAGGACGTCAACCGTTATCAGGGCTTGATTGCCATTGGTGCAGTATCAAGTGCAGATGTTGCTCATGCTGAAGCTCAATTAGCAAAAGCACAAGCTGGTGTCCAACAAGCGGAAGCCAATTTACAAGTGGCAGTCGAGGGCAGCAAAAAAACGACGGCTAGCCGCTCTTCATTAGATGCCAATATCAAAAATGCTGAAGCTGCCGCAAAACAAGCGCAGATTAACTTGGACAACACCATAATCCGTGCTCCTGAATCGGGACAACTGAGTCAGTTGAGCGTTAAAACAGGACAATATGTCACTGCTGGTACGCAGCTTATGTATATCGTACCAAAAGGCATATGGATTATTGCCAACTTTAAAGAGACGCAAGTGGCAAATATGATCATTGGTGAAGCGGCCACTATTCATGTGGATGCCTTAGGTGGCACACGGTTTAGCGGACGGGTCAGCAATATATCACCCGCAACAGGCAGTGAATTCAGTGCTGGCGCTGCCAATCCTGCGACAGGTAACTATATTAAAATCGCTCAGCGTATTCCGGTACGCATCGACTTAGACTCTAACCAGCCAGACCTTGCCCGCCTACGTCCTGGTATGTCTGTGTCGGTAGATATTGATACCAAATAGCTCCACTATTAAAGAAATAAAAAAAGCCACTTTTTTTGCCATATGAATATGACAGGTAAAGTGGCTTTTTTATAGACATGAACTTCTTCTAAGCCCATATCATGCGCTATTGATTACGTTTAAGGCAATAAGCGTTTGGTACTAAAGCTACCATCCGCCTCTTTATGATAGACAATACGGTCATGCATTCGATTGGCGCGACCTTGCCAAAACTCCATCTCATTGACAGTAATCTCGTAACCACCCCAAAACTCAGGCGTTGGTACGGCTGCGCCTTCTGGATAGTCTGTTTTCAATTGCTCAAAAGTCTGCTCCATCAAATCGCGATTGGCAACTTCACCGCTTTGTGGTTGGCTAACCCATGCGCCTACTTGGCTATCGTGCGGGCGTTTTTGAAAGTAAGCAGCAGATTTATCAGCATCAATTTTAGCAATACTGCCGCTGATACGAATCTGACGCTCAAGCTTGTGCCAAAAAAATAGCGCTTCTGTATTAGGATTTTCAGCGATATCTTGACCTTTAGCACTTTCGTAATTGGTATAAAAAACGATACCTTTATCTGTAATTTCACGCAATAGAACAATACGCACACTGGGTTTATTGTCCGCCCCGCATGTTGCCAAGCTCATCGCATACGGCTCTTGTACGTTTTCTTCTATAGCCTGCTGCATCCAAGCATTTAATAGCTCAAATGGTGATGCTGATACTGACTGTTGGTCTAGTTGACCTTTTTCATATGACAAACGCTGATCGCTAAAATCCATACTCATGATTGTTCCTTATTTTGCTATTCTAGTATGTTTATATCAAAGACTATCAACCTAATATGGCTTTAATTTTATCTGCCAAATCATTCGCCATTACATCACACTCTATCTCATCATCTGACTCAACCATGACTCGAATCATCGGCTCTGTACCCGATTGGCGAATAAGCAAGCGACCGCGACCTTCTAGAGTAGCACGTGCTTTATCAAAAGCGGCAACCAGCTCTTCATGCTCAAACGGATCTTGCATTTGAGATAAGCGTACATTGACCAGTTTTTGTGGTAATACTTCAAAGCCTTCAGTTAAATCACTTAGCGCTTTGCCTCTTGCTTGCATGACTGCAAGTATCTGCAAACTTGCAATAATAGCGTCGCCAGTCCGGCTTTTATCCAAGCATAAGATATGACCTGACGGCTCACCGCCCAATATCCAACCGTTGGCCTCAAGCTCTTGCATCACATAACGATCGCCTACTTTTGCCCGTGTAAACTCAATATCAGCCGCTTTTAACGCCAACTCTAAACCCATATTGCTCATTAGGGTGCCAACGACACCTGCCACCTTTGTCTGACCTTGAGTAGCAAGTACATACAATATGCCATCGCCGTCAACCAAATTGCCGGCTTCATCAACCATCACAATACGGTCGCCATCACCATCTAAGGCAATGCCCACATCGGCTTCGTATTTTAGCACTGCTTCTTGCAGACCTTCAGGATGGGTTGAGCCACAATCAGCATTGATATTTATGCCGTCAGGCTTATTATTAATGGCGATGACATTGGCGCCCAGCTCACGCATGACACGAGGCGCCACGCTATAGCCTGCACCATTTGCACAGTCGACGACCACAGTCAGATGATCTAAGTCATATTGATAGGGAAAGCTGCCTTTACAGAATTCAATATAGCGACCTTTCGCATCATCGATACGGTTATTTTTACCCAATTGTGCCGGATCAAGAATAGGCATTACGGCATCGTTATTACCGTCAGTCGCCATAATAGCGTCCAACTTATCATTGATAGCATTTTGCATTGCATCAGTTAATTTTTTGCCGTCGGCTGAGAAGAATTTGATGCCATTATCATAGTATGGATTGTGTGAAGCAGAAATGACCACGCCTGCATCCGCATTAAAGCTACGAGTTAAATGTGCGATAGCAGGTGTGGGCAATGGCCCTAACATATATACATCGACGCCAGCGGCGTTAAAGCCTGCTTGTAGTGCGCCTTCAATCACATAGCCTGACAACCGCGTGTCCTTACCAATCACAACACTTGGCTTACGCGGCGAATTTTGATTGTTTTCTATCAGCACCAATCCTGTGACATAGCCGAGCTTTAAGATAAAATCTGGCGTAATTGGCAGCTCACCAAATTTACCGCGAATACCATCAGTGCCAAAGTAGCTCATTATTATTGTTCCTTAAGTCTAAAAGTAAAAGCCCCGACATGGAAGCAGGCTCAGTAGCTTCAATCATTCACTGTCATCAATGGTTTTGATAAGACAAACAGTTATCAATTATTAGAATAATCTATGATTGTATTTTACAAAAAAAACAGCCAACAATAACAAGGCATTGTTGGCTGTTTGTATCTTAACGTCGCTTGACACTGTACGGCTGCGAGTCATCGTATCCTATAGCGGCAAAGATATAATTAGTCGACTCGATAGTTAGGTGCTTCTTTGGTAATCTGCACATCATGGACGTGTGATTCTTTCATACCCGCTGAGGTAACTTTGATGAACTGTGGTTTGCTGCGCATATCTTCAATCGTGGCACAGCCGGTATAACCCATAGATGAGCGCAAGCCACCTACCAATTGGTTGACGATACCAGCGACTGGACCTTTATAAGGTACACGACCTTCGATACCTTCTGGCACCAATTTTTCCACACCGTCTTTGGCATCTTGGAAGTAGCGATCTGATGAGCCGTTTTGACCTGACATCGCACCTAAGCTACCCATACCGCGGTAAGCTTTATAATAGCGACCTTGGAACAACTCAACTTCACCTGGCGCTTCTTCTGTACCTGCCATAAGTGAGCCAACCATGATGCATGACGCACCAGCAGCAATGGCTTTTGCCATATCACCTGAATAGCGAATACCACCATCAGCAATCAATGGAATACTGTCTTGCAAAGCGCTTGCAACACTATCAATCGCCGAGATTTGCGGCACACCGATACCAGCGATGATACGTGTGGTACAGATAGATCCTGGACCAATACCAACTTTGACCGCATCTGCACCAGCATCACGTAAGGCTTTTGCAGCATCACCTGTCGCGATATTGCCGCCAATCACTTGTACATGCGGGAAATGTTTTTTAATCCAAGATACTTTATCAATAACGCCTTTTGAGTGACCATGCGCGGTATCAACAACGATGATATCGACGTCAGCCGCAATCAATGCTTCAACGCGTGCTTGAGTATCAGCGCCCGTACCAACTGCTGCGCCCACACGCAGGCGACCTTGCTCATCTTTACAAGCATTTGGATTGTTTTCAGCTTTAGCAAAGTCATTGACCGTAATCAGACCACGCAAACGGAAATCATCATTGATAACAATAACTTTTTCGATACGGTGCTCGTGTAGCAGTCTTTTGATGTTTTCGTTGCTCTCACCTTCTTTAACGGTGACGAGCTGCTCTTTTGGCGTCATGATATGGCTGACAGGCAATGATAGATTGGTCTCAAAGCGCCAGTCACGATGAGTAACGATACCAACTACTTTATCAGTGCCCTTTTCAACCACTGGCACGCCTGAGATGTTATTGTCTTGGGTCAGTCTTAATAACTCACCGATGGTCATCTCTGGATGCACAGTAATAGGATCAACCACAGTACCAGCTTCGAATTTTTTGACGCGGCGCACTTGCATTGCCTGCTTATCGATATCCATGCTCTTATGCAAAATACCTAAACCACCAAGTTGTGCCATGGTAATGGCCATCTCAGACTCAGTGACTGTATCCATAGCAGCAGAAATTAGCGGTAAATTTAGCGTGATACTTTTTGTTAGGCGGGTCGTTATATTAGCAGCTTTTGGCAGTATTTCTGAATAAGCTGGCAATAATAAAACGTCATCAAAGGTTAAGGCTTCATCGACAATTCGCAACATACAGACCCCTATTAGTGGTTATTTTGATGGGTGGGCAATACAGCATCAAGAAAATCAAAGAAAATTCTATCAAAATCATAAGGTTATAAACCTAGCAGAAAATAATAAAACCGTGGGGAACAAATACTAAATACAAACATTCGCTCGGCACATCATCAATTTATCATTGCTCATTAAATCATTGGCTCAGCAGACTGGCTAATACAGCACCCTGTACCTGCCCCAAAATCTAACTATACAATGCTTAACAACTGAATTATCCCTTAAAAATAACGCCATATTATAACAAATAAGCAAGCAAATCGCATGCTATATTTGTCAGTAGGTTTTACCCAAAGCTGTCTATCGATAGTGACGCTGTACATTCAATTTTTTTTAAGCGCCAAACCAATAGACATTGACTATTTTTGTCTCAATACAAGGTGCTCAGCTGGTAGATAATGCTTTTGTTCACGGTACAAATAATCAAGCATCTGCTCACGTATCTCACAGGCCAGTGTCCATGCTTCTACAGGGCCTACCGCTGAAACAGCGCCGCGCAGTTGAATGGTCTTTTCAGTTACCTCAACGACAAATATTTCAGGCTCAGTTTTATTATCCCAAAGCTTATTGTCTTTCACTACCGAAATAAACTGCTGCCGAATGGCGTCAATATCTGCGCCGTAATCGATATATAAGAACACAGGACAGGTCTGATGCACTTCTGTATGCGACCAGTTCTCTACCATTTCGGTGATCAATTCGCGCATCGGCACGATTAATCGACGTTCATCCCATGTTTTTAGTACCGCATAAGTATAACGCAGGTCCTCAACGGTACTAAAGTTGCCATCCATTATCACACTGTCGCCAATTCGTACGGGCTGGGTCACTGCTACCTGTACTCCAGCAATGATGTTACCGAGTATTGGTTGAGCGGCGATACCAATGACCACGCCAGCAATGCCAGCCGAAGTCAGTAAGGTTTTGCCAAAGCCTTCCATGTTGGCAAACTCACTCAGACCTATCCAAATACTGCCCAACACCATGACAAATACGAAGACGCGGCGAAATATCGATACGTAAGTTCGACGACGGCGCACTTTGTCAAACTGCTCCTCTCCTAGATTTTCAATCTGCATATCTTGATAGCGGTTGGCAAAAAAGTTGATAACACGTATACCGAGCCACATGGCGCTAAAGACCAATCCAATCCAAATAATCGGACGTGTCGAGGAAGCGACTGCATCCAGATAAGGAAAGCCGCCCGATACCAAGGTAAATACCGATGAGAAGCTGATGGTAAAGGTTAGCGGTACTGTCAGCTTATTGACCAAATCTTCCACGCTATTGTGGTGAACCGTACTCAGCCGATTGCCGGCTTTATCTTTGACATACCAATTGAGAAGCTTGCCAGCACCTTTGCTGAGTAACCAGCCCACTCCCATGGTAAAAGAGAAGAAAACAAGTAATGCTAAAAACTCCCAGATGGCGATGCTAAATAACTGTAATTTTGTCCACGCCGGTAAATAACGCTCAAACTTTGCCGGATGATATTGCTCATAGAGGTTATCGATATTACCAACCGTTTGGGCAGAAAATACCCAAAAAGGCGCACTATCATCAATGCGCACACGCTCTAGATGTATGGGTACACGGCGCTCACGATAATCGATATAACCAAGCTGAATAGAGCGTCTAGGAATGCCTTGAATGCTGCTCGTACTGCCAAGCGGCGGTTCAATCAAGCCATCAGGACGATCAGGCAACTTATCAAACACATATAGCTGCTTTTCAACCAATAAAAAATCAAGCTGTTTGACCAAATCCATTGCTTGATTCGACTGTGATTCTCTATCAATCAAGTTCATATTTAGTGCATAAGCTGCCAAATCATATTGCTGCTTCATGACTGCCGATTGGAAAAACTCTAATGTGGCAAGGGGTGTCGACAAGTTTGGCGGCTCAGACAAGGGCGGCAAACCTGCATTGAGCTTATCTAACGCATAGTAGTTTTCGTTATAATCACCAGTGAGACCAGAGTGTCCTTGTAGCACACCTGCTTGCTGCACTGTCCTTTTTTCTAGCGGGCTAATTACCTCTGCTGCAACAGCAGAAACAGTCACTCCTTCTTCTTTTAACTTATCGATTCTTTGCGCAGCATACTCCACCAAATTTTCTGGTTTTGTAGTAACTGTCTCTTCAATATTTCGACTGTCTATTTCCTCAATACTGCTTGCTGCATAAGCAGAAATACACGCCATATTTAATAGGATAAATAAGCTGCCAATTATAAAGAGCAGTCGCGGTAGAAACTGGGCATGAGACTGTAGAGAGTGAGTCCTGAGAAATCCGAAAGGAGTTTGCATACAAAAACTCTTGCTAATAAGTATGATATTAAGCTAATGCAGAAGACACAAAAAAGCCAGCAGATAGCTGGCTTAATTTATTATTGTTTGTGAATGAACAAGCGCAAAAAACTAATGCTTACATTAAGCACGGCGCCAAGTGGTGCCCGCACGACTGTCTTCAAGCTCAATACCAGCCTCTTTCAACTGCACACGAATCTCATCAGCACGCGCAAAGTCTTTATTGGTTTTGGCATCAGCGCGCTCGATGATTAGCCCATCAATGGCTTCGTCGGTTAAACTATCTTCAGCTACTTCACCAATGACGGCTTGCAAGAACTGCTGCACAGGCTGCTGTAAAATATTAAGCGTTTGCGCCAAAGCTTTTAAGTGCTGCGCTAATTGCCATGCAGTCTCTACATCTTCTGCTTTACTCGCTTTATTGATATCACGCGCCAATCCAAACAGCACACTGATTGCCGTTGAGCTATTAAAGTCGTCATTCATGGCTTTAATAAAATCTTGTCCCACTGCACTGGCATAGGCATTATTAATCAAGGCTTCATCGATAAGAAGTACTTCACCTTTTTGCTGTTCAGCAACTTTTAATGTTTGATAAAATCTGCTTAGGCTATTATGCGCTTCGTCCAAGGCACTATCAGAGAAGTTTACTTGACTGCGATAATGACTCGACAATAAGAAGAAACGCACCGTTTCTGGTAAGTATTTTGCCATGACATCACGAATGGTAAAAAAGTTACCCAATGACTTAGACATTTTTTCGCCATCAACATTGATAAAACCAACGTGCATCCAGTTACGCGCGTATTCACAGCCAGTCGCTGCTTCAGATTGGGCAATCTCATTTTCATGATGCGGGAACTGCAAATCATGACCGCCGCCATGGATATCAAAGGTATTACCAAGGCATTTGGTCGACATCGCTGAGCATTCAATATGCCAGCCCGGACGCCCTTGACCCCACGCTGATGCCCATTGCGGCTCATCCGGTTTCGCCGCTTTCCATAACACAAAATCAAACGGATTGCGCTTGTCGTTTTCGACTTCAACCCGTGATCCTGCCTGCATATCATCAAGGTTACGTTTTGACAATTTGCCATAATCTGCAAAACTATCGACCGCGTAGTAGACATCACCATTATCGCCCGCGTAGGCATAGTCATTACTAACCAGCGTCTCAATCATCTGCTGCATCTCATCGATATGATCGGTCGCACGCGGTTCTGCATCAGGGGACAAGCAGCCAAGTACTGTCGCATCTTCATGCATGGCAGTAATAAAACGTTGGGTCAATGTGCCAATCTCTTCACCATTTTCGGCAGCACGAGTAATGATTTTGTCATCAATATCAGTAATATTACGCACGTAATTTACGTCATAGCCCAATTGTGCTAGCCAACGTACTGCCATATCAAAGCCAACCATCACTCGAGCGTGACCGATATGACAATAATCATAAACCGTCATGCCACACACATACATGCCAACTTTGCCCGTGGCAAGCGGCTTGAATGCTTGCTTGCGTCCAGTAAGTGAGTCATAGATGACGAGCTGAGACATCGCGTCTGCAAGAGGTGTGGTCATAGTCATAAAGCCTTTAAATTAAAAGTATAAGAGAAAACAAGCCTAGCAATCATGTACGCTTAGCCAATAAAAAAGCGCTTACATAAGCAAATCATGCATAAATCAAGGATAAAGAGAACATCAATATAAAACTTAACCCATTATCTTAGCGAAAATACTCGTAAAATACTACAATGAGCGCGCAAGTAAGACTCTGTAATGATAAAAACATTGATAGTTAAGGATAAAAATATGGGCAATCGTTTAAGCAAAATTTATACGCGTACTGGCGATGATGGCAGTACCGGCATGGCAGATGGTAGTCGCGTCAGTAAAGCGGACATCCTATTTAGTGTGATGGGTGATATTGATGAGCTCAACTCGCACATTGGCTTGGTACGTGCACAGCTTACTCAAGCGTTAAGTGCGCAAACCAATAATTCAAGCCACAGCCAACAGCTACCTGAACGCTTGCAAACAAAGCAAGAAGTCGACTTTGCCCAAGCTTTAGTGATTATTCAACATTTATTATTTAATATCGGTGGTGAGCTTGCTATGCCAGAATATGAAGGCGTAAATACGATTCATATTGATTGGCTTGAGCAGCAGATCGATGCGATGAATACGACGTTACCACCGCTAAAAGACTTTATCTTACCAACAGGCTCATTATTGGTCAGCCAGTTGCATGTGGCACGTACTGTTTGTCGCCGCGCTGAGCGCCAAGCAGTATTACTAAAACAAGCGCAGCCACAAGCCATTCGACCGACAGCGGTCAGCTTTATCAACCGTTTGTCTGATTGGTTGTTTGTCGCGGCACGTTTTTGCACAGACCCTGAACAGGTCTCTGAAGTCTTGTGGGACAGCCAAGTATTACAAAAATTCGCTGATAGTTGAGCCATTTAATGAACCATAAAAAAACGCCTGCAACATATTTATTGCAGGCGTTTTTTTATTGAAATACTGAATTGAAATATTGAAACGATGCTTATCGATATTTAATAGTAATAAGATTAATAAGTTGCTTCTTTATCTTCAATAATGACCATATCAATGCTTTCATCTTTAGGCGTTGCTTTTGGCGCTTCTGGAGCAGCAGGTGTAGGAGTTACTGTACTAGGCGCAGTAGTGCTAGGTGTTGGCGCTGACGGAGTACTACTTGGCGTCTTTGTACTTTGACTGCTGTTTTGATTAACAACTGGTGGCTTAGCAGGCTGTGCTGGGCGCACAGGCGCAGCTGGCGTTACCGCTCTTGGCTGACTAGTAGTATTATTGCTCTGTGTATTCTGAGCTGATTCACGGCGGCGTTCAGGTTGCTGAGTGGCACGTTGGGCGCGCTGCTCTTTCATTGCTGACTGGAGCGTTGAGCTGGCGACCACTTCTGATACCACAGTCAATAATGCTGGCTGCCCTGCGATACGTGTACGTACTTGACCGCCTTGCGTACCAACAACATAGGTAAAAGCATCATCAATGAGCATATTGTTATTGATACGAATATTGTCATTGGCTAAGCGCGATTGCAAACTTGGCTGATTATTAGCGGCTTGCACTTGGCTGGCTTGATATAAGTCTTCACTTGGCAGAGTCATGCTGACGCTTGCCTGACAGGTTGTCAGACCATTTTCATTGGTTGCTTGCAACACGGCGGCATTTTGTATATCGATGATAATACCGTTTGCTTTAGTAGAAACCACACCGCTGCCTAAGCCAATCTCTGCATCGTTGGCATAACTGACTGCTAAAGTTTGGGCTTGTTGATTGAGCGTATTTTTCAAAGCGGATTTGAGGCGGTCTTGTACCATAGGATCATCACAGCTCACTGCCGTGGCAGCAGCGTTTTCACTAACCTGTGTTTCTTGCTCAGTCACTTCTACCATTTCGGCATCGTCTTTTTCTGAGCGATCACAACCAGCAAGCGCTAAACCACATACCATGCCGATACCAGCAACTTTATACCATTTGCTCACACTTTTATTTGCTACGCTCATATCTCTTTTGCTCCAATTTACTGATTCGTACCGTCGCTCACGGACAGTATTTGACATTTACACTATAAAACTCAAATCTAGCAGAAACCGGCATTGCGATAGATTTGAAAACCACATTATTATACGGTGTTTGCAGGAGATGGTCATCCATGTAGCCTACTGATGTACAAATAACGTTCAACATTGTGTCCGAAATCTAGCTTTAGTTGCAAAAAAGCTACAAATATATATTTACTTAAACAAATATGAGGATAATGACAGAAAGTTTTATCAGCATAAGATTTTTATAAATGCTCTATTCAATACGCTTTGATACGTGATAGCGTTGGATGCAGTTAATAACAGACGATATAATATTTCCATTATAATGCTCAAAATATGTGATGGTTACTGGTTATGATAGAGCTTAAGAACACCTTGCTACTTGGTCATCGCGGCGCGCGCGGTGAAGCATTAGAAAATACCTTATCAGGTTTTGAATATGCGCAAAATTTGCAAAGCTCTGGCTTAGCAGGTGTAGAGTTCGATGTACAACTTAGCCGAGATGGACAGCTCATCGTCTTTCATGATGAAACGCTTGAGCGCATGTGCGGGCAGCAATCACGTCTAGATCAGCTAAATGTGAGCGAAATACAGCGTCATCATCAGTTTGGTCAGCCAATTATCACGTTGCTTGACATTGCTTCTGCTCTAAATACCTATACTTATATTGAGCTTGAGGTTAAAACCCATAGTCGCACCGATTATGCCAAACTCGTAAAAGCCTTGATGCGTGACCTCATTGATAGCCCACTTGCTAGCCTACCGATTGTACTAACCAGCTTTGATGTTGAGCTGCATGCCCGCTTACAACGCAGTACTTTCATGAGGCATATACCACGTGGGCTGCTTATTCGAGAGCCTGAACTATTGAAACAGGCTCCCAATACTGCCTTACAACTTGGATGTAAGCAATTAGGTATCCACTATCCACTTTTGAATCATGAAGTCATACAGTATTGTCATCGCTATGACTTACCTGTAAGTGCATGGACGGTCAATGATATTGAGACTATTAAGCAGCTTATAAATTGGCAAGTTGATGTGATTATTACCGATTATCCAAGCTATTTATTACTGCCTTAACGCATTATTCGTATTTCTAAACTCGCTTTTGTGGTGTACATATTTATTGTTTTACTTACATTTTTACCTTATAGCTGATAAGTCACGGCTTATTTGCCATAACACCTACTATAATCCATACAAGTTATTGTTATTTAGCAATATTTTTATAGTGTATAAGTGTTCACTTTACTAAGTATTTAAGGTAATATAGACGCTTAAATTAATACCGTTAGGGATATTATATGATTGCAAAAAAAGCACTTGGCTTACCGCTTAAAGGCTTACGTTTCGCTATCAAATCTGGTGACACATTTGTCAAAAATGCCAGCATTCAAGTCACACGTTTTAAAACACGTTTTGATGAGAATAAAGCAAAAAACTCACTCGATGAGATGCCTGTTGCCAAACGCAACTATGCAAGCGCCTCTGAGCAGACTGAACTGCCTACCGATGTAGACAGTATCGATATGCGTGAATTTGAGTTTACCAAAGCACCGATTAACTGGATTCCAGCGACTATTCTGGTAGCCACGCCTATTGCTGCAGCAATTATTACGCCATGGTATCTGTTCACCCATCAAGTCAGTGCACCGGTTTGGGGCGTATTTGGGGCGTTTATGGTTTGGACGGGTATCAGTATCACAGCTGGTTATCACCGTTTACTATCGCATCGTGCTTATAAAGCGCATCCAATCGTCAAAAACTTTTTATTGCTAGGTTCTACCTTTGCGGTACAGGGTTCAGCGTTTGATTGGGTTTCTGGTCACCGTACGCATCATCGTCATGTCGATGATCGCTTAGAAGACCCGTACTCAGCGAAACGTGGCTTTTTCTTTAGTCATATGGGCTGGATGCTACGCAATTATCCTAGTGGAAAATTTGACTATAAAAATATCCCTGACCTGACCAAAGATAGAACGCTGCAAATTCAGCATAAATATTACGGTTTATGGGTCGCTGCATTGAACATCGGTGCAGTCGCCGCGATCGGTTGGTTATTGGGTGATGTTTGGGGTACTTTGGTCATCGTCGGTTTGCTACGTCTGGTATTGACGCATCACTTTACCTTCTTTATCAATTCGCTATGTCATATGTTTGGGTCGCGTCCTTATACCGATACCAACACTGCACGTGATAACTTCTTCTTGGCGCTATTTACGTGGGGTGAGGGTTATCATAACTATCATCACTTCTTCCAGTACGATTATCGTAATGGCGTAAAATGGTGGCAGTATGATCCAACCAAATGGCTCATCGCTGGTTTATCGAAGCTAGGCTTGACTACTGAGCTACGTACTGTTGATGACACCACTATCAAGCATGCTGAAGTACAAATGCAATTTAAAGCAGCGCAGCAGCAGATTGATACGGTCACATCAAGTGGTATTGATATTCCTCATGCGATGAAAAGCTTCCAAGATCGTATTAAATTTGAATACGATGCCTTTACGCAAACGGTTGAAGAATGGCAAGCATTAAAAGCAAAAACCATTGAGCTGAAAAAGACCGAGTTTGCTGATCGCTTGCATGAAGTTGAAGATGAGTTAAAGCAAGATTATGCCAAGATTGAACAAAAAATATTGGCGCATAACAGCAACCTAAAAACAGCATTTCGCTCTATCGGTGAAAGCGCAAAAGCGGCTTAAGCATTATTTAATATTTTTATTGCGACGTTTCTCCTTCCCTCTATCTGTAAAAGATAGGGGGATTTTTTCGTGCGGTATTAAATATCATGTCTATGGATAAATAGTAATGTGATAAACAATGATGTGATAATTAATCATGATTTACAAGAGACGGACAGAGTGCAATGCTGCTATATCAAGGCTATGTTATAGTGAGTTTACTCTATTCATATTTTAAATTTCCTCTCCTAGCTTTTATCTTTAAATTGGAACGGCTCTTATGCGCTATCAAAACACCTATGCTCAATTGGACACCCGTCTTTATCATGAGCAACTGCCAAACCCATTAGACAATCCTCGTGTCGGTCATTTTAATATTCAAGTTGCTGAGCAGCTGGGCTGGACGGAAGATACAGATTTGATGACTCGTTGGGTTGAAATACTTGGTGGGCAGTATGTGCCAGCTGAATTTCAGCCTTTATCAATGGCGTATGCCGGTCACCAGTTTGGGCAATGGGCGGGGCAATTGGGCGATGGTCGCGGCTTATTAATGGCGCAAGTACTCGATAAAAACAATCAACTACAAGATTTACATCTAAAGGGTGCAGGCTTGACGCCCTACTCACGCATGGGCGATGGGCGTGCAGTATTACGCAGTACCATTCGTGAGTATTTATGTGGTCATGCGTTGACTCAGCTTGGTATCGCCTCCTCTAATGCGTTGGGATTTGTGGTATCAGATACCAAAGTGCGCCGCGAGCGAATAGAAGCAGGAGCTGCCTTAATGCGAGTCGCTGACAGTCATATTCGCTTAGGTCATGTTGAGTGGATTGCAAGCTTTGCGCCTGATTTGCTTGGCGAATTTACCCACTACATGATTGATACCTACTACCCAGAGTGCCGTGATAGTGACACGCCAGTCTTAGCATTTTTGCAGGCGGTGGTTGAGCGTACCGCACGGATGATAGCCGACTGGCAACTGATTGGATTTGCGCATGGTGTTATGAATACTGATAACTTGTCTATTACCGGCAGTACTCTAGATTTTGGTCCGTTTGGCTTTATGGAGCGTTTTAACCCTGCTTGGATCAACAATCACTCTGATCATAGCGGACGCTACGCCTATCAAAATCAACCTGCTATTGGACATTGGAATCTAAATATTTGGTTACCGCACTTTATGCGTCTAGACGGTGTGACGCGCGAGACGTTAGCAGATTGTCTAGCACCTTATGAGGCGACCTTTATGCAGCATTATCAGCAAGGGCTATGTCGCAAGCTTGGATTGCCGCATCAGCGTGAAAGTCTAAGCTTAGCGTTTGAATGGTTGACACTGCTAGAGGATAATCTACTCGACTATACCAATAGTTTCCGAGCGTTATTAGGATTAATCGCACCGGACGAGCATCATTATGAGCAGCAGTTGCTTGCAACCTTGACGGCCGAGCTGAATCCTGAAGCACAGCAAGTCTGGCAAGCATGGTCGATCCGTTATCTGGCACAAGTAAAGCAGGTATCGATTACTCAAGCAATTGAGGATATGCAAGCCAGCAATCCTATTTATGTATTGCGTAACAGCATGGCTCAGCGTGTTATCGTTGCCGCAGAGCAAGGACAGTTTGAAGAACTAAATCGAGTATTTGAGCTGCTTGCTAGCCCTTATACGTTACATGATAGCGCCATTGATCTTGATACCTTACCGCCTGCGCCTTGTGCACCGCAAGTGCCAATCAGCTGTTCATCTTAATATATATTTATTCTGTAATATTTTGAAATATTTTGCATTTGGGGTTGATATTTGGGTCATTTTTTTGGCATTATCAACTAGCTAAATAATGAATATCAATTTATTATATTGTGTGCGTAGTTCACAGTCCTTAGCTAGGCAAGCTATTGGCGATAATGTAGACTCTCTATTTTGCACTATTGTTGTTTTTTGTTGATGTTTAAGCGCCGCATAGTACCCCTTAACAATCAATGTACACTCATGATCATATTCAATGGTTATTGAGAATTAGGCATTAGTTTTTATCACCATTTAATTTATTCCAATTTATCCTAACCATGGCAATTATTATGAATGACGATATCACTTTGAATACGGACACCCCTAGTACGGAAAAAGAGCAGTTTGAACAAGCTGCCTTACATTACCATGAGTTCCCTCGCCCTGGTAAAATATCAGTTACTCCTATCAAGCAATTGGCCAACCAACGTGATCTGGCGCTCGCCTATTCACCAGGTGTAGCAGTACCTTGTCTTGAGATTCAAAGAGACCCATCTCTTGCGGCAAAATATACCGCACGTAGCAACTTAGTGGGTGTTATTACCAATGGTACAGCGGTGCTAGGTTTGGGGAATATCGGTCCATTGGCATCCAAGCCTGTTATGGAGGGCAAAGGGGTTCTATTCAAAAAGTTCGCTGGTATCGACGTTTTTGATATTGAAATTGCACAAAACGATCCGGACAAATTCATTGAGGCAGTTGCTTCTTTAGAGCCTACGTTTGGTGGGATTAATTTAGAAGACATCAAAGCACCAGAGTGTTTCAAAATCGAGCGCGAATTGCGTAAGCGTATGAACATTCCAGTATTCCATGATGACCAACATGGCACGTCAATCATTGTTGCGGCGGCGATGCTTAATGCATTAATCATCACGAACAAAAAAATTGAAGATATTAAAGTCATTTGTTCTGGTGCCGGTGCGGCAGCGATTTCTTGCTTGGACATTATTTGCGCCCTTGGTGTTAATAAAAACAATATCTACGTATCAGACTCACGCGGCATCATCTCTACTACCCGCGAAAATCTTGATGAAACCAAACAGCGCTACGCTCGTGAAACCACTGCTACGACTATTGCAGAGCTGATGGATGACGTCGACATGTTCCTAGGCTTATCTATGCCGGGTACATTGACAGAAGACATGGTTCGCCGTATGGCAAAAGACCCTATCATCTTTGCGCTTGCTAACCCAACGCCTGAGATCATGCCAGAAATCGCCCATGCTGTCCGTCCAGACGTTATTATGGCAACCGGTCGCTCTGATTATCCGAACCAAGTAAACAACGCATTGTGTTTCCCTTATATCTTCCGCGGTGCGTTAGATGTAGGCGCAACGACTGTTAACGAAGAAATGAAAATTGCATGCGTACGTGCCATTGCTGCTATGGCACATGTTGAAGCGACGCCAATGAGCAACATCAAAAACGTTGAAAGTACGCCAAGCTTTGGTCGTGATTACCTGATCCCAGGACCACTTGAGCCAAACCTAATCATTGAAATTGCCTCTGCAGTCGCAAAAGCAGCTATGGATTCAGGTGTTGCAACGCTTCCTATCGCTGATATGAAAGCCTATCGTCAGCGTCTGTCTGAGTTTGTCTATAACTCAGCGTTTGTAATGAAACCTATTTTTGCTCGTGCAAAAGCAGATCCAAAACGCATCGTTTACTGTGAAGGCGAAGACAGCAACGTACTATTAGCGGTACAAGTGGTCGTCGATGAGCAGTTGGCTTATCCAATCTTGGTCGGTCGTCCTTCAGTGATCGAAAATAACATCGCCAAGCTAGCATTACGCTTGAAAGATGGCGTGAACATTACTATCGTCAATGTTGATGATGATCCGCGCTATAACGATTACTGGAAAGGCTACTACGAAAAAAACAAACGTACTGGTGTCAGTATCGAGCTTGCTCGCCGTGATGTACGCCGCAAGACCTCTTTAATTGGTGCGCTTTTGGTTGAAAATGGCGATGCCGATGGTATGATTTGTGGTACATTCGGTCACTATCAGCTGCATTTAAAATATGTCGGCAGAGTAATCAATAAAAAAGAAGGCATTAATGATTTTTACGCGATGAATGCGGTGCTCATGCAAGATCGTAATATTTTTATTGCTGATACCTATATCCATGAAGATCCAACGGCTGAGCAATTGGCTGAGATGACTGTATTGGCAGCTGAGCAATTGTGCCGCTTTAGCATTACCCCACGTGTGGCTTTAGTGTCGCATTCAAACTTCGGAACTTCTGATCGTGCCAGTGCTGTCAAAATGCGTAAAGTACATCAACTGCTGACCGAGATGAATGTCGATTTTGAGTTTGACGGTGAAATGCAAGGTGATGCTGCACTTGACGAACATATCCGTGCCAATGACTTGCCTTCGAGCAATCTTAAAGGTTCAGCAAATCTACTTATCTTGCCAACGTTAGATGCGTCGAACATTGCCTTTAACCTGCTCAAGACAGCAACCGGTAGCGCGTCTATCGGTCCTATTTTGTTAGGTGCAAGCAAACCTGTACATATCCTAACGCCATCAGCCACAGCGCGCCGTGTGGTTAATATGACGGCACTTGCGGTCACTGAAGCTCAGGATTTAGATAACGAGAAGCAGTAATCGATTACGTTCTTCAAAGTCAAAGTGCGCAATTAAGACGGTCTCTTGCATTTTTTATAGAGACCGTCTGCTATACTAAAACCAGCCAATGCCTAAAGTATTGGCTGGTTTTTTTTGACAAAATTTAGGTTAATTGGTAGTAAATATAAAGAGAATATTATGCAAGTGTATCTCGTCGGCGGTTCGGTACGTGACCAGCTATTAGGACGCCCTATCAAAGATAAAGACTTCGTTGTCGTTGGGGCAACAGTTACTGAGATGCTTGACGCAGGGTTTCAGCAAGTAGGCGCAGATTTCCCTGTATTTTTGCATCCGGTGAGCCGTGAGGAATATGCCCTCGCACGAACTGAGCGTAAGCAAGGTTTGGGCTATCAGGGCTTTAGCGTGCATGCCAGTATTGACGTTAGTTTAAAAGACGATTTGCAGCGGCGCGACTTGACGATCAATGCCATGGCCATAGAGGTTACTAGCTTAACCGACGATACCCCGATAAATGGTGACGTGATTGATTATTATGGCGGACTGGACGACATAAAAAGCAAGACCTTACGTCACGTCTCAAATGCCTTTAGCGAAGACCCTTTACGCGTGTTAAGAACAGCGCGCTTTTATAGCCGCTACTATGATTTGGGGTTTACCATCGCGGATGAAACGTTAGTACTGATGCGTGAATTGGTGGACTCAGGAGAGCTTGCCCATTTAAGTAGCGAGCGTATTTGGCAAGAGTCAAGCCGTGCAATGATGCAACTCTCCCCTCAGGTATACTGGCAACAGTTATTTGATATCGGCGCCCTTACAGGATACTTTGCCCCATTACATCAGGCTTGGAACGATGGGCAGATACGAGAAACGGTACAAACAGCACTATATTTTTCTGGTCAAATGCAGCTTAACTTATCGCAGCGCTGGGCCCTACTGATGACCAGCCTGTTATCCTCTGTATCTCATGCCAATCCTAACAATTTAGACGCCTCTGATGTGACAATGGCCTGTAAAGGCATGAATGATATTGGCAACACGGCTAAAGTACCAAAAGCACAAACTCAGTTTGCCAGCTTATTTATTCAACAAATCGCAAAATTAAGTACTATTAACCATCTCACGGCGGCTGAAAAAATAGATCTTATTCAAGCCTGTAGCGCCCATAAAGCACCTGAAAAACTCTCGCAGCTCTTAGTCACAAGCCAAGTCATGCAGTTAGCGCTACAACATCGACAAATGATGTTGGCGTTGAATAGCTTTCACGCTATTGGTATGAATGATATTGATCAAAATCTTAAAGGTCCAGCGATCGGTCAAGCGCTGCGTCAAGGCAGGATTGAACATTTACAAACGCGAGCTGTCTGACTGAAAGGGTCTGCATACGCCTTGAAACCTTAAACCCATATTTTAATCAAAATACTAACATGACTCAAAAACTTCCACCTATTCAGACTATGACGATACCTGCGCCTGTCATGCTCGTTACGGGCAGTGCTAAGCGTATCGGTGCTGCTATTGTTCGTGCGGCTCATAAGCAAGGCTATCGCGTTATTATTCATTGTCATCATAGCGAGCAAGAGGCCCATGCCTTAGCAGACGAGCTAAATGATAATTGCCCTCATAGCGCCGTGGTTATTGTTGCAGATTTGGCAGTGGTGAATCAGGCTGATACTCTTGAGCATCTAACCCAAACCATCATGCAAGCATTTGGGCAACTAGACGTACTGGTACATAATGCTTCTCGCTTTTATCCCACTCCCCTTGGCAGTATTATTCATGACCAATGGGATGAGCTACTGTTAAGCAATGCCAAAGCGCCATTACTATTAAGCCAAGCGCTATATCCTTATCTAAAAAATCAGCAAGGCTGTATTATTAGTTTGCTTGATATCCATGCGCATGATAAGCCATTTGCCAATTATACCGTCTACAATATGGCAAAAGCGGCGCACCGGATGATGGTACAGTCTTTAGCGCTAGATATGGCGCCTGATGTACGCGTTAATGGGGTCGCGCCTGGGGTCAATATTTTACCCGATGCAGATAGCGATCAAGCGCTTGATAGCGAGCAGCAAAATAAGATTATAAGCTCTATCCCTATGCAGCGCATAGGCGTCCCTGCTGACATTGCCCATGGTGTGCTTTATTTGGCACATGCCAGTTATGTGACGGGTGAGATAATAACGGTAGATGGTGGACGCAGTTTGACGCTGGCTGGTGGTCATTAATGATAATTCATCAAATAGTAGGCGCTATCTGCTAATTTTTACTTGAAAATATATAAAAATCAGGTATCATTGTGCGTCTAAAGGGCCCATAGCTCAGTTGGTTAGAGCAGAGGACTCATAATCCTTTGGTCGTAGGTTCAAGTCCTACTGGGCCCACCAAATTCAAACCCCGTAAACGCAATGTTTATGGGGTTTTTTGTTGTCTAGTGTTTTTAGCTGGCTTGTTAAAGTGTGCGATAAACCTCTGAGGGTGGATTTGCCTATCCCCAATGAATCAGCACCGTCAGGTATTTTACGTTTGTGTTCAACGACTAAGCTGATGGCTTCTAATTTGAATTATCGGGTATATTGATTGCGTTTGTTGGTCATACTATGTTCCGTCTTTTGTTTAGTATGACCTCTTAGCAGCTGTCCGAATTTATTATGCCACTACATGCTGGCATGTCTTAGCAAGTCCTTGCTGCTTTTATGAGTACTCAATTGGCTTAATTAATATCGGGGTTTGCTTTGCAAGCACCCTTATTTACGCTTTCTGAACTTAGCAGCCCACCGCTTTCAATGTAATCGTTTTAATCCTCTTAGACTAGACACTTATGGTGCATAGAAAATCATAAAAACCATCATGGTGCGAAAAAAGTGCAATATCTCCTAAAAAGACCGATATTGGTGCGTTTATTGTGTATTTTGGAATGGCATAAATATTGAAGTGTTAATAGCAGTTAGAAATGGTTTGTTAACTCGGCCTACCAAGCTGCTACTTTATCTTTTTGGAGAAATATATGTCTTTATTGCCAACGCTTATCACTGCTACTCCTATCAGTACAAACTATCGTATCGACTCAAAACTCACATCACGTTTGTCTCTACTAGCAGTAGCCGTCGTAGGTAGCTTAAGCCTTATAGGTTGTCAAAAACCTGCAGAAACTAGTGCTGAAACCAATTCTACAGCCACAAAAACCGAAACGGCCGAGACCACTACTACCCCTGCGGCAGATGGTGACACCATCAAAGTTGGTATCTTGCATTCTTTATCTGGAACGATGGCCATCTCTGAAACATCCTTAAAAGATACTGCGCTCATGACCATTGATGAAATTAATGCTAATGGCGGTGTGTTGGGTAAGCAGCTAGAGCCAATCGTCGTAGATCCCGCTTCTGATTGGCCGTTATTCGCTGAAAAAGCACGTCAGCTATTAACTCAAGACAAAGTGGATGTCATATTTGGTGGTTGGACGTCGGTATCACGTAAGTCAGTGCTGCCTGTCGTTGAAGAGTTAAATGGCCTCATGTTCTACCCTGTTCAGTACGAGGGTCAAGAGCAGTCAGAAAACATTTTCTACACTGGGGCGGCTCCCAATCAGCAAGCTATTCCTGCCGTTGAATACTTAATGAGTCCAGAGGGTGGTAGTGCAGAACGCTTTGTCTTACTTGGGACAGATTATGTCTATCCTCGGACTACTAACCAGATACTGCGTGCGTTCTTAAAATCTAAAGGCGTCGCTGAAAAAGATATCATGGAAGAGTACACCCCTTTCGGTTTTAGCAACTATCAGACCATCGTGGGCAACATTAAAAGCTTCTCTACTGGTAAAAAGACGGCGGTTATCTCTACCATTAATGGGGATTCAAACGTACCTTTTTATCGTGAACTTGCCAATCAGGGTATTAAAGCCTCTGATATCCCAGTCATGGCATTCTCAGTAGGAGAAGAAGAGCTTCGCGGTATCGATACCAGCTTATTACAAGGGCATTTGGCGTCATGGAACTACTTTATGTCGGTTAAAAATCCTGTCAATAGCGGCTTCACCAAAAAGTATAAGAAATATGCGCTAGATCATAAGCTACCGAATGCTGAAAAGGTCGTAACCAATGATCCTATGGAAGCCACCTACGTGGGTATCAATATGTGGAAACAAGCAGTCGAAAAGGCAGGTACCACTAATGTCGACAAAGTGCGTATTAGTATGGGAGGTCAGACTTTTGACGCACCATCAGGGTATACATTGAAAATGGATGAGGAAAACCATCACTTATGGAAGCCTGTCATGATCGGTCAAATCCGTGCCGATGGTCAGTTCGATGTGATCAGCAAAACGCCAAAAGTCATTCGTGCTGAGCCATGGAGTCAGTACATTCCTAAATAAGGTGTTGTCACCTAAACCGCAATCCTTAGCCCTTAGCCCTTAGCCCTTAGCCCCTTAATGGTATCAATACCAGCAACCCTTTAGCTCCTCTACTGATAAAACAGTTTTTCAGTAGAGGTTAGAGGAGTGTTGACTGCAAAAAAGGAACCATCATGTCACATTACCCTTCCTATTATAAAAGTGACGCGCAAGCCAATTATTCTAATAAGACTTTTATCATCGCCTTACTATCTTTACTCCTCCTCATTGCTATCACATCAGCTGCTCATGCTCACGAGACGCCAATAGCCCACAGCCATGGCGAGAAACTATCTACTAATACTGTGGCAGCGACATCCAATGCTGTAAGTGAAGAGATCTTACTCGCTCAAGACGACACCTTACTTGCTCAAAACAAGCAGTCTCTGACTACGCCTACTAATTTTGCGATAAGTAAAGGGGATGCTATCGAGCAGTTCGTTGCTGCTGACTTCACCATTCGCCAAACCATGCTCAACCAGTGGCCGGGGTCAGTTGAGAGTTTGGATACTTTAGTTGAGCTGATAAAAAACGATGAGCTATACCAAGGCAATGGCGGGAAAACCTACCTACTTAACAGCGAAGATGAGCTATTTACTTATCCTGTTAAGCAGCTGACCACCGAGTGGCCGAGTGACTTGGCGCAAGTGACTTTGACCAATACGCTACGCTCAGCCTTAGTATTTGGACAAGCCAAGGTTAAGCTTGAGTCAAACGATCCTACGCAACGTATGCAGGCAGTTACTATCTTAGCGGACAATATCGAACAGCTAGATCCAGCGCTCATAAGTACTGCTGCCACTAATGAGCAAGACGACGACGTCAAAACAGCGTTGAGTACTTTACAAGCGAGGATTGATTTTAGAGACGGCGACGTTACTACCCAAATTGCCGCGCTTACCATCCTTGCTGATAGTGATAGCCCGCAAGTCTTAGTTGATGTCAAAAAAGCATTGGCGGCAGATGATATCGATCCTGTGCTCAAATCTGCGCTGTTAGATGCTGAGGATAGTATTGAGCAGCGCATTACCATCAGTACTTGGATAGGTCATCTGTTCACGGGACTTAGTACGGCAAGTATCTTACTACTCGCGGCATTAGGGCTTGCCATTACCTTTGGTCTGCTTGGGGTCATCAATATGGCCCACGGTGAGCTCATTATGATTGGTGCTTACGCCACTTATATGGTGCAAAATCTCTTTCAGGCGTATTTTCCTAGTATGACTGGATGGTATCTGGTTGCTGCTATACCCGTCGCTTTCTTAGTCAGTGCCATTATCGGCATGATTATCGAACGAATCATTATTCGCCCGCTTTACGGTCGTGAGCTTGAAACCTTACTGGCAACTTTCGGTGTCAGTTTGATTCTTATGCAGTTGGTTCGGATGATATTTGGCGCGCAAAACGTCGAAGTCAGCAATGTCGACTGGTTGAGCGGTGCCTATCAAGTGTCCTCGAGCCTTGTGCTTCCCTTCAACCGTATCGCTATTATCGGCTTTACCATCATTATTCTTATGCTACTGGTGTACTTACTTAATAAGACTCGTTTCGGGCTATTTGTGCGCGCTGTCACTCAAAACCGGCAAATGGCACGTGCAGTTGGTATCTCATCTGCTCGCATCGACATGTTGGCTTTTGGACTTGGCTCGGGTCTCGCAGGTCTCGCTGGCTGTGCCTTAGCGCAAGTAGGCAATGTCGGACCCGACTTAGGTCAGACTTATATTATTGATGCGTTCTTAGTCGTCGTGGTTGGCGGTGTTGGGCAAGTATGGGGCGCGGTATTGGCATCTTTAGGTCTTGGTGTCAGTGGTACGGTGCTAGAGATTGGCATTGGTGCTGTGATGGCTAAGATTGTATTACTGGTTCTTGTGATTTTGTTTATTCAAAAACGTCCACAAGGTTTATTCGCCCTCAAAGGCCGTTTTGTGGATTAAGGAGAACCTCATGCGTTTGACTCAATTATTATCTGATTCCCCACGTAATGCCATTTTGATTGGTTTGTGTTTTTTAGTGCTACTGATATTGCCTTGGCTCCATCTACTACCTGAAACCTCTAGTTTTCACCTGTCTGCTTACTGGATAACTTTGATTGGTAAAATAATGGCGCTCGCCATGGTAGCACTGGCTTTAGACTTGGTCTGGGGCTATGCCGGCATTCTAAGCTTAGGTCATGGTCTTTATTTTGCGCTAGGAGGTTATGCCTTTGGCATGTACTTGACGCGTGAAACTGCTGGCACGGGCTTGCCAGACTTTATGCGTTTCTTAAGCTGGACCGAGCTGCCGTGGTATTGGGCAGGTACTCAACATTTTTGGTGGGCGATGGCTCTAGTGGTATTAGTTCCGGGTCTGGTCGCTTTCATCTTTGGCTATTTTGCTTTTCGCTCAAAAATCAAAGGGGTTTATTTTTCGATTATTACTCAAGCCATGACCTATGCGGCAGCCTTATTATTCTTCCGTAATGAAACAGGCTTCGGTGGTAACAATGGCTTCACAGGTTTTACCACGCTATTAGGTTATGACATCACTGCCTCTTCAACAAGGGCTGTGCTGTGTTTTACGACCGCTTTGGCGCTGCTACTGTCCTATCTTGGACTACGCTACCTGATGAGCCAGCCTTATGGGCGCGTGCTCGGTGCCATTCGTGATAGTGAAAATCGATTGCAGTATTTAGGCTATCGCACGCTTTGGTACAAGCTTTCTGCTTGGGTATTGTCTGCAGTCATTGCTGGTATCGCTGGTGCTCTATATGTACCGCAAGTTGGCATCATTAATCCGGGTGAGATGAACCCCGTCAACTCTATCGAGATGGCAGTATGGGTAGCTGCGGGAGGAAGAGGTTCACTCATTGGTGCTATCGTAGGCGCAGGTGCAATCAATGCGATTAAGACTTATTTTACCGTCGCCTATCCTGAGTTTTGGTTGCTTATCCTAGGTGGATTATTTGTGGTGGTTACTTTATTTCTCCCTAACGGCATCATTGGCGTACTTGATCGTTTTAAAAAGGAAAAAGAATAATGTTAATAACTAATGCTGCTACTTCCCAAAAAGTTACTAACGATGCGCTTGTTAAAAACAATCTTAGTATCAATAATCCAATGAAAAACTCTAAAAATACACCACACATAACGGTCGCAGAAAACACGCCTACCCGACCAGTCACTACTCTGACTGAAGATTACGGAGATAGCGGTGGCTTGGCGCATCCTGTTCCCAAATCAGGGCCAGATATGAGACATGGCATTGCGCTGTATTTAGAAAACGTTAGCGTGTGGTTTGACTCGTTCCGTGCACTCAATGATTTATCTTTATACATTGAGGCAGGCGAGCTACGCTGCATCATCGGTCCTAATGGCGCAGGTAAGACGACTTTAATGGATGTTATTACGGGTAAAACGCGTCCTACTAAAGGCAGTGCATTTTTCGGTCAAGTACATAATTTAGCCAAACTATCTACCGAAGAAATAGCGGAAGCAGGCATTGGTCGTAAGTTTCAAAAACCCACCGTGTTTGAGAAATTTACCGTACTCGACAACTTAATGCTGGCCGCGCCAAAGGATAAGCGAGTGTCAAAAAGCTGGTTTACTAAAATTGATGCTGACACGAAAAACACACTTGACTCAACGCTACAGCAGATTCGTTTAAAAGACATGATTAACAAACCAGCAGGACTACTATCTCATGGTCAAAAACAGTGGCTAGAGATTGGGATGTTACTGATGCAAAGACCAAAACTTATCTTACTTGATGAACCAGTGGCAGGCATGACAGATGCCGAAACCGAACATACCGCTGAGTTGGGTCTGCGCCTGAAAAAGAATCATACTTTAATCGTGGTTGAGCATGATATGACTTTCATTGATGCCATCAGTGAGAAAGTAACGGTCTTAGCAAATGGCGCTATTCTAGCTGAAGGCACGTTGAGTGAAGTGCAGAATAATGAAGCCGTCATTGAGACTTACTTGGGTCGATAATTGGTAGTAGTGCTTAGAAATAGACCTAAAAAATAGAGGTGCTTATATGTTAGAAATTAATGCCATAAATCAATATTATGGTGGCAGTCACATTTTACGTGATGTCACCCTCGCCGCCCCTGTAGGAAAATGTAGCGTGGTACTGGGTCGTAATGGCGTCGGTAAAACCACCTTGCTTAAATGCTTGATGGGCATCCTACCAATAAAATCAGGTGAAATTTTATTAGACGGTAAGGACATTAGTCAGATGACGCCTGAGCAGCGTGTGCGCGCAGGTCTCGCTTATGTACCGCAAGGACGTGATATCTTTTCCACTTTGACCGTTGAAGAAAACATTCTGATTGGCATGGCGAAATTCTCTCAACGAAAAGCAAGCAAAGTACCCAAACACTTGTATGATATATTTCCAGTGCTGGACGAGATGAAGCATCGGCGCGGCGGCGATCTATCTGGCGGTCAGCAGCAGCAGCTCGCTATTGCTCGTGCGCTTGCCTCCGAGCCATCTGTGCTGGTACTCGATGAGCCGACTGAAGGTATTCAGCCCTCTATCATCAAGGACATCGGGCGGGTCATTAGGGATTTAGGTTATCAAGGTAAAATGGCCATTATACTGGTCGAGCAATTTTATGAGTTTGCAGAAGAGCTTGCCGATAACTATACCGTGCTTTCTAGAGGACAAGTAGTTGCTCAAGGGGCTGGAGTTGACATGGCAAAAAACAACATTCAAGAGTTGGTGGCAATCTAAAAGGACACTTTCTAAAAGGACACTTTCTAAAAGGGCACTTTCTAAAAGGAAATACAATTTTGACTTGGCAATCCTCACTACAGCTTCATTTCGACTGCGCCTCTACTGCTGCAAAAACTCGGCTGTGTCATCGTGCCCATACTGGCGCACTCATGGTGCAGCGCGCGCTGTATACTGAGCCTGATAGTACTGATAACAGCCAAGCAGGGATTTGCCATATTTATGTGTTGTATCCTCCTGCTGGTATCGCCGATGATGACCGCTTAACATTGGAATTTGACCTACACTCTAACAGCCATGCGGTGATTACCACCCCTGGAGCCGGCAAATGGTACGGGCAACGCAAATCATTACGATCCTCTAGACCTAGCGACTCATCAAAATTTAACAACGGTACTCAATCGGCAAATAACAACACTTCTAACGACTGTTTTAATGATGTTGTCAGCGCAGAACAGCATATCGACGCCCACCTTGATAACCACGCTATTCTTGAATGGCTCCCTCAAGAAAGTATCTATTACGATCATTCTGTCTCTACTGCCAATAATCGCTTTTATTTGGCTAAGACGGCAAGTTTATTGACTTGGGATATTGCTGTGTTCGGACGTCAAGCGTATCAAGAGACGTTTGCTAATGGTCATTATGCCAACCGCTTAGAGATATGGCGTGAGAGTGATTTATTGGTCAGTGAGTGCACTTCCCAGCAAGCCAATACGCGCTGGTTTACCTCACCATTAGGGCTGAACAATCAACATGTGCATGGCTCTTTTTGGGCAATACCTAGCACAGAGGTCATTGCGCCTGAGTTACAGAATAATCCGCTCAAGCTCGGTCAATATTTAGATACCACTATTACAGAGATACGCAGCCTCATTGATCAGCAGTCACTACCCATTCACTGTACTCACAATTTTCAAGGTATCAATTGCCGTTATTTAGGGGCAGATGTGCGTGCCTGCTTTGAAGCTTTTTACCAAATTCGCGAGCTTATCAGGTCTAAATGGTATGCGCTTGAGCCTCATCGACCGAGAATTTGGGACACCTAATATCATGTGCTCCCACTTAATCTCATCCCTGAACAATGCTTAATCAAACCAGAATGACTCTACTTAGTACATTTAACTTGGCACCTTTACTTTATGAAGATTAAAAACGAATCATAGTCTTTAAAGCACAATAATTATTAAGGAAGCTTTATGCAATTAAATCCTACAGAAAAAGATAAACTCTTACTATTTACCGCAGGCATGGTGGCGGAACGTCGTAAAAATCGCGGCGTCAAGCTTAATTATCCTGAGTCTATCGCTTACATTAGTATGTTACTAATGGAAGGCGCGCGTGATGGCAAAACCGTGGCACAACTGATGAGTGAAGGAGCCACTTATCTCTCTGCCGATGACGTCATGGAAGGCATCGCAGAGATGATAGATGATGTCCAAGTTGAAGCCACTTTCCCCGATGGCACTAAGCTGGTGACGGTACATAACCCCATCGTATAGCTTGTTTGCTATAAAGTCGTATACAACGATATTGAACTAGAGCCATTGCCGTAAGACGATTAAGGATAATAAAAATGACGATGAAAGTAGGCGAATATAAGATTAAAGCAGGCGATATGGCATTGAATGCTGGTCGCTGCGTGCAAACCATAGCAGTAATCAATACCGGCGACCGCCCTATTCAAATCGGTTCTCATTATCACTTCTATGAAGTCAATGCAGCACTGAGCTTTGATCGAGAGTCGACGCTTGGCTATCGACTCAATATCCTATCTGGCACTGCTGTACGTTTTGAGCCGGGCCAAGCGCGTGAAGTGGAGCTGGTTGCCATTTCAGGTAGACAGCACATTTATGGTTTTTCAGGCGAGGTTATGGGCGTTGTAAACCCTAAAATCTCTCAAACTACCTCGAAAAAACGCATTGACCGACGTATCTATGCCGAACATTTTGGCCCTACCACAGGGGATAAGGTACGCTTAGCCGATACAAATTTATGGCTTGAGGTTGAATATGACTTGACCAGTCATATTGATCACCAGCCTGACATTGATAGCGTCAGCATCGGTGAAGAGGTTAAATTTGGCGGCGGTAAGGTTATCCGCGATGGCATGGGTCAGTCACAGCTAATAGGTGAGCAAGTTGCCGATACTATTATTACCAATGCTCTGATTGTGGACTACAGCGGCATATATAAGGCAGATGTGGCTATCAAAGAGGGTCGCATTAGTGGTATCGGTAAAGCTGGTAACCCTGATATTCAGCCTAACGTGACGTTACCTATTGGCGCTGCTACCGAAATCATCGCAGGAGAAGGTAAAATCTTGACTGCTGGCGGTATCGATAGCCATATTCATTTCATTGCGCCGCAGCAATGTGAAACTGCACTAATATCTGGTATAACCACGATGTTAGGCGGTGGTACGGGACCTGCTGAAGGTACTCTTGCCACTACTTGTACTCCTGGTGCTTATCATATTCACAGCATGCTAAAAGCCACTGATGCTATTCCAATGAATATTGGATTCTTAGGTAAAGGCAATGTTAGTTTACCTGCCCCCATTGTAGAGCAGATTGAAGCGGGTGCTATCGGGCTTAAGCTTCATGAAGACTGGGGCTCCACGCCCAAAGCCATTGACAATTGCCTTAGCGTGGCTGAAAAATATGATGTGCAAGTGGCTATTCATACTGATACGTTAAATGAAAGCGGCTATTTAGATAGCACTCTAGGCGCGTTTAAAGACCGTTGTATCCACACCTTCCATACCGAAGGCGCTGGCGGCGGTCATGCCCCAGATATCTTAAAAGCTATTGGCGAAACCAACGTCTTACCCTCATCAACCAACCCGACGCGCCCTTTCACCATTAATACCATTGACGAGCATCTCGACATGCTTATGGTTTGTCACCATTTAAGCCCAGCCATTGCTGAAGATGTCGCTTTTGCAGAAAGCCGTATTCGTAAAGAAACCATTGCCGCTGAAGATATTTTACAAGATATGGGTGCTATCTCCATGATGAGTAGTGATTCGCAAGCGATGGGACGCGTGGGAGAAGTCATTATTCGCACGTGGCAAACGGCTGATAAGATGAAAGCCCAGCGTGGTCACCTTGCTCCTGATCAATCAGCTAAAACTGAGCAATCCTTAGACAATATCATGCTAAGTCCCACTGACTCTGATAGCGGCAACGACAACTTTCGTATCAAACGCTACCTCGCAAAATACACCATCAATCCCGCTATTACCCATGGCATTAGTGATGAAGTGGGATCACTTGAGTTGGGAAAATGGGCAGATTTAGTGTTGTGGTCGCCTGCATTTTTTGGCGTAAAGCCTGATTTAATTATAAAAGGCGGTTTGATTGCAGCGGCACCTATGGGCGACCCCAATGCTTCCATATCCACCCCACAGCCTGTGCACTATCGCAGCATGTTTGGCAGCTTCCCCAAGACAGTGGCGCAGACTTGCATCACCTTTATGTCAAGTGTGGCTATTGATAAGGGTGTTGATAGGCAATTAGGATTAGAAAAGGTCATCAAAGCAGTACACAACATTCGCAAGGTACGCAAACAAGACATGAAATTCAACAGCTACTGTCCTCAGATGGAGGTCAACCCTGAGACCTATGAAGTGTATGCCGATGGTGAGCTGCTGACCTGTGAGCCTGCCGACTATCTACCGATGGCACAGCGCTATTTTTTATTCTAGCTACTTTTTATTCTAGCTACTTTTTATTCTAGCTGCTTTTTATTGTCGTGCTGATAATCCACGATCAGCTGTGAATCATCTACTTAAACGAACTATAAACATAATTATGAACATTTATACGCAACGTCTCGATCCATCAACCCTTAGCGCTGAAAAACAGGCGATCATTGATAGGCAAAAACAGGCAGAAAAATTTTTATATTTAGATTTCGACACCCGTCAGCGTAGCCGTTTTAAAGCAGAAACCCAGCACCAAGAATCCATTGGTGTTGATTTGCCACGTACGGAAACCATTAAGAATGGCAGTGTTTTAGCAGACTATCAAGGCAACCTAATACAGATTATGGCCGCCAAGCAGGGATTAATCGAAGTAACTGCCGATAATAACTTTGACCTTATGAAAGGCGCTTACCATTTAGGCAACCGCCATGTGCCTTTAATGCTGACCCCTACTGCCCTCTACTTTGAGCCTGACCATGTTTTAGAAGCGATGTTACATCAACTTGGCCTACATACCCAAGCCGTACAAGCGCCCTTTGAGCCAGAGACTGGTGCTTATAAAGGCAATCAAGGCGGACATTCTCACTCTCATGGTCATAATCATAGTCATCACGACCATGACCATTCACACACCCACGGCAACTCTCATGATTAATCATGCCACGCACTCCCAGCATCCTGCCAGTACCGCACAAGGTATAAATGATTTGAATCATGCAGATGTGACCGGACGTTTGCTCATGCTGGCGTCAAGCAACTTACCTATTGGCAGTTATACCTACTCGCAAGGCATAGAACCTGCTATTGAGTCAGGGCTTATTCATGATGAAAGCAGTAGTATGGATTTTATGAGTGATTATCTGGAGCTGGCATTATGTCGTTATGAGCTACCGCTACTAGCGCTCATGATTGAAGCCCTTATGATTGAGGACGTCACACTTGCTGATGCTTTAGGTGCAGATTACCACGCTAGCCGCGAAACCAAAGAGTTCGTCTATGAGTCAAGTCAATTGGCTCTGTCTTTATCCGCATGGCTTGATAATGTCCTTGAGCTCAATGTGCCTGATAGCTTACTCGCCCATGGGTTTTTGCCGCTGTTTGCCCATATTAGCTCGCACTGGCAATTTAACCCTGTACAAGCCATGACCACTTACGCCTTTGGCCAAATCGAAAACATGGTGCTGGCTGCGGTCAAGACCGTACCGCTTGGGCAAATGGCAGGACAGCGAATCATTTGGCAGCTGCAACAGCTACTAAGCCAACAAGTACAGCCACTGGCTGCTCGCGTCAAGCAAAGTTTTTTGTACGCTCAAAGGCTGCCGTTAATGGCAGATACGCCTGACATAGCGATATCAAGGCTAAATCTACTTTATCAACAGTTACAAATATCCGCTAACTTACCAAATTTAGCGCTCCTGTCTTGCCAGCATGAAAGGCAATATAGTCGCTTATTTCGCTCTTAATCGCTGATAACCCAAACACTTATTGAGGACATTTATTTATGGCACTAACTCCTAAAGTCGAAAACAAACATTCAGACACGACATTATCGCCATTACGCTTAGGTATTGGTGGCCCTGTAGGATCAGGAAAAACGGCATTGACGCTGAGATTGTGTCAACACCTGCGCGATGATGTCAACATGGCCGTGGTGACCAATGATATATATACCAAAGAAGACTCTGAATTTTTAACGCGTCATGAGGCCATGCCAGCCGAGCGTATTCGCGGTGTTGAAACCGGTGGCTGCCCGCATACTGCCATCCGTGAAGATGCCTCAATTAACTTATCTGCCATCGCCGAATTACAGCAGCAATTTGCAGGTCTTGAGCTTATTATCATCGAGTCTGGTGGTGATAATTTGGCAGCAACTTTTAGCCCTGAATTGTCCGACTTGACACTATATGTCATTGACGTGTCTGCAGGCGATAAAATTCCTCGTAAAGACGGCCCTGGTATCATGAAATCGGACTTGCTCATTATCAATAAAACCGACCTTGCCCCTCTCGTAGGCGCGTCACTTGAGGTGATGGCACGTGATGCCAAAAAAATGCGCGGCGATAAGCCTGTGGTCTTTAGCAACATGAAAACGGGTGAAGGCGTTGATGACATTGTTGCCTTTATCCTTGATAAAGGCATGATAAGCATAGCGTAAGACTGTGCCTATAATGCCACATGCTATGGCATAAATAGAGGTTCTGCAAACTACTAAATGATAAGCAGATTATCAGACAGTGATCATATCGATTAGCTTACACATTAAGGATTTATCATGACCATAAAAACCTCACAAACCATGATATAGTCAATTCCAAATAAAACAGATACGTTATGTTCCAACGCAGTACTGGTATAAATTTTTCTGGCGTGCTGTGCCTACGCCGACAGAGGCTGCGTAAAACTCATCCCAGTCCTACTGTATCGCTTTAATACTGAATTCACTATACGTAAAAATTTCATCAGCAAAACGTCAACGGCTAGTGGATTAACATTGTTATCATTAAAAAAGCCGAATGCTACTTTTAATCGTAGCATTCGGCTTTTTAGTCGGATTTTCTAACCGTTAGAAAGAAGTACGGCGATAGTCGCGGTATTTAGGTAACCAGAAGTTAGCTTTTAATCGACGTTCTAAGTTTTCTGCCGTGACTGGTAATGCCAGTTTATCTTCAATTGCTTGCAGGGCAACTGCATAGGCTATTTTTTCACTGATTTCTCTAATGAATTTAATGGGCGGCAATATGGCACCTGGCGCTTTTTCATATTCTACTGAGATATCTGCAAGTGCTTGACTTGCCGCCGTCAGCATATTATCGCTGATACCCGTTGCACGTGCTGCTAATACACCTAAACCAATGCCTGGGAATATATAGCTGTTATTACACTGAGAGACTTCAAAAGACTGACCTTCAAAAGTGGTATTAGGAAAAGGACTGCCGGTTGCAACAATGGCCTTACCACGACTCCAGTTAGTCACTTCTTGCGGTGTTGCTTCAACACGAGACGTTGGATTTGATAGCGGCAATATAATAGGATGTTCAGTATTAGCACATAAAGATTCAACGACCTCTTGCGTAAAGAGACCTTTTTGTCCGCTTACGCCAAACAAGACAGTTATTCTTGCTTGTTTAACCACTTGTGCTAACCCAAGTTTTTGACTCTTATCCCAATGTTCAATGTCTGATTCTTTTTGCACTAACGGTGTTTGGAATTTTTGTAGCTCTGTCATGCTATCGGTTAGCAGACCATAACGGTCAACCATAAATACCTGTCTGCGAGCCTGCTCTTCTGTTAACCCTTCACGCTGCATCTGACGAATAATGTGCTCAGCGATACCGCAACCTGCAGATCCTGCACCCAAGAAAGCAATATTTTGTTGACTAAGTTTCTGGCTTTTATTTAAACATGCTGCAATCAATGTACCGACTGAAACAGCAGCAGTTCCTTGGATATCATCGTTAAAGCAACATAGCTGATCACGATATTTATTCAATAATGGGGTCGCATTTTCCTGTGCAAAATCTTCAAATTGCAATAACACCTCGGGCCAACGACGCTTAACAGCCTGAATAAATAAGTCTACAAATTCATTATACTCATCGCCAGAGATGCGTGGATTTCTCCAGCCCATATACATAGGATCGTCAAGCAACTGCTGATTATTGGTACCGACATCTAACAAAATAGGTAAGCAATAAGCGGGGCTAATACCACCACAAGCGGTGTATAAAGCCAATTTACCAATTGGAATTCCCATACCGCCAATACCTTGGTCACCTAAGCCCAAGATACGTTCACCATCAGTGACCACGATAACTTTTACGTTTTGTTTGGTGGCGTTTTGCAGCATGTCATCGATTTTATGACGTTCAGGATAAGAGATAAATAAACCACGTTTACGGCGATAAATTTGAGAGAATTTTTCACAAGCTTGCCCAACCGTAGGGGTATAGATGAGCGGCATGACTTCCTCAATATGCTGCTCAATCAAATGGTGAAATAATGTCTCATTAGTATCTTGTATATTACGCAAATAAATATGCTTATCCATATCACTGGTAAATGAGCGTAGTTGAAGATAAGCACGTGATGACTGCTCTTCAATCGTCTCAATATTATGAGGTAATAGACCGGTTAAATTAAAGCTATCGCGCTCCTCTGATGAAAAAGCACTGCCCTTATTCAATAAAGGGGTTTCTAATAGTGCAGGACCTGCAAAGGGGATATATAACGGACGTTGGTTTAACATGATAAAATCTTCTTATTAAAAGTATGGGGTGGTACAAGGTTAATGGGTTAAATATTTTTATCGATTCATTAAACAAATGAAATTATTTAAATTTATGTTTTGCTCTAGCTTGCTCAAATTCGTTCAAGCTGACATATTAAAGAATTGATATCTATAATAAATACAATGTCTTTTGTAAACCCTCAACATTGATAATGAAGGATTTTTTATTGTATTTTCTTAATTGAATAAGTTGTTTTTAGCAAGTTAGAAATTGAGCGATGCTGAAGAAACTGTAAAGATAAACTTAGTAAACTAACCACTGGACGAGGCGCTTACCATGACCAAAAAATTGCAGAGATATAGTACAGAATGTAAAGCAGAGGCTATCTAACAGATAACTTAAGTGTGATGGCTTAGTAATCAAGAATAGCGATACAAACGTTATCCAATTGATATAACCCATCAAGGCAAAGTTGTCGGCAAGAATCCCTATTATACTGAAGTTATAGCAGCTCTTGAAGACATCATACAACTGAAATAGCAATCATGAATTATTTCGGTCAAAGCATAAAAGAATAAATAGGACTAATGTCGGCTATTTACGCAAAACAGTCACTGTAATAGTCTTGAGAAGTCTAGCACAAAGGTTATTTAAAAACACCTTGTTACAACTTACTATTAGTGCTATATTTTAACCAGTTGATGAGTATCTACACTTTTTCAACCAAAACCTCTTATTTTATCCTTCGTAAAAATCGTTACCGCAAGAACACCATAAAAAGAACGCAGTAAGTAGTAAAGTGACCAATCACCTGCAACTCCTTTCTTTGACATGGTTAATTTTTTAAATCTTAAAAACACAAAACCTAAACTGTATGAGTCAGGAAGACTCTTGCATTAAATTCGCATGAACCCCTGCTTATACAACAATCGTGCCCCTTTATATGCACTTACAAGGATGTCAATCATGTCGCTACAAAACCCAATTTTTATTCCTGGCCCTACCAATATTCCTGACAGATTACGTCGCGCAATGAACGTGCCGACGCAAGATCACCGTGCGCCTGATTTCTCAGACACGTTCTTACCAGTGCTTGCTGATTGTAAAAAAGTATTTGGCACCCAAGATGGCGAAATCATTCTATTTACCTCTAGCGGCACAGGTGGCTGGGAAGCTGCTATTAGCAATACCTTGTCACCTGGTGATAAAGTTCTGATTGCACGCTATGGTATGTTCTCGCATCGCTGGATCGATATGTGTCAGCGCCACGGACTTGATGTGCAAGTTGTAGAATGCGATTGGGGAACAGGCGCACCTGCTGATAAATTCCAAGCAATTTTAAACGAAGACACCGCACACGAAATCAAAGCCGTCATGGTCACCCATAACGAAACAGCAACAGGTGTTTTAAGTGATATTGGCGCCGTTCGCGAAGCCATGGATAGCAGTGACCACCCTGCTTTATTATTCGTAGATGGTGTTAGCTCAATTGCTTGTGTCCCTTTTGAGATGGATGCTTGGGGCGTAGACGTTGCTGTTGCCGGCTCACAAAAAGGCTTTATGCTCGCAACGGGTATGGCAATATTGGGCGTCAGTCAAAAAGCTTTGAGTCATATGGATGAGGCAAAGCTTCCACGTACTTATTTTGCTTTTCGTGATATGTTAAATGCCAATGCCAACGGCGGCTTCCCTTATACACCACCATTAAATCTCATCTATGGCCTAAGAGAAAGTCTTGAGATGTTGTTTGACGAAGGTCTTGAGAATGTCTATGCACGTCATTACCGTCTAGCCGAAGGCGTACGACAAGCGGTTAGCGCTTGGGGTATGAAACTGTGTGCAAAAACACCTGACCTTTATTCTAATACCGTCAGCGCCATCTTTGTTCCTGAAGGCTTTGACAGTAACAAGCTGACCGATCATGCCTTTAATAAATATGGTATCTCATTTGGTATTGGTTTGGGCGAGATGAATGGTAAAGCATTTAGAATCGGCCATCTAGGTTCATTAACTGAAGTTATGGTACTAGCAGGACTTGCAACGATTGAGATGGCAATGGTTGATTTGGGCTACCCTATTAAACTGGGTCAAGGCGTTGCTGCTGCGCAAGAGTATTATCGCAACAGCGCACCAACTAAATAAAATTTATTAGATAACAAGCTATTAAATAACAAGAGTTAAACAAAAGATGAAGGACTATTTTTTATGATAACAAATGATAATGGATTAGTGATTCCAACCCTTGATGATATGTTAGAAGCGCATGAGCGCATCAAACCATATATCCATCGCACCCCTGTTCTGACCTCTCGCTTTTTAAATGAGCTGGCTGGCTGTGAGATGTTCTTTAAATGTGAGAACTTTCAAAAAGCGGGGGCATTTAAAGTACGTGGCGCCTCAAATGCAGTGTTTGGCCTCTCTGACGAAGATGCCAAAAATGGCGTTTGTACACACAGCTCAGGTAACCATGCCCTATCTTTATCTTATGCTGCAGGCCAGCGTGGTATACCATGTAATGTGGTGATGCCGCATAGCGCGCCTGAAGCTAAAAAAGCCGCGGTACGTGGCTATGGCGGTATCATCACCGAATGTGAGCCATCAACCACATCGCGTGAAGAAGTCTTTGCCAAAGTTCAAGCAGAAACAGGCGGCGACTTTGTCCATCCGTACAATGATCCACGCGTTATCGCTGGACAAGCCACTTGCTCACGTGAGTTTTTAGAACAAATGGAAGAGATTGGTGAAAAACCTGATATGGTTGTGGCACCCATTGGTGGTGGCGGTATGATTTCAGGTACTTGTTTGACGTTATCTAATCTAGCCCCTGATGTCAAAATCTATGCAGCAGAGCCATTAAACGCTGATGACGCTGCACGCTCATTTAAAGCCGGTCATATTATCGCTGATGATGCACCAAACACGGTTGCCGATGGTTTAAAAGTGCCGCTGAAGGATTTGACTTGGCATTTTGTTAGCAATTATGTGACTGATATTTTGACCGCGACTGAAGAAGAAATCGTTGAAGCGATGAAACTGACTTGGACGCATATGAAGATCGTCATTGAACCAAGCTGTGCCGTGCCGCTTGCTGTCATTTTGAAGAACAAAGACGTTTTTGCAGGTAAAAAGGTTGGCGTCATCATCACTGGTGGTAACGTTGATCTCGACAAGTTGCCTTGGAATTAATGATCGGCAACTAAATATCAGTAATTAGGTATCAATAACTGATTACAAATGGAGCGTTAACTAAGCGCCAGTAATGCGCAAGTTTAAACGGCTTTTTATAACACTAACTAATAACATGGAAGAATTAAAATGACAATGACTGCTGAATTAGAAGTAGGTTACAACGTACCCGCCGCTGTTGGTATGGACGAAGCTGACATTCAAACCCCTTGTTTGATCTTGGATCTTGACGCCCTTGAGCGTAACGTCAAAAAAATGGGCGATTATGCTAAAGCGCATAATATGCGTCACCGTAGCCACGGTAAAATGCACAAATCAGTTGACGTACAAAATTTACAAGAAGAGCTTGGCGGCGCTATTGGCGTTTGCTGTCAAAAGGTCTCTGAAGCAGAAGTATTCGTACGTGGTGGCATTAAAGACGTATTGGTATCAAACCAAGTCCGTAATCCAGCTAAAATTGAGCGTTTAGCGAATCTACCTAAGTTGGGTGCAACCATCACCGTCTGTGTCGATGATGTCGATAACGTCGCTGAATTATCAGCTGCTGTAACCAAAGCAGGCACTGAACTGAACTGCTATATCGAAATCGATTGTGGCGCTGGGCGTTGTGGTGTAACGACGACTGAAGCGGTTGTTGAGATTGCCAAAGCAATTGATGCCGCTGAAAATCTAAAATTCACTGGTATCCAAGCTTATCAAGGTGCGATGCAACACATGGACAGCTTTAGCGATCGCAAAGCGAAAACACAAATCGCTATCGATCAAGTGCAAGAAGCAATCGATGCATTAACTGAAATCGGGCTAAAACCAGAATTTGTATCGGGTGGCGGTACAGGTAGTTATTACTTCGAAAGTAATTCAGGTGTTTTCAACGAATTACAGTGTGGCTCTTACGCGTTTATGGATGCCGATTACGGTCGTATTCTAGATGAAGACGGCAACCGCATCGATGCTGGCGAGTGGGAAAATGCGTTATTTATCCTAACGTCTGTGATGAGCCATGCCAAAACCGACAAAGCCATCGTTGATGCTGGTCTAAAAGCTCAGTCAGTTGATAGCGGCCTACCGTTCATCTATGGTCGTGACGATGTTGAATATGTTAAATGTTCAGACGAGCATGGCGTAGTCAGCGATCCAAATGGCGTACTGGAAATCAATGAAAAACTAAAACTGGTACCTGGTCATTGTGACCCTACTTGTAACGTTCATGATTTCTATATTGGTGTGCGTAATGGTAAAGTTGAAACCGTATGGCCAGTATCTGCACGCGGTAAAATGTACTAAGCACTGTATTAGGAACTATAAGCTAAATTAGTATGATTCTATCCGTTTAGTTTAGATGGGCTGTTGTAGCTTTAGCCTACAGCAGCCCTTATTTATTTCAAGTATTCAAGAATTACAAATCAAAAAGTATAAAAAGGAATTTATAATGAGTGAAGCAAATAGTGTTAATAGTGACGAAGGTTTATTGATCGTATCAGAAGACGCTTGCAAATCGGTGATTGATCGCCCTTCTGCATTTATCGCCGTTGAAAATGTTTTTGCGTCAATGTCACGAGGGGACGCCTATAACTTCCCTGTTATCCGCGAAGCCATTGGCTATGCTGATGCGTTATACGGCTTTAAATCAGGTTTTGACCGTGCAGGAAAATCACTAGGTCTAAAATCAGGTGGCTACTGGCCAGGTAATGCGGCTAAAGGCTTGACCAATCATCAATCCACGATTTTCTTATTCAATCCAGATAATGGTAAATTGCGTGCACTGGTCGGCGGCAACTATTTAACTGCCGTACGTACCGCCGCCGCATCGGCCGTATCAATCGCCCATCTAGCACGTAAAGACAGCAAAGTGCTTGGTATGGTCGGCGCCGGCCATCAGTCTACTTTTCAGCTGCGTGCCGCTCTTGAGCAACGCAATTTCGAAAAAGTAGTCGCTTGGAATAAGAATAAAGATCGTCTCAAAAACCTACAAGCCGTCGCTGAAGAATTAGGGGTACCGTTTGAAGCCGTTGAGCGTGAGCAGTTATGTAGCGAGGCGGATGTAATCATTACCATTACTTCAGCGTTTGAGCCATTACTGATGAAAGAGTGGATCAAACCCGGTACGCATATCGCCTGTATGGGTACCGATACCGTTGGTAAGCAAGAAGTTGATGTCAACTTAGTAGCGGCTGCTACTGTATTTACGGATGAAATCGCGCAATCAATCACTCTTGGTGAAGCCCAGCATGCGATTAAATCTGGTGCTATTAAAGAGAGTGATATCACCACGCTTGGTGATGTTATTAATGGAGATCACCAAGGTCGCAGCTCAGATGATGAAATTACCTTGTTCGATGGTACGGGTGTTGGTTTACAGGATTTAGCAGTAGCCTCTGCTGCCGCTAAACTTGCTCTTGAAAAAGGTGAAGCTCAGCATATCTCTTTATAACTCTCGTCGTAATTAGGACATTAGCTATTGTATTTTAGAACCGCCAAATAATGAGTGTATTTGGCGGTTTTTTATAATACTGATATAAGCAGAGGCCAACTATCACTACCTTCTTCTATATCACTTTAAAATTTGTCTCAAGCCATCCACAATATTATATTTGAACAATCGCTCAATAACGATTACAATGGATAAATGTCATATTTTACGTATATCTATGACTAGATTTTGAACAGTCATTTATAACATAACTATATGAAAAACTAGCTTATAGTAGGAATACAGCGTTATTCTTTGCTAAGTAATTCTTTACTACATGATGTTTTATATTATTTATCTGGATAACCCATGATTAAAAAAATAGTTTTGATATTCGCGGTCTTGATTGGCGTCATTGGCTTTTTTTATTTTGACCTCAATGAATTATTAACACTTGAGGGCTTAAAAGGCTCGATGGATCAGTTTGAGCAATATAAAACACAGTCGCCATGGTTAGTCATCGGCGGCTTTTTTGTAGTCTACATCTTAGTCACGGCATTATCTTTACCAGGCGCCGCTATTTTAACTTTGGCAGCCGGTGCTTTATTTGGTTTAGTACAAGGTGTATTGGTCGCCTCATTTGCCTCCAGTATCGGTGCCACCCTCGCCTTTTTGACTTCGCGTTATTTGTTACGCGATACCATCAAACAGCGCTTTCCTGATCGTCTTGCCTCTATCGATGCTGGGGTAAAAAAAGAAGGCGGATTTTACTTATTCACGCTACGTCTGGTGCCAATATTCCCCTTTTTCCTTATCAACTTACTAATGGGTTTGACTGCTATCAAAGCACGGACCTTTTATTGGGTCAGCCAAATCGGTATGCTTGCCGGCACCTTTGTATTTGTGAATGCCGGTACGCAATTGGCACAAATCGAGCAGTTATCTGGCATTTTGTCTTTTAATCTGCTGGCTTCATTTGCGTTATTAGGGTTATTTCCGCTGATAGCGAAAGGCATATTAACGATACTAAAAAAACGCCGTGTCTATAAGAACTATAATAAACCAAAAAAATTCGACCGTAATATGATTGTGATTGGTGCTGGTGCTGGCGGACTTGTTACCAGCTATATTGCTGCGACCGTCAAAGCAAAAGTCACATTGATTGAAGCAGGTGAGATGGGCGGCGACTGCTTAAACTATGGCTGCGTCCCCAGTAAAGCGCTGATAAAAAGCGCAAAAGTGGTTGAGCAGATACGCCATGGCGAGCGTTACGGACTCAACAATACCCAACCGGATTTTGCATTCAAGAACATCATGTCTCGCATCCATAAAGTCATTGCTGATATTGCTCCAAATGACAGTGTTGAGCGTTATACAGATTTGGGTGTCGAGGTATTAAAAGGCTATGCAAAACTCATTGATCCATGGACGGTTGAGATTGCCCTCAATGATGGCGGTACTCAGACATTAACTGCTCGCTCTATCGTTATCGCGACGGGCGCACGCCCCTTTGTCCCAGACCTACCGGGTTTAGAGGAGACAGGTTATGTGACAAGCGATACTCTTTGGGATAAATTTGCAAAACTTGATAAAGCGCCGAGCAAGCTGGTCGTACTTGGCGGCGGACCCATTGGCTGTGAGCTGGCACAAGCCTTTGCTCGTTTAGGTTCTGCTGTGACCCAAATCGAAAGAGGCACGCGGCTGATGAAAAAAGAAGATGTCGACGTTTCTGTATTTGCGCAAGAATCACTGACTGAGAGTGGCGTTACTATCCTAACCTCACAGCAAGCAATTCGCTGTGAAACTCGTGATGGCAAAAAATATATTATCGTCGCACCAAAAGGCAGCACTGATGATCAACAAGAAACTGCCATTGAGTATGATGAGTTGATTTGTGCAGTCGGTCGTAGTGCGCGCCTAGAAGGCTACGGGCTTGACACCTTAGGCATCGATACTGAGCGCACCATCAGTACAGATGAGTATCTCGAAACGCTTTACCCCAATATCTATGCGGCAGGTGATGTCGTAGGTCCTTATCAATTTACTCATGTAGCTTCCCATCAAGCATGGTACGCTGCGGTCAATGGCTTATTTGGTCATCTTAAAAAATTCAAAGTAGATTATCGGGTGATTCCGTGGACGACTTTTATTGATCCAGAAGTAGCACGAGTGGGCTTAAATGAGCAAGAAGCGATTGATAAAGGTATCGACTTTGAAATCACACGTTATGACTTTAAAGACTTAGATCGGGCGGTAACCGAAAGCGCCAATCATGGCTTTATCAAGGTCATTACCCCAAAGGGCAAAGATAAGATATTGGGTGTGACTATCGTCGCTGAACATGCCGGCGACTTGATGGCTGAGTTTGTACTGGCCATGAAACACAATCTAGGGCTGAATAAAATACTGGGTACCATTCATATCTATCCAACATGGGCGGAAGGCAATAAGTATGCAGCTGGCGAATGGAAACGCAATCATGCGCCTAAAAAAGCGCTACAGTTGCTTGAGAAGTATCATACTTGGCGTCGAGGTTAATTCATGCACCCTCTCAGCTTGCCCGCAGCTTTGATGATACCAAAAAAACTGCGCCGCTATAGCGCCTTTATCATAGTGCTTGGTATATGTGTTGGCATCTCTGCAAGTACCGCTTCGCCTCCCGCTGCCATGGATAATAAAAGCACCTTGCAGTGGCAGCAGATAGTACAAGCTGGTGAAAATCAGGACGTTTACTTTCATACTTGGGGCGGGGATCCACAAATTAATGCCTATATTCAGTGGGCTGCAAAAGCGGTCGATAAAAAATATAATATTAACTTGGTTCATGTCAAATTAAGCGACACCAGTGAAGCTGTCAGCCGTGTCCTTGCAGAAAAATCTGCCAATAATAATAAAAAAGGTAGCGTTGATTTAATTTGGATCAACGGTGCAAACTTTGCCGCTATGAGTGAGAATAAATTACTATTAAAGGACTGGGCGTCTACTCTGCCAAACTTTGCTCTGACTGATCCTGATAACAATCCCTCTGTCACTCTTGACTTTGGCATACCTACTAATGGTATGGAAGCGCCATGGGGACAGGCGTCATTGACTTTTTATTATGATAACTTAGCGATAAATAAACCGCCTGCTACCTTGCAGCAATTAAAGATGTGGGCACAGCAGAACCCCGGACGTTTTGGCTACCCAAAGCCGCCTGATTTTTTGGGTATGAGTTTTTTGAAGTATGCTTTGGTCATGCTGCATGAGCAAAATGATAGTAAGAATGGAACCACTCTCAGAGCAGAGCTTAACCAGCCGGTAGATGCACAAAACAAAGATTTGATACTCAATCCGCTGTGGAATTTTTTGGATGAGCTACATCCCAGGCTATGGCGAAAAGGTGAGCAATTCCTGCAAAGCGGCGCACAAATGCGCCGTTTGGTCGATGATACTGAGCTAAGCTTGGCTTTTACCTTTTCAGGACCCGAAATACCAGCTGCCGTTCAGCGCTATGACTTGCCACCCAGTATTCGCAGTTATGCTATGACAGATGGCAGTTTGAGTAATACTCACTTCGTTGCTATTCCTTATAATGCAAGCCATGCAGCCGCAGCACAATTGGTGGCAAACTTTTTATTGAGCCCAGAAGCACAGGCGCATAAACAAAATCCAGCTGTCTGGGGAGATAAAACCGTGCTGGTTCAATCGACACTGAGCGCCGAGCAGCAAGCACTCTTTAAAGCCAATAAACCGCATGCAAGCGCCCTACATTTTGATGCTATTAAACGAACCGTCAGTGAACCACACCCCAGCTGGGTCGACGCCATTATGCAAGGTTGGCAAACGCGCTACGGGGTTAGCGAATGAAAAAATCTATCGAGAAAAACACGGCTGATACTGATAACAATAATGCTGATGGCATGAATACTGATACTCTCCATGCTGCTATCGTTCATTCTAATTCAAGCAATCAAATAGCCGCAACTTATAAAACCGACCTTTTTACGCGTTTAGTGACCCTAAGCCCCAGTCTTTTACTAATACTCCTTATTCTTCCTGTATTAGGAGGTTTGATAAGCGTCATCCTGCCAGCGTTTGGCTGGGTGCCTGCTCTAGAAACAACAACATTTGGTCTACGAGGATTTAAAGCGCTGGGTGACACTCTAGGACTTAAACAAATGGTCGCGCTCAGTGTAGCAACCGGATTTCTCAGCACCTTACTCGCCTTTGTCATTGCGATTATGATATTGGCAACGTTTTTTAATAGTATTTGGCTGACACGTATTGAACGTTTGCTTAGCCCTATTTTAGTAATCCCGCATGCCGCAGCGGCGATTGCTGTTGGATTTTTGATTGCACCCTCTGGCATGATTGCACGAATGATATCGCCATGGCTAAGTGGTTGGGAGCTGGCACCACAGGGGATACTACCGCATGACCCTTATGGCATTAGTATCATCTTAGGTCTAGTACTCAAAGAGCTGCCCTTTTTACTGTTAATGGCACTTGGCGTATTCGCACAGCCTGAGCTTGGTAAAAAGCTGCGCCAGCAATATCAAGTTGCCCTAAACTTAGGCTACTATCCCATCACTGCCTTTTTTAAAGCAGTATTTCCTATTTTGTACCCCTTCTTGCGTTTGCCTATTTTGGCAGTACTTGCTTACGCCAGTGCCAGTGTTGAGATGCCATTAATTTTAGGACCCAACACTCCGCCCACGCTTGCTGTCACTATCATGCAGTGGTTCAATGATGTTGATTTGAACTTACGTATCAAAGCCTCGGCTGGGGCAATATTACAGCTTATAGTGACCAGCAGCTTAATTGCATTATGGCTTGGCGGTGAGCGTATGGTCAAAGCGCTATGCAGCAACGCACTGATTAATGGAAAACGCCAGTATAAGGATGTTATTTGGCAGAAACTCACTGCAAGCGCCACGGTATTCATCATAGGGTTTATCGCCCTATCGCTCATTGGTCTGCTGATGTGGTCTTTAGCTGGCTATTGGCGCTTCCCTGCCGCCTTGCCAGAGCAGCTCGTACTATCACAATTTCAAAGTGCCTTGATGCAAATAAGCACGCCATTATTTAACACGCTCATTCTTGGCATTGTCTCAACGCTTTTTGCTATTGGCATCACTTTGTTGTGCTTAGAGGCAGAGCAGTTAAGCAATAAACCCATCTCGAATTTTACCAGCTTGATTATTTATCTGCCACTTCTGGTGCCGAGCATTGCTTTCTTATTTGGCTTGGTGTGGTTACAGCAACTTGCCCATAACCAAGCGGCATTTTTTAACGTCGCTTTTACCCATGTCTTATTTGTACTACCTTATGTATTTTTATCCCTTGCCAGCAGCTATAGAAGGTTAGATAAGCGCTTTGCCACTGTAGCAGCCAGTCTTGGAGCGCCGCCTATGAGAGTATTCTTCCAAGTTAAGTTACCGCAGTTATTTGCACCGCTACTCATCGCAATGGCACTAGGATTGGCGGTGAGCTTTGGTCAATATCTACCAACGTTACTCACGGGTGGCGGACGTATTGCTACCATTACGACCGAAGCGGTGACGCTTGCTAATGGTGCCAGCCGCCGTACCAGCGCCGTATATGCCATTATACAAATGGGGTTACCACTGATTGGCTTTATGGTGGCATGGCTGCTACCGAAGTATTTCTTTAGAAGTGGCGTGCGTTAGAATGTTCAATCATAAAAATTTTTTTAAACTTCATTTATCTGTGTCTTTTTTATTTTGAACTGAAGATTTTTTTAACTGGCTATATTTTTAATTGACTACATAAAGGCGCTTTAATGCAATCATCTTTAGAGATAAAAAATCTACAGCTCTTTCGAGAAGATAAATTGCTCCTTCAGTTAGATGAGCAGATTGAGGGTGGTGATATTCTCACTATCATGGGTCCATCTGGTAGTGGCAAATCAAGTTTGTTAAATTGGATGACCGGCACTTTGCCGAGCGGTTTGAGTGCCACGGGTGAGGTTTGGCTACATGGTCAAAACATCAGTCACCTGCCCGCGCATTTACGCCATATCGGTGTTTTGTATCAAGATGCGCTGTTATTCTCGCATTTATCGGTTGCAGGAAATATTGCCTTTTCAATGCCTAAAGGCAATAAAAAGCAGCGCTTTGAGCAAATAGCAGACACACTTGAACAAGTCGGTTTGGCAGATATGGCAAATCGACATCCCGATAGCTTATCTGGGGGTCAGCAAGCACGCGTTGCACTGCTGCGCACTCTATTGAGCCAGCCTAAGGCAATATTACTAGACGAGCCTTTTAGCAAACTTGATAGTCAGCTTAGAGCGGAAACCCAACAATTGGTATTCAGTCAAATCCGTCAGCATAAGTTACCTACTATCATGGTTACCCATGACCATAGCGATGCTGAAGCAGCAAACGGTAAAATCATTCGCCTTTAATAAGAAAGCGTTTGCCTGATAAACAGCCTTTAGCTTTTGATAAAATAAAAAGCTTGATAAACAATACTTAGAAACCAGTATAAAAAGTTCGACTGCTTGCTTCTAAAAGAATGACGATACAAAAGGCAGAAATATGCTCGATAAGTTTATTACACCCATCATCAAGCCTCTATTAGAGCCATTGGTCGTGCTATTTTATAAGGGCGGTGTTACCGCAGATCAGTTGACTGTCACTGGTTTTCTCACTGGTATGTTGGCGTTGCCATTGATTGCTTTTGAGCTGTGGTATGCAGCACTAATCGCGATTATATTAAACCGTGTTTTTGATGGATTAGATGGTGCATTGGCACGTTATGCTGAGCAAAGCTCAAGTGCGGGCGGCTATTTAGACATTACCCTAGATTTTTTATTCTATGCAGCGGTGCCACTCGGCTTTGTATTGGTTAATCCCGAGCAAAACGCCATTGCAGGCGCATTATTATTAGCCGCTTTTATTGGTACTGGCTCTAGCTTTTTGGCATTTGCTATTGCTGCTGAAAAATTTCAATTAGATAAGCCGCAATTTAAATATAAGAGCTTTTATTATCTAAATGGTCTCACTGAGGGTACTGAAACCATTGTTTTGTTTATCGCCTTTTGTATTTGGCCACAGCACTTTGTGGTATTAGCTAGTATTTTTGCAGCGGCGTGTGCGGTTACTATTATGACTCGTATATATGGCGGTTATCATACGCTTAAACGGCTCGAAACCGATATACATAAGCCCATTAAGGAGGTCAGTAATGGCGAATGAGATGTGGTGGCGTTTGGGCTTTTTCTTTAGCATATTGGTCATTATGATGTTCATTGAGCATAGGCATCCCGCACGTCAATCACCAATTAAGAGTAGCACACGTTGGTTTGCTAATCTTGGATTAGTATTTGCCTCTTCTTTTGTTGCGCGTTTGGCAGTCCCCATTGGGCTGACAACGGTCGCCATTTATAATCAAGAAAACGGTATCGGTTTATTTAATTTAATTGAGATACCGAATATCGCGGCGATTATTTTAAGCTTATTGTTGCTTGATATGGTTATCTACTGGCAACATCGCTTGTTTCATGGAGTGCCGCTTCTCTGGCGCTTGCACCGTGTCCATCACGCTGATGCGCACATCGATGCCAGCACCGGGCTTAGATTTCATCCTATCGAAATTGTCTTAAGCATATTGCTTAAGCTCGTTGTCATTAGTGTGCTTGGTGTCCCTGCTATCGTGGTACTTATATTCGAGATTGCCTTAAATGGGTTGGCTATGTTTAATCATGCCAATATTCGTCTGCCACCAGTGATTGAGAAGCCTTTACGCATGATTCTAGTCACGCAAATCTTACACCGTATTCATCACAGCCAACGGGCCAGTGAGACCAACTCCAACTACGGTTTTAGTGTGACTTGGTGGGACAGGCTCTTCGGTAGTTATAAAAGTAACGCGTCAAAACCTGACCAAGCATTAGATATTGGTTTAAAAGAGTATCCCGATGCCAAGCAAAATGCCTCACTATGGGGGTTGTTGCTCATGCCTTTTAAAAATAAACCCTCTAAAAATCAATCCAATCAAAAGTAGATGCAGCATCTAACCATCACTAAACGGGTAAATAAGAACAATTAATTGCTAGCAAAACCTTTAATTGTTAACCAGCGTTACAAATATTTGAGCAATCATTCAATTTATATTTGAGTGATTGCTCAAAATCATTTATAGTGATGTCAGTTATCAAGTAGAAGGTGATACCTTTACGATAACGAGCTCTAACTTTAATCACATATTATCTTTATTTTTCAACCTGAATGATTGAATAAAATTTTAATACTATTACTAATACCAAATAGGAATTATATATGACTGACTTTACATTACATGACAAACAAAGCGCGCCAGCAGAAAGCACAGCACTACTTGATGTCTCAATCAATGCATTTGGTATGGTTCCAAACTTACATGCCGTAATGGCTGAAGCGCCTGGATTGCTTGAAGGCTACCAACGTCTACATCAATTGTTCTTAGACAGCAGCTTTGATGACGAAGAGACTACGGTAGTATGGCAAACCATCAACGTCGAGCATGAATGTCATTATTGTGTGCCAGCTCATACTGGTATTGCCAAAAGCATGAAAGTCGATGATGCTATCACTGATGCATTACGTGACGAGACGCCACTACCAACTGCAAAACTAGAAGCTTTACGTGACTTTACTCTATCTGTGGTTCGTGATCGTGGCAATGTCAATGATGACGCTGTACAAGCGTTTTTGGACGCAGGATTCACTAAGCGTCAAGTGCTAGAAGTGATATTAGCAACAGCACAGAAAGTAATGAGTAACTACACCAACCATCTGGCTAATACGCCAATCGATAAGCCTTTTCAAAAATTTGAATGGCATAAGGCTGACTAATTAAAGCTGACTGATTGTGTAAAATACAAAGGGCTATTCTAGATTATTTTATTTAGGATAGCCTTTTGTATAATGCCTATAAGAAAACATCATATACAAGTAAGTACAGTATATAAGAAGACCATTTATCTAAGCATACAATAAGGAGCCACTATGAGTAATTTAAAAAAACCATTACGAATAGATATCGTGTCGGACGTGGTCTGCCCTTGGTGCGCTATAGGCTATGGACAGTTGGCCGAAGCACTCAAACAAACCAATACTGAGTATGAGATTCATTGGCATCCGTTTGAGCTTAATCCTGATACACCAAGCGAAGGACGAAACTATCGTGATCATATCGCTAAGAAATACGGCTCAAGTCGAGAAGAATCTGATGCCAGCCGCGCTAAAATGACTGAGGCTGGTCGTGAGGTAGGCTTTGCGTTTAACTTTACTGAAGAGAGTCGCACTTATAATACCTTTGCTATGCATCAACTACTGCACTGGGCCGATCAGCAAGGGTACGCGCATGATTTAAAGCAAGCCTTGTTCGCGGCTCACTTTACTCACGCTAGAGATATTTCTAACAAAGAAGTCTTAGCCGATATCGTAGCAGAGATTGGTTTAGATCGTAGTGAGGCGCTAGCGGTATTAGCAGATCAACGCTTTGCTGAAGACGTCCGCAATGCTCAACAACAGTGGAGGCAGCAAGGCATTCAAAGCGTACCTTCTGTTATCTTTAACCAAAAACACTTGGTTAGCGGTGCTCAAGGGGTCGAGAATTTCAAAAGTATTTTGCAGCAATTAGCGGACATGCCACAATAGATGTATCTCTAATTAATAATAAAAATACTCTGCAAAATTTAAAACTAAAAAGGCTACTTAAACTTTCAAGTAGCCTTTTTTTACACCTGCTATTATACAAATGACCGTTAATATCCATACTCATGTTCGATTTTCAGCTTACATGACCATCATACTAGCGAACGTACGCTTATTCAGACTCATCATTTAAACTAAACTTGGCCACTAGGCATCGTTTTAACCCACAGACTCATTATTGCGCAAGCTTTCTATAGAAGAGGCCATATCCTCTGCAAGTGCATGAACCGCTGCACTATCAACATCGCGCTGAGCAAAAGCACGCAGTCCCATAACCTCGGCTTGTAATCGACGGGCCAACCTCAGTGGATCGAGTGTGTCATCCAGCTCTCCTAGCTGCTGCGCTTCCACAAAACATGCGGCAAAACGCGCCTCCATACCCGCTAGTAATTTTTCAACTTTCTCTAGCGCTAACTGTTCACGGGCACCAAGCTCAAGCAGACTTTTAACCAGCATACATGCCCGACTGGGCAGATTTTTTTCGCGGATACCGCCAAGCTGACGCATGTAAGCTGCCAATCCTAATAAAGGGGATTCATAGCTGCCTAATGTACGCTCAAGCTCCTTTAGCCCTGCCTGCGCATAGTAATCAAGCGCTTCTTGAAACAATCCATCTTTATTACCAAAAGCGGCATAAATACTGCCCGGTCGCATATCAAGCGCTTGCTCGATATCCTTTAAAGAGGTTGCATGAAAGCCTTTTTGCCAAAACAGCTGTATGGCCCGCTCTAATGCTTCATGACGATTATATAGTGTGGTACGTGACATAATATTCCAATTTTTGTCCCATGATTTTAGACAATAAAGTAAACATGGTTATACAATTTGAGTGACTACTCAATTTTATCTTGAATGATTACTCAAGTCCAGCTAAAGTAAGTTTGCCGAATGTCTTTATTATATTATCAATATATCACTAGTAAGGCTTACTTGTATTAAAAAAGGAACTTTTATGTCCTCTATCTACTCAGCTCCGATTATCGTATTCGATGTCAACGAAACCTTACTCGATATCGAGACGCTCACGCCCTTATTCACGCGCTTATTTGGCGATAATAACAGACTTAGAGAGTGGTTCGGGCAATTGGTACTTTATTCGCAAACCATGACTTTATCTGGTCTCTACACACCTTTTGGCGAGCTTGGCATGGGTGCCTTGCAAATGACCGCAGATATTCATGCCGTTACGCTAACAGAAGAAGATGTACAGGAGTTTAAGCAGCGCATGAGTGAGATGTCAGCTCACCCTGACGCTATCCCTGCTTTGACCAAACTACGTGATGCAGGATTTAGATTAGTGACCTTGACCAACTCAGCGCCCAGCGTCTCCTCTCCGACACCGCTTGAAAAAGCAGGACTGAGTGAATTCTTTGAGCAGAATTTTAGTGTTGCAAACGTCAGCCAATTTAAACCTGCAGCGGCAACATATCAGATGGTCGCTCGCGAGCTGTCCGTTGAGACCTCAGAGCTATGTCTTGTCGCTTGTCATCTCTGGGATGTTATTGGTGCTCAAGCTGCTGGCTGCCAAGGGGCTTTCGTAACCCGACCTTATAACGCGCTACTTTCGGCAACCAATGTACCAAAACCAGACTTCATCGCTTCAGACCTCATCACCCTCGCTGAACACATTATTAATCATCAAAGCTCTTAGGCCGATGGACAACAATTTATGGCAATTACCCTAGATAGTTATATGACTCACTTATCTGACAGACGATTTTTTAATAAAAAACTTTGGGATTACCGTATTTGATGACATCTCTTGGCAGAATTTGTTACCATGACTGATGACGATTTATATCATTTCACTTAGGTAGTTTCATTTAGGTAATGCAGATATGGCAAAAAATGCCCTACAGGCTCAACTTCTAAAAGCAGGTTTGGTTGATAGTAAAAAAGCCAATAAAATAAGCAAACAGGCGCAACACGCTAAGCGCACTGGTGATGCATCAAATATCGAAGCTAAAAAGGCCTTGGCAGATGCCCAAGCTAAAAAGCTAGAAAAAGACCAAAAGCTCAATCAAGAAAAACAGCGAGTCTTAGAAGAGAAGATGCTAAAAGCAAATATCGTTCAAATGATTAAGCAGCATCAATTGACTGAGACAAACGGCGATATCAGCTATCAGTTTGTCGACGATACCAAAGTCAAAAAAATCTCTATTACTCAAAAGCTATATGATCAAATTGTGGCAGGTCATGTGGTCATCGCCCGTTTAGATGACAGCTATGCCCTACTACCGCGCCCGCTTGCCGATCGTATCGATTCAAAGATGACAGGTTTTATGGTGGTATCAAACGATACTGCAGAAGATGAGCTAGCAGCAGACGATCCGTATGCCGCTTATGTGATTCCAGATGATTTGATGTGGTAATCATCACTATAAGTAATGCTATTGAAAAGCTCTATTGATAATCAATAGGGCTTTTTTGCGCAGGCATCTCAGCTGAGATTTATACATAGAAAAAAATCACATCGCCTTGGCAAACTCTTGATGCTTTAAACCAATCGTTCTGAGCTTTCCTTTATCATCCACTTCTTTGATGACCAATGACCACTCATCACTGATAGCAACCATATCGCCTGATACTGGCTTCATATCTAAGTTATCTATGACATATTCAGCGACCGTTTGCTCCCACATATTTTTTGAGCTGTCTTCAGGTTTTGACTTTAGCTTATCGACAAGCGACTCAGACGCCATGATACCGGTAAAAAACGGTAAATCTCCAAGCTTTACACTTGGTGATAGTAACCAATCACCATAAAAGTCATCGATGGCTTTACGATCGAGTGTTGTGTCATTGAAAATCTTGGCAATTTGACTGGCATGATTACCCCTCATCGCATACCAGACTCTATCCCCGCATTTGAGCTTGGTCGTTTCTTCGACCATCACAATGTGTTGCCTACGTACCAAAGCAAAGATGCTAATTTCATCAGGGCTAACATGGTTAGAGATACCCATTGGATGACGGTCAATTGCAAATGCGCCAGGTTTTACTTCAAATTCATATAAGGTAATACTTGCCTTATCAGATACCCAGACTTCATGCTCTTCTTCTGGGTCTTTATTGCTCGGGATACGTACTTTGAACAAATTCGCCATGATAGGAATGGTAGTGCCTTGTAAAATCAATGACAGAACCACCACACCAAAAGCAATATCAAATAGCATAAAGGCACCATCTATGCCCGCCATCACTGGCAAAATGGCAAGGGTAATGGGAACCGCGCCGCGCAGCCCTACCCAAGAGATAAAGCCGATTTCTCTGTCTTTAAATTTAAAAGGTTTGACACTCGTATAGACAGCGATAGGACGAGCAATCAAAATCATAAAGGCGGCAATAGCGACCGAATAATACCAAACATCAAGAACGTTCGATGGCGTCACGAGCAAACCTAGCACCACAAACAGCACCGCCTGTGACAACCAAGCAAAGCTATCCATCACCCGCATGACATGCTCAGTTGAGCGTACTTTATGGTTACCAATCAGCACACCGGTCAGATAAATTGCCAAAAATCCACTACCACCGATAAGGTTGGTCGCAGCAAATACTGCCAAGCCAGCAGACATAATTAAGATGGCATACATGCCCTCTGCCAAATGTACCTTGGGTAATAGTCTTGCTAATAAATAACCGAACAGTAAACCCATCCCCAAGCCAAAGCTGAGCTGCTGTAATAGTAATCCTAAAAAGCCCAGTACCGTTTGCCCTGCGGGATCGACATTTAAGGCAATCAATCCTGTCACAAGTAAAATAGCCAAAGGGTCGTTGGCGCCTGACTCTAGCTCCAGTGTGGCTTGTACACGGTCGTTAAGCTTAACGCCACCATTACGCAGCAATGAAAATACCGCTGCAGCATCGGTCGAACCGACAATCGCTGCCATTAATAGACCAAAACGCCAATCGACATCGAGCAGCCAAGTCACGAATACGCCCAGTATCATGACAGTAGCGAGGACACCCCAAGTCGCTAAGGTTACTGCAGGCTTAAGACCGACTCGAAAAGACTTAAAAGAGGTACGTAGACCACCATCTAACAAGATACAAGCTAAAGCAGCCTGCCCGACAAAATTAGCAATAGCATATTGGGAAAACTCGATACCTAAGATACCCTCTTCGCCCGCCAGCATTCCTACCATTAAAAACAATAGCAATAAAGGAACGCCCAAACGCGCTGACAAGGTACTTGCCATAATACTGGCAAAAATTAATACTGCTCCTACGAAATAAAGGATATTTAAGGTATCCATCTTTTTTTAAGCCCTATGTTTGTCAGTTATGATGAGTCGCGCTGGTGCGAGAGTATTGACCTTACTTTTCTGTAAATAGCATGACGCAACCATCCTTAAGCATAACATCGTTGACCAAATATAGAGAACCTGTCTGCAAAGAACCCTCTTCAAAATCCTTTAAATACCTTTATCTGAATTTATCCGCTTCTAGAATGCCATTTTCGCACTATTGCGAGCACTGCCCGTTTCCAACTATCATTAAGCTTGAATGTATTGCCACGTAAGTACTAATATAGCCGCTGCAATTGTCCAAGCGACGGTGCCCAATAAAAGTGCCTTATATAAGCTGACGTAGCTGATGCTAAAAAAGACTACAAAGGTATAGATAAGATGAGGGATGACGCCGAGCATACTAAATATTAAGGCGACCTTTAAATCAGCTGGGCTACGCTCAGTACCCACAATAAAGTGACTGATTAACGTAAACGTGGGGAAAAGTGGCGCAAGCGCCGCCAAATAGAAGAATCTGGTTTGCGCAAATAATTGAATCGCTAATACCATTAAGGCACCAATAAGCATTTTCAGCCAAATCATAATAAGGTATGTCCCTTTGAGTGTTAATGGCTGCATACAGCCCAACCTATCATGATACTAAAGTATGCAAATTGACATAAGCAGTATCTCTAGTTAGTTGGTCGATATCGAAAAAAATCCTCAAAAAAGCCCATTGAGTCATTAAACTCAATGGGCTTTTTTTAATTGAAATTTATTAAATAGACTTAATTAGCTTTTGGCTTAAGCGCAGCACTGATATCGGCTAATAGTGGCGGGATATCATGCTTACCAGCGATGACTTCCAACATAACTAACTTGTCTTTGGCGGCAGCGGCTTGCTTGAGAGCCTCTTTTAACTCACCTGCTGTTTCTGCTTTTAATAGCAGACTATTATCATCGGTGGCACCAAACGCTTTTGGCATCAACTGCCAGTCACATTTAGGAATGTCGTTATAGTACTGGTTTTCACCATGAATCGCGCGCTCAACGGTATAGCCATCATTGTTAATCAGTACAATCACCGGGTTGATGCGTGCTTGAATCATTACCGCAATTTCTTGGATGGTTAATAAAGCAGAACCATCACCAATGAGTAAAATACTACGCTTATGCGGTGAAGCAATGGCACCACCTAAACTCGCAGGCAAAGTATAACCAATAGAACCCCACATCGGCTGACCATAAGACGTCACGCCTTCTGGCAGACGCACATCACTGATACCAAAATAGGCAGTACCTTGTTCTGAAAACACCAAGTTTTTATCATCGAGCGCATCGGCAATGATATGCCATAAATCATCTTGACGGATAGCCTCATCATCCTTGCCATGTTGCTCATGCGGCTTTACCTCTTCACAGAACTGCTTCGGTACAATATTAATATCTGAGGTCATTACCTCATGCAGTGTTTTTAGAGCATCTTTTAGGGCAATGGGCGCAAAGTTTTTGCCTGCGATACTCGCACGCTCATAATGCAGGTCAACCACCACGTTTTCATCAATATCTTGGCTAAAACCTGCAGTAGTAGTATCAGTATATTGCACACCAATTTTTATCAAACACTCACAGTTTTCGACCATATCCTTAACGACAGGACGCGATGCCACGCCTGCATAGGTGCCTGCCCAACGCTCACTATTTTCATCAAGCAAAGTTTTGCCCCACGATAACGTCGTATAAGGAATGTCAGTATCGGCAATCAAAGCCTTAAGCTGATTTTGCAGACCCAAACGATGCACCATCAAATCTGCCATGAGCGTCGTGGTTTTATTGGGTAAAAATTCTATCAGCGCTTGTTTAAAGTCTGCTAACGCCGCTTGGCTAGTAATGTCTTCCTCACTATCGATAAGTTTGGTCGTTGGCGGATAAATTGGCGTTTTTGCTACATCTGGTGATAGTAATAAATAGCCTGGGCGATGCTTTTTGAGAATCAAGCGAATCACGCGGTCAATCTCTGAGGCAGCATTTTCAGGCGTAATCTGTGCCCGTGCTACCGTAACCGGCTCTACCATTTTGATAAAATGATTGAACACGCCATCACCAAGTGAGTGATGGATGCGACGCTTTGAATCTTGTAATGCTGTACTTGGCGCGCCTACGATATGAAGCACTGGCGCATACTCCGCAAACGAGCCTGCGGTGGCATTGATAGCGGACAGCTCACCCACTCCAAAGGTTGTCACCATCGCCGCAAACCCACGCTCACGTGCATAGCCATCTGCTGCGTAACCAGCATTTAACTCATTGGTATTACCTACCCAGCGTAATTTATCTGAGGCAAGTACATTATCTAAAAACGTTAGATTAAAATCACCAGGTACGCCAAATACCTCTGACGCACCTGCTTCTGCGACACGATCAAACAAATAATCAGCGATGGTATATTGTTGACTCATACTACTTATCCTTAAGTGTTATGTTTATTAATCATAAATATGATAAAAGTAATTATAAAACTGCATTCCAGCCTATTTATAGAAAGCAAAGCTTTTGGAATATAGATTATAACAATCTGTTATAACATAGATAGACGATGCGATAATATGCCAATCTACTATCTTTTGCTTTTTTTCATACTAGCTGTTGACACACCAAAAAAACTGCGTATAATACGCCATCATCAACTGACGATAGTTAATTGATAATTAGCGGGAATAGCTCAGTGGTAGAGCATAACCTTGCCAAGGTTGGGGTCGAGAGTTCGAATCTCTTTTCCCGCTCCAAATACTTAAAAAGCCTCACTTAACAGTGAGGCTTTTTTTTGTCTAATTTTCGGGGGTTGTAGAGAAATTCTCGAGATATATTCTTGAATATAGTTAAGCTTATCTACTCAGTCAAAAAGCTCATTTTCGGTGCGGTGCCCATTTGGTGCCCAAACCGTGCCCTGCCCTAAAACTGCGTATACGTATCTGACCACAACCTAGCTACTTTTGGTTCAAAAACCATCATGACACCTAACCTAGTGAATTTGGCACTATGCTGATTTTTGAACCCAACCTCAATTCAGCAAAAATCAATTAAAGTTACAAGATGAAAATACATTTCATTCCTTTAAAAAATTGTGGCATCCGTATTTATAATAATACCTAAAATTAATCTTTGTCTTAAAAGAGACCCCAACTTATTATTCGAAGCAAATCTCTGCAAGTAAGTGCTTTCGCTACACTAGCTTTATATTAGCTAGCAGCTCCATATCAGAGACTATTCTTAGTAGTCTCTTTATCTCTCGTCTGAAGAATCCTGTTTAGAAACTTCATCTGGAACATACTTCAAAATATCCCCTGGCGTTACCTTTAATACTTCGCACAACTTGCTTAGAGTATCAAATTCTATGCGAGTAGTTTCGTCGTTATAAATTCTATGCAATGTTGATTTACTAATATCTGTCGTTCTAACTAAGTCTGCGACTCGCAACCTTCTTTCTGCTAAAAGAACTGGTAAGTTACACAAAATCACAATAAATTCCTTATTGGTAAGTAAAAAGTAATTGCCAATGACTACTTTTCTGTTAGTATAGTACTCGTTGGCAACAACAAAGTGTTTATCAAAAACTATTTAATACTGACTGGAGAATCATTATGTCACAGACTTATCTCACTACTCAAGAACTAGCCGAACGTATCAAATACGACGCACGTACTATCCGCAATCAAATGAAAGACACTGTTTTGATTGAAAACATTCACTACATCCGTCCTTTTGGCGGTCGTAAGATTTTATATGTCTGGGAGCGTATCGAAGAAGATATGTGTAAGCCAGTGATGAGTGCCATCAATGGTATGGCTTTACAGTAAGTTTTATTTAAACAAGGAGATTAACAATGGCATCAGTAAGAGCAAGGCGTGGCAAACTATTCATAGATTTCACATATATGAATATTCGTTGCCGTGAGACAACTAACTTCCCTGATACTCCGGCAAACGTTAAAAAGCTGGCTTTAATAGCAAAAAAAATGGAAGCAGAAATAACCCTAGGCATCTTCGACTATGGCGCCTACTTTCCGAAGAGTACGCGTTTAAAAGAGATGACAGCACTGGCTGATAGAGCGGAAGCTTGTATCAGTCGCAATCCAACCTTTAGGCAGTTTTCCGATATTTTTTATGAAGAGAAGAAGATTGAATGGCGGCCGAGTTATCGGCAAAAGACGCAGATTATCTTGGATAAGTACTTACTACCTGAGTTTGGTGGCAAAGCGGTACATGCGATAAAAAAACCAGACTTGCTGACCTTCCGTAGCTCTCTCGCCAAAGTTCGTTACGGTAAATATGGTCAGTCAAGTCTGTCAGTAGCACGGATCAACCAGATCATGATACTTCTTCGTATGATACTAGAAGAAGCATCAGATCGCCATGAGTTTGAGATGCCTTATAAAAATATTAAGAATCTCAAACAAGCTCGTCCTGATGTGAGTCCTTTTACGTTAGATGAGGTATGGCTGATTTTAAAGCATGTCCGTGCTGATTATAAGCCCTACTACACCATCCGCTTTTTTACAGGAATGCGTACCAGTGAGATTGATGGGCTTAAGTGGGACTGTATTAACTTTGATAGGCGTGAGATCAGTATTAGAGGCGCGTTAGTCAATGGGGAAATGGGACCAACCAAGACGTTGGGCTCACAACGTGATATTGCAATGTCGCAGTTGGTCTATGACGCCTTGTTAGAACAAAAGGCACGTACCTTTGGTAAGTCAGAGTTTGTGTTTTGCAATTCACAAGGCAATCCGATGGAGTACCGTAATGTGAATCGGAGGGTATGGAAACCCACGCTTGCCCTACTCGGTCTTAAACATAGGCGAGCTTATCAGACTCGGCACACAGCAGCGACACTTTGGCTGGCTGCTGGTGAGAATCCTGAGTGGATAGCTCGGCAGATGGGTCACAGTAGTACGGAGATGCTGTTTCGGGTGTATAGCCGTTATGTGCCTGATATTACCCGTCAGGATGGCTCAGCGATGGATAACTTGCTACTCGCGAGCAAGGAGAAGTTAACCAGCGCATTGAATAGCTCTAATGCACAAACTGACAAGGAGACGTCACAATGAAAATCATCAATTATGAAGAGCTGTTTGGTGAGTTTAAATCCGACGGTGCAATCAGTGAGGATGCGAATGAGATTGCTAATGCATTGATGCGTGAGTTGTATGTTTCATCGGGTAATAACCTCGCACGCTTCTTAGGAGTAAAGCGCTGCTTTAATAACGATATGGCGATGCGTGTATGGGTGCAGAAGCGCTTGGATGCGAATCTTGACTATGTGATAGAGGATATGCGTTGTCAGCTTCAGAGCGAGCTTTATGAGCTATTACCGCACTCTGACTATGTCGGCTACTGAGGAGAACATGATGGGTGTAAAACTTCAGCCGAATATGACGCAGAACGCGCGAGATCTAAATATCTGTGAGGATTATTGGGCATATGATAACGAAAATGATTATATCGCGCATGTAGAAACCGTCTGTGAGAAGTATGATATTAGCGCACAAGTACTATTCAAGACAATCGGTGAGTGTTTTGCTTATTTAGATGATGTGCGATGCGAGTACTGTGGTTATGTTTGTCCTCTACAGATACCAGCAGACATCCCTTATATGCGCTCAAAAGACAGTTGGTGCTGTGAGGTATGTGAGCATGCTGTATGGCGGGAACATAATCATAGATAAGTCGTTCAAATTTTAAAGCCAGACAGCTTATGTTGTCTGGCTTTTTTCTGGATGATATATCTTGGGGCTGTACCGATTTAATGTATCATTGCTAAGTAGGACTAGAAGTCAAAAGAACTTAGACTACAAAACACCATGAAAAAAAAGATATAGTTTAATTATTATCTTCAATCTGCGTAACCAAGGTCTCTCAAGTTATTGTCTACGAATTTGACAGCATGGATCATGATTATTGAGTAAAGCATTCTAAAACTAGATTCTTCTAATCAATATTTGATAAAACAATCATTGGCTTTTAAGATGTTAAAAACCTTGTCCATTTCTTCTAAAATCTTATCTGCCATTGTGCCTTGATTTATCATTAGCCATGCCTCACTCGAACCCTTCCAATCCTGTGGACAAAAGTAATAGTATGCTGGCCATGATGGTGATGAAAGGACCTTCCTATCTGTTAAGACGTCATTTAAAACTGTTTTCATTTTTTCCGTATATGGACAAGCTCTTGCTGCTTCTGCGGAAATAAACGCAATGCCTAAACATGGGCGATCAAAATTTGCACCTTGAAACTCAAAGCAGATATATCCATTATCATAACCAGGTATTAGGAAATAAATCTGTTCATATCTTTTACCGTTACCAATATAACTAACATCCACCTCATAATCAGTTTTTTTACATTTTGCTAATAAGTCTATTTTCAGCTTTGCTATAAGCTCTTTCTTCATGCGATCTACTGTATTAGACACCTTGATACTGGCATCGATGGTAGCTGCATCTTTTTTAATAATATTTAAAACCGCATTATCTTCATTCATATCTTCGATACCCATAAACTGTTTTTGAATAAATTTAACTAGCTGCGCGATAAATTCACTGACGCTGTGATTCTGGCATTCAACTTGGCAAACTTTAAGCCAATCAATTAAGTCACTATAACGAAGAGAACTATATTGATTATTATTGATCCATTCCTCTAAAGTAATAGAGTCGACACTTTTCTTATCAGGTGTATCTTTATACTCGTTTAGATAAATAAGATGCCAAGCAGTATGCCTTCTACTCTCAAGCTCAATAGCATAATCTTTCATTTGCTCAAACTGGTCTACCGCATAGGGCTTATTCTCAATACAGATACCATAGCTATTATCACCCACCTGACAGCTCAAATAAATATCCATACGGCGTTGGGTATTGCTTTTCCCAGTTACTTCTTCAAGAAAAACTTCCGTTTTCTCAAGGTTATTAAGAAAAACTTGCCTTTCAGGAGTTTTATACATACTGGGTAAGCAATGCTCAACAAATAGTCTTAAAAAGGTTTCTTGCTGTGCATGACTGCCTCTAGGATCAAGAAGAGCCGCTAAAATACGGCTAAGTCCCAACTCATCCGTATTGATATAATCAAAAGTATTAAAATCTGGTGAAAGCTGCCGGCTATAAAGTGCTTGTGCTGTCTCTAAAGAACTTATCTTTTGGCTCACTTCGTTTATCAAACTTTGTACTGTGCTCATAATCACATGTCCTTTTAGAGTATCATTCAGTTTTATTTACTTAGCTTGTTGATCATTGATTTGCTTTAATATTCTGATAGAGTTTATATCGTAACTGCCTTCAAAATACTGATCCAAAAGCTCGTTAAAAACACATTTTTTGTTAGAGGACGCTAAAGTAAACAGTGTAAGCGAAGAGTGTAATTTCAGCGTATCGATTGATCCGAAAATTTCTAAAGCGCTTTTATCAGGATGCAACAATAATAATTCAGCACACTCTCTCAACCGTGCTCCAAGCACGTCGTGCTGCAAATACTCCTTTGCTTGCTCTAAACTTTCTATTGCAAAACGCCGAGCCATTGTACTGAGTCCCAAGCCTTTCACCTGTGGAAAAATGAACCACATCCAATGCGTACGCTTCTGCCCTTCGGTTAACTCGTTAATAACCGATGGATAAATAGTATTTTGAGCTTGGATAAAATCATTAAATAAAGCTGTACTCATATCTCTCACCTTCTATATTCCTTGCTTCTTAAGTAATAATCGTTTGCCAATGATGCCTACAATTTTATTTAAGCTATATTTATACTTAATACAGTAGAATTACTTAAAAATCGATACAGTGCGACTGGGATGAGTTTTTCATAGCCTCTGTGATAACAGCAAGCAAGGAAAATTTATACCAGTCGCACATAGCTATAACGTCTCGCTTTTATTTTGAACTAACTATACAACTACGAAACCATATATATCATACCCATCCAACAGTACTCAGTCTTATCGACAACTTCTGTATTATAGAAAGTATGTTCATCTTTTATACCCATTTTACCAAAAGCATCTACTACAATTTGAAAGTTATCAAGCGTAAATTCGCGGTTACTTTCAGCTTGAAACATCATAGAGTTTATAGTGATATCTTCAGGAATTTGATTAATAATCTGACTGAGTACTTGGTCTGATTTAGACATTCCTAATGCACTAGCTTGTATAAACTTAGCAGGTTTCGCAAAACTTAGCGCCTCTTCAACGTCTGTATAGGGTATAGCCGTAAACTCATTGCAAAATGTATCTTTAAACATCTTCATGACTTGTTGTACTTCATCAGGCTTGCAAATAATAATGCCATCCACCACATCAAATTGCTTGATAGTTTTTTCAGTCGTTTGCAGACCGAATAAAAATTCTGGTGCTGTCTTTTGCTTCAGATCAATTAATTTATTTTCATCCCAATCATCATTAACAAGGAAAAAAACAAATGCGGCTAAGTCATATTCGCTTATTTGCGCCGTATACAACTTTGTAAAAGTGATATTTTTAATCCACAATTCATTGTTACGATATCTTTCAATGACAGCTGTTGGTAATCGACTAATTAACTGATTAGGAACATCTATTAGGCGAAGATTCTCAAGATTAGCGATGCTATCAGGAAACTCCTGTACTTTATGACTATTAACCGTAAGCTCCTCTAACTCATTTAACTGCCCTACTGACTCTGGTAAACGCTCAAGTGATTCACAGTTTAGCGTCAGCTTAGTTAAGTTGTATAAGTAGCCAATACTTTCAGGTAGCTTAGTTAATTGGCTACAATCAATACTCAGGTCTGTTAACGCCAATAAAGTAGCGTGATCACGTGGCAACACTTCATCAGGAATCGCAACCTTATCAGCCCATGCCCACAGCTCTGTCAGCCATGGCTCTATAGCGTTGTTTCCGACTTTACTATTCAGCTCTGACATATAATGGGCTTCCTTGTTTATTTAGAAAAATTATTTATTTAATAAATTATTATCGTTTAAAACTTTATAGTACCCATCAAGCTGTTCAATAATTTTATTTGCCATCTCACCGTTATGAATTTGTTCCCACGGCTCAGTTTTAGACCACCAATCATGGGGTTCAAAACTGTACCAAGCACACCAATAACCATCCTTTGATTTATCTTCTTCTGCTTTTATATTTTCACTAGCAATACTATCGCTAGATTTACACTTACTCAGAATTTTTTCATAATATTCATAGTCTGGTGTTGCATCTTTATTAGCTATAAAGATACCCAAATAAGGGTAATTAAAAACCGTACCGCCAAAACCCAAACAAAGATCTAGAGCACTTTTTTTAATATTAAAGGTAATTTGCTCTTCTCGATTAACACCCTTTAGGTCAGTTTTAATCATTGAATAAGGTTTACTTTTTTCTTCAATAATCGTAATAAGATCACGCTGCAATTTCTCGATGAGTTGCTTTTTCATTTCATGAGCACTTAAAGCAATTTTTAATGCGCTAGCTATATTTTCTTGGCTAGATAACATTGTATTCAATACAGACTGTGCTTCATTCATATCTTCAATCCCCATAAATTGCTTTTGAATAAAATTGATTAACTGTGCAATAAACTCACTAACACTATGATTCTGGCATTCTACTTGACACGCTTTGAGCCAACCTACTAAGCCACTAAATCGAAGATGGCTATATTGCCTCTCATTTTTCAACGCTTCTAATTTACTCGTATCAATACTGTATTTGCTCGGACCTTCATCAGACTCATTAAGGTAAACAAGGTGCCAAGCCTTGTGGCTTCTTTTTTCAAGCTCTTCTGCATAATCCTTCAACTGTTCAAACTGGTCTGCCGCATAAGGTTTGTTTTCAATACAAATACCGTAACTGTCATCACCCACCTGACATTGTAGATAAATATCCATACGGCGTTGAGTATTGCTTTTTACAGTGATCTCTTCAAGAAAAACATCTGTCTTCTCAAGATTATTAAGAAAAACCTGCCTTTCTGAAGTTTTATACATATCTGGCAAACAATGCTCAACAAATAGTCTTAAAAAGGTTTCTTGCTGTGCATGACTGCCTTTTGGATCAAGCAAAGCCGCTAAGATACGACTAAGTCCTAATTCATCGGTATTGATATAATCAAAAGTATTAAAATCTGGTGAAAGCTGACGACTATAGAGTGCTTGCGCTGTCTCTAAAGCTTGGATTTTTTGACTCACTTCATTTATTAAGGTTTGGACTTCGCTCACAATTACACTTCCTTATAATTTATTAACAGCTGTTTAGTACATAGTATTTTATTAATGCTCATAAAGCTCTATCCCACTCTGCAAGCGCTCAAGGATCACTGTTTTCAGCTCACTTGGCTCAACGACCACGGCCAGCTGCGACATACTGACCAGCCAATCTTGCAGACGCTTAGTATTGGCAACAGTAGCACTTACCTGATTCCAAGTATCATCTATCATAGTAATCTGCTGATCTTGCGATAATGGACGCTCATAAAGATGCTGACAGGCATATTTTTGCACCCTTAAAACCAGTTTGATCTGAACACTATCAGTAGGTTCTAACTTACCTAATTTATTCAAGTTATCTAATGAAAAAATATCTCGTCCTACCCAGTCAGGTACTTGCTTATCTATGACTACTGCCTCAGTGATACGATTGATTGCAAAGTTACGATGCGCTTTTATCAGTACCTCATCATCAATATGATCATCAGTAGGATTAAAGCTTGTGAGATAAACCATATTATCTATAAAGATAAGTCCTTTGGGGTAGATGACTCTTTCAGCAGAACTGCCATGCCATTTATTTTGATAACTTATTTTAAGTTGCAGTCTATTTAGCAGAGCTTGGTGAATACTTGCCATTACGTCATTCTTAAGCGTCGGTGCTTGTACGATACTAGGTAAGGTAATGAGATGATCTTGCCATTGTCCTAGCTTACTTCGATGGAAACCATCCTTGTTGTGCCGGCCTAATTGGGTAAGTTTATCTGTGATACTTTGTTTAAAAGATACTGGTAAATAGTTTGCGGTATATTTATCTAGCATTTCCCAAAAGAACACCGTTTGCTCATTGATAATATCGATATTGAAGCTCGGCTCAATATAAAAGCGTGCTTTCTGTCCACTAATATTCTGACCCCATGCTGGCACTCGAATTAAAGCGTCACTATAAAAAATATCGTTAAATATTTGATTTAAGCCAATTAGATCATTCTCTAAGTTTTTACGTTCGTTAGCAAAATTATCTGAATCATCACCATAACCAACCATAAGCTCTGTTAATGACATAGCATCAGCTTCACTCCGAGGCAGACATTGATATAAAGCGAATAGACGTGTCGACTTTGTATAGCTTGCGATTGGGTGTGTGGGCATATGGGTTTCTCAGTTAAATCGTTCAATGGTAAGTTTATAGCTTCATTATTAAAACAATGATTCAATCAAAACGAACCAAAATCGCGGTGCCATTATCATAAGCATTGCCCTCTGAATCATAAACTTGGTTTTTAAGAGTGATTAGCCAATGCTGTAAATCAGTCTCCGCACTGACAGGTTGCCACTCATGACTTGGCACTAAATCATGAATGCCATCCGTACAAACCAACATACAATCGCCACTATTAACATCAATCGTTCGAGACATACTTTCTGGCGCTTCACTGCTTGTATAACTATCATCACTGGTCAATGCAAAGCATTCAGTGATGATATATAAACTCCCTGCCATCCCTTCTCGATTATAGTCTGCAAACTCTGCATAGCGGCCTTGCTCTTGTGCTTGCTGATCAATAAGCTCATTTAACAAGTTATGATCGCGTGTCAGGCACTGCCACTGTGATGCGTCTTTAGTCAGCCAGTAAACACGACTGTCACCGACATGCGTTATCGTCGCCTCTATTGTCCCAATACTATCTAACTCTCCGACAATCATAGCAAGGGTCGCCGCTGCACCATGACGCTTTGATGAATGCTTGGTTTTATTAATCAGCTGATGAAGACCCTCTGAACGGATGCTCTTCTGCTCACTCCACAGCCGACTAATCGCTTTTACCACCGCCTTTGAGCAATGCTGTGAATGATTGGAGCTGGCAACACCGTCAGAGACTGCTAAACAAAAAGGAAGCTCGACTGATGTCACTGTCATCACGCCTAAGTCTTCTTGATACCAATTATCTAAAAAGAAAAAAGCGTCTTGTTGCAGGTTATTGCTGGCATTACCTTGGAAGGTGATTGCACAGGCTTGTGCTGTAGGAAGCATATTTTGGGCTGCATGGTTATTTGAAGAAATATTCATGATGTTGAGCCTATATATTTATTATAAAGGCTAGTATAGCAAACAACCTATAAAATTATTTACTAGGTTAAAGGTTATTTAGCCTCATGTTGGTTCAATGACTGCTAATCAATAGACGGGTTATAACTTATATAGCAAACCTACTGAGACTCGGGCAGTCCATACTCAACTCTATCAACACTCTCATTACGCTGTTTAACAATCAGTCGATAGCCTTTAATAACCCCGTCATATGACAAATTATCGTGATACTTTTTATAGTGCTCAGCAATACACTTTTGTATTATCGATTCACGCTCTACGTTATCCATCTTGGCAATGTCCTCAGGCAGGTAAGCATTCGCTTTACTACTAGCTACGCCGCGGGACATCCAATTTGCACCGCCACTAAACGTAAAATCGACATCTGCGCTTAACCTATACCTCGGCAGCGGATAGGGATAATGTGCTAAGTCATACTCGATTTGAGCGATATTGTCTGCAAACGTCTCGTATGGTATATCGAGCACTACAAGCAGGGCTGTTAAGAATTCGTGCGCAGTGAAGTACGTATCAATATTAGTGGCATTTAGTCCCAGTATTTCACTAGACAATACATGCCGCAGACGATCACAGGCGGGAATAGTATGTTTAAGAGAATACCCCATCGCTGCGACAATATCTTGCGCCCGTAGCGCAAGCTTACCTATTTGACTAACAGCATATTTTGCCAAAGGATGACGTGGACTATAACGACTGGTATATTTAAGATGAGTGGTATTTTGACTTTTGATAATGGACATAGGTGACTCCTGCACTCCGACAACAAAGTATGAGAAAAGGATATAAGGTAAGCTAACTTCAGCTCATCAATTCAGGCATGAATCGCCTTGTCAGAGTGCAGGCTCATGCGCTTTACCAGAGTTGTTTTATATCGTGCTGGAAGTTGCAAGGTTTGTAGACTCATCATTGATTAACCATAACAGTTGGCATCTACAAAACCATTAAACCCACGATAGCTTTTTATAATTACTATTGATAACAGTTCTTAATCTAAGTAATAAGAGCATATCAAAAAGAATGATATTAATTGTGGTTAGTCTTCACCATGAAAGGTGGCCTCGTCCATCCAAATGATAGGGTCTTCGCACAGATGGACTAGGTGATACCAAATATCTTCGCTACGAGCAATACGGTGATGACCGCGCTCAAAATACTCCACTTCCCAACTGTCAGGCAAATTCACTAACGTTCGTCTAGCGACGGCCACATCCAAAGACTCATCATCGACCTCTATCATCACTCGCATCATCTCAGTGTTAGAAGTAGGAAAAGACAGTTTCATATCAGCCACTTGAGGAATACGATCGGCTAATACTTCACTGGGATAGATGCAGGGCGCAATCAATAGCGCACGCAGATTGTATTTGTGTGCGAAATGATTGGCGAACCATGCACCAAGTGAATGTCCTGCCAAGACCACTCTAGGATACTGATTCATTTTCTCTTGAATCAACGTCTCATAAATATCAAATACGCCTTCAAAGTTATCTCGGTAGCTAACGGTTTGGCAGTACTTAGGTTCACGTTTGATACAAGTGTATTTACTGGTCTCATTACTCGAATCTAAACCGTGAAAGAACAGTAAGAATGTGTCGTTATTCTCAATAGGGAACATCATCGCTTTCTCCTTTTTAATGATTAACCACCCACTCTTTATACAAGTCGAAAATCTCCGCACAAGCCTTCACTGGAATATTCTTAGCAAAGCCCTCGTTAAACCAGAAATCATAAACGGCTTGTATAATCTCTTTTACCGCATCAGCATCACTAGGCTTTAGCTCTTGTAATTTATGGGCAATGTCTTTGGCCTGTATATCAGACTCGTTATAGGGCGCGCTCCAGCCCACACAATAACGGTACAGCACATCATTAATGGCTAGTACAAATAGGGCATCAGCCACCCCAAGAGACTCAGTCAGACTATCTAAGACCCAACAGCGTTCTTCATACAGTAAAGGCTCTATCGGTATCTCACCCCGATCAGACATACAGTCACAACTGACCATATGTGAGGGCTTGCTAAAGTCATTCCACAGCAGGGGGTAGTTCCCACCGATTCCACCTTTTTCAACCACATTAAAATGCCAAACTGCATAATCGCTATTATGACTATCAACCCCTTTAAAGGGAACATCAATAAACCACTGCATCATCTCATCACTATCATACATAATATGATAGCTTCCGATACGCACGCCTTGATTGGGCAATACATCAGTGTATAACCGGTCTATATCATCAGCATAAAAAGTCACTTTATCTAAATTTTCAACACTGACATCACCAAGCTTGGCACCCGCTTCATTTAAGTTCCGATATAGCTTAAATGGCGCTACAAAGTGTAGCGTCTGATCGGTATTATTAACAAAATAGATATCATCTTCATAGTCGTTAACAGACACGCTAGTGAGATAGAACAGTGGGATTTTAAGAGATGGAGATTTACCATCATTCGGTAGTGAGGGTAAACTTGAGAGTCTTGATACACCTGACCACTGTACATTGTCTATGCGTTTTTGCTCGAAAGTGTATTTTGTATTCGTCATAGGATTGTCCTTATTATTTTAAAGGCAGTTTGCTAGTAGCGTTTTTTATTATGGTGGTTAAAGCTTTAAGTCAGCCGTGTCTGTCCGCCGCTTTTTGAGCAACGTTATAGGAGCAAGATGAGTGAGTTAATTTGTTTAAGCTTGGTTTTTTGACAATAAGAGGTTTATTACCAGCATTTTTATGCAGGCTATATTTGATTGCTTATGTTTACTGATGATTAGGATGGTAATAGTTAATACCAATTAAGAGCTTTTTAGTGTGAACGAAAATAGTAGAGTTATAAGGTGAAGCGTTGCGCTTCGAGGGTTAACTCTATGTCACGATATTTCGTCATTTCTTCCTGACTCAATAACTATAGTATAAAAAACAATGAAAAGAAAGAAATTAAAGTGCGGCTTGCGACAACTGTTGTCGCTTAGGCATAGTAAAATCTCCCGAGTTAATTTCTACGGATTTGACAGCAGGGATCAGGTAATTGTTATGACAATGCGCCAATAGAAAGCTTCTGGGGCGTGTTAAAGAATGAGCTTGTGTATCATCAAGACTATAAAACAAGGTTTGCAGCCATCAGCGATATCATTGGATATATTGAGCTGTACTATAACCAAACGAGGATTCGAAAGGGTTTGGGCAATCGATCGCCAATACAGATATGGCTTGATTACTATCGTCAGGCTGCGTAACTAAAATCTCCCAAATTTGACTGTACGGAATTGACGGCAGGGGTCAGCAAGGGTTAATGATCTCAGAATGATGCTATTTGATGGTGTTGTAAATTTCGAGCTTGGGTCATGACTTTTGTAAGAGGTCTAGTACTTATATCTACTACAGCCCCCACATTAATATTTTATTTAATTACAATTTTCTCTTACTTAAAATTACGATAGCAATGCTAAGCAAAAATAATATAGAAATAATAAAGAGTAAAGATTTACTCCTTACTAAATCAGATAAACCATGCGTAGACTTGGTTTTAGATCCTTCCTTATTTTCGCTCTGTGAACTGTTAGTATCTATAGCTTCTCGATCAGCATTTATCTTTGCCTTTATTTTAGCTGCTTCTCTTAGTTCCTCAGAGCTAGCTATTAGATGTCGGTGTATCTTTTGTCCAGCTTTACCATCTGTTTTGATGTTTATATCTGCTTGATATTTTTGAATCGCTTTGCGTGTTTTATCTCCAATAATGCCATCTACTTCGTCCATACTATAACCTAGAAGGTTTAACGACTCTTGAACCTCGCGAGACTCTTTGCGGTTCAAGCCTGGATCATCAGTAGGCCAAGGGGTTGCAAAGTCAACGTTGGTATCTTGTTGTTTAATACGCTGTGATAAGTGGGCAATAGCTAGTGCATAATTTTCTGACGCATTATAAGCATAGAAGGCATCAAAATTGCGTCCTACTAAAAATGCTGGGCCTTGTTTACCAGATGGTAAAAACAAACCTGCTGAAGATAAAGTCTCTGGTAATGGTTTATTATCTGGCAAAGTAATGCCTAGACCTTGCCAATGAGATATAGGCTTTTTGTTTTTACGATCATTCGAAAAATTAGTGCCTGAAGGTAAGCGTACTTCATAACCCCAAGGTTTATTACTTTGGTAACCACTGTTCTTTAGGAAGTTGGCGGTTGATGCTAATGCATCTGCTTGGCTATTCACCAAATCTTTACGATTATCACCATCAAAATCTTGTGCTAATTGTAGAAATGTAGAAGGCATGAACTGAGTCTGTCCGAAAGCGCCTGCCCATGAGCCTTTAAAGTCTGATTTAGCAATATCGCCTTTTTTTAATATTTTTAAAGCACTAACATACTCCCTACGGAAGTAACTTTGACGACGCCCAAAGCAAGATAAAGTAGCCAAGGAATTAATTACATCTTTTTTGCCTAACTTAGTCCCAAAATCCGACTCTACACCCCAAACACCAAGCACATCATAGCGATTTACCCCATAGTGAGTCTCTATTTTTGCCAATACATTGGCATAATCCTCATCAGCAGCAATACCATCAACAACTCTTTCTTCATCCACTAAGCTAGCTAAATAATCCCAAGGTTCTTTAGCAAACTCTGGCTGATAATTTAGTGACTCTAATACGCTAGGATCTAACAGAGAAGGACGATACTGGGTAAAAGTTTCTTTGACGCTTACAAAAGGACCAGTTTTAACTAGGTTGTTTAAACAGATTGCGAATCTTTGATTATCAATCTCTACTTTATCAGTCTTCGATCTGTCCGTATTTACTGCATATGTAGTGTTACTCACTGATAGCAGGTATATGGATATTAATAAATATGGGACAGCAGATAATGTTAATCGAGGCATTAGTAGTTGCTCAGTAGTCATAAAATCGAAAGCAGTATATTAGCAGAAAAATAATTATTTTATTCAAAGAGCCTTTAAATAAAATATATTTCTCACTTAGACTTAAATTATTCTATTAATTTTTAACTATAGATTTAAAAAATTAGTAAGATAATTAAAGGCAAACCAAATTTAATCAAACCATCTAAAATGTATTATTAATTCAGAAATCATAAGCTTCACGAATGCTCATTTCTTTACATTTAATGCTTTTAATGACTTTGGTCCAAAAGTCTACTGGGTAACTTATAATTATAATATCATTCTCTTTACTTTAAAATAATTTTATTTTATTTATAAAATACTAGCTAAATCTTAAGAAAAATATTATGTTTCTTAATTACATGTTTCACATAATCAGAAGTTTATTGACTTCTAACGATGTATTTATTTTACTTAGCAAATAATTAAACAAGTAATTGATTAATTGCATCAAAAATTCAGTTCTTAATTTTTAAAAATTACATCAAGTCAATTAATTACCACTAAATATTTTTCCTAAAATTGATAAAACTCCTAAAATTAGTAAAATATAAGCGATTATCTTAAAACTATTCGATCCATTTCTACTATCAGCTAGTACGTTGCCATTTTGTGGAATTAGAATTTCTTGCGAATCTGTATTTATAACGCGTACATGATCAGGAACTTCATCTGGCTGTGCAAATATTCTTTCAAGCTTAGCTTGTATTTTTGGTTCTTGAAGGGGTTCTGATTGCTCATGAGTAACTTCATTGTGCGTAACAAGCTTCTCTTTACTGATGTCTCTTTTCTTATTTAATATCAAGCGCCATTGATTATTCACCTCTTTCTTTATACTCTCACAAAAGTAATCAAAGTTCGTATAATTAACTTTTCCTATATTTAAGGCAATATCAGAACTACCTGCCATCTCTGGAGCCACCCAAAGTTGAAAGAATACCAAATTATCTTTAATACGATAGTTGTTGGTTTCCCCATCGTGAGTCATACGAATAAAAGCATCGATAGGTTCTTTTGAATTATTTTTAAAACATATAAATATCTGCCTAACTTCGTCCCTACTTATGTTTCTGTTAAAACCTTTATCTAAATCTATCGAATAATGACTATTAAGCGTATAACCATCTACCAGACAATCTTTTCTTACTTTTTTAGTGACTTCATTTCTATCTACTATATCTAAGGCATAGTTTTCTGAATTAATCCTGCTGAAGTCAAAGTAATTCAATTCAACATCAGCGTCATCCATCAAATGATGCTGGATAAAAATTCCGTATTCCATATCAAGATTATCGACCAATGCTGGCACGTACAACAATAAATTAAATCTCATTAATTCTTAGTCCCTAATTAACTTTAACTGATGCAATATAATTTACTACTATTAAACTTTCCGCTACAGCCTTTAATATCCAAATATTTACTAATACAGCTATGATGAATATAAGACATCACTAATTTCTAAAGCTTCAAAAATATTAATAATTTAATCGATTCATAGCTTGAATAGCATCAGATTCGCCCAGCTTAGCAGATTCACTATACCAATTAATTGCCTCTTCCATATTTATCTCTAATCCGTCGCCATTTTCATAGCGCTTTCCTATGGCATACATTGCTCTCTTATGCCCAAGCTTTGCGGACTCCATTAATAAACTAACGCCCTGTTGTTCATCTTTTTCCATACCACCTGTACCGTTTAGACTATAAGTCGCTATTGCATAAATCGCTGAAGCACTATTGAGCTCAGCTGCCCTTTTATACCACATAGCGGAAGTGTCTAAATCTTTTTCAACGCCTTCACCGATACTATAAAGATAAGCTAAGTTGGTCATCGCACGCGGGTAATTAGCCTCAGCAGAATGACGATGCCATGTTACTGCGTAATCTAGATCTGTATCAACACCAAGTCCTTCTCGATATACCCACGCCAATTGGTTCATTGCCCCTGCGTGCTCTTGGTTTGAAGCTTGCTCAAGCCAAGATCTAGATTGATCATAAAGTTGTACCTGATAGTAATAAACGCCCAGTAAAAACATTGCATTAACATTTTGGTTATTTGCCAAGGTTTCAAGACTATCAATTGAGCTAACATCAAATCCAAAACTAGCTAACCACTCTTCAAATATATCTACATCTCTAGATTGGTTCTTAACGTTGACGATAGTGCTGGCCAGCAAGATTGGTGCAAAAGGGTTTTTATTATCATCAAGTAAACTTTGATACTTCTCTAGGCGTTCCATATCGTTAGGATACTGCGCATCTATTACAGCTAGCTGATCAATCCATTCAATATTCTGCTCATCAGTTGCTGTATTTACAGCAACCTCGACATCTTCTACTGCTGCTATGTCAGACTCATCTACTTGTTGCTCACCTGGTTCACCAATCTCATATAATCCAGCAGACTCTGTATCATCATAATAAGTATCATTATTGGAATCGAAAACACCTGAAGCAATCACCATCAACAGAATGCCTGTAAAACTCATTAACGTATACTGAAGGTTTTTATTCATTAGAATTAAGCCATATTACATTGTGTATTATTTTATGCAATCTGCTAGACAGCATACCTATCGCGTCACTATCATATCAATGGACATGTATAGAGTTGAGTTTTAAAAATTTACTGGCTCTACCCTTAAAATCTCACTGTTACTGCATTCAAGGCTATGCCATTTCTGATGCGTCCACATTTTATCCAAGCTTGTTGGTCTTTGTATACAATAGCCGATACCTTGATCACCAGAGCGATTCGTGATACCCAACACCATAGTATGTCTAGGCGGTTTATCATCTACGATCATATTGCTGATTCCTTGTCCACTGGTCCAAAATACAACGTTAAACTCGCCATCTAATTTATTTGATAGTCTTTTTGGCAATCTCGCAATCAGCGTATTTTTACCGTGTACTCTTTGCCAGTCATTAAAGCCTTCTACCAAATCATCTAAATCTTGCTTAGCAAATATACCCCACACTGAATCCACATCGTTGCTATCTAGCATTTCAATATCAAAGCTGTTCTGGTCAACTTCAGATTCTGTTATAATCTCTTCAGTTATTTCGAGCTCTTTTACTACTGTAACCTCTTCAACTTGATGCTGAATGATTGTTAATAAGTGTGATAAATCCTTTGCTTCTAGTATTTGATCTTCTAGATCAACATACTTTTGCGAGGGAGTTTCGGGGTATATCTGTATACAGTTTTTACTAAAGTCTCGACTTTCTGCTTTTTCATTTAGTTTACTTAATGGGTATAACGTTTCAAGATATATCTTTTCGTGTTTTGCTGATGCCCATAAATAGATATATGCTAAATCTGGTTTGAGTTTTATAAGTGCCTCAACATCGATAAAACCAGATAAAAACAACGATAGATTATTTTTTATTGGAATATCGATGTCGCTAATAATGTCGAATGGTGCTTCTTGCCGTACCAAACGCAGCCAAGATTTGGCATGAACCTCTGCGATATTAATATCTATAACTTCAAGAGGCGAACCATCTGAACTCTCTAAGACTAAACTACATTCAAAGCTATTATTCTCTAAATTTTGTTGAGTCGACAACCGCCATAATACCCACATATCATCATCTATCATTAGCTTGGGTCACAAGTTAGATTAATATTGATAGTCCTTGGATACAGGCTTTCAATATGTTGTTTCGACTTATTAGCAAGACTAGATATCAACTGATTATACTGAAAAGTCTTATCTACAAGGTTGCTGCAGTCCGAATCAGAGCTGCAACCATCACGCTCAATAGAGTACTGAGCATAATAATTTGTATTTATAGCGGAGCTGTTAGCAGCATATTGTAGCGCGAAGCCTTGAGCGCTTTTTTGCGTATCTGCCATTCCCGAGCTTACGCCAATACAAGATTTTTGTGCTTCTATGATAGGAATAGAAAGGTAATTATCTATTACCTCTACTGGTGGTTTGGGCGTGACACTGTAGCCATTTTGCAATGGCAAGTTGAGTCTCAATGTACTGCCTGTTTTGGATCGAAATAGTGGACCATCCGGACAAATCTTGTCACGATTAGTTTTTGGATTGGAATAAGGATAAAAAGCAATACCATTCTTCTCATCCCAGCTAATATCGTAACAGTTCTTTTGCTCTTCACTAAGCGAACTATTGGCTTCAAATGCACTAATATAGGGTTTATGTTCACCCATAGATAAATCAATAATATTTTTTGGACTAATAACTGGTGCAGGCGAGCTAAATGATTCATAACTTTTTGCATCATCCGTTAAGAGTCGAAGCTGTGGCAAAAACTCAGCCTGAGCAATAACGCTGTTTGGAAACTGGGTCTGAGCATCAATTAAATTTTGTTGTATTTTTTCGATCTGGGCAGCATCCGGCGCTTGTTTTGCCAACCAAAAGAAATGTAGATGTTTTTGTGTCTGCTCTAATGTCTTAGGTGCATTATTCACCGTATAATAAGTTCCGACAAATGGCGAACGAAGCGATAAGATACCATTAGATAACGAAGAAGCGGTATTTTCTGCACTCACATAGGCACCAAGGAATGCATCGTACTGCGTCTCAAAGGTTGTTCTCTCAGCAGGCAATAAGTGCATATCTGAAACAATCGCTACTGAGCGTTGTTGAAGTTCAGGTTGTTCTCTGTAATCCTGAAGAATAAGACCAAGCTCAGTGTACTGCCCGCCTAAATCACACTTACCTTGCATCAATTGGTTTTCAAACTTCTCAAAAGGGATGTAAGTTGCTTTGTCTGATGCCTTATCCTGCATAAATATCAATATGCGATCATTCGTTCTGAGTACAGATTGAATGGCTTGGACCAACTTGGTAATAGGAATAGCTTGTTCAGTAGTATCTAATTCTGCATTAAAATAGCCACACATACTCGCTGAACCATCGATAATATAATCGATCGCTGAGGGGCTGTTATTTTTGGGTAATATATCCAAGTTCAATGGCGGCATAAAATTAGGTGTAGCATTGACTTTTACCGCAGGCGCCTCAGTGGCAATCGCTTCGGGCTCATCACTACAACCTGCAACTAAACTAACTAATAATGCCGCGCTTAATGCACCAGCATACTTGGATAGGTATATTTGCATTAGTTTATCTCCAACGGTTCGCCCGAAACTTCTACCGTGCTATTCGTCCGCTGTACTTTGTACCACCCTCTATTAACCCAAACTGTCGATAGTGCATTTGGTTTTTTATAGCAATAGGCAAAGCCCTGTCTATCAGGTTTGGTTAGACTAATAACGGAAGCACGCATCGTATTTTGTGCCAATTCAATAGAGTCAACACCATCACTCTGCGTCCATAGCTCAATCGAATACTGCCAATGATCTAGCTTTTTCTGGATCTCTGCAGATACTAAATCACTAATATTCATGTTGCCCCGATTTTTTTGAAACCATGTGGTGATACTATCAGATAGTTGTTTACGGTCTGACGCGTCTAGATCCTCAATCACTAACGGCTCTTCCATATCCATGAGGGGTAATACTGCGCCAAAGCCCTTGCTACTGATATTATGTTGCCCATCACGTATATCGAGTTGATTTTTTAGATCAGTTTTTAATCTCTCATTATCAGCATTAGATTGCTTCAACTTACTAATAACACTATTTTTTTCACCTTTCAATATTTTATAATTTTGGGTTAATTCTCGATTTTCGTCGCCTAATCTACTAATTTTTAAGAATGATAATAACGCTCCACCTAAGAACAAAAGTAGCAATCCACCACCTAACAGGTAGTTAGTATTCTTCCAAAATGGAACTTTTTTGGCAGCTTCTGGTAGTTTTCCAATAGGTTTTTCTTCGGTGTTATCAGGATTCAGTCCATCTATATTATCGAAAGCAGCAGTGCTAGCAGCCGCGTTGTTACTAGTACCATTATCAATAACATTTTCTTCACTAATGTTACTAGCCTCAGTAGTATTTACTGTACTAGCAGCTGGTATCTCTATATTAGCAGCAAGCGTATTGGAGTTAGTGGCATTTGATTGTTCTATAGCTTTAGGTTTTATACTCTCGTTATCAACATTAATTATTCCTTCAGCGTTTTCAGATGATCGGATATTATCAACTTCCTCTATCGTCATTTTTTCTGGCGATTTACTTATCTCTTGATTATTCACTGTCGCCGCTATCGCTGATAAGGGCAACAGTGCTGCTCCTAGTACCATCGCTAAAGCGAACTTGGATTTTTTTGATTTTTGCGGTACTACTAACTCACTGTTACAGATATTTTTTATCATTATTATAATCCTAGTTACCCTGTAACTTCTGATGCATGGCGGAGTTAAAGTTCCAGTGATCGTTACCATTTCCTGAACCTGTCAGATACATAGCATTGACGTCATAAAAATTAGAGTTACCGGTTCTATTGTTGATAAATAGATATGCAACCTTTTCGATATCATTACTCCAATATTTTTTAGTGTAAGGGAATAGACTTTCTAATACAGGCAGTAGATTCTCTTTGTCTGATAAGCTATCGTTAAGACACGGTCTAGTGCCATCTTTGTCGTAGTCAACCAATACTGGAATATCTGTCATATTTTTATCAAACATATTAGGCGGATATAACATCTTCGGGTGTTCTAAAACACTACTAATCTTATTACTATACATCTGGTCAGCTATACCACCAGCGCCATCACGAATCATATGCTCTTTGCTATTCTCACTATAACTAACATTAAGTGTTATCTCATCACTACCAAAGTAATCAGCAAATATGGTATCCCAAACTGCGTGAGCATAATGACCTTCATTGATAGCAGGATGCGGATGCGTATCATGACTAAAGTAATCGCTTAGCTTAAAGCCATTACCTTGTAGTACGATATTTAGCTTTTGGTTCTTTAGATGGTCAATAGATTTAAACCCAGCTTGTTGTAGTAGCAATTTTATTTTCACGAAAATGTATTCATAAATACTTTCAAAGAACATCTCGGCAACCTTTGAAACTGCACCTGGATCACTAGGCAATTCATCAACGATACGGATACCGTTCCGGATTTGCAGCTTCATAACTGAAGTTAACAAAGTCTCGTAATATTTCTCATTAGTATCTTTCGATTGTATGTTTACTTTATGCTCTAAGAATTTACGAATTGGGCTATCTTTAGGCTTTAGCATCGCACCTAATAAATCATTACCGGCCCATTTAATACTACTAGAGTATTTTAAACGCTGGATTGCGTCATCATAATCCGTATATGCTAGCTCGATGTCGATGTCCGTTGTACCGCCGCCCATATCGATAATTGCATAAGATTCATTAGGGTTGATCATCGACATCTGTAATGCAGCTTCAGTTTCAGAAACCTCTATAACATCTGGCTTCTTGATCGCAATACCTGTTTTTTCAGCCAATTTGCCTAATACAGTTTTCATATCACGTGCATAAGTATTAGCAAAAGTCGTATTTTCAAACATAAAGGCATCAGGACGAGTAACATACACATAGTCGATATCTGTCACCCCAGAATATCTTAAGCGCGCTAACACTCCAATCAACATCTGCTCTATATAAATAGAACGCAGTCTGCTAGATAAAGGATAGTCACTCCCTCCTGTCTCTTGAGGCCACTTAATATTGCCATAAATACGCTGAATATCATTACTTTCAAGTAAACTATTAAAGAACTTAATGCGCTCATTATCTGAATTTGACACCCCTAAAAAATCACTACATAAAGGGGTAAAAATAGGAGCATCTAAATTTAGACCATTGATAAGTACCTGACCTTTATCTGCATTCGCTTTCATGGTCTTTAGCTGAACATCGGTCTGATTACTGCCGTCTGGATTGGTACGATTACTCAAACCAAGTAAGATTTCACTAGGAATGGTATAGCTAATACTTTGCTCTACATCTGCCTGACGCTGTAAATAATAGGCGCTACGGTTTTTTAACCACTCTTCTTGACCTTTGATATCATCAGTTTCGGAATAGACTAACCACTCCATTCTTGCTTCATTAGCAGTATTCGCCAGATTAAGGTTTTCGCGTTTAATCTGACCTTGGTCATTATAAGCTTTTGCCATACAAGTGTTAGAAGTACCAAAATCTAAGCCAATACACTTTATATGACTATTTCCTGATTTGAGATTTTCGTTTAATATAATTGGTTGCGTAGCAATCACTGTATCGCCACAAGACAGCTCTATAATGGCAGGGACAAACTCAACTTTTAATGGAATAGCATCAAAACCAAACACTTTAGATTGCTCTAAATCTTGAGAGTATACCGTGACGGTAATCTTTTCTGAGCCTAGAGTAGTATTTAGCTTGCTGGCTAAATCCTCATACACGTTACGCTTTTCGATATCTACCGTTATAAAGTAGTAGCTCCAGCCTTCTACTTTAAAGTTCGGCCAGACGCCAACACCAAAGGCTAAATCATAAGGTGTGATCGCAATGGTTGGTTGATTAGCATCGCCACCATGTGGGAACTCCATCCAACCTAATTCTGGTACATACAATTTAGTATATTGTATTGAACACTCATTATTACTCTCACCATTAAATTTTACTTTGGTATGAACCGCCTCACCGTTGGGCTTAGACAACTGCTCTATCACTTCAGGTTCAAGCCAGTACTCTTTTTTAACAGGTAAGAATTGTTGGATATTAACCACGTTACCATTGTTATCAGGTAGTTTATCCAACATGACTACCTGTGGGTGTCTAATTAAATAACCACTCGTTTTGACTACAGAGCTTGAAGTACCAATTTCATTCAGCGTCACGACATTACGGCAACCCAAGGTTAGCGCAGGGTAAATCGGCGCCACGACACTAGGAGGCGCTGGCGGCGGTAAATCGGTCAATATACCGGTTAATGCAGTTAATAATATGTTCTCGTTATGATTCTTACTCGCACTAGGACTGTTCTTTAGTCTAATTTTCAAGACGTTCAGCTGCCCTGCAAAAAATTTATCTAGTGAGCTAATATTGTTTTTGTCCCCACTGTCTTTGCGTGAAAACAAATCAGCATATCTATAACGTAGACTTGGAAGTTGCATGTTTTGCAATAGACCTGCGAAGTACTCTTGAGCAGTACTGTTTGCTGCTAAGCACCAGTAATAGCCATTCCATAAAAATAATGGTGTCCGCTCTGAGTCATTAGTCACTATCATACCAAGCTCGCTATCTGACCAGTTTTGGGTCAACAGCTCGCGCTTGAGCCAACGATGATAAGCATTGTTCTCATCTAATGATATCGCAGTATAAACCACCTCTGTCGAACCACTTATCAGTAACCAGAACGCTGCTTCAATGACACGCTGTGCATACAGATATAAGCCCATCTCTGTACTTTGGAATTTATTGGCAACGATTTTGTAATATTCAGTATGGTTACTTTCTATTAACTGTGAGACAGTAATATCATTTTGAATCTGTAGTCGCCATTTCTGCAATAAAAACGACGCTAAGATATTAGGAACACCTTGCGCGATACTCTCATCTAATTGAATCGTGTTAATAAGATTGGAAGTGGTTGATGTGGGGGACAATGCATCTAACCAACGAAGTGTCTTAGGATGATCTATATCCATAATATCTAACGCTGCTACATCGCCTGCTAACTGCAAGTTCCAATCCATCGCGCCGTAATGGGAAATTTTATCTCTTTGTTGCTGCATCTGTAGCTGAACGTGGCTAATAGATTGTGCCGTATCAGACAGAGTGCGGAACTCAGAGAATTTCTCCCCAAACTCCTCTGCTGGTTTCACATAATCGTTGAGGTTTTTAAAGACTGAGCTAGCAATATTACTTGCCAATTGAGAATACTTACTCGTATCAGTGACGCCTTGCTCTATGATGCTATTGATTTTTGCCTGTAGCGTAGTATCAATAGCACCTTGATCATTTACAACGGTTTTCTCTAATACTTTAAGTGCACATGATTGCCACAACTCATCTTTTTCAAAACCCGTTTGGTCATTTGCACCAACCAATTGCGACCATAAAGAATTGGCATTATCTGCACTATTGATATTATGGTAGGCTCTAAACGCTGGGATAATACCTGAGGCATTTTCATTATCATAATCATGCTTTGAAAGCCATTTTAAGCTGTCTTGATATTGTTTCTGTTCAAAGATCAGAGCATCCTTTAGGTTTGTCGCTACAACTTTCGGTACAAAGGTCACTGACTTTAAGCCGAACCAAGCTTTCTTACTCTCTAGGCTGACACCAAACCGCTCACTAATTTCGTCTAATAGCTTTTTGACAGTGTCGTACTGAGCAGCAGAATCCCCTAATACAGCATGGTTAATCTCGCCTTCAGCATATCCATTTAACACCTCAATAAAGGCTTGCAGAATTAAGATAGTTAATGCGTTTTTTACCAACAACATCCAAAGACTAACAAACGTTTTATTCTTTGAAAAATCTTCGAATTGTAAAGCAGCCGAAGTATGTGGATGAAAATGCCCTTTACGTACCTCATGAGACAGCTGACTCATAGGCATATACAATTCGTTTGAGGTAAAATGTCTAGCAAAGCTATTCTGAACAGCATTTGCTGCCAGCAAGTTAACCACGTGTGTATGTTCCGGTTGGTCAAAGTCGCCTGCGCTTGGTCTTTGAATATCTTGCCACATACTACCTGATTGAATAAAAATAGAGCTGACAGCATTATTACTATTAGACTGCAATTCATACTGGAAGTTTCTGAGCGCAAAGGCGGTATTGCGCTTTAACTTCCCAACATCAAAGGCGCTGCCTGTTGAGCCATCTTCACCAGGTTTAAGCTGGAACCATGGTAACGTTGCTACCGTTGCTAAATTAATCGCACGTCCTGAGCTTGAGCTGTTGATGATCTCGTTAAATGTACGAGCTAATGTCGGAATAATACCACTACCTGTACCGCCGAATACTGATCCTACGATGACGATATTACAATCTGAGGTATTAATACCCGTCACATCATCATCAAATAATGACAAGAATTCTTGCTGTAATAGCAATTTATTAGCTGTATTAATTTTTCCGCTGCCATCAAGCACACGTCCAAGCTTCTCACCAAATATGGTTGATCCTACTTTTGGATTGGCATGCATTCCTTCTGAGACTTTTATGTTCAAGTCTTTTTCATAGAAAAAGGCTTTTATCTCTTCATTGGTTTTACTCTTTTGTGCTAATAGAACGTTTTTGACGGTCAAATCACTGCTAGAAGATAAGTTCTGGCTATAGGGCCGAATAATATCAAAATTAGCCTCTCTGGTCTTATTACCAATGCCTCTATGACGCAGATACTCATGAAGACTTTGAATGTCTGGTACCAACTGGCTTCTTCTATTGGCAATTTGTTGAGACTGAGCATCCGCGTCAATAATATAGACGTGTGGAACATCTATAGATCCGGCGTTACCTAATGCTAATACACGTAAATATGCGTGAATGATATGCTGACCTGAACCACCAACCCCAATAAGTACATTTGACACGACAAACTCCTGCTAAATTTAGACAATAAAATCTTTTTATTAGATAAAATAATTATACTAATGCTGATTGATTTATATATTTTAGATAGATAATACCTTTGTATAGGCTACCTATTATTACCATATAAGAATTTAGCAGTGACTAGCAGATAGATGAGCGCACTAATCATCATAATTACGATTGCGCTCACTATTAAGCTTCCCAAAAACAGTGGTGTTGTAAATGGTAAAAATTTGGCGAACAAAATAGACTTAATATTCATGCAAACCTTGATATTTAAAGGGTCTGAAATTACTGCATATATATTAGGCTTGATACAAGAAGCCGCAGACTTATTAAGTAAAAAGTTCGGTAGAATGAACAATAACGCAGATATACCAGCAGCATATGTAGCGTAAATAATTCTTGCTCGTTTGACCATTATGCGTGGGTTCTTACGATTACGATGGAATAATATGGCAGCAACTACAACACTAGAAAAAATAGAAACAAAAGTAATTGCGACATAAAAGGTCAATTGTCCCGTCTGTTTAAAAGCAGGTGCCAATTCATTCATCTCTAAAACCATCAAACCACTTAATACACTGACAATTACACCAGTAATAATAATTGCTTTTATTATTGCATTATTCATAAAACCCTCAATACGACATATGTCGTTAGATATCAAACTATGCAGTTATCGAGTATAGGTTATCGAAACTTATATACTTGCTACATACTAATTTTTAAAATTAATGTTATAAGACATGACTAGCTTAAAATGCAAATAATGATTTAATAAAACAATTTTGTGTTAGAAAATATGCTTGAATACCTACATTTTCTAAGACAAGAAAATTCTATTTTTTTGATTGAATTCTATATTTGCAATAGTCGAAATAATTATGAGACCTAAATTTACGCAATTCGTACATACATATCGCGTAATTCTACTCGACTAAAGTAAATTTTACTATAGCTTACCGATATTAGTTTTATATTTATCTAAATTGAGTAAAGTCAAAAACTCTCGAGCAGATATTATCGAAAACTAACTCGTTCTTTTTAAAAGTAAAAAATCGATACCACCCCTGTTCTAAAATAACTTATCCAAATTATTCTCCATCTAACCTTGGCATAGAAACTTCGCTTATGCTTACTTTTTTTCAATGGGGTTTAGATTAGGGCTGTAGGGTGGCAGCCATAGAATACGATGGCCATACCTGTTCAGTAATTTCTGAATAGGCTTATTTATATGAAATCGAGTCACTCTAGCACAGCTCTCGTCTTGCGCTCGGGCAAAGCAGTACTTTGCTTGATCCTCGCTCATATCCACAATAATCACGCATTTGGTCTTAAGGCTTGGTATTAGCGTGTATTTGCACCAGTCGTACATTACCTTCCAATTCACATTTTTATAGACATACTCAAGGGCGAACAGTCTTTTTTTATACAGAGCACCAATGACATTGTCCCGTTTCTTCGCTAGCCAGTTGTAACTGTCGAAACAAGGCTTGCCTATCGGTGAATAGCCGTAAGGTCTGATGATTTCAGCTTCAAAGCCACTTTTGTCCATATAAACGATGAGATAGCCTTGCTGCATAGAACTGTTGAACTTACTCTGATACGCCGCTCTTTTTATTAGGCAGGCTCTTATATGTTCTAAGGTCTTTTTTTTGACTGACGCTTCAAAGCCGCTTCAAATTCTGACTTACTACAGCCTAAACGCTGTGCTCCCTAGTACATATAATTGTCTGAATGCTGCTCAACATCTTTTAATATCGCTTCATTTTATATTTTAGTCGGTGCTTTATTTTTTATTTTTTAAGAACTAAACTTTGCTGCCAGCTGTGAATAAAGCTTGTGCTAAGCTTATAAAAGTTAGCAGCTTCTCGAATGGTCATACCGTCTTTAATGCTACGCAGTACTTGCTTGCGAAAGTCTATTGAGTAAGTCATCGTTTATGTCATGAAATAAGTTAGTTATGAATGTTGTATCGGTTTTATCTAAGATTTAATATACAAAAGTGGCTTTGAAGCTGAAATCATCAGACCTTACGGCTATTCACCGATAGGCAAGCCTTGTTTCGACAGTTACAACTGGCTAGCGAAGAAACGGGACAATGTCATTGGTGCTCTGTATAAAAAAAGACTGTTCGCCCTTGAGTATGTCTATAAAAATGTGAATTGGAAGGTAATGTACGACTGGTGCAAATACACGCTAATACCAAGCCTTAAGACCAAATGCGTGATTATTGTGGATATGAGCGAGGATCAAGCAAAGTACTGCTTTGCCCGAGCGCAAGACGAGAGCTGTGCTAGAGTGACTCGATTTCATATAAATAAGCCTATTCAGAAATTACTGAACAGGTATGGCCATCGTATTCTATGGCTGCCACCCTACAGCCCTAATCTAAACCCCATTGAAAAAAAGTAAGCATAAGCGAAGTTTCTATGCCAAGGTTAGATGGAGAATAATTTGGATAAGTTATTTCAGGATATGTGCTGTATTTGTGAACTGACTACATAGTTAAATACCTAAATATGATGAAATTTCAGTTGCCATGAGTCGATAAAAGTGCATAATAATAGATTGTAATAATTAAGTAACTTTTTGCAACTTAAGTACAAATATGAGTAAGCTAGTATAAGTTTAAATAAACATAAAAAACCTATTTATCGCTCAACTTATATTGTCACTCGACTCAGTTATAGTGAGCATATTAAAATTACTGAGCTAGCATATAGTCGATCCTAAATAAAAGAAATACAAATATTATAAAGTACTACTGGTATTAATTTTTCTTGCTTACTGTGCCTACGCAGACAAAGGCTGCGAATAATTAATCCCAGTAGTTCTGTACCCTTTTAAAAGTGGATTAACTATACCGCTATTTGTACTTCAAAAAGAATTTCTCAAGACCCGCTCATTGTAAATATTAGAGTTAATGATCTGTTTTTCTTGTTTATCTTTAAAGCATGTTGACTTACGAATAACTTTTGAATTGTAGTTGTATGAACTATGCTGAAGAAACCGTAGAGATAAACTTGGTAAACTAACGAGTCAATAAGGAGTTTACCATGACCAAGAAGATCAGAAATTATAGTACAGAATTTAAAGCCGAAGCCGTCAAGAAGATAGCGGATAATGATGGCAATATTTCAGCGACCAAAAAGCAGCTTGGTATCGCCATGCAGACCTTATCTAATTGGCACATAAAGCCAATCAAGGCAAAATTGCAGGAACAGCTCAATATGATCCTGATCTTATGAGTGCGCTTGAAGAAGTTAAACTGCTAAAACGCCAGCTTAAAATCGCTGAAGAGGAACGCGAGATCTTAAAAAAGGCCACGGCGTACTTTGCAAAGCACAGTTAGTCAGGTACGCCTTCATCAAAGACAACCAGCCATTTTTTAGCATTACCACTATGTGCGGTGTATTAAAGGTTAAACCCTCGAGCTACTACGACTGGATAAGCCGTGACATTAGCGACCAACAGATACATCGTAACTAGTCTGAGCTATTGGTTAGAGCCGCTCACCGTGAAAGTAAAGAGCATTATGGTTATGAGCGTTTGCATGCAAAGCTAATGGAGCAAGGCCATAATATTAGCTTGTACATGGTTATAAGTATCAGAGAAGAGCACGGCATTAAATGTAAGCGCCACAAACGCTTTAAAGTCACCACCGACTCCAATCACAACAAGCTGGTTTATCCAAACGTACTGGATCAGAAGTTTGATGCCAGTCGCCCTAACCAAGCGTGGGTCAGTGACATCACATATATTTTGACGCTTGAGGGCTGGTTGTATTTAGCTGGAGTCAAAGATTTATACACTACAGAGCTGGTCGGCTACGCTATCAATAAACGAATGACCGCAGATTTAGTATGTCGTGCACTCAATATGGCAATCAAAAATAAAGGGCCAAGCCAAGGGCTGATTGTGCAGTCTGATAGAGGCAGTCAGTACTGTAGCCACGCGTATCATAAGATCATCAAGCAGCATCAGTTTAAAGGATCAATGAGTGCTAAAGGCAACTGCTTTGACAATGCGCCAATAGAAAGCTTCTCGGGTGAGGAGCACTGCTCTGCAAGGAAGAACGAGCTTGTGTATCACCAAGACTATAAAACAAGGTTTGCAGCCATCAGCGATATCATTGGATATATTGAGTTATATTATAATCAGACTAGGATTCAAAAGGGCTTGGGCTATAAATCGCCAAGACAGGTGTGGTTTGATTATTATCGTCAAGCTGCGTAACTAAAATCTCCCAAGTTTGACTGTACGGAATTGACGGCAGGGGTCAGTAACATACGATATTAGAAAACCTATTAATAATTACATAATTGTATTTTAAAAAAATCATAGCTTTTATTTAAAATTTTATCTAAGGAATGTATTTATGAACAACGTAGTTACTCAAAGATTTAAAAATGAAAATGAGAAATTTTGTACTGATTGTGCAGCGAATATTAATATGAAAGCTGAAATATGTCCTAAGTGTGGCGTTAGACAGATAGCAATGTCAAATGGGTTTGTATCAGCACAGAATGGTAAAAGTAGGGTAATAGCAGCTTTATTAGCTTTTTTCCTTGGTGCTTTTGGAGTCCATAAATTTTACTTGGGTCAGGTTGGAATGGGTATTATCTACTTACTATTTTGTTGGACTTTTATACCTGCAATCATAGCATTTATTGAGTTTATCATCTTGCTACTAATGAGTGACATTGAATTCAACAGAAAATATGGTGGATTATAACTAAAAAAGGTAGTGTTCTAAAAAGTGTCCTGGCATAAGACTGAGCTATGCTGAAGAAAACGTAAAGATTAGAAACTTTTCTAAAAACTGTGTCACTGCTTATATTTCACTAACCAGAGAATAAGCAATGACTACTCAATCTGACATTAACAAATTGGCTGAGCAAATAGCTGGTAGTATTAGCAGCTTTGCTAACATCACCGCTTGGCAGAACAGACCATTGAGTAGTATCTATCCTATTTTCTACCTAGAGACTGCATTGAGCTATGCTGTCAATCCTGTAGACATTTACTTGGGAAGTTTTAGTTACACAACTTGACGTCATAATCCAAGCTATATTACTATTCATCATCTTTACTCCAGTCAAGCAGCATTACCAACATCTCTCCTAAAAACTTCAAGACACCGGAAGATTCATAAGTAGCTTGTTTTACATATTTGGATTTCATTTTTCTGACAACTCTAACTTCAAAGCCTACGCAATTTTGGTTAGTTTCCACCTTAATGGCACTATTGAGTTTATGCTTTTTCTTGAAGTCCCTGACCTCTTTTATACTGCTAGAAGTCAGTTGCCAATGCTGAGGATTAATAATTTCACAGCCTATCCTCAAAAATTCAGCCAACAGCTCATGTTGAGACTTTTTAATGCCAAACTTTAAGTAAGATCTAGAGGTAATGTGCTTTTTTTGATAGGTCCTGACAAACTCTCGCAATGTATCAGGTTTCTGTACGGACATGTTATAAGCTTTATCTAATGCCGTGGTAATAATCGCTTGAGCAGTTTGACCTTTGACTTGAGTGATGAGCTTGTCGTTATTATTTAAGCTAATCGCGTTTTTGTATAATTCTTGTGCATTGTTTAGATAAATACCGTGTTTTATCGCTATATTTTCTAAATCTTTTTCACGCAGCTCAGGTCTGATTTTATCTATCTCTCTTATAAAGCTAATAACAGCATCGTACCTAGTATCAATAAAAATAGAGCGATGTATCCCCTCACCTTCAGTATTCTGCTGGATAAGTTGGGCGCTCACATCGGGTGCTATAAACAAAGGATTGTGATGTGCTTTTAGCTTTTTTGCAAAGTAAGGCCTTAATTTCTTTAACACTACTGTCTTATTAGATTTATTATAGGCAGTTTTATCGTGATAATTGACAGTTTGATAATCTATACCGGTTATATTCTGTAGTACAGTAAAAAGTATTGCTATTTCAGCCTTGCTCAACTGTGACCCTGCTAATAGATGCGAGGTATGTATGTAATGCTCAAAAGTTGTGTCACAAGTCAGATGACCTACGAAACTTGCTAACCCAAACCAAGCACCTTGAATGTGATGATAACCAGCAAGACTGTCAGCAATATTTTGGCATTCCTCAATGGTGTAATCCGTCATTACCTCTGCTAATGCCGAACCATTGATAGCTAGCGCCAATTGACTGATTGCCGTATGTCTAAGGCTATGAAAAGTATAATTGTGTTTATCTTGCCCAAGCACTCCATCCCATAATATTCTCATCAAATTGCTAAAAAAGTACGTCGGTAGTGGCTGCCTACTAGCCCCTTGTGAGAACAAATACGACGCCCCCATTCTTTCTTGCTGAGCAATAAACAACGTAACTATTCTTAGCTCACCTTTCTTTAAAAGCGCCGCCAATAATATCCTTCTTTTGGCACTGCTACTTTTAAGACGTAGATAAGGGTTTGGCGTCAGTACAACGCTAATATCTGAAAGCTTTTTTACATTTTTGAGTTTTATACCTGCAATCTCATTAATGCGCATACCCGTACGATAGGCTAGAATCAGTATCGTCTGGCATAAAAGCTTATGACTCTGGTTTAATTCAGATGCTAGTAGCATCTTATGCATAGCCTTATACACCCGAGGTGAGACCATGCTCGCTTTGACGACCTGTTTGTTTTCTCCCCATGCAAAAATCACGTCAGGAGCATCGAAATACTGCATCTGATATCGATGAAAAGCGCGTAATCGTCCATAGGTATAAGATTGGGTATTTTTAAGCTCATCTAAGCTAGTAGGTTGTTGACCCTCATTCTTAGACTCGTTACTTTCGTCTAACGCCTGCGTTAGATCAGGTACTGGATCATCACCTTTACCACTCTTAATATCGTCATAATCAAGCTCAATATCATCTCGATCATCGATCGGATCTTTCTGTAAAATATCTTTTTTACGAGCGTCTTTGACTTTACTTAAGATAACTTGCTCATATATTTCTTCATAATCATTGGTACCCCATTCCTCTAAATCTTCATCCATCGTCAACATAAGCCATTCACGTCCAATACAACCAATGTATTTACTGACTGAGTCTAGGTTGGTTTGATTGGCTTCTAGTAAAGACAGTACCCAACCGAGCAGACGTATGGCATTAGGCTGAGGAAAATCGTTTTTTAGGTCGCTAATTTTATCTTTGGCAGAGGTTCGAGTCCCTTTCAAGCCATTCTGAATAAATTGGATAATATTCTTACTAAAATCAGGATAGCCTTTATTCCTTCCAGGATTTTCAATTCTTGAGACATTTTGAACAAACAGCTGTTGCCAAGTAATAGTAGATTGGGTGCTTTGAATGATTTCTTGGTTATAACTGAGTAATTGCTCAGTAGGTAGTGAAGTGGTTTTTAGTTGCCCTTGCATAACCAGACTATTGGCACCGTCGATATAGCTATCAGGTAATTGTCGCCAGTGAAAATTGGCGTATTTGATGAGGTGCGACAAATGGATTTTTTTTGGATCTCGGCAAGTAAGTTCAAACGTATTGTTCAATCCTTTGATAATCGTCTCAAACTGCTGTATTTTACGCTTATTTACATCAGTATCACTTAAGGCGTATAGAAACATAAGACTTAGGTCATCAGGAATATAAGAAACATAGCGAATCAATGCGTCTTCATTGCCATCAACTCTGCAACCATATTTGTCATCTCTGATCTCTAAAGGAATCACGAGCAAAATTTTATTAGCATCTAACTTCTTATGATGTTCAGTCTGTTTTTCCAGATTAACAAGATGCAATTTTCGATCGCTAAACAACCATTGATACAACGCTCTCAATACCTCAATATCATTTAGACCACCGAACATGATGCTACTATACAAAAAATAAGAGATATAATTATTAGCGCTAAACTTAAGCTTACGTTGCCAGCTCAGCTGCATGCCTTCCCATGTCTCTGAAAGTTTTGAGCCTTGAACGAACCAATCGTAACTAATGGTGAGCCTGTCTCGTTCAGCCACAATAGGAACAACAGGTTCATCTAATGAGCAGTGTTTATCTTTATTATAAGTTCTGACTGCTTGCAAAAACCCTTGCCTTGCACAGCGGTATTGATTGAATGTCGTGAATGAATTTGATAGTTCATTATCGATCGCATGATAATGTTCTTCCATATTAGATTCATTAAAAGGCTGTTGTCTGTATAAATAATCAGCAGCTACCTCCTCCGCTTTACTAATTAATGCTTGTTTTTGACGCTGTAAATTAGCAGCTCTTTTCTCATGAGACGATAACTCTGATGATTTAGCCATGCTTGATCTCCACTTGCTTAAGATCAAGCTTTTGCGCCACAAGATCTAGCTGGGGCAATAGCTCTGTCTTATATTGATTGATTGATAATGAGGACATCGGATGAAATATCTCTTGATCAGCGTGTTCATGACCTAATAAGGCGCAAACGTATACCTCGTCTACTTCGTTGGTCAGCATCGAGCGTAACTGATGTCGTAACCAGTTATCTTGATGAGGCAAAGCTTTACCTACCGTATTTCTAATGCGTTTTGGTGTGATAGGCATAAACTTTTTTGGATTTAAGCTAAATATCTGTAAAAAAGGTTCTTCTGATTGCAAAATCTTATTAATCTTAAGTATGTGGTCTGCATATAAAGAATTGTGCATACTAGCAAAATATTTAATATAACTGATGTAGTTTTTTAGCGCCTTTTTTAAAAAATCACTTAGAGGGATGAGGCGACCGTAGTCTTTGCCTTGGCGTATTGATTTATCTGAAACCCAATACATGTCATGACTAAAATTGAATTGATTTAAAAACCCAGGTGCGTCATTGACGGGTCTTATACCAGTTTGAATCTGAATGACATGCCATAGCCATAATCCATAAGCATTAAATTGTTTGATATATTCATCTTCACTAGCATTTGTGCCATGACTTAATTGTTGCCTATCACCTTGTACCTTTCTAGCAAGTAAAGCGAAAAAATTACCGCACACCTTATCAGTCAGTGCCATTTCACTACCAATGTAGGTTTTGTTAATATTACTAGCGACAATTGGCATATCCAAAAAATAAGGATATCTATGAGCTTGCCATAATTGATAGTGTCTTGGGCCTAAATAACCGGAGAATACTTGATCGTAATTTACGCTGTAGTAGTGGACAGCTCTCAGATCTTTAAAGTAGCGACCACTTAGTATATTGATTGCAGCTTGATAAGTATGAAGCAGTGTAGATTTTTTTATACTGGTATAGTACAGCGGTGATGCGTGCTCTACCTCTACACCCGTAATAATGTCTGAGTGTAATGGTTCGCCAATACGATGGGTAATAACAAACGCTAGCGCTGATTCAATATGTTGATTTGATAATAGAGGTAATGATAAGGATTCTCTAAGTATCTTTAAGAGCTGATTGATCTCGCTTGGCTCTACTTCAAATTTGTACTGTAATATTACACTTAAGGATAATGGCAGTGGCAAACTAAAGTTATTGCTATGACTTTTGGTGATTGGCTTTATTTTATCGCGCCGATTGACTGTGACATTAATCGTATTCCGAATCACAGTTACGCCACTCTTTTCTTCCACCAAAAACTGTCTTTGGCTTTTGTTAGTAGCCACCTCTTTAATCACGTTTTGAATTGACCTACCGCTTATCATTGATAGTAATAATACAGCAGCGACTCGCCTAACACATTGTTCATCATCAGATACTATAGACCACAGTTTTACAAAAACTGACTGATAATCAGATATCGTTAATAACCTAGTATTACTGGGAAACATAAATTGATTACGTTTATTGTGTAAGTAGCTGGTTTTGACTTGATACTGCTGTAATTGTGATGATTTAGATGTTTTCTTACTGGGATTGTATCTATTGTCTAAAAGCGCTGGTGGATTATCGTCTGCTAGGTCTTCTGGTTTAGCAACGTTGTTATCTGAGGATGCTTTAGGAAAGCGTATTCGTCGGGTTACTTCATTTGTAAAAAGTAAAGCCTGTTCATTTCTCGCCTTTTTTATGAATACAGACTGCCCCTTTCTGCTAAATTGCCTTTCGATATAACCCTTATTCTCAATAACGACTTCATAAGCAAGTCTTATTTCACCTACTTTCTTAGCTAGATTCGTATTTTTGACTAAGCCTGTCTGCTCGTTATGCTGCATACCTTGTTCATACGATTCAATATCGGCGAAGTTATCGTAAACATTAGCAGATGATCCATGTATGTTAATCAACTTATCAATAATTGCAGTCTGAGATGAATTCTTTTTGAGCGCCATTCTTATTCGAACGCCAAGATTGTTAATCTTATTAAAATGCTTATCCTCACGCTCTGCTATTAGTAATATAAATTGTAAATACCTACTTATAAAAAGCCAAGATTTATCAGTAAATGGTTCTTTTCTATAGTAATCAGTAAATACAGCTAACATATATGAAACAGACCAGACATCCGAGCTTTTATCAGCTTTGACTGTGCTTATAATGATATTGCACTCGTCATGCGTTAGCTTTGTCAAACTCGTATCGGCACTCTGATCATTAGTTTCCATCAAGTATTTTGGAGATAGCTTTATCAGCTCAAAAACAAGTCTATGTGCTTGAGCTGACAATGGTGAATCATGTGGAACGATCCGTCTGATCAAACCATGGACCTTTTCGGCCTCCATAGTCCTAACAGTCCATTCTTTCACTTCATACATTGGTCCAGTCCATATTCTGTGCTAAATCAAACGTTTTTTTATCTGGCTTTAAAGACCTTTGCCTGTAGAAATATCGATCGATATTGATGCCTGCAAAATCACAGTAATCCTCATTGAACAAACTATCACACCCCATTAGCTGCTTCAGTGTTGTCGCTGCACAGTCATGTCGTAAGTGCTGCCATAAAGAAACATGGTCAATATTCTGATAGCGGCAAAGCCTCAATACTTCTGCCCAAGCCATCTTAGTAATTTGCTGATCATTACCTGTAATGATTATAAATGGCTGGCTTATATCAGCCTCGTAATGAAAAATATCTGCCATACGCTCAAAGTTGTCAAAATATAGGTAGCCTTCTTTATCACTAGAAATAATTCTTATCGGCGGCTTAAGATATTTATCGATATCAGCAAGATGAATGGGTGATGTTTTGGGATGACATTTCAGCCAAGTCTTATAGGCTATTGACGCTTTAGGATGTACGGTCAACATAGTATGACTGGGTGTAAAAAAATGATTACGAGCTGAAGGCTTATTTGTCTTTGTCATTGAGCACCTCTAATAGCTAGGATAATAAACCTTCCTAGAAATAATGACGATAGGGTAGGAGTATTTCCAGACTATCTCAATAATAGTTAGGTGTCAATATATGCTTTTTCACAGTGCCCAAAATATAAAAACACTATTACTAATTACACTAATATGATAAAATAATTTTATAAAATACAATCAACAAGTATATTTATATCATATACTTATATACTTAATACTATTAAGTAAAATAGTTTGACACCATTGCCAAGGTTGGGGTTTGATGAGCTGAATGCCTGTTAACCAGCCTTCAGTTTTTTCAATAAGCATAGAGACGAGTTTGTCATCAATCAAAGTGATATTATTAGTTGAAGATACCGATAGCTCTGACAATGACTGATTAGCTGCCATATAAGGTGTGAGAGCGATATTGTGTGTCAAGTTACTTTGCAAATATTGCTGTAATTCGTAAGTATCCGGTAATGACAGTCTTAATTCATTCGCTCTAACAATCCTCACCAATCCCTGTAGCTCCTCTTTTGCAAGTGGCCAATTTGGCTGTATGCGTGAGGCAATGACTAAATGGTAATTAGTAGGTAAAAAAAGATACAGCCACCATATTAGGTTTAAGCTAGTAGTATTGGTTACTGCTTCTAACTCATCAATAAATAAAGTGTATGTAGTTGTAGTATCAAGCTGAGAAAGCAGATGATGAATATGGTTTTTAGTTACCCTACCTTCGGTTAACGAATGTGAATCAGGAAATTGCGTTAATACTGACCATAAGTACTGATATAAACGTACAGGATCATTATCATCGTTATCCAAGGTCAGCCAACCAACAGCAAAGTTATCTTCTTCTAACTGTTCGCTCAGCTGTACCATCACAGTTGTTTTTCCATACCCTGCCGCCGCTTGTATCAACACCAAACGGCTAGTAAGTTTATTAGATAACTGATTCAACAATCTAGACCGCTTTAGCAATCTAACCTGCTGTAATTGTGGTCGATTGGTTTTCGTCTTTAAAATCAGCATCCGTGTCTCATTTTTAAAAGAATTTATTGCTAAAGTAAATGATAGTGCCAAACAGCTACAATGTATGTAAATACTTAAAATATGGCTTCAATCGCTATTGGCACTGATTTTTAGTATGATTTGATAATATGGCCGTATAATTAGTGTACTAATAAAATAATTACGACGCTTGAAGTTGGTCACTAGTTTAGCAGTATGAAACGATAGTTGCTTATGAGAAGGAACTTACCGTTCTGAGCTATGCTGAAATAAATTTAAGAGACATCAATTGGTCAAATCATTAACTATTAGTAATAAATGCAAAACAGAACTCATCAAAGCAGAAGAAAACTTTCCTTTTTTGCGCTGCTCGATTGGGCTGATAACAGATAGCGAATAGCCGTTATAATTATCTAGTTAAGTTACATCACCTTTAAAATCAAACATATTTTTTTAAACTGTTTTATTGTGTTTAGCTTAGCTGTTTCATTAACAGCAGACCGACTCATCTTTTTATTATTGACATCGATATAAGTCTCAGAGTTAAGACTAAGATATTCTAAAAAAGGCCACGGCGTACTTCGCAAAACACAGTTGATGGAGTACGTATTTATCAAGGATAACCAGAAGATATTTAGCATCACCTGTATGTGTCACGTATTAGATGTCAAGCCATCAAGCTATTATAACTGGATAAATCGTGGTGTTAGTAATCAGCAGATCCACCGCAACAAGTGTGAGCTGCTGGGTTTATACCGCTTTTATCATCGATGTGTTTGCTCGTGCCATTGTGGGCTGGAAAGTATCTAATCGTATGAACACCGATATGGTGATGGCAGCATTAAATCAGGCGATAACAGATAGAAACAATCCCAAAGACGTGATTCATCATAGTGATCGAGGGGTTCAGTATTTATCCATTCGCTACATAGATAAGATGGCTGACTGCAGTGTGATTGCCTCGGTCGGCACCACAGGTGACTCATACGACAATTCACTAGCTGAAACGGTCAATGGCCTTTATAAGACTGAAGTAATCCAGTATTTAAAAGAGAACTGGAACGGTGTAAATGATGTTGAAGTGTCAACCCTTGAATGGGTGCACTGGTTCAATAAAACACGATTGCATAGCACGATTGGTTATGTGTCACCCTTTGAGTTTGAAAAGCGGTATTATGATAATTTAATCCTGTCAGACATTGCTGCCTGACTCAAGTAGATCAGCCTCCGATTATGCTTAAGACGTTCTAAATTGGCAAACCCCTACTATGACAATTTTACCAAGTTTTTTTGTATACCTTTTTTAATATAGAACGACACAGGTTGCGCAATATTTATATCATTAGTATCATCTCAGTTTTGAAACGATTCAATTACAATTAGGAAAAACCTTATGGCAAAATTAGAATCAAACATCGAATTAGAAGCCGCAGCATTTCGTCGCTTACTAGCTCATTTAGACGAGCGCAAAGATGTACAAAATATTGAGCTAATGAACCTTGCCGACTTTTGTCGTAACTGTTTATCCAAATGGTATAAAGCGGCTGGTGAGGAGCGTGGTATTGAAATCGAATACGAAGATGCACGCGAGCTTGTTTATGGTATGCCTTATGCTGAGTGGAAAGAGAAGTATCAACAAAAAGCAACGCCAGAGCAGTTAGCGCGTTTTAACGAGATTGAAGCTGCTAAGAATGAGATTGATAAAGGAAAAGACTGATTAAGAGTAACAATAGTTGGCCGAACGCCATAATCGACACTCAGAGCAACCCATAAAAGATACGACAAAAAATCTAAGATAAAACCAAACATTGCCGCTAGATTAGCGGCTTTCTATAGATTTGAGTATGCTACTGAACCCTACAGTTCCTTGTTTCTGCATTTGACGGTCAAATAGGCGACCGATTAATGGCAGTGGTACAGTCAATCGACCCTCAGACACCCAAGTCACGTGTGTGGTACCATCGCCCAAGTCTTTTAAATCAATAACGCCTTTATCATGTTGCATTTTTATAGGTTTAGCTTTTTCGATTTGGTATTGCATATGAGTAGGACGCTCAAACGCCGTAATTCGCTCCCAAAACTTAACAGGTCCCGATTGAATGGTACGTACAGCCCCAACGCCATTGCGCTCCTCGTCACCTTCATTCACCAACTTAGCTACACCGACCGCTTTAAATGAGCCATAACTGGCATGGTCACTCAGTGCTTCAAATACCTCATCAATCGGTTTTTTGACAATGCGTTCTACTTTTATTTTAAACATAATATTATCCTGTTAAGGTCAAAGTTAAAATTATTTAGTTTGCTGACATTTAAAACATGAATAAAGCAGTTGCACTGTGAAAACTTACTATCGCGAAGAACCACGACCTTTTGAAGGGCGCTTGCCATTTGCAGCAGGCTTACCCTTGCCTCCAGACTTACCATTACCCCCTGACGGCTTACCACGACCAGCAGGACGACCATCTCTACCTTTAGAACCCGCTGGTTTTCTAGCATCATCCTTGGAGTATTTTTTATTTCCCTTTGCCGCACCCGCTGGTTTTGAAGACGACTTTGCTTTTGACGAGTCATCGGCACGAGGATTTTTTCGTGGTGCATTACTAGATTTCTTAGCCGGTTTACTGTCTTGCGAAGAAGAATCTTCTATAGAGTTAAGTAAAACAGACAACTCTTTTGGCGTCAGGTCTCGCCAGTCTCCAACGGGCGTACCCTTAAGACTGACATTCATAATCCGTGTACGCTCAAGCTTCACGACTTCATAGCCAAAATGCTCACACATACGGCGAATTTGACGGTTCAAACCTTGCACTAGCGTGATGTTAAACACGTTAGGCGACACCTTAGTGACAGGGCATTTTTTCGTCATCTTACCTAACATCGGCACGCCACCAGCCAAACCTTCGATAAAATTATCCGTTATCGGTTTATTCACCGTCACCAAATATTCTTTTTCATGGTTATTACCAGCACGCAATACCTTGTTCACCAGATCGCCATTACTGGTCAAGAAGATTAAACCCTGAGAATCTTTATCCAAACGCCCAATCGGGAAAATACGTACGCTATGTCTAACAAAATCAACAATGTTATTTTTCTCGGAGCTTTCCGTGGTGCTCACAATGCCGACTGGCTTATTTAATACAATAAAAACAAAGTCATCAGCTTCTTTCGGCTCAATGAGCTGCCCGTTGACTTTCACCGTATCTCCAGCAACCACTTGCGCGCCTACTGCAGCACGCTTGCCATTGAGGTATACATTACCTTGTTCAATAAAGCGGTCAGCGTCTCGCCTGGAGCAAATACCGCTTTCACTGATGTATTTATTTAAACGAGTCGAGGAAGCGTTAAACATAAAGCACCGTTTTTACCTAATAAAAAGCCTTTCTTGTTCAGAAAAAAGCCTAAATTGAATGGATCATCAACAACGAGATGGCTCGTATTATATAGGAAATTCAGTGCCCATTTCAGTAGAGATGGGAAGAAACCTAGAAATATATCCAGAGTCATATAGATTGCGATAGCTTCGATAAAGCTTATTAATGATGTCAAAGGTTCAAAAAGCTAAAGGAATAGCGAGTAATATCTCGATAGAATTTAATGCTTTTAATAAAGAAATATTCTTACAAAAAGTGCCAATTAATAGATATACACTGTAGCGTGATTGAGTTAATACTAAGACTTTATACACGCGATTTATCTAAAGGCTATAAATAGACAAAAATAATCGCTCATCTACACAAGGAAGAATAGAATGACAGGGATGGATTTTTATACTAATGGACACATTGTTAGCGAAGCTGACAGTATGCGCCAGAAGCTAGGGGATTTAGCAAAGCAGTACTATGCGACATCTGCCATTATTATTACAGACGCTGGTGTCTCTGATTTAGGCTACGTCGATATCGCACAAGAGTCTTTAGAGCAGGCTGGTATTAATGTTGTTATTTTCGACAGGGTTGTTGCTGATCCCCCTATTGAAGTCGTCGAACAAGCTATTGAACTTGCCAGAGCGAACCAGTGTAATCTGGTCATCGGTTTAGGAGGTGGCAGCCCTATCGATACCGCGAAAATTGTCGCGCTATATCCCAATGACTTTCAGTCGGTTAATGAACTCTTAGAGGCAGATATTAGTGGTTTTAAAAAAATGCCGTTGTTTGCGATCCCCACCACTGCAGGTACTGGCGCAGAGGCTACCTTTGTATCTGTAATCACAGCAAAGGATGGCAGCAAGAAAGCCATATACACGCCTAAAATCCTACCTGATGTCGCGATTTTAGATGCGACGCTAACTCTCAAGCTTCCTCGCCATATTACTGCTGCCACTGCCTTAGATGCGATGGTTCACTGCATCGAAGCTTACACGAGTCGCACCAAAAAGAACCCCATTTCAGATGCGTTGGCTGTTAAAGGTTTGCAAATGCTATGGAGTAACTTTTATACAGTGCTCCATCACGGCGATGATATTGATGCTCGTGCTGATATGTTATTGGGTTCAACGCTAGCTGGTATCGCTTTTGTCAATGCTTCCGTAGCAGCTGTACATGGACTCTCCTACCCACTTAGCATTAACTTCCATGTGCCGCATGGGCATGCTAATGCGCTCGTGATGTGCAGTGTATTTACTTTCAACTTACCAGTAGCAGCACCTCTTTATGCAGAACTCGCTCGTGCGGTGATGCCTATCGACACTTCGGGCATGACTGACATAGAGGCTGCCCATCAATTTATTAATCAACTAAAAGACTTCTTGAAAACAAGCGGTCTAAAATATCGCTTAAATGAGCTAGATATAACGGCAGAGGATATCCCCGCGTTAGCTGATATGGTCATTAATACCTATGCTCGTCTCATTGAAACCAATCCAATGGATATGTCTTTAGAGGAAGTAAAAATGATCTACCAAGAAATACTCTAATAAGCAGTAAATTTCTTAAATAATTTTGTCTATAAATCAAGGAAGATAGTTATGTCAAAATATGAGTTAGACGTAGTAGTTGATGGATTCCATTACCTAGAAGGACCGCGTTGGTACAAAAACGCTTTATGGTTTGTCGATTTTTATAACAAAGGCGTTTATCGTGTTAATGATGAAGGCGTTGCAGAAAAGATTGTCCATGTAGAACAGCAGCCATCTGGCTTAGGCTGGCTTCCTGATGGCCGTATGCTCGTTGTCTCTATGAAAGATCGTAAAGTGTTACGTTTAGAGGACAATGGCGAATTAGTTGTTCACGCTGATATTTGGAAGCATTGTGAGGGGCATGCTAACGATATGGTCGTTGCGCCTAATGGCAACGCTTATGTTGGAAACTTCGGTTTTGATCTGATGGGTGGTGCTGATCATAAACACACTGGTCTTGTATTGGTGAGACCTGATGGTACCTCTCAGGTTGTGGCAGAAGGTTTGGCCTTTCCAAATGGCATGGTCATTTCTGCGGATGAAAAGACATTAATCGTTAATGAGCTATTTGGTAATAAAGTCTCACAGTTCGATATTAATAAAGACGGCACTTTAGGAGAAAAACGTGACTTTGCTAACTTTGGAGAGTTAGGAGACGAGCCAAATTTAGGGGCACGTATAGAGAACGCCAGCATCTTACCTGATGGTCTTGCCTTAGATAGCGAGGGCGCTGTTTGGATTGCAGATACCTTGAACCAACGTGCTGTTCGTATTAAAGAAGGGGGCGAAATCCTAGAAACCGTGGATACGGCACCTGACGGCATTTTTGCGGTTGCTCTTGGCGGACAAGATGGCAAAACATTGTTTATGTGTGCAGCACCTGACTGGGATGAAGCGTCACGCACCGTTGAAACTAAAGGGCGTATGCTATCTACACCAGTTAAAGTTGGTCATGCTGGTACGCCTTAATTTAAGAATACGCCACTGAAAATATTGAGTCAGTATCAAAAATATATCTATCCACTACCCATTTATAGCAAGAAACTAGAATCGATACCAATTTTATCGATTCTAGTTGTGCTAATCGAACCAATGAACTTGAGTGCGAAGAAAAGATAGTTAACAACAAGATTAATTAAACCACAGGAGTATGTATGTCAGCGACCAAAGAAGAAATAGCAGCCTTTATGGCATTAGAATTCCCTCAAACCAAGTGCAAAGTTGAAGCAGTAGGCGAGGATAGTTCAACCTTATCGCATGATATCGGTATAGATGAGCTGCGTCCTGGTGGTACGGTCTCTGGCCCTGTATTGATGAGCATTGCTGATGTTGCACTCTATGTGGCGATACTTGGTAAGATTGGCATTGTAGCGTTGACGGTAACAACAAGCCTTACCATCAATTTTCTGCGTAAACCATCAGCAGAAGCGCGTATCATTGCTGAGTGCACCTTGCTAAAGGTAGGGCGTACGCTCATTGTAGGTGAGGTTTCCTTGTACTCAGAAGGCTCTAGCGACTTGGTCGCGCATGTTGTTGGCACATATTCTGTACCGCCCAAGCACGACTAGGCTACTGTCTCAACATTGTTTTCTAGACTGTTTTCTAGATTGTCATGCTTTGGATTATTTAGATCATGATAATGCATTTCACTATGTGCTTTTTGGGTAGCTCAGTTCGCAAGCTTTGCCTTTTAGAGCAACGACTATGAATACCTAAATCAGCCCTTTAAAAAGGAAATAACACCCAACCACGGTTAATAATACCGCAAAGCATTTTTTTAAAAGCTCTGGTGATAGTATATGGGCGACTTTTGCACCTAGCTTTGCAGTGAAAAAGCTCATGATACTAATCCCTAAAAAGGCATAAATGTGGACAAAGCCAATGGTATTGGGCACATCAACTTGTTGCTGCATGCCAAAGAACATAAAGCCTAACGCTCCAGCGATGGCAATGGGCAAGCCACACGCTGCTGATGTGCCAACGGCTTTTTGCATGACCACACCGTAACGCGTTAAATAAGGTACGGTTAAGCTACCGCCGCCAATACCGAAAATGGCAGAAGCAATACCAATAATCCCGCCTGCTGCTAGCTGCTTAGGTTTTGAAGGCAGTTCCGTATTAGCGCCATTGACATCATCAGCATGATTAACGACTTGTTTTTTGCCACCGAAAAACATCTTATAAGCGACCCATAGCAAAAACACACCAACGATAAGCTGAAGATACAGCCCAGATATCTGTCCTGCAATCCCTGCCCCTAAAAAACAACCAATCGCTAAGCCTGGTGCCAGGTTTTTAAAAACCGGCCACATGACTGCGCCCTTTTTATTGTGCGCCATGAGCGAGCTGATAGAGGTAACAATGATGGTTGCCAACGACGTACCTAACGCCAAATGCATGATACTGTCAGGACTGTAATCCATTTGGGTAAAGACGATAAATAACAGTGGTACGATAATCGTGCCGCCGCCCACACCAAAAAGCCCTGCAGCAAATCCTGCTATAGCGCCTATTATTAAAAAAATGATTAGTTCCACAGGATAGTTACTTCTCGGTTAAATGATAGTTTTATAGTCGATACAAAATAAAATGAATACGTTATCTGACAAGGTGAAACTGGTACAATTTTTTCTAGCTTGCTGTGCCTACGCCGACAGAGGCTACAAAAAATCCATTCCAGTTTCACTGTATCGGCTTGATATTGAGCTGACTATAGTTAGATGACAATTACATAATCAATGTCAGAAAGTCAGCTTAAACGATTTCTACCTGACCTACTTGATGGTAAGCACGGTTGAAATAAACCAAGCTTTCATCAGCACTGCTTTGTTGATAGCCTTGTTTTATGGCGACAACTCGGCACATAAAGATACTGTGCGTGCCAACTTGCTGAATATCCTCAATCTCACAGTCAAAACTGACCAATGCATCTTCTAAAATAGGCGCACCTGTAGCTAATGTCGTCCAAGCACCGTGCCCAAAGCGCTCTTCTGAGCATAATTTAGAAGCAAAGGCATTAGATATAGGCTCATGCTGTGCACCCAATACATTGACACTTAAAGTTTTATTTTCAAGAAAATGGGCATGTGAGCGAGACTTTTGATTCATACAGACCAGCAAGGTTGGCGGTGTATCGGTGACGCTACATACCGCCGAGGCAGTAAACCCATGTAGACCAGATTGCCCTTTGGTGGTGACTACATTAACGGCGGTCGTCAACAAAGACATGGCATCTCTAAAGTCGGTTGCTTCAATCACATCTTTACTCATTGCTGCAATCCTAAATGTTAAATCGGTAAGTACATTGATAACTGAGGTCACTCATGAGCTTAAACAAGCTTTTATAGGCGGAGTTAAAGACCCAACCTACAAAAGCTAAATTTTGCATAAGTTTAGTCGGTAAATCCTAAGCCATTAGCTCTTGACGCACGATTGCCGCGCCTGCACTTAATGCGTTCAATTTACCGCGTGCCACTTGGCGCGACAACGGTGCCATGCCGCAGTTGGTGGACGGGTAAAGTTTGTCCGCATCGACGAATTGCAGGGCTTTGCGTAGTGTATCAGCCACCTCTTCAGGGGTCTCAATGTTATTGGTTGCCACATCAATGGCACCAATCATCACTTTTTTACCGCGAATGAGTTCTATCAAATCCATCGGTACATGTGAGTTTTGACACTCTAAAGAGACAATATCGATATTAGACTGCTGCAATTTTGGAAAGGCTTGCTCATATTGACGCCACTCCGAACCCAGTGTCTTTTTCCAATCGGTATTGGCTTTGATGCCGTAGCCGTAGCATATATGCACCGCCGTCTCACACTTTAGACCTTCTATGGCGCGCTCTAAAGTAGCGATACCCCAGTCGTTGACGTCATCAAAGAACACGTTAAACGCTGGCTCATCGAATTGAATGATATCTACACCCGCCGCTTCTAATTCTCTGGCTTCTTGATTCAATATTTTAGCAAATTCCCATGCCAATTTTTCACGGCTTTTATAATGACCATCATATAAGGTATCAATCATCGTCATCGGACCAGGCAGTGCCCATTTGATCGGCTGATCGGTTTGCTGACGTAAAAACTTGGCATCTTCAACAAAAACAGGCTTTTGACGGCTCACCGCCTCAACGACTGACGGCACACTCGCATCATAACGATCACGAATTTTAACGGTTTTACGATTCTCAAAATCGACGCCATCAAGATGTTCAATAAAAGTGGTGACAAAATGCTGACGCGTCTGCTCGCCATCACTGACAATATCAATCCCTGCATGACGCTGTTCTTGCAATGTTAAACGTAGCGCATCTTGTTTGGCTTCGAGCAATTGCTCCCCTTCTAATGCCCATAGTGACCAGATTTTCTCAGGTTCTGCCAGCCAAGAAGGTTTCGGTAAGCTGCCCGCTGTTGAGGTCGGTAATAATTTTTGTGTCGGTAATAATATTGTCATGTGATTCATCTTCTTATTAATTTGTATTCTATATTTTGGCTGGAGTTGAATTGCTTAGGCTGCCTGTTTTTTAGCCATTTCTTTTTGAGCCGCTTCTCTTTGAACAGTCTCGCTTGCAACATCATAGCTTGTCGCCCATTCTTCAAGAATGTCTTGGTAAGGATTAATGAACTCGTCTTCCGTAAATTTACCTTGTGTCACTGCCATCTGGCTGCGCTCCGCGCGATCATACACAATTTGCGTCAGTGAATAATCTTGGTACTTTAAGCTGGGTTGATATATTTGAGCGGCGGTGGAATTGGCATTGTAAATTTCAGGTCGATAAATTTTTTGGAAGGTCTCCATGGTACTGATCGCACTGATTAGCTCAAGATCGGTGTAATCAGTCAGCAAGTCACCAGAAAAATAAAATGCTAAAGGTGCCACACTACCAGCAGGCATAAAATAGCGCACCGTCAAGCCCATTGTGGAAAAGTATTCATCGGTCAATGATCCTTTGTTCAAAGCGCAGCCATCTTGTCTATATTCAATCCCTAATACAGGATGCTGATTGCCCGTACGATGATAGGTTTTACTACTTGAAACGCTTAGGCAAATCACCGGTTGTTTATTAAAATTGGCTTGGTACGCCTCTGAGTTCAATAAATGTTGAAACAGTTTACCGTGCAAATCGCCAAAATCGGCTGGTGGTGGCGATGCAGGATGGTTATCGAAATGTGCTGGCAATACGATGCTAAAATCATAATCGCGCACATAAGATGAGAAGCTGTTGCCAATCATACCGTCAATACGTCTGTTCTCTTTATGATCAATAATCGTTGTCTTTAGCGTTTCGATGACTGGGAATGTATGACCATTGCCTTCAATATCCAAGTCTGCAGAAATGATATCAACTTCAACAGAATAACGGTCGGCTGTCGGATTATCCCAATGTGCTAAATCATTAAAACGATTATTTATCATAGTCAGCGTTTTGCGTAAGTTCTCTTGACGACTCTCGCCACGCGCCAAATTTGCAAAATTCGTCGTCAGACGGGTGCTGTCTGCAGGTTGATAGTTTTCATCAAAACGAATGCTTGAGATGGAATATGTAAATTTTTTGCTCATGGTAATCCCCTACCCTAATCTCATTAACTGAGATAAAACCGAATTTCTGTATGGGATGAATCATACCTAAAACATTACATGAATAAAAACGATACTATTTAAACATAACATGAATAAAATTCATGCTGCTAGTTTTATAGTAGAAAAAGGAGGGGGTAGCGGATGTTTTGACGACAGACTTAGTAAATATTAAACCTGTAAAGGACATTAAAAAGGTGGTCTAGCGGGGTTAAAAGGTACGTTTATTAAGATCTACGTTTTTTAAAGATTGGAATCAAAGCGTTTACTACTAAACGGCCGAGCATCAATAAATAATGGCTTACCATGAATCATTTCTTCAATGAGACGTCCTGTCACCGGTCCAAGTGTCAGACCTTGATGAGCATGACCAAAAGCAAACCATAAATTATCGTGTTTTGATGCAGGCCCAATAACTGGCTTCATGTCTGGCATGCAGGGTCTTGTCCCACACCATGCTTCAGATTCAACAGCAGCATCAAGCGGCAACACTTTTTTTGCAAAAGTCAGTACAGTCTCTAACTGATTAAAGTCTTTTGGATCATCTAACAATGCCATTTCAGCGCCAGTCGTGATTCTCACGCCTTGATCAATTGTGCCCATCACAAACCCTTTATCTACATCAAATAAGCTGTGAGAAAATGCGTTTTGGTCGGTGCTTTTAAAGTGTTGATGGTAGCCACGCATAGGAAATAGAGGGATTTCATAACCCAACGGCTTAATGAGATCAGCTGACCAAGGACCAGCAGCAATGACCAAATTCTGACATAAATAGGTTTCGCTATCGGTAATGACCTGCCAGCCGTCTTCTGTCTGTATCATATTTTTTACGGTAGATTGTTTTATCTCTCCTGCCATTGCTTCAAAATTTTTAGCATATGCTTTCACCAGACTGCCGGAATTTTTTATCTGCCAAGAGTTTTTCCAGTGTATACCGCCGATATAATCTATGAAGTTCACATTTGGCTCTAGCGCTTGGAGCTCTGCTAGCGATAGAACCTGATACTCCACGCCTTTATCGGCAGCTTTTACCGCTTTATTAATTGCTTTTTCAAAGCTATATGAATGACGATGAAGCTCAATCCAACCTATTTTACTGACCAGTTCATCAGCGCCTGACGCTCTAATCATAGGCTCATGCTCGTCTGTACAATGCTGAATGAGCGTAGCCCACTCGTCATCGATCTTTTTAACGTTTTTTGGACTTGAGTGAATCCAATATTGTAATAGCGGGCGCTGAAGACGATATATTGCAGACCAACGGTATCGAATATCAGCACTTTTATTGGGCAATATTCTAGATATCTCCTTAAAACTTCTAGGGAACGGTTTTGTATTTACCGCCTCTCTTGTAATGATACCGGCATTACCATAGGAGGTTTCTTCTCCTGGGCATTTTTTATCTAACAAAAGAACTTGAGCGTTGTTTTTCTGCAAATGCCAAGCGATAGAGGTTCCTACTATGCCGGCACCAATTACAATAACGTCATAGCGCATATCACTACCCCCAAGTAATAAGCTGACCCAGACCTTCGTCTTTAGCCTTTTGAGCAACTTTCAAAGCGACTGCCGCGTCAAAGCTGGCGGCCCCAACAGATTTGAACAGGGTTATACCATTTTTATCTTGGTCGATGGTCATGTTTTTTGTGACCAAGTCCGCTAAATCGCCACTTAAATCTTCCCAAGTCCAACTGCAACCTTCAGCAGCATCCGCCTGAATCAAATCGCCTGCTTCATGACGTCCGCCCGCGATATCATCGATAAAGACATGTGAGCAGGCTTCAATGACGGAATCACTGACTTCTTTCATCTCAGGTTGATAAGCGCCTACCGCATTAATATGCGCGTCGGCTTTGATTTGGTTTATCTCAAACAAGCCTTCGGTTGCGCGAGTTGCCAAGTTAATCACATCGGCATCTTTTACAGCGCTCGCGATATCTGCGCAGACTTCGATGGTGACCGACCATTCTGGATACTGTTCAGAAAACTGTGTTTTAAAGGTATTTGCACCCTTAGCGGTTCGATTCCATAGCGTGACTGTTTTGATATTTGGACATACAGTGAGCACAGCATTCAGCTGCTCATACGCCATTCCGCCACAGCCGATGACTGACACTTGCTGGCTATCTGGCTTTGCTAGATACTTGCTCGCGATACCTGATAGCGCTGCCGTACGTACTTGAGTGACATAAACACCGTCCATAAAGGCAAGGATTTCACCCGTATCATTGTTTGAGACACTCACCACAGCGGTAGTCGTCGGTAGATTGCGCTTTGGATTATCTGGACAAATGGTGACCAGTTTAACGATAGCAAATTCTTCATGACCGTCGAACAATACTGAAGGCATCGATAGATGTGAGCCACTGTTTTTGTCACTGGCAGTGAAAGTCGGAATGACCAAGCGCTCAGGGCACTTAATCCACTCTGGATGCTGCGCTTGTAGAGTCAACAGCTGCTCGATTGAGTCGATAGCCATGGTCATTGTCAATTGACTCTTTACCGTTTTGCTGTCTAAAATATGCATGAGGGTTCCTTATAGTTTTTATTAAAAATAAGTCTTAGTTGATTACGATACCACTCAACTAGAGATCAAAAATCTTGCCGCGATTCATAATACCATTGGGATCGAGCACTTTCTTAATCTCACGCAAATAATCAATCTCGGTTTCGCTACGGCTATAGTGTAGATAAGGCTTTTTAGTCATACCCACGCCATGTTCTGCTGAGACCGAACCGCCATACTTCTGCACTACCTCAAAGATAGAATCATTCACCGTTTGGCATTGCCCAAAGAATTCATCTTTCGATAAATTCTCAGGCTTTAGAATATTAAGATGCAAGTTGCCATCACCAATATGTCCAAACCAGCAAATCTCAAAATCTGAATATTTAGCGTTTACGATCGTTTCTATATCATAGATAAAGTTTGGCACATGGCTGATGAGTACTGATATGTCATTTTTATACGGCGTGAATACTGAAATCGTCTCAGAGATATACTCGCGCAGCTTCCATAAGTCCATCGCCTGAGCCATACTCTGACTCATCACCCCATCGACGACCCAGCCATTCTCCATACAGTCTTCAAAGATAGCCATCGCCTTATCCATAATCGGCTCATACGGCGCTTCGAATTCTAATAAAACGTAGTATTTGGTTCGAGCTTCAAACGGCTCTTGCACATGCCCAGTCGCCATTAATTTATCAATCGCCACCTCATCAAAGAACTCAAACGCAGTCAAATCAATTTGTGCTTGAAAAGCCGCTAACACCTGCATCACATGGTCAAATTCATCCATGCCGAGCACCATCACGGTCAAATCTTGGGGTGGACGGTTGAGCTTCATTTGTGCTTCGGTGACGATACCTAATGTGCCTTCAGCGCCAATAAATAATTGACGTAAATCATAACCAGTAGCATTTTTAATCATGCCGCGGTTGAGCTTAAGTATATCACCTTTGCCCGTCACGACAGTGAGACCCATTACCCATTGACGTGTCATGCCATAGCGAATGACTTTAATCCCGCCCGCATTGGTACCAATATTACCACCGATCTGACTTGAACCTGCTGAGGCAAAATCGACCGGGTAATACAAATCCTGCGCTTCAGCAAACTGCTGTAGCTGCTCAGTAATCACACCGGCTTCTACCTCTACCAAACGATCAGCCGGATAGAACTGACCAATCTTATTCATCTTATCTAGGCTGACAACTATCTCGCCATTGCTAGCGACTGCACCTGCCGATAGTCCAGTACGACCACCACTCGGTGTGATGACAATATTGTGCTCATTTGCCAATTTTACTAGGGCTTGGACTTGCTCAGTAGATTTCGGAAATACGATTGCAGAGGGTGCTGGCGCAAAATGTTTGGTCCAGTCTTTACCCCAATGCTCTAAGCTCACGGCATCTGTCTTAATCTGCGATACATCATAACCATGCTGTTCTTGCAATATAGACAATAGTTGCTGAGTCAATGCTAGCATGGTTGAAGCATGCCCAGCTTCTGTATGCATAGCTTCTAAAGTAGGCAGTGCTGAAACAGCATTCACAATATACACTCCAAATAAATAAAAGCAGCGTGCCGTTCACTTAATCTCTCCGCCAAATCAGCGGCGGCAATAAATAAACACAACGCCCTGCGTCAAAAAACTAGGCTATGATTTTGAGACATTGACCCATATGATACAAAGTCAGCCCCAGCTCCGTATAGCCCGAACGCAGTCCCGACATGCTCACCTTAGCTTCTTTAACGGTCTTAAAGGGTAATGGCAAGACGTCGCGGTCACCTGAGATAATATAATCGGCAAAGCATTTACCAATCATAGTACCTGTAGTAATCCCACGCCCATTGTATGCAGTCGCGGCAAGGATACCGTCTTCTGGCTCAAAGATACGCATGATATGGTCTTGCGTAAAGCCAAAGTGACCGTACCACTCATACTGCCACTTAAATTTAGGCAGATCTGGGAAATAGCTCTTTTGTACGACATTCGCCCAGTTTTGATAGAAGGTTTTAGACTTCATGGCTTTGCCACCGACCGTGCCAAGGAGCAAACGACCCTCGTTATCACGGCGAATACTGGACAAGGCCAAGCGCGTATCCCAAGCGCCTGTTTTATAAGGCAATATTCGATCTGCCACTTTACCGGTCAATGGCTCAGAGGCAATTTGATAATAATCAACCAAATAGAACGTCTTCTTAATATCTGTCCATTCGCCTTCAGTATAAGCATTGGTCGCGATGATGACTTTTTCAGCTTTCACCGCCGCATCAGCCGTACGCACATACCAATTACCATCAGACTTCTCAACTGAAGTTACCGCCGAGTGCTCATAGATATGTACGCCCAGTTTAGTCGCGGCTGCCGCTAAGCCATTGACGTATGCGGATGGGTTAATAGTGCCCGCACGATGATCGAGCAAGGCTTTATTGATACTGGTTGTACCACAATATTCATGACAGCGCGCACCGGTCAATACCTCGGCATGAACACCGCGACGTATCAACTGATCGTAGCGGATATCTACATCGGCTTCACCCTTGGCATTGTGTGCCATATGAATATTGCCCGTACGCGTATCCTTTGCGTCAATATTATGGCGATCGATGATGTCAAACACGAGACTTGGCGCATGACCGAGCGCAGTCCCTAAACGTTCACCAATCTCTTCTCCCATGATTTTATTGAGGTCATCAGGACGGGCCCAAGTACCGGCATTCACAAAACCCACATTGCGTCCTGAGCCGCCGCTACCGATGATCTTACTCTCTAGTAACACCACCGCCACTCCTTGCTCTGCCAGATGAATCGCAGCAGACAGCCCAGTATAACCACCGCCGATGATACAAACTCTTGTTTGCGTTTCGCTCTTTAGGGTATCGTAGTGGTGAGTTTTGGGCGCAGTGACGCTCCACAAACATTGCTCTTGCAACATCTCAAGTTCCTTCTAAATTATACGTTTTCTACGGTAGAGAGCGTGCTTGTGTTATCGATGACAGTCGGTTCTTCACGAGGAATAAATTTATTTAAGACGACCCATAGCAAGCCAAACAATGGTGATAACCAACAGGCAAAGGCGAATGGCGCGTAAGTTAAGGTCGCAATACCTAGGGTTGCCGCGACAAAGCTACCGCCCATGTTCCAAGGAATGAGTGGCGATAACAGCGTACCCGTATCTTCGATAGAGCGAGTAAGCGTCGTGCGCTTGTAACCCATCTCTTTATACTTATCTTTGAGCAGACGACCCGGTAAGACTAGCGTGGTATAGACATCACCGATAAGCGTACCAACACCGATGGTACTGGCATAAGTCGTAATCACTAAACCAAATCTCGATTTCACCATGTTGTTGATTTTGGCCATGATGGCTTTTAATGTACCGTAATGCTCAATTGAACCGACAAAAGCTAGTGCAAAGATAGTTAAGGTCACGACCCAAGTCATGGACATCACGCCACCTTTAGACAACAGTTGATCGACCACAGCAAAGCCGGTCTCACTTTTAAAGCCATTTTGTAGGACGTTAAAGATGTCATGGACACCAACGCCTTGCATAAAGAATGCGACAAGACCTGCGACTACCACACCTGACAATACCGTTGGAATGGCTGGCATTTTCATAACAGCTGCAATGACGACGACAACAGCAGGTAATAAAGTAATAATGCTCAGATTATAGTTCGCTGCTAATGAGGTTTGTATTTCTTTGATTGAGGTGAGATCGACATTGTCTGCGCCGTAGCTCATACCAATCCAAGCATAGAGAATCAGAGCTGTAACCATGGCAGGTACAGTCGTCGGCAACATGCCACGGATATGGTCCCAAAGATCCACGCCGGCAGCAGCTGGTGTTAAGTTCGTGGTGTCAGACAACGGAGACATTTTGTCGCCAAAAAAAGCACCAGAGACGATGGCACCACCTGTGAGTGAAGGAGGAATACCTAATCCCAGACCGATACCCATCATAGCTAAACCGACTGTACCAACCGTGCCCCACGAGGTACCCGTTGCTACTGAAATAATGGCACAAATAAGACAAACAGAGACTAGGAATGAGGAGGGAGAAAAAACGCTAAAGCCGTAGTATAAAATAGTGGGTACGGTACCAGCGATAATCCAAGCACCGATGAGCATCCCTACACCCATCAAGATGATCATGGCAGGCAGACCAATTTTCACAACCTTTAAAAAACGCTCTTCCATACCGTCCCAGCTGCGCCCACGTAACTTCATGAACAGACCGGTGATCAAGATGCCACATGCTAGCGGAATATGCGGAGTAAAATCTTTAAAGACAAAAAATTGCACCATTAAAATAATGGCAGTCAATATCAGTGGGGCAATATCTAGCAGGAAGCTAGAAGAAGGATCATAACCTTCGATATCAGGGTCATGCGGTTTGTGAGGTTTATCTGCAATCATAATATATCTACCTATCCTAGTAGTTAAAACCAAATCCATTGGTATATAGTCATCGTACGGTGTTACTCATTGGTCAGATACAAACCAATCTAGTAAACTAAGTCACTTCTCTCAATGCATTTATATTAAATAATCAATTAAAACAATAACTTAATAATCATGTTAAAGAATAAAGTATTGCCATCAATCAAAATAAATATTTGAAAGATATTCATGAATCATTAAAAGGATTTAAAAAATAGAGCGTTAAAAAGCGTTAAACAGTAATCTTAATTCAAACGGCTATCCGCTATCTTTGCGGCTTATTGACGGTCTAAAAATAGATTCAAAACAGAATTTAAAAGGATACAAGTAACGCTAAGGGCAGTTAAGCGCACATAACGCGCGCTTAACTGGCTAAAAACACACTTTTACATTAGCAACTATGGCTTGCATTAACCGAAATTAATACCTTGTGCTAGTGGTAGCTCAGTTGAGTAGTTGACCGTATTGGTCTGACGACGCATGTAGTTTTTCCACGCATCAGAGCCTGACTCACGACCACCGCCAGTTTCTTTTTCGCCGCCAAATGCACCGCCAATCTCAGCACCGCTGGTACCGATATTAACGTTGGCAATACCACAGTCACTACCGCGGGCGCTTAAGAACAGCTCAGCTTCACGCAAGTCATTGGTAAAGACGCAAGAAGATAAACCCTGTGGCACGTCATTTTGCAGCTCTAAAGCTTCGTCAAAGTCTGTATAGGTCATGACATATAAGATCGGTGCAAAAGTCTCATGACGGACGACATCATTTTGCGCATCCATCTCAACGATGGCTGGCGTCACGTAGTAAGCGTTTGGATACTTATCTTGTAAGACGCGCTCGCCACCAGTGACCGTACCGCCGGCTGCACGGGCTTTGGTCAAGGCGTCTTGCATGTTATTAAAGCTATCTTCGTCGATAAGTGGACCAACCAAGTTGCCTTCTAGTGGATGACCAATGCTCACTGTTGAATAAGCGGCTTTTACGCGTGGCAAGATGTCGTCTTTCACGGATTCGTGGACGAATAGACGGCGTAGCGAGGTACAGCGTTGACCCGCAGTACCAACAGCTGAGAACAAAATGCCACGTAAGGCTAGGTCTAAATCAGCACTTGGCGTTAGAATCATGGCATTGTTACCACCAAGCTCTAGCAAAGACTTACCGAAACGCTCAGCGACTTTTGGCCCTACGATTCTGCCCATACGTGTGCTGCCCGTCGCACTGACGAGAGCCACATCTTTATGCTCAACCAACGCATTACCAACATCAGCTTCACCCAATAAGAGCTGAGATAGATTGGCAGGCGCATCGCCAAATTTGGCTAGGGCTTTCTCGAATAGAGCTTGGCAAGCAATGGCAGTTAAAGGGGTTTTTTCTGAAGGTTTCCAGATCACAGGATTACCACAGACCAAGGCTAGCGCCGTGTTCCATGACCAAACAGCAACGGGAAAGTTAAAAGCTGAGATGACCGCGATGACACCTAATGGCTGCCAAGTTTCGCGCATGTGGTGACCAGGACGCTCTGAGGCGATAGTCAAACCATAAAGCTGACGAGACAGACCTACTGCAAAGTCGCAGATATCGATCATCTCTTGGACTTCGCCTAGACCTTCTTCTTTGATTTTACCGGCTTCTAGAGAAACTAGCGCGCCTAGATCTTCTTTGTGCTCACGGAGCACTTCGCCTAAAATACGGACCAATTCGCCACGCTTAGGAGCAGGCACTGTACGCCATTCTTTGAAGGCTTTTTTAGCATCTTGTATTTGTGTGTCGACATCATTCACTTGATGCAAAGCGACCTTACCGATGACTTCACCATCGATAGGGCTATGGACTGCGAAATCGCCTGCTTGGTACTGGCTTTCATCGACGCCCATGGCTGACATGTATTGCTTAATCATACTGACTCCTTTGTATAGTATTTCGTTACGTCCGTGCAGATCTATAAACTACCCTGCCGTCGCTCAAGTTGCAAAATAATAAATTTCTTGCTGTCATTCATTTTTGGAATGGCATTCTAAACTTAGTGGATAAAGTCTTAATGAATCAATATATTGACTGATATCCTTTTCACTGTATTAAAGCAGATTAATCCTTACTGGCCTAAAACAATTTTTTAACTGCGCCACTGTTTTGTCTTTTAACCATAAGTTGCTTTAAGCCACTTGTCGTAATGAGGCCAAACACGCTTGTAGACTCTCGTTCTGCCGCTGCGCATATAATGCCAATTCATCTTGCACACGCATGCCTAAGGCTTGCTCAAACTCTTGTTGATTAGACTGACCCTCATAGCTGTTCTCGCTATCACTATGAAGATTGGACTGGAAGATACCAGCTGCACTCACAGGCAAAAAGTCTTCATAAACAATCGGCTCAATAAGAATGATACTTTGCTCAATCAGGCTTTGCAGATCGGCAGCAGAGAGCTCGTTTGACGGTGAATCTATAATGTGGTTTGCAAAAGCCTCTTTATCAGCTACTTGATAAAGGAAATAAGCAAGCTGCTCATGATGCAGTGTCTTATAATCGTCTGGAAAAGCGGCAAAAGATTCACTTAATAATCGATAATATTGCTCAGCATTGTCTTCATTTGGGGTCATACCCAATTTTTCACGAGCTTCGGTTAGCAATTGGTCGTAAAGGGCACGGCCTTTTGGGGTCAGGGCTACACCGCGCTGCTCAATCTCACCAAAGCGGGCAGTATGCTGACCGGATTCATACTGACCGTCAGCATCTTTAAAACTCACTGCTTCTACTAATGCCTTAAAACTGGTCTGGCGCAAAAGAATAGGACAGTAACGGCGTGGCGGTCCCTCAATGATGGCTTTTGGTGTAAACCCTCGGCTCTTCATACCTTGTTGGACGGCATCAATATCTAGCGTCCTTGGGGTCAAATGATTAATATGTGGTCCTTTAAACCCAACCACATCGGCAATCAGTTGATGCTGACCTGCCAACTGCTCATATATATCTTTCGAGATAAGCGACTGCTCATGCCAGCGGAAAGTATCGAGCGCTTCTTGGACAAATTTCTCACCCTGCTCATTTGTTAGACCGCCCTCGTTTTCATAAACTTCAATCAGTTTGATCGCGTTATTGGTAAAGATACAGCGCGCATCCAGTGCCGCTTGGGCTTGTTGCTTGAGCGTCGCATCACCAATCAAATCTAAACGCAATAATGAGGTAAATACGCGAAACGGGCTATTATTGAGCGATGCCGTATCAATCGCGCGAAACGCTGTAGAATGCACTGGCACGCCAGCAGGCGCTAGATCATAGTAACCGACCGGGTGCATGCCCATGACTGCAAACAAACGACGCATCATCGTAAGCTCTGCCGCAGTACCCAATCGAATCGCTCCATGGCGCTCCATGCTGAGTCTATCAATTTCATTAGTATTCTTAAGCTGTTCAGCAATCTCAGGTTGCTTGTTCAATACATCCTGATTAACCTCAGCGACAAGATTCATAAGATCAGTATATAGCGGCACTTCTTTTTGATACATATTTGACATAGCGAGCGAAAAATGATGACGAATATCATCACCGCTCATAGCTTGTTGGTTTGAACTTGAATGGTCTAAACTCACGGTTATTCCCCTTAAACTGCTTATAATGAAAAATGAATAATAGTTAAAAATGATGGCGGCTTTATGTAGCTCACATAGGAGCTATAAACAAACGTATTTACTAAATCGGCAGCTCATTTGGGATAGATGCTAGGATGGCTTTTAGGATATCAAGGCCTTCTTGTAAGGTTTCAGGCTCAATCGTTAATGGTGGTAATAAGCGAATAATGTGGCGGTATTTGCCACTAGGCATCAATAGCAGCCCTTGCTTACGAGCTTCCGCCAAGACATAAGCCATCACGCTTGGGTGCGTACCGTGAGATGGATGACGCAGTTCAATACCGCGCATAGCGCCGATACCTGTTAGTCCATATAACCAAGGCGTTAGACCCTCTTGTTGCCACTGCGCTATCGTCGATTCAATAGTCTGCTGATAGTGTTTTGCAGAGTCCCATACGGCATCTTCTGTCATGATATCGAGCGTGGCATTGGCAGCAGCACATGCTACTGGGTTGCCAGAATATGTACCACCCAAGCTGCCCTTTGGCAGGTCATTCATCACACTAGCTTTACCAATCACAGCACCTAATGGCATACCGCCAGCAATACTTTTACCCAGCAATACCATATCAGGCTCAATACCCAGATGACTAAAAGCAAACGGCATACCCGCACGCCCAAAGCCTGACTGAATCTCATCCATAATGAGCAAGATGCCATGATCATCACAGAATTTACGTAAATATTGAGCAAATTTTGGCGACATTAATTGAAAACCGCCCTCGCCTTGTACAGGCTCTGCGATAATAGCGCCGATATTAGCAATATCCGTTTCAACTTCGAACAGGCGCAGCAAAGCGTCAATGGCTTGCTCGTCACTGATATCATTGTCAGGGCTTGGGAATGGAATATGATAGACACTGCCGGCAAGAGGGCCAAGGCCGCGTTTATACGGGGCCACTTTACCATTAAGGTTGACAGCTGCGAGGGTACGGCCATGAAAACCGCCATCAAAAGCAATCACACCGACACGACCAGTCTTCATACGGGCAATTTTGATCGCGTTTTCGGTTGCTTCGGCGCCGCAATTGGTTAACATGCCTGCAAGCTCGCCTGCAATAGGAACTAAATCGCAAAGTCTCGGCATGAGCTTTTGGTAAGGCAGGTGACCTGCCGCATTGTAGGCGTAGTGAATGAGGTTTTGTGATTGATCGATGATAGCGTCCACGATATGCGGATGACAATGACCAAAATTTAATACGCCGATACCACCGACGAAATCAATATAGCGCTTGCCATTCGTATCCCAAACGTGCGCATTTTTACCTTTGCTAAGGGTCACTGGATGCACCATGGTGAATGCATCGGTAACGTTATACAACGAATCCATGAACGTCTCTCATCTTCCTTGAGTTAGACGCTCATTTCAACAAAAACCTAGGATTTGGGCAAACGAATAATAGTTGGGCGGGCATTCCTTTTTGTCATCGTGTCTGATTGGAGCGATTGTTTTTTTCACCACTGGCTTTTAGCGGTTAATCACATTACTGTCGTTATCCATGGCTGACACTCGTACAAGTGATGCCAAGCAAACTGGCTAACTCCACCTGACTCTGACTGGACGTCTCTAAGTAGCGTGCAATCCACTCTTGCATCACTTTGGTCTTGTGCGAGTTGCCAAGCGATAAAGGATAAGACATATAGTAAGCCCCTCTCCCCTTAGCCGCATAATGCCAAGCCATCACCAGCTGACCCGATTGTAGCTCAGGAGCCACCAAACGTAACGGCACCAAGGCAACGCCATAACCGGTTAATGCTGCCGAAATACAGGCATGAAACGTATCGAAGCGTGGGCCTACAAACGTACCATCCAAGCTAATCTGCTGCTGCTTAAAGTACTCATACCATGCGCTAGGACGTGAGCTCAGCTGTAGCAGCACATAGCTGTCCGACTGCTGCGGTTGCAAGTCTTTACCTTGCAAATAATCAGGCCGACAAACCGCCACACAGTACTCATCAAACAATTTAACATTTTGCATCCCTGACCACGTCCCTTCACCGTATAAAAACGCAATATCGATATCATGCTCTTCGGAGAAAAATGGACCTACCTGCTCTTTAATATCCAGCCTAATTAAAGGATTTTCCTGACTAAAGCCGTGAAGCGCAGGAATCAGCCAACGTGCACAAAAAGTGGGATGCGAGACCATTTTTAGCACTTCCAAATTACTGCTATGCGACATCAAATTGGTCGTCGCAGTCTCGATATGCTTAAGAATACTTAGTACATCGATATAGTAAGCTTTGCCGGCAGGCGTTAACGAAATACGCTGCGAGGTACGATAAAACAAAGAGATATTCAGCATCTCTTCTAACTGTGCCACTTGCTTACTAATCGCACTTTGCGTCATATGCAGCTCTAAGGCGGCATTAGTAAAGCTTAGGTGACGAGCCGCTGTCTCGAAGCATTGCAGCGCAGTCGTCGAAGGATATCTTCTAAACGCAAGCGAAGGATTGGTATCAGTTTTCATAGTCTATTTTTATTTTCTTCCATGATAATAGATGTGGTAATTCGTATCACATCGCTTCTTTTAAGCACAGTCTAAGGTTAGTATGCCACTACAGCCTAGCAAGAACATTGGTTAACCAATTTCTTATACTAAATTGAGCGCTGGTCTAGTTATCAGATCCAACCTGCTTCCAAAAGCTCCTCGGTGTTACTCACTTTAAAGTCATGATATAAGTTAAAAAATACCGCTGGATCTTCAACATTATCCAGTAGCTCTCGTTTATTGAGCGCCACAAACATAGCCAGTGCATAAGCTGCACCATGGATAGATTTCTTTGGATTAAACTCCATATCAGTAAAGGCTTGATATTGCATGACCTCTTCATGCAGCTGAGGGTTTTGCTTTAGCGCATTCACATACAACCAATCATAAAACGTTGTTAATGGCTCTACACTCCACTCCATACCGAAATAATTATAGCCAATGAGTTCACCCGAGGTGATTAACCGCTCATCTTTTTTGGCTTGTCTTGGCGGTGCACTTAGCAAGTCAATATAGGGGCCACCGTCCTCAAAAACCATACTGCTTTGGAAGGCGTTTTCGACACTATACTGCTCGCCACCATTCTCATTAGTTAGCTTTAGACTCAAAGGGCTGAGTAAAAAACTCAACTTATTACCCGATTTACTCGACAGCTCTAAAACGTGATTAAAGCCATATTTTTTGCGAATAACTTGATGCATATCATTGATAGATTTTTTCTTTTGCCGACTCGCAAATCCCACATGGCGCTCAAACCGAACCATGTCTGTTTTTACCAAATTATCACTGTTCACTCTAGGCATGAATACAGGTCTTTTTTCTACCGCGCTTTGTGCTTGTTCCATCGTGATGTACCTTATATCAATAATCTTTTATCAATGTTCTTTTATAACTGATTAAGTGCGTCTGCCCAGTCCGAAATATATCGAATCCAATCAGCGCTCGCGGGGCAGTTTATCTTATTATGGGTCATTTATCCTGCTCTATTTTAGCGTTATCAATAACCTTGAGCTATGCTGCATAAACGGTAAAGATAAATTTGATGAATTTCGGCTTTACCGTTTGAGGTGGATGTTGAAACGTAACTTCATGTGGTGACTCTTGAGAGAGTTAAACCTTCCAAAATTAGAAAAAACTGCTTAATAATGAGCAATTTTTAAAATTAGAAATTTCTGAATGTATTTGCTCGATATACAAATAGTTGTCTGTCATTAGTACCACCTCAATTGCCATCTTATAGTGTTAATAACCATCCAGCAGCTCCGCAGCCAATCACTACCAGCCAAGCAGGGAATTTCCAGAACATCAAAGCAATGAGCGCGACCAATGCCAGACCAAAATCTTTTGCTTCAATGATAGCGCTTGTCCATACAGGCTGATAAAGCGCTGCCAATAACAAACCAACGACCGCTGCATTGATACCAGATAGTGCGGCTCTTGTGCGCAGATTTTGGCGTAGACTCTCCCAAAATGGCAGTGCGCCCATAACCAATAAAAATGACGGCGCAAAGATTGCTATCAAGCAAATCACCCCTCCTAGCCAGCCACTAGGAGCTTGATTCATCGAGCTACCTAGAAATGCTGCGAAGGTAAATAAAGGTCCTGGCACTGCTTGCGTAGCTCCGTAACCTGCTAAGAAAGTATCATTACTTATCCAGCCTGCGGGAACAATCTCAGCCTGTAATAATGGCAATACTACGTGTCCGCCACCAAATACAAGTGATCCTGCACGAAAAAAGGTATCTACCATAGATAGGGTTTGGCTTGGATACAATGCAGTCAGCAGCGGTAAGCCAATGAGCAATAAAAAAAACAAGAACAACCAAACAAGCCCAGTCCGACGTCTCACAGTAATAGGAAGCGGGTCATGAGCAATCACTTTTTCAGGTTTGAACCATAGCAGCCCAATAATGGCGGCAATCGCAATAACGCTTACTTGAGCTAATGCAGAAGGCACCAAAAGTACAAAACAAGCAGCCAGCGCCATGATAGAGATTCGCGCAACATCGGTACAGAGATTTTTCCCCATACCCCATACCGCTTGCGCAACCACAGCCACTGCCGCGACCTTTAAACCATGCAATACACCAAGTGGAACAATATCCCCATAACTGCTAATACCTATGGCAAACAACATAAGCACTATGGCAGAGGGTAAGGTAAAACCAGTCCAAGCAGCAAGCGCGCCCGTATATCCTGCTCGAGATAACCCGATAGCAATGCCAACTTGGCTGCTGGCAGGTCCTGGTAAAAACTGACAGAGCGCGATTAAATCGGCATAGCTATTCTCAGTCAGCCACTTGCGGCGTATTACAAACTCATCACGGAAATAGCCCAAATGAGCGACAGGGCCACCAAATGAGGTCAACCCCAATCTAAGGAAGATAAGAAAAACAGCCCATGCTGATTTGCTTTCAATATTGGCGTTATTATGATGTACCACGTGTCACTCTCCTTGGCAGACCGTATAAAGAGAAAGTGTTATAACTTAAAGTCACATACAGAGTTTGATTAACTATTTGGTGTTATTTACTACTCAGCATCATCTAATAATTTATTAAGGGTTTCTATCATGGGGTCATCTATGATGTGGTCTTCTACATAATCCACTATCTGATAGAGCGTCGTCAGATCCATTGCGCGAATATCTAAGCTAGCTAACTGCGCATTGATAGTCCCTAAGCGCTCGTTGTCATCGGTACCGTCACTCGCGAACCAATACATCTGCTCTAGCAAGGTGTCTTGTTTGGTTAATGTTGAATAGCTATCGCCCTGAATAAATAAATTAAAATAATAGGGCATCTCTATATCATTAATAAAAAAGGTACGCTTACACTCTAGGGTATAGGCTAGTGCCTCTTCACTGTCATTACTGTCAACGCCTGAGTCATTTTTGTCGTCTTCGCCACGTTCAAGCTCTTCTTTTACCAAGCCTTCTAGGAGTTGGTAGCGCCCTGCTTTTATTTTGTGATTGTAAATAATACTCGCATCCGCGATTGCTTCGAAAATAATGGCGCTAACATCTAGAGTATGATTGTCAATATCATAGAAGCTCTTTAAAGCAGGTAAAAATTCGGTCAACTGCTCTTCAGGCACTGGTATGAGAAATTGCTGCTCGTATATCTTGATCATGTCTTCGGGCGCGTAAGTATTGGCAGTATCAGTCTCGTTTCTACCGGTAGACTGTAATGGTAAAAAATCATATGGGTTATCATTGGTCATTTGGGACGGCCTTTTATATATGTTAGATTTAATAAATGTCTGCTATCAAAAAAAATGAGCGTCTCTAAGCGCATATATCACTCTTAATATGCGCTTAAAATTTATGCGGGTATTGTCGCTTATTTGGACAATTTTAGATAGACAGCGATAGACATGACCGTTCAATTATTTTCATAAAAAAGACCTTACCTATTTGATAGGTAAGGTCTACACGTTAAGTTATACCACTAGTGCTAGGTGTTAATTATAAAAACAAGAGTCCTAGACCAATTACAACGCCACTGACAATCAGGACGATGACACAGAATCCCATGATATCTTTGGCTTTTAACCCCGCGATTGCCAAGGCTGGCAATGCCCAAAACGGCTGAATCATATTTGTCCACGCATCACCCCATGCAACTGCCATGGCAACCTTTGCAGGATCACTGCCAAGCATCTCGGCCGCCTCTAACATAATGGGCGCTTGTACTGCCCACTGTCCACCACCTGAAGGCACAAAGAAGTTGACAAGTCCTGCACTTAAGAATGCAAAAAGCGGTAATGTCTCAGCTGACGAGATATTGACGAATGCTTCTGACATCACGCCTGCTAAGCCCGATGCTGTCATCATACCCATGATTCCTGCATAAAACGGAAATTGAACGATAATAGCACCGGCACCTTTGACCGCTTCTTGAACAGCAATCAAATACTTGCGAGGCGTCCCATGGAAGATAATTCCAAAGAATAAAAACATAAAGTTAACCAGATCAAGCGTCAAAGCAAAGCCGTTTTGCACAAAATAATAGACAATAAAGGCTATGCCCAATACGCCGATGACCATTGACAGAATCCAGCTATTTTCCAAACGCTCTGCTGGTGTCATATCGGACTTTGCCGGCAAGACTTCATCAACTGGATCAACCAGAAGTCTCGGATCGACGGTAACCGCATCTTCTTTTTTCGGCATCATCAGACGATTTAATAGAGGAACGATGATAATTAATGCCACAACGATAATTAAGTTATAGCTGGCAAAGATAGTGGCACTGGTCGGAATAATACCGATTTTATCAGCGAACGGGTGCCCTTCTGTAGCAATAGATAACGGAATAGATCCCGAAAACCCAGCATGCCAAATAATAAAGCCAGAATAGGCACTAGCAATCAATAAACGGTAATCGACATGTTCAACACGCTTCGCCAATTCTTTGGCGAATAACGCTCCAATGACCAGCCCAAAGCCCCAGTTGATCCAGCTTGCTGCAAGGGATACCAAGGTCACTAAGATAATCGCACTGCCCGGCGATTTTGCCAAACTTGCCAGTTTACCTAGCCCTTTTTTAAATATTGGGCTACTTGCCAACACAAAACCTGTGACTAATACCAGTACCATTTGCATAGAGAATGCGAGTAATGCCCAAAACCCTTCACCCCAAAATGCCACCATCTGTACTGGTGACGAATCAGTTAATCCTAAACCCAGTGCAAAAATAACCACTGTTAAGATAATAACGAATAAAAATGGATCCGGTAAATACTTCTCCATCAGGCTATTCGAAAAACGGGTAATCCCTTTCATTTTATAATTCCTTTTTTTAGATATACATTCCCTGAATGCTATTGCTAGCTAACTATAGTCTATTCAATTTCGAAACGCTACAGCGCTAATATGAATGACTCTTTTTTATTTAGACCTTACGCTGTCTGTCTCCTTTTACCTATTTAGTTATATCTTTCACATACAAAAAGGCTTCCAAATATTTGAAAGCCTTTTTTATTCAAGTTAAGTGATTAGTCATGACTTGATTATGACGCTCTAGCAAACGCGCGTCAAACCAATTGTTATGGCAAAATCTGGATGTCCATTATCTTACAGGTGGTGTACCTTCGGCATTAGAGAGCACAGCATCGATTTGTATCAATGCATCCATAGGGATTGCTGATACGCCAAATACTGTCCTAGCGGGCAACTCACCGTTAAAAAACGTGGTATAAACATCATTGACCGTGTCAATATCGCTAATGTCTTTGAGTTGGATAGTTACTTTAACGATGTCATCCATTTTATGATCGATACTCTCGACAATGGCTTTGATATTCTCTAAGCACTGCTTAGTCTGCGCCTTTATATCACCGTCGATAAGCTTACCCGTTTTAGGATTGATAGGTAGTTGACCCGAAAGATGATTATAGTGAGAAAAAGCAACTGTCTGGGTAGATAGAGAATCTATTGGCGCCTGCTCAGTATTATTGGCTTTAATCACGATACCGTGTCGATCTTCAACGGCTTGTGGCGGTGTGCCATCTCCGTGTGATACCACAGCTTCAATCTGTACCAAAGCACCCATAGGTAGCCCTGAAACCATGGTCACTGTACGCGCTGGTACATAATTGACGGCTCTGGCAATAGCAGTGTCTGGGAAAAAAGTGCTATAAACATTATCCACGGCTGCGATATCAGCAAGGTTGGTTAGACTAATATTTATTTTGACAATGTCATCAACACCAACAGCGATACTAGTCAAAATTGCCTTGATATTGGTTAGGCACTGCGCCGTCTGCGCTGCTATACCGCCTGCCACTATTTGCCCTGAGGTAGAATCAATTGGTAATTGTGCTGAAACGTTATTGTAATGAGAAAAAGCAACTGTCTGGGTAGATAGGGAATCGATTGGCGCGTTATCGGTGTTTTTTGCCACTTTTACTAGCTCGCAAGGTGCTTGCGGATGAGTGCCTTCACCATTTGAAAGTAATGCATCCATTTGTACTAACGCATTGTCCATAGGCAGCTCTGCGACCATCACTACGTTACGTGTCGGCAAATAGTCGGTAAAGAAAGTACGATAGACAGCATCTACTGCCTGCATATCTGCAATATCTTTTAAAAATACAGTAATTTTAATCACATCATCCATGAGATGATCGGTGCTTTCTACAATCGCCTTGATATTATCCAAGCACTGTTTGGCTTGTCCTGCGATATCAGCAGCGATTAATGTTCCAGTCTTCGGATCATTTGGTAATTGTGCTGAGATATTATTGTAATGAGAAAAAGCGACGCTCTGAGTTGAGGTTGAGCTAATCGGCGCACGGTCAGTGTTTCTAGATAATTTTATGATGGTATCATTCATATCGTGATAATCCCTATTTGATATATTTATTAATGAAGCAGGCATCTAGCCCGCTGTCGTCGCTTTAAGATCTTTATTAGATGCGAAAAGGAATATGAGAAACTAAAAAAACCGTAGGAAGTCCCTACGGCTTCTTAGCTTAATGCGAAAAGATAGAACTTTTTGATTAATACATATTAGCCAGCAGCTAATACTCCACCAATGATAGCAACCACGCCGCCTAATGAACGGGTAATACGATTGTCGGCTTTGAGCATCATGGTACCTAGACCTCGACCGATAAAGGTAATAGCTAAAGTTGCGACAACGAAGCCAGCCATATAAAGCAATAAGCTTGAACCTTGTGTCATTTCAGTACCGTGAGCATAACCGTGGGCGACCATGAACAGCGCAACTAAGGTTCCACCAACAGCAGTCGGCAGTTTTGCCAACGTAGCGATCAGTACACCAACTAGCAATACAGACATGGCGATGCCGGTCTCTATCCCAGCCAAACTGACACCCGCCCAAGCAAGGCCTGCGCCCGCTATCATGCCACCTACGACAAATAAAGGCGTACCACGTTTCATCGTAGTGTTTTGGCGAATACTCCAAAAACCAATCGCGCCCATAGCCAATAAATGGTCAAGACCCATCATCGGATGCAGTAAGCCGCTAAGGAAACCATTGCTCACCTGCTCGCCATGGCCAGGGTGGGCCATCGCCAAAGTAGCTGTCATCATTAGCCCTGCTGTCAGCAGAAATTTAGTCATTTTGTTCATTTTTCTCTCCTATTTTTTTGTTTTCTGTTGTCTGATTGATTGGTCTAGTCAGTACTTTGAAGTACTGTCCGCCTACTTATAGTTGATCCACTTTTAAAAGAGTACAGAACTACTGGAGTTGATTATTCGCAGCCTCTGTCTGCGTAGCCACAGCAAGCAAGAAAAATTAACCCCAGTAGTGATTGACAATATTTGCATTTTTTTATTTAGGACTGACTGTAATTATTAAGTGCGAGCAATTAAGCATTAAGCATTGGCGCTTAGCTTTTCAGGACGACGCTCAGGCAACATACCTTGCTTTAAGATAAAGCTAATGATTTCTTCTACGCCTACGCCGTCATATAAGTTGGTGAAGATAAAAGGACGTTCTCCGCGCATTTTCTTTGAGTCACGCTCCATGATATCTAGCGAAGCATGGACATATTCGGCGATATCAATTTTATTAATAATCAGCAGGTCTGACTTAGTGATACCTGGGCCACCTTTACGAGGGATTTTGTCACCAGCAGCGACGTCAATGACATATAAGGTCAAATCAGAAAGCTCTGGGCTAAAGGTCGCTGCCAAGTTATCGCCACCAGACTCTACTAACACCAGCTCTAGGTTAGGATGGCGCGTTTGCAAATCATCAATAGCGGCCAAATTCATCGAAGCATCTTCGCGGATAGCCGTATGTGGACAGCCGCCTGTTTCTACGCCCAAGATACGATCGGCAGGCAAGGCATCATGTTTTAATAAAAAATCAGCATCTTCACGCGTATAGATGTCGTTAGTAACCACAGCGATATCATAGTGATCTTTTAGCGCACTACATAACTGACGTAATAGAGCTGTTTTTCCAGAACCAACCGGACCACCAACGCCTACTCTTAAACAATGTTTCATGTATATTTTCCTTATCTAAAAACGAAGCAATAATTTAGCTTCGAAATAATCGTGAATATTGAGTTTCATGCTGAGCACTACCCAGTGCTAAGCCGGGTAAAATCGGACCCAATTGCTCATCAGTTAATGCTAACGCTTTATCAACTGCCGCCACCAGTTGCGGACGCAAGGTCTCGTTCAAACGTTGTGCAGCGGTATGACCGAGTGGCAGGGCTTTACAGGCAACCGCCAGCTGATTTTCTAGCCAGCCCCAAGCAAATCCCAGTAGAGCTTGACGTACAGGCACCTGCCTTTGATGAGCCGTCCACGCAAAGAAAGTGACATAGCCCGGTTCCTTTGGTAGCTCGGCATGACCTAACGCTGTCTGTGGCTGCAACTCTAAACTGTTGAGTAAACGCATCAATGCTTGACCTAAACGTGTGTCTTCATCGCTAAGCTCAGCCGTTTCCCGATTGGCGTGTAGCCAGTCATTCCAAAAAGCCAAACCATCACCGTCGTTATTTGCCCAACATCTCTGTGAACGTGCTAAGACAGGCAGTTCGCAACGCGTCAAACCATCTCCTAAAACGCCTTCCAACCATTCGCCCAGTTGAGCTTCATTATTGACCCAACCCAGCTCAAACGCACTTTCCAAACCTTGTGACCAAGCAAAAGCACCAATAGGTAATGCTGGGCTAATTAATTGCATCAAACCTAACAATGCCAGATCGCTCACAGCATTTGACGGCTCATCAATGCGCATGGTTATGACCGTCGTGTTCAGAATGATCGTGGTCGTGGTCATGAGAATGAGAGTGAGAATGCGCATGACTATTTGAGTGCGAGTGCTCGCGACCAGCCTGCGCATAAGCACCAGATTCAGGATCAAACGGTGCGTCATGATGTATCAAGTCGGCTCCCAATAGTACTGCCAGCTCTTCAAGCACATGATCTGGAGGAAAACGCACCCAATGACGCCCATCTTCATCGCTACCCAGGGCGAGCGACACATGTCGATTACCTAAGTGGTAGCAAAGTCTAGCGAGTGGTAAACCGCTTTCGATATAAGCGCTAGCTACTGGCTCATCAGCAGCAAGAACCTGAATCACTTCACCACTATTTGCTTGTAGCAAATCACCATGACGAAGCACAGGGCCTCGATCAAGAAATAAACCCACGTTACGGTCATTATCACTGACTGCTTTTAGACGGCCACGGATACGCAGCTCATAAGGCAAGGTCAAGGTGTCATAAATATCAACCGAAGCATTAGCATCCATTCTTTTTATTAATTCAAGCATATTATTATCCTTACAAACGATTTAAAACAAATGACCTAAAACAGATGATAAAGCTGAGCTAATGGCAGTTCAGAGAGCGGCTCACACGTTAAAAGCACACCGTCTACACGAACTTCATAAGTTTCTGGATCTACTGTTATATTCGGGCAGTAATCGTTCAGCTTCATGTCTTTTTTGCGCATGCTACGAACGTTTTTACACGCGACCAATCGGCTTCTTAGCCCCAGTTTTTCTTCGAGTCCCGTGTCCATCGCAGCTTGGCTAACGAAAGTAACGCGAGTAGCAGAAACTGCACGTCCTAGCGCGCCAAACATACGGCGGTAATGCACTGGCTGCGGGGTCGAAATCGCTGCGTTAGGATCACCCATTGCAGCACCAGCAATCATGCCGCCTTTTAAGATAATGGACGGCTTAACACCAAAAAACTTAGGACGCCATAGTACCAAGTCTGCCATTTTGCCAATCTCTACCGAGCCCACTTCATGTGATACGCCATGGGTGATGGCAGGATTGATGGTATATTTGGCAATATAACGTTTAACTCGGAAGTTATCAGTACCGCGCTCTTGATCTTCTGGTAGCAGACCACGTTGCAAGCGCATTTTGTGCGCGGTTTGCCATGTACGGCAGACCACTTCACCAATACGGCCCATGGCTTGCGAGTCCGACGAAATCATCGAAATCGCACCAAGATCGTGCAAGATATCTTCTGCAGCAATGGTCTCACGGCGGATACGCGAATCAGCAAAGGCCACATCTTCAGGAATATTTGGGTCTAAGTGATGACACTCCATCAGCATGTCGAGATGCTCGTCAACAGTGTTGATGGTGTACGGGCGTGTTGGATTGGTCGATGACGGTAAAACATTTGGCTGACCACAAGCGACAATAATATCTGGCGCGTGACCACCACCCGCACCTTCAGTATGGTACGAATGGATACAGCGGTCTTTAAAGGCCTCTAGCGTATCTTTAACAAATCCTGACTCATTTAAACTATCAGCATGTAGCGCTACCTGAATATCGTAACGGTCAGCAACATCAAGCGCATTACTAATCGTTGCTGGCGTTGCCGCCCAATCTTCATGAACTTTTAAACTCATAACGCCGGCTTTGACTTGCTCTTCAAGTGCTGCAGGCGTACTGGCACTGCCTTTACCCAAAAATCCGATGTTAATAGGCAGGTCATCCACGGCTTGCATCATTTTACCAATGTGCCACGGTCCAGGAGTATTGGTGGTAGCGACTGAGCCAGTTGCAGGTCCAGTACCGCCACCAATCATCGTGGTAAGACCGCTCATTAACGCCTCATCTACTTGCTGCGGGCAGATATAGTGCACGTGAGTATCTACCGCGCCTGCCGTCAAGATTTGGTTTTCACCAGCGATAATCTCAGTACCGGCACCAATAATAATATCAACATCTGGCTGCGTATCTGGGTTGCCGGCTTTACCAATAGCGGCAATGCGGCCATCTTTTAAGCCAACATCGGCTTTTACGATGCCCCACCAATCAATAATAATCACGTTGGTAATCACAGTATCCATCACTGATTCTGAGCACAATTGGCTTTGACCCATACCATCACGAATCACTTTACCGCCACCAAATACTACCTCTTCGCCATAATGAGTATGGTCCTTTTCAATCTCGATCCAAAGCTCAGTATCGCCTAAACGGAGGCGATCGCCAACGGTCGGACCATACATATTGGCATAGGCATCGCGAGATATTTTCATCGTGTTTCTCCTGAATCTGAATTGTCATCTAGCGCACCCATCACCTCACCTCTAAAGCCAAAGATACGGCGCAATCCTGCATAAGGCAGTAACGACACCTCACGTTTTTGACCTGGCTCAAAACGTGTAGCGGTGCCAGCAGGTATAGCTAGGCGATGGCCATAGGCTTTTTTGCGATCAAAGCTCAGTGCGCTGTTGGTTTCAGCAAAGTGATAGTGAGAGCCCACTTGTATAGGGCGATCGCCGGTATTGGCCACTTCAATCACAAAGCTGTCTCGACCTACGCACAGTTCAATATCACCTTTCTTTAATTGATATTCACCCGGAATCATCATGCTCTCCTTAAGCTTTATGCTCTTATTAGATAATAGGGCTGTGAACAGTCACCAGTTTGGTGCCATCAGGGAAAGTCGCTTCGACCTGAATACTTTCAATCATCTCAGGTACACCTTCCATCACATCATCACGAGTTAAAATTTCGCGACCGGCACCCATCATTTCTGCCACCGTGCGCCCTTCTCGTGCGCCTTCCATAATCTCACAACTTATCAGAGCAATCGCTTCTGGATAATTAAGCTTCAGCCCTTTTGCCTTACGGCGCTCGGCCAAAAGCCCAGCAGTAAAAAGCATTAATTTGTCTTTGTCTCTGGGGGTTAATTCCATTATTGTCTCCATTATTATTGATATTGTTGTGCTGAAAACCGATTGAATCGCAAAAAACTATTAGGTTAACCAAATGCGCGGTATGACGGCTTTATAACTGGTTAATCTAGGACGCAGAATTTCCCTCGCTTGTTGCAATAAATCCCATGCTTCATTGCGCTCCATGCCCAAATAGCGAAGTAAGAGCACACCGCGGCGATAAGTCACCGCCCAATTGTGGTTGGCAGGTATTTTGTCGCGTAGTTCGATAATGGTGTCAGCAGGGTCACTCAGTCCGACAGCCCAAAGGGTAGCGTGAACCGTAGCGCCGCCTTGTCCCCATTTACCTAAAAAGCGAGGATGTGTCGGGTCAATAGCTTGGCGCTCTAACCATAGTGGCTGACCTTTTCGGCTAAGCTGAAAACGCTGTTCAATGATGCCGCTGACATAAGGTAAGTCGCTGGCTGGGCGGCCAAGGCCAATAATTTCCCAGCCCAAGCATTTAGCCGTTTCAGCCAAATCAATAATCACCGTTTGCTCACCGCGTGACCCATCAAAAGCCAGCGTTTCTTGTGGCAGCCATTCAAGCGTGGCACCGTCTTCGATTTTAAGATGAGTATGCTGTGTCCAAGCGACATTATTGCTATCGGCTCGATACAGTTTGTTGGCAGCTGGGGTGGTTAATAAAGCGTGGGCGTTTTCAGACACCGTAACATCGATGGTTAAAGAATCACCGCTGGCAATACCGCCGGGCGGATGCAGAAGATACACATGACAGCAGCCATCACGACCTTCAGGGTAAAAAGCGCGCTGTACCCGCAGTGGACCATAGTGACGTGCGACATTCATGCGAGTAATGCGAGTGTCCGCTTCAGGATAAGCTGCAAACCCTAAAGTTAATGAGGCTGGCCAATGGCGGCTGGCATCAAAACGATGCCCAGAATCTATGATTGGCTGCGGATGCACAGGCATAGAAAATAAAATCGTCATGCGATTGGAAACCTTTTTTATAGGCCCAGCGCGACATACATCGCTGAATCGTCAGCAAATTGGCTGACAATAGCAAAATGAGAAAATACATTCACGTGCGCGGGTGAGGTTAGAGTGACAGTGGACAGTGGCAGCCTAGTAGCTGTCATCGAATGTCATCAGTTGTGCAATGATTGCCTAAAAACCATAAAACGAGTAGTGCAGATAAATTGCGATGTACCATCAGGGTAGAAGATGCTTCCCTTGATATGTGTATGAGCTTAATTAATGCAAATAGGCACTATAAAAAAGCACTTATGGGCAAACAGCCATACTGTTTATCTCTTATAAGCCAACCGTACATAATTGTCAAATTATTTCTTTACACATTGGTAAAAATTATGGCAGCTCAATCCTATTTTTAGTTAATCCGTACTGTGAATCTTGTAGTAATTCAATAAGATAGATAGCTGGAGGGTAGTAACCTTAACAAACATGAGACAAAAATTTCAAAGTATTAACACTTGTTAAATATTTTAGAGAGCATCTCAGCAAAAAATTACTGCTTCATCCCCATCCTGCCACGGCTGAAATTTGGTCATCGTTTGCAAAAAAAACGGATGCTGCAGCCAATCTTGTAACCATCGCTGTAGATTTGGATAAGGGAGGCTATAAAAAACATCGCGATCGACATGAGCGAATTGACGGACAAAAGGCATAATACCAATATCGGCAATCGTTACAGTTTTCCCTAGCAAATAAGGATTTTTAGTCAGCAACTCCTCTAACACTTGTAAAAATATTTCACCCTTCTGTCGATACTCTGTTTGGGTCATGTCTATATGACGATCGGCATATTTATAGCGATCGAGCCAATATTTAAATTCGTTGTCGTTTTTATCAATCAAAGCATTTGCCTGCTGCAAAACCTCTGCCTCCAAAAGCCCTTGCGGATCTTGCTGCTCAAGCGCCCATATCATTATCTCTGTACTCTCTTCAATCACCGTCCCATCCAAAAGCTGTAAAACAGGCACCGTACCTTTTGGGCTAATGGCTAGCATCTGCGACGGCTTATTTTTCAGTGTTATTTCGCGCAGCTCTACCTGTAGCTCAGCAAACAGTATGCCGAGACGGGCGCGCATGGCATAAGGGCAGCGACGAAAAGAATACAGGCAATGATAAGAGGAAGTCATAGGTAGGGTTCGTAGTTGAATTGAGATTAATAAGTTTAGACGTGGAGGTTGATTATTACTAGGGCGTGTCATCATTTTAAAAATGCTAGGGACGATACCTTCATTTACACATCATAACAATGCAAGTAATTGCATTCAACGATGGTCTGGATAATTTAGAAGATAGAGCACTAAGTTAGAACGATATTTACAGCACCATGGTTAAAATTTTTATACTTGTTAACTTATCCAACTTATATTGGGATTTACGATAAATTCGATTGATAGGATTTTCTAAAGCAGTTACACTTCCTTAATAAACCGCTACATTCACGACAAGGAAGTCGATATGCCTCGTAATACCTCTCACGCTATTGTTAACCCTACCACCCTTAAAACATTGACCAAAAGTATACTTGCCATCTCGCTATCAATGGCAGGTCTAGCGCATGCTGAGCTTTATAGCAGTGTGACATTTTTTGGTGATAGCTTGACCGATGGCGGTTATTTTAGTCCCATTACCCAAGGCAAGCTCGGTATTAAAGAGTCAGGTCAATTTACGACCAATCCTGATAACGTATGGGCAACGTCATTCGCTGAGCAGCTAGGTACAACAGCTGTTCCCATCGTTTATCTTGGAAATCAAGCTGGTAATAACTATGCTATTGGTGGTGCAAGAGCAGGCAAGGATATCGTTAATACGGACTTTGGCGTTAACGTTCCTGTTGCGTCTGTGAACACTCAAGTTAATGGTTATCTGGCTAATAAAAAAGTTGATCCTAATGGTATGTATGTGGTGTGGGGAGGCGCAAACGATTTACTTGCGGCAGCTGCAAATCCTGCTAATGCGATAAATACGATTTCTTCAGCGGCTGGCAGCCAAGTCGCCGCTATTAAAGCGCTAAAAGATAATGGGGCCAACTATATTTTAGTACCTAATATCCCTGATATAGGTCTAACACCTACTGCTATCGCTGCAGGAGCAGGGTTTCAATCGTCTGGTACGATGTTAGCAAATTTATATAACCAAACTATGTATAGTGGCGCAGTAGCTACTGGCGCAAATATCATACCGCTCGATACTTTTAGCTTATTACAACAAGTCGCTGCCAATCCTAAAGCTTACGGCTTTACTAATATGACTCAAAAAGCTTGCAACACTTCAAGCTCGCTTTTATGTGGATCAAGTAATTTAGTCGTGCCAGGTGCCAATGAAAGCTATTTCTTTGCTGATGGTATCCATCCGTCGGGACGTGCGCACCAGATGATTGCAGATTACGCCAGTGCCATCGTTACCGCTCCTAGTCTTATTGGCGTGTTGCCGCACATTGCGACGACAGCAGGGCTAGCAACTAGCGAGCGCTTGCAATCTCACATCAATCAAATCCAAAGTAGTGAACAAAAACCTGCCCGTAAGTTATGGGCAACCGGTGAGTTTGAAAATCAAGATATTGCAGGGTTTGAAGGCGATAGTAATACCCAAGTATTATTAGGTGTAGATTTTGCTCATCCTAACTCAGCACATGCGGTAACAGGCTTGTATGGCAATATCACTCAAAAGGATTTTGAGAATTCCGGGGTTCGCACTGGCTTAAGCAATATCGACTTAGAAGAAGTAGGCTTTGGTGTTTATCATAGCAATACGCTAGATAAGCTTGGCGGCGTGCAGCTTAATGGTGCGGTTGGCTTTGGTAATCTAGACGTTGATGTCACACGTGCGGTCTCACTTGGTGGCAATAAACAAGAGTTTAATTCTAATGCTGATGGCAAACGTTACTATGCCAACTTACAGGCAGGATATCCGATGCAGCTCAGCAGCCTTGCTATCACGCCATATATCGGTGCAACGGCTAGCCGTGTGAGATTGGACGCGCTAAAAGAGCAAGAAATGTCTGGTATCGCCATGCAGTTCGATGAGCAAAAATATACTACCACGTATGGCAAACTTGGCGTGAAAGCCAACCATAATCTAGGCGATTCACTTAATGTATTCGGGGATGTTCATTATCAAAAGCAGTTGAGTGACAATCGTGAAGCGGCTTCTGCGCGTCTTAACACCATAGCAAATATCAGTTTTGATACGCCAATGGTACAGACCGACGATGATAATTTTGGTATGACGCTTGGTGTATCCAAAAGCTTTGGTCAATTAAATGCCAATGCTGGTGTTACGCACTCGCAAGGTGATGATGACAAATCAACGAGTTTGTTTGTCGGTCTTAGCAGCACTTACTAAACGGTTTGAATCAATCTTAGTTGCTGATAGTTTATATATTGAAGCTCAAAAAAACCGCCAAATGCTAAAAAGTGCTTGGCGGTTTTCTATTGAAATGGATTTTAAATAGGCTTTTTAAGGTTTTTTCTTACGTCTTGTCATGGTGCGTACTATCATGATTTAACTGGCAGCCCGTATTCCACTTTGTTAATAACCTCACCATACTGCTCAATCGTTAGCCAGTAGCCTTTAATCACGCCGCCATATGGCAAATTGCCATTGTAGTTTTTGTAATGCTCATCCATACACTTTTGTACGATGACCTCACGTTCTGTCTCAGTCATTCGAGCAATATTTTCAGGCAAGTGAGCATGAGCCAATTGAGCCGCGCCACCACGGGACATCCAATTTGCGCCGGCAGTAAACTTAAAATCAACATCTGCTCTTAACCGATATTTAGGCAAAGGATACGCATAATGCGCCAAATCATACTTGATTTGAGCGATATCTTCTTCAAACGTCTCATCCTGCATATCAAGTACTGAAACCAGCTTTTCTAAGAATTGCTCAGGGGTAAAATAAGCATCGATATAACTGCCATCCAAGCCCAATTTTTCGCTAGACAATACGTGACGCAGGCGATCACAGGCAGGAATAGTATGCTTAAGCGGATAGCCCATGGCTTTGGTAATATCTTGGGGACGGCGCTCACACGTATCGATTTGATTAATGATACGGCGCGCCAAAGAATGCTGCGGTCTATAATAGCGGGTATATTTGGAATGAGTAGCAGGAAGATTAAACAAGTGAGACTCCTATAACTCCGACAATAAAAGTATAATAATAAGCCAAATTCGGCAAATCAAATAAGGCATGGATGACTTTGTCGGAGAAAAGGCTCATGCGCTTTACCAGAGTTATTTTATATCGTGCTGGAAGTTGCAAGGCTTGTAGCGCTGTCATTGATTGATTCACAATGGCAAGTGAAAACTACGAAACCATTAAACCCACGATAGGTCTGAATGACCATTTTTAATAATGATAGCACATCAGATAATGGTAATACTGTTAATCTTCATTATAAAACGTAGCAGTATATATCCTATTCCTTTTAGAGTGAATCGACTATAATACTGACATTTAAAAAACCCTATAAGCTGCATTCAACTTATAGGGTCAGTGTAAAGTCGAGTATATTACTTAGCTATTAACGCTCTAAATGTAGATACTGCAAATGGCGCTCGTACTGGTTTAAGATATCGACCAACACTTGCTCTTTGGAGTAACCAACCAAGTCATACTCTTGCGAGCCTTCGCTTAAGAACACTTCTGCACGATAATAGTACTCTGCATTCTTAGTTGAGGTGCTCAATGTAAAGTTAGGACGCTCCGCTTTGATCAAATTCACTTCATAAATAAAGTCGTCTTCATCACCATGTCCAACCCGTAATTTCAGACCATCTATTTGACCGCTACTCTCATCCATACCTTCATCTATATCTTGTCCGATATGTTCAGGGTTACGGATATCCAAAGACGTCTTTAGACCGCCTGCGGCAAACTCTTTTTCAACTTCCGTCATGGCAGGTCTGACCACATTTTGTAAAAACCGTTCAACTTGTGCATGGCTTGGGAAACTCACAATACGTTGCAAGCGTGCTTTCCAGCTTTTACCACTATCAAGCACATTAGCCGTACCAATCGTACTGGCTTTACGCTTATTACCTTCCTCTTTGAGCGACTTCCACATCGACATCATATAGAGTACAAGGATAAGAGAGAACGGTAAGCCTGCAATGACGGATACGGACTGTAATGAGGCAAAACCACCAGCAAACAATAATCCTAAGGTAATAAGACCGGTCGCTGCTGCCCAAAATAAGCGTAACCAAACAGGTGCATCCGTATCATTGGTCATGCCGCGTGAGCTCAAGTTTGCTAATACTAACGCGCCTGAGTCAGCTGAAGTCACAAAGAATACTAGCCCAATCACAACACCTGCAAATGATAGCACTTCGCTGTAAGGAAAATACTCAAACAAGGCAAACATGCCCATTGCCGCATCATTGACTGCGATTTCACCAAGTTCAGTGGCACCATTGGCAACCAAATCTATCGCTGAGTTACCAAAGATAGAGAACCAAGCAAAGATGAATCCAAGTGGGATAAACATCACACCAAATACGAACTCACGCAGGGTACGACCACGGCTAATACGCGCAATAAATAGGCCTACAAACGGTGCCCAAGCGACCCACCATGCCCAGAAAAATATCGTCCAGCCTGATTTCCAATCAGCGCCAGCTTGACCATCATAAGCATAAACATCAAAGGTTTTGAAAACGATGGTTTGGAAGTATTGACCAATATTTTGGGTAAAGGTATTCAGCAAATAAACCGTGTTACCCATCACCAATATCGCGATTAATAGCAATATCGAAGATAGCATATTAAATTCGGATAAACGGCGGACGCCTCTTTCTACACCAGTCATCGCAGAGATCGCCGCGGCAGCGACAACACCTATGATGATAAAGGTTTGAACCATTTTGCTGGATTCAATCCCAAAAACGTGAGTCAAACCAGCATTGGCTTGCAATACACCAATACCCAAACTGGTAGCGATACCCATCAAGGTACAAACCACACCAAAGGTATCAATACCATCACCAAGCCAGCCTTTAATTAAGCGCTCGCCAAAGATAGGCGTCAGTGGTGAACGTAACGCGAGTGGCATGTTTTTACGATAAGCAAAGTACGCCAATGCCATCCCGATTAAGGCATAAATGCCCCAGCCATGTAGCCCCCAATGTAAAAAGGTCTGCGCAAGTGCTTCACGCATGGCCGCCTCACTGGCAGGCTCTAACCCCGTATGCGGCGTCAGATAATGCATCAACGGCTCAGACGCACCAAAGAACAATAGGTCAATACCAATACCCGCGGAGAACAGCATCGCGGCCCACGCTAAAAAGGGAAATTGTGCTTTTTCGTGATCTTGACCAAGCTTGATATCGCCATACTTAGAAAAGCCCACAAACAAGGCAAATATACTATAAGCGGCAACCACCAGCATGTAATACCAGCCAAAACTCTCTGATACCCATGCCATACTTGAACTTAATAATGCCTCACTATAATCTGGAAACGCAATCGTCCAGATTATCAATAAAATAGAAATAATAGCTGAGCCTAAAAAAACCGTCTTATTTAGAGTCAGGGGTTTCGTCGCATCCTTTGATGGCGAGCTGTACATAAAAGACCTCAATAGGTAAATTAAACAGGGTCTGATATTGCTTTGTCCGTCATAATTTTATGACTGATAACCGCATGACATACAAATAACTGCATGACGCACAAAGCAGTACCAATAGATGAAATTTGCTAAGTCAACAATGTGAAAAAATAGCAAAGCAAACGATAAACAGAGGCAGCCATAACGGCACTCATCTTCTTAAACGTTAGCGCTGATAAAAAAGACCTTTACTGTAAAAGGCCTTCTTATTAAAACTGTCTTATATGATTGATGATTCAACTGCTTGTACCGTAGAACTATAACTCCGCATCGGCTCTGCTCTGAGCGGTGCACCATTAGCGATATAATAATCTACCGTCGAACGTGGCAACTGCACACCGCGCATTTTATCGACGATTTTTTCTGCCAGCATAATGGTGGTCGCGTTTAGATTACCACTGATGATATTTGGCATAATTGACGCATCAACGACGCGCAAGCCATCGATACCATGTACCAGCCCTTCGCCATTTACGACCGAATCATTGTCTTCGCCCATCGCACAGGTACAAGATGGATGATAAGCCGTCTCACTATGGTTACGGACATACTCGTCCAACTGCGCATCAGTCACTAAATCATCCGTTGGTGCAATCGAGCGACCACGATACGGATCAAGTGCTGGCTGATGCATGATCTCACGCGTTATACGCATGGCAGCACGGAACTCCTGCCAGTCTTGATCATGAGACATGTAGTTAAACAAGATACTCGGATGAGCACTTGGGTCTTTCGACGTCAGCTTGACACGACCACGACTTGGCGAGCGTAATGAGCCCACGTGCGCTTGGAAGCTATGAGACTTCACGGCACTGCGACCATCGTAGCGTACTGCTAATGGCAAGAAATGATACTGGATATTTGGGTGGGTAAATTTCTCATCGGTACGAATAAAGCCGCCACCTTCGAACTGATTTGACGCGCCAAGACCCGTGCCATTGAATAACCACTCAGCACCGATGGCGGGCTTGTTCCACCATTTATTGGCAGGTGCAATCGACACAGGCAGCTTACATTCATATTGCATATACAGCTCTAAATGATCTTGCAGGTTATTACCAACACCCGGCAAATCTATAATCTCATTGACACCTAGATCTTTTAGCCATTGACCGGGGCCAATACCAGAACGCTGCAATAATTGTGGCGAAGCAATTGCACCCGATGAAACAATCACCTCACGAGAGGCATGAAAGTTCTTGGTTTCACCTTGATGCTCGACTTTGACACCGACAGCGCGCTTGCCATCAAATAAAATCACATCGGTCAGTGCACCCGTCAAAATCGTTATATTGCTGCGCGGTTTGGCACGGTCCAGATAGCCACGGGAAGTTGAAGCACGGCGACCATTAGGTGTCACGAAACGATCCATTGGCCCAAAGCCTTCTTGCTGATAGCCGTTTAAATCGTCGGTACTCGGATAGCCAGCTTGCACGCCTGCTTCAATCATCGCTTGAAACAGTGGATTGACTCCAGGTTTTGAGGTCGTCATCTCAACAGGACCACCCACACCATGATAGTCGTTTTCGCCCGCATCACGGTTTTCTAACTTTTTAAAATACGGCAGGCAGTCCAAATACGTCCAATCTTCTAAGCCTTTAATCTTAGACCAATCATCAAAATCTAGTGCATTGCCACGGATATAACACATACCGTTAATCAATGATGAGCCGCCAAGTCCTTTACCGCGACCGCAGTCCATCACACGATTATTCATATTCGGCTCAGGATCTGTCTTATAGCCCCAGTTATAAGTCGTTCCTTGCAACGGCATGGCGAGCGCCGCTGGCATCTGCGTACGAAAATCTAAGCGATGGTCTGGACGGCCTGCTTCTAGTAGTAGCACCTTAATGTTGGCATCTTCGGTCAAACGCGTGGCCAGCACATTGCCTGCTGATCCTGCGCCAACGATGATGTAGTCATACTCAGGTGTGGTTGATGTCATAAAACGCTCCATAATATTGAAAAATAAATCATTTACTATCAGTAAAGTCAAACAAAAAACAAATTAGCTCTACTGAACTACTTTACTGATTAAAAACTGATCAAAAACTTTCTCAATAAAAGTAATTAAAAGACAGACTCAAATGCGCCCAATTCTACTTGGATAGATTTGGTCTGAGTATAATGTTCAAGGGCTTCAATGCCGTTTTCGCGGCCAACACCTGAGTGCTTATAACCACCAACTGGCATTTGTGCTGCGGATTCGCCCCATGTATTTAACCAGCAGATACCCGCTTCTATTTGAGCAATGACTCGATGTGCGCGCGTCAGATCAGCAGTCACGACCCCAGCTGCCAATCCATACTCGGTATCATTAGCACGGCGAATGACTTCTTCTTCGGTCTCATAAATCAATATAGACATCACTGGGCCAAATATCTCCTCACGCACGATAGTCATCTCATCGGTGCAATCAGTGAATACCGTTGGGGCAACGAATGCGCCATTTGCCAATTCGCCTGTCATCACACGGTCACCACCTGTTAGCAAGCGTGCGCCACTGGCTTTACCTTGCTCGATATAACCAAGCACTCTTTCCATATGCGGGAAGCTGACTAGTGGGCCCATGTTGATGTTTTCATCCATTGGATTACCCAATTTAATACGCTCAACACGCAATAATATGGCTTCTTCAAACTTGGCTTGTAACGCTTTAGGAACAAACACGCGCGTGCCATTGGTACATACCTGACCACTGCTATAGAAGTTCGCCATCATGGCGATGTCAGCAGCAGTGTCAATATTTGCATCATCAAAGATAATTAGTGGGGACTTACCACCCAGCTCTAATGTCACGTCTTTAAGAGACGATGATGCCGCGCTCGACATGACTTTTTTGCCCGTCGGTACGCCACCGGTAAACGATACTTTGGCGATATCAGGATGCTGAGTTAATGCCTCACCTACTTTATAATTGCCTTGCACGACGTTAAATACGCCATCTGGTAAGCCTGCTTCTGTCAAAATTTCTGCCAGTTTCAATGCGGTCAATGGTGTCACTTCTGATGGCTTAAAGATCATCGCATTACCAGCAGCTAGTGCCGGTGCTGCCTTCCACATCGCGATTTGAATCGGATAGTTCCATGCACCAATACCAGCAACCACGCCAAGTGGCTCGCGGCGAGTATAAACAAAGCTGGTATCACGCAACGGAATCTGACGACCTTCAATCATCGGTGCCAGACCCGCATAATATTCAATGACATCCGCACCAGTGACGATATCGACATACTTGGTTTCAGAGTACGCTTTACCTGTGTCTTTCGTTTCGAGCAATGCCAGTACGTCATTGCGCTCGCGTAATATCTCAACCGCCTTTGATAGGATTCGACCACGCTCAACTGCTGTCAGTGCTGCCCAAACTTTTTGACCTTTTTGTGCCGCTTTAACAGCCTCATCAATTTGCTCATTGGTCGTTTGTTGAATCGTCGCCAGCACTTCACCCGTCGCTGGATTGATATCTTCAAAGGTGGTTAATGAGTCATCAATAGCTAGGTAACGGCCGTTAATATAAGCAGTTTGAACTTGTTCTAAGCCGATAATGTCTGTTAAGTTATTTAGCACTGTTTTTGAATCTGTCATGTGTTCTTTCTCCTTACAACGACTGGCAAAAGCTTTATAAAAAAGTTAATACCAAATAATCTCGTCATGGGTTAAGTATTTAAAATAAATTTATATCGTCTATTTCTATAAGCTGTTCGTTCAATGCTTCTATAATAAAAAACGCTTCTTCGATAAATCAGTTGAGAGCAGCGTCTTACTCTTTCTCAGATTGCGTCATGCTTATCAAGCGTTTATGAATAGATGTTTTATCTGAGATATTAATTCCTGAAAAATCAGAGAGCCAAATACCATCAGCGACTAAACGCACCATACATAAGGTTTCGGTATTGTCGGTTGTTTCATGTTTCTTTAATTGTGCATTTGCCCACTCTGCCCATAAGTCACGTAGCTCACTATCGCCTAGCATCAATGCATATAATGTCGCTTGGCTATTGAACTCATGCTGCCCTTTTTCGCCCAAGCTAATCGTGGCATTGATATAAGCACGGGTAAAAGAGCCAAAACGTACAGGGTCTTTTGCCATAGCCGAGTCAACCTCTAGCTCAAACTTTTTCATAGCGTCATGAAATACTTCCATGACTAAGGCGTTTTTGGTGGTGAAATGATGCATCACGCCACCTTTGGTTACCCCAACTGCATCAGCAACCGCTTGGAAGGTCACCTTGGCCAAACCTTGCTCTAAAGTAATGCGTGCCGCTTGGTCAAGTAATGCCCGACGCACTACTTCTGGTTGTTTTTTGCGCTTATGCGCGTTTTCAGCTTCCATTTTTATCTCCAGATACACAATTAATGCCCGACAGAATTAGATAGTAAATTCATCACGACGACACCGCCCACAATCATCGCAATACCGACCACGGCTGCTGTATCCAGTGTTTGCTTAAAAAACACCAAGCCTACCAATGAGGTCAATACAATCCCAAGTCCAGCCCACAACGCATAAGCGATACCAAGCGGTATGGTCTTGATAGTCTGTGTCAATAAGTAAAACGAGATGGCGTAGAGCACACCCATAATCAGGGTCGGCACCAAACGTGTAAACTGCTCTGACTTAGCTAAAAAGGTAGTGCCAATGACTTCACAAATGATAGCAATGGCAAGGTAACCGTAAGCAATCGTGGTAGGACTCATAATTAGGATACCTGTCTCAAATTGAGCATATATTAATAATGTATATACATTAAAGAAACCACACGGTCGGTATTTTATAGAAATAATCTAGCAATGTGAAGGGTTAATATGTATTTTGTTTATTTTAGATGAGATAAGGCTAGATGGAATTATAGGGGCAAGGCGGACTGATAATATGGCTTTACTTGACGCACAGCACTTTGCATTGAGCTCAAACCTTTCCTTACTATAAAGAGTGAAACGCCCGTATAGCAAGGAAAGAGCTGATCCAAAAACGACTGTTTAGAGGCGGTTCTTTATATTGGTATAAGCAGGATTAATTAAGTCAAGACTGACTCAGGAAGGTTTAGCGTCCCTATGCTAGCAGCATCGATCGCCCCAGCAAGGTAACCTGGGAATTGTGTTGACCATTCGCTGCCAATACCCGTCAGACAATTTTCCCATACGCCAGATATTGCTTTAGATACAGGTGCTGACGCATGTTGACCATTGCCACTCGCGTCAGTAGCAGTCGCTGTAAACGGTTCTTGCGCCCAGTCTTTGAGATATTCTCTTTTAGGATTCTCTGCCTCTACGCCAAACAGTCTTACCAACTGTGCACGGCAATGGATTTTTAATTGGGCTTCAGAAATATTTTGACGTATTTCTGCAGGTACACCTATAAAACCAAACAGCGCACCACTACCGTCTGTCACCGAAGCATCATGAATCTCAACCATAGGACCTTGGGCGCTTCTCGCCGCTCCAGAAAGACCCTGTTTTTGCCAAAAAGGCGTGTCATAAACCGCCACATATTTTGCATGTGGTGCCATCCAAGTGGCTGTCTGCTGCCACTGCACAGCTAGATGGGAAGGTAAAGCAGGTTGAAACGTAATACTTTCTTGTACCAAACGTGGCGGTAGTGCAAGCAGTATATGTTGCGCTTGCCAAGTCATTACTTGCTCAGATATATCTTTACTAGCAATCTCAATATATTGACCAACATGATTAAGTTGATATACGATTTGACCAGTTAAAATTCGTGATGCATCTAAGCGAAGATACAGAGCTTCTATCAATGCTGCCATACCGCCTTTAAGTCGCATGGATGGTGGCTCGCTTTTATAGCCGTGGGTACGAATAGCAGGCATATCAGGCGTGCGCTCGACCATCATATCGCCGTCTTCAAACTGCGTTACGGTCTCTAATTGCAGTTCTGCAATAAGATGCGCCAACTGCTGCTGATAGTCTGGCCAAAACCAAGAAGGTCCCAAATCAAAACTATCTATATTTTTATTATCTCTCGAAAATTTTGCAGTAACGATACGACCACCTAACGTCGGACGCGCCTCTAACAGCACATAATCGATGCCTTTTTTCTCCAATAAATAAGCAGCATACAAGCCACTTAGACCGCCGCCAATAATCGCTACCGATGCTTTCTTCATATTATTTTTCTCAACAGTACTTATAAACTCAGTGAACATCGATACCGATGATTTGTGATAAATGTCCAGTTTTTAGATAAACCGTGGCACCATTCTCTCCTGCTGTTATTTGCGATGTCGCATCGATAGGCAGACGTATCCAACCACCGCGCTGATAAATCTGTCCCGCTTCTATCAAAGTACCCTCTAGCACCAATAGCTCAGCACCTCCTACGATAATATCTGTAAACAATGCCTCACCTGCATCTATACGTTGCAAGCTCACCTGCTCCTTTGTATCCGAGTATAAATAGCAAACCTCGCGGCCGCCTTGTTCTTGCCAGTTGTCAGTATCGTTAGTATCGATAGCGACATGACGGGTCTCGTCGACTGTCATCTGCCTAAGTTTGACAAAAATAACAGCTCCCTCATGACTATAAGGCTGATGCCCTGAAGTCGGTGGATTGCGTAGATACCAACCAGCAGGATAATCACTATTATCCGCAGAAAAAGTGCCTGACAATACCAGAATCTCTTCGCCACCTGGGTGCAGATGATGCGGAAAATTTGACTCAGGGGCATAGCGTACGATACTGGTAGCACGTGCTTTTTCGGCACCAACACGGTCAAGCATCACGCGCTCGACGCCGTTTTGTGGTGATTGGACCCACTGATAGTGTTCAGGTGCTAAGGCAGCACGGCATGAAAATTCTGCATTGATGAGCATAATATAACTTCTAAATAAGTATGATATTGTTTGGAATTATCCTCTGATTTATCCATTTTGACAAACCAGATAAACCTATTGTCGAAGTCAGTATTTATCATTAAAAGGCTAAGCATTAATGACATTAGCAAAAAACCCCTTTAACTAAAGCCATTGACTTGCTATCTTGCTTAGCTTTTCTATGAACATCTCACTTTCTGCCCCGTTTTTACGCTAGTTTTTTAGCATTCTTTCTGACCGTTGGATCATATGAAACATAACCTTGAGGTGAGCTCAGACGCTCGCCGCACTCAGTATTTCCAAGTATTTTTGATGGGGGTTAGCGCCTTTATTATGAATACCACCGAATTCGTTCCCGTTGCGTTATTAATTGACATTGCGCAAGACTTTGCGATTACTACAGCAGAAACGGGCTGGATGTTGACGCTGTATGCGTGGATTGTCGCGGCCATGTCATTGCCATTGATGCTACTGACCAGTCGATTTGAGCGTAAGCGTTTGCTCTTAGCTTTATTTGCAGTATTTATTGCCAGTCATGTGTTGTCAGTATTTGCGTGGAGCTTTGAAGTGCTGCTCATCAGCCGAGTTGGCATTGCGCTCACGCATGCGATATTTTGGTCCATCACCGCAGCGATTGCGATACGTGTGGCACCGGAGGGCAAAAAAGCACTGGCGCTTAGCGTGCTTGCGACCGGTACGTCATTAGCGATGGTCTTGGGTGTGCCTTTAGGACGCGTGGTCGGTCAATGGTTTGGCTGGCGCGCGACTTTTGGTGGTATTGGTGGGCTTGCCCTTATCGTATTTATTCTGCAAATGAGACTGTTGCCCACGCTGCCTAGTATGTTTGAAGGGTCTTTTAGAAAGATTCCAGAATTACTCAAAAACCCCTTATTGGTCTGCCTATATCTACTAATTTTACTGGTCTTTACCGCGCACTATACGGCTTACTCGTATATCGAGCCTTTTATGCGTCAAGTCGGCTCAATCAGTGAAAACGCCGCAACGGTTGTGCTGCTATTGTTCGGTGTCGCAGGGATTGCGGGCAGTGTGATATTCAGTCGTTGGTGTGATAAATTCAATACCAGATTAATGCTGATATCGACGATACTGATACTATTGTCTATGCTCATGCTGTTATTTGCGGTAACCTCAATATGGGCGCTCAGCTTGATTGCCCTACTCTGGGGCGCGGCGCTCATGCTGCTGATTATCTCCATGCAAGCCAAGGTCATCATGGTCGATGTCAATGCACAAGACATGCTGATGTCGATGTTCTCAGGCATTATCAATTTAGGCATTGGGACGGGCGCACTGTTCGGAGGCTATGCTGTGACTCATATTTCACTATCGAGCGTGGGCTATGTAGGGGCGGCTATCGCGGTTATGGCATTGCTACTGATGCTATTTATGATAAAGCGCTTTCCTGAGTTAAGTAAAAGGCTTGGTTAGCTAAGGGCAGATTAACCAAAGTTCATTCAGCGCACAAAAAAATGCCAGCCACTTAGATGGGCTGGCATTTTGCTTTTTGCTTCATTTAAAAATTGGCAAAAAAGAGCTACCTAATTAAAAATCCACCTTACCGCGTAATACTTTTGTTTTACCGCGCTGAGTTTTTTGATCGACACGTTTACGCTTAGCATTTCTGCTCGGTTTGGTCGGCCTGCGTGTTTTATTGACGTAAGTAGCTTTGGTGATAAAACTTTGTAAGCGCTCAAACGCATCAATTTTATTACGTTCTTGGGTACGAAATTGCTGCGCCTTAATAATGAGCACGCCTTCTTTGGTAATTCGGCTGTCTTTACTATCAAGCAAACGCTGCTTAATGACATCACTCAAGCTTGAGGCATGGATATTAAAACGCAGATGAATCGCAGAAGAGACTTTATTGACGTTTTGCCCGCCTGCGCCTTGCGCACGTATGGCGCTAATATCTACGTCACTGTCATTTAGACTAATGGTATTGCTGATAAAAATCATAGGATGCTTTTATAAATAATTGATAGTTATGATTAATGATAAACCATTATCAGCTACCTCGCCACTTGCCAGCTCACCCACTTCAAAAATCCGCATGTCTTAAAAGCAGTTTTTCAAGACTTATAAGCTGCAATTCAGAGATGAAACCTCATAAATGTTATTGTTTGGCATTGCTATGTCTGTCATCTGTCTGTAAAGCGTAAGCCTACCTCAGGATTCGATATTGACATGCTAGGATGGTTTTAGATTGCCAAGATGTTGCTTAAGCCAAGACATTGCTTAATTAGCTAACTATTTAGCAAGCAGTTTCTTGGCCAAAACTTTACCCGTCTTTTTCAAAATATAGCTAAAAATACGATTTGATAGGAATAACTGTTTTATGACCACTAAAAATAAAAAAGTAAAACCCACTGCAAAAGTTGATGACAATGCCACTAAAAATATCGCTTGCGACCCAGCTCACAGCATCCAAGTCAGAGGCGCAAGGGTTCACAATCTAAAAAACGTCGATGTTGATTTGCCGCGTAATGCCCTTGTGGTATTTACGGGTATATCAGGCTCAGGCAAATCTTCGTTAGCATTTGGTACTCTTTTTGCTGAGTCACAACATCGCTATCTTGACTCAGTATCGCCTTATGCCAGACGCTTAATCGATCAAGTGGATCAGCCTGACGTCGATTCGATAGAAGGCTTGCCGCCCGCCGTTGCCCTGCAACAACAACGAGGCACGCCGTCTGTGCGCTCATCGGTTGGTAGTGTCACGACGATTTCGAATGGTTTACGCATGCTCTACTCACGAGCGGGCGAATACCCTGCTGGTCAAGGCATACTTTACGCCGACGCGTTCTCTCCAAATACGCCAGATGGCGCTTGCCCTACTTGCTCCGGTATTGGCCGCGTGTTTGAGGTGACAGAAGAATTGCTAGTTCCTGACAATACCAAAACCATTCGCGAACGCGCGATTGCTGCTTGGCCGCCTGCGTGGCAAGGTCAAAACCTAAGCCGCATCCTGACCACACTGGGTTACGATATCGATAAGCCGTGGAATACCTTGCCCCAAAAAACTCGTGATTGGATTCTCTTTACCGAAGACACGCCAGAAGTCCCTGTCTATCCAGAGTACAACATTGAACAAGTACGTGACGCTATTAAAAAAGGTGAAAAACCCAATTATAAAGGGACGTTTACCAGTGCAAAGAATTTCGTATTGCACTCTTTTGCTAGCACTCAAAGTCCGCGTACCAAAAAGCGCGTTTCCCAGTTTATGCAAATCTCTGAATGTCCAGAATGCCACGGCAAAAAACTCAAAAAAGAATCGCTATCGGTGAAGTTCGCGGGTCTTGATATTGGTGAACTGTCTCAATTAACCCTAACCGAAATGGCGCTCAAACTTCAGGATGCTGCCAAGACTAAACCAACTGACAACATGCCAAACCGAGAAAAGGCCATTGTTGCTCAACGTATTGCCAGTGACATTCTGTCTCGAGTTGAGGCGTTGACCACACTAGGCTTAGGGTATCTTTCACTTGAACGCACTACACCTACTTTGTCTCCGGGTGAATTACAACGCCTAAGACTCGCTACCCAAATTCGCTCTAAGCTTTTTGGTGTGGTCTATGTGCTTGACGAGCCGTCTGCTGGATTACATCCTGCCGATACTCAAGCGCTATTGGGCGCATTGGATGAGCTGACAGCGGCTGGTAACTCGTTATTTATTGTTGAGCATGACGTCAGCGTAATTCGGCACGCCGATTGGATTGTCGATGTGGGGCCAAAGGCTGGAACCCATGGCGGCGAAGTTATTTACAGTGGCCCTGTAGCAGGCTTGCGGGACGTTGCGCAATCACGCACAGGGCAGTATCTTTTTGAGACTGAAGGGGCAGTTGAGCATACCCCAAGAAAAGCGAAATCCTCGCTACAGCTGGTCAATATCGAACGCAACAACTTACAAGGGCTAGATGTAGCGTTTCCTCTAGGGGTGATGACAACGGTGACGGGCGTATCAGGTTCAGGCAAATCAAGTCTAGTCAGTCAAGCGCTGGTCGATCTCATTTATAGCGAATTAGGGCAGAAGACAATCATCGAAGCACCGACTGGCGAAGCTGATTTACTAGAGCAAGAGCTAGAAACTCAGACCAGCGGTAAGATTGCTAATGGTATGGAGCACGTAAGTCGATTGGTGACCGTCGATCAAAAAGCCATCGGTCGTACGCCGCGCTCAAACCTTGCTACTTATACCGGCCTGTTCGATCATGTGCGCAAATTATTTGCCGCAACGCCAGAAGCCAAGGCACGACGTTACGATGCCGGTCGATTCTCATTTAACGTTAAGAAAGGCCGCTGTCCAAATTGCGAAGGTGTTGGTTTTGTGAGCGTTGAGCTGCTATTTCTACCGAGCGTTTACTCGCCATGCCAAGTGTGCCATGGGCAACGCTACAACGATGAAACCCTTGAGATTACTTATCGAGACAAAAACATCGCTGAAATCCTCGATCTCACCGTCGAATCTGCTTATGAATTCTTTGTAGAAGAAGCACCTATCCTACGAGCATTAGACGCGTTGCTAAAAGTCGGGCTTGGCTACTTACGCCTTGGTCAGCCCGCAACCGAGCTTTCGGGCGGCGAAGCACAGCGCATTAAGCTTGCCACCGAACTGCAACGAACACAACGAGGAGACACGCTTTATATCCTTGATGAACCAACAACTGGCCTGCATCCTTCGGACGTGTCGCTATTGATGGCACAATTGAACGGACTCGTTGACGCTGGTAACACTGTGATTATGGTCGAACACGACATGCAAGTCGCTAGTAATAGTGATTGGATTATCGATATTGGGCCGGGCGCTGGTGACAAAGGCGGTCTTATTGTGGCAGAAGGCACACCAGCAGAAGTCGCAAAATCAAAAGCCAGTCGTACCGCGCCTTTTTTGCTGTTTTAGTCTGTTAAGGAACATTCTATTAAAAAACCTCTTATGAACTCAGCAACTGACGGCAGCGCTCAATCACGGGCGCATCGACCATCTCGCCATCTATTTTAAATATCGCCTGCCCGCTTTGCTCGTATTCTTCTATCACATGTCTTGCAAACTCAATATCGGCGTCAGTCGGTTGCAGAGATTGCTTAACAGTTGCTACTTGCTTTGGATGGATACAAAGCATTCCGGACATGCCCATTCGTGACCATAATTGTACTCGCTGCCCAAGCCCCTTACCATCGTTAAAATCAGTATAAACCGTATCAATAGGTGCTAATAATTGATGTACTTTTGATGTGAGTAAAAGCTGATAACGAATTTGATTAGCAATAACATCTGCTGCCGCTGTACCTATGTGCACCTGTAAATCATTGCATAAATCTAAAAACCCATAGCTGAATGCAAGCAGTCCAGCAGATTTTGCCATACTATCGATTTGATATAAACCAAGCGCTGTCTCTATTAATGCAATGACGGACAGTCCAGTCATGTTATGAGCGTTTTCAATATCTGATGCTTGCTCAGCTTTGGCTAGTAACACGCCAGCCAGCTTGGGCATTTGCTGACATAACACCACGTCTTTGAAAAACTCCTCGCTACCTGCTTTATTGATGCGTACCCAAATCGGCTGATAATCCTGACTATTATAATAGACTTGTAAATCTTTGCGAGCTTGCACCTTGTCCGTTGTAGCAACCGCATCTTCTAAATCCACAATCACTGCATCTGTCCCACTGGCAAAGGCTTTTTTCACTCTATCTATGCGAGTGGCTGGAACGAATAGCCATATTTTGATATTGGAAAAATTTTTAACAATAGATGCTTGCATGCTTTACTCCTTCCTTAAACACTATTACTTCAAACACTATTATTTCAAACAATGGTACTTAAAATATTATTACTTACTATAACCAAATAAAAAACCGTATGCCATTTATCAGCATACGGTTTTAGAAATGACTCTACTTTTAGAGGGCGAACGGCTAACTAAGCCAACATCCCACCATCGACAACAATCGTTGCGCCCGTTGTATAACTTGAGGCCTCAGAGACTAGATATAAAACCGTGCCAGCCATTTCATCTGGATCTGCTACGCGTCCTAATGGAATCGCATGGAGCGCCATTTTTAAGACTTTATCATTGGTGGTCAATGCTGAGGCAAATTTAGTATCGGTTAAACCCGGCAACAATGCATTGACGCGAATGTTTAATGGGCCACATTCTTTGGCAAACGCTTTAGTCATGCTAATCACAGCCGCCTTGGTGATTGAGTAGATACCTTGCTTATCACCCGCGACCAAGCCATTGACCGAAGCGGTATTTAAGATAACCCCGCCGCCCTGCTCGCGCATCATCTTGCCCGCCGCCGTCGACATAAAGAAATAACCACGAATATTGACTTCAACGGTCTTATCAAAAGCGGCTAAATCTGTATCTAAGATATGCCCGTAGTAAGGGTTGGCAGCGGCATTATTGACCAAGATATCAATTTGACCAAATTCGCTTTTGATGTGCTCAAAAATCGCATCAATCTGATCCATATTTCCGACATGGCACGCAAAGGCACTGGCTTTGTGACCATCAGCGACAATGCTATCGGCGACCGCTTGGCAAGCATCAATCTTGCGACTAGAGACAATGACGTGCGCGCCTCTTGATGCCAATAGACGGGCGATAGATTCGCCAATACCGCGACTAGCACCAGTAACTAAAGCAATCTTGCCGGTTAAATCAAATAAATCTTTCATTATTATTCCTTATATTTTGAATTAGCTATTCAGCCTTTTATCCTAGATACTTAATAAATTATAGTCGAAAAACTGCAAATCCATTACAAGGCAGCCGAGTGTAGATAGTACGCATAGTACATCGAGCGAGGCTAACACCGTAATGATTTAGCAGTTATTTGACTATTAAGCCAACATGCCACCATCAAGGGTAAACGCATGACCATTCATAAAGCTGCTTTCATCGCTCGCAAGCCATGCAATCGCGCCGGATACTTCATCAACTGTTCCTAAACGGCGTAGCGGGCTGGCATTAATTGTTGCTTTTTGCGCGCGCTCGCCCATCTTCGCCATGGTATTTTGTACCATAGGGGTGTCAATAAAGCTTGGGCAGACGGCGTTAAAGCGAATATTGACGCGCGCATATTCATGAGCAGCAGACTTGGTCAGTCCCATCACGCCATGCTTCGCAGCGCTATACGCTGACAGTAATGGTGCAGAACGAAGTCCTGCGATGGATGCCACATTAATCACGTGACCGCCACCATTGGCTGCCATACAAGTAACAGCCGCACGCATGCAATGCCAGACGCCTTTTAGATTAACGGCAATATTACGGTCAAAATCATCATCACTTAGCTCATGCATCGGTGCAGGCTGATGATCGATGCCCGCATTATTTACCACGACATCAAGACCACCCAGCGTTTCCATGGCAAAGGCAAACAACGCGCGCACTTCGTCGCCACTCGTCACATCGACCTTTTTAAAGACAATACTGTTGCCAGCGTCTTGACCTTGCTTAGCAACCGCAGCACCCATTTCTTCTGCCATATCACCGATGACGACTTTCGCACCGCGACTGGCTAACAATAACGCGCTAGCCGCACCGATGCCAGATGCGCCGCCTGTGATTAAAATTCGTTTACCAGAAACGTTACTGGCTACGTCTGATGCAATTCCATTTGTATTCAGTGTCATGATTTATCCCTCTACCTTAAGTACCAGTTTGCCGAAATTTTCACCTTTAAAGAGCATCATCAGGGTATCTGGGAAAGTCTCGATACCTTCAACGATATGGTCTTTTACTTTCATATCACCTGACTGAATCCAGCCAGCAATCTCTTTCATCGCGATTGGATACTCTTTAATATTATCAAAGACAACGATGCCTTCCATACGGGCACGATTGACCAATAATGACAGATAGTTTGACGGCCCTTTTACCGCTGTGGTGTTGTTATATTGGCTAATCGCACCGCAAATCACGATACGCGCGCGCAGATTAATTTGGGTAAGGACGTCATTTAAGATATCGCCGCCTACGTTGTCAAAGAAGACATCTACCCCGTTTGGACAGGCTTGCTTTAAGCCTTTTTTGACATCCTCATTCTTATAATCTACCGCAGCATCAAAACCCAACTCATCGACTAAGAATTTACATTTCTCAGCACCGCCCGCGATGCCAACGACTCGGCAGCCTTTTAGTTTGGCAATTTGTCCAACCAAGCCACCGACCGCACCCGCAGCACCAGAAACAACGACTGTCTCGCCAGCTTTTGGCTCACCTGTTTTCAATAAGCCAAAGTAACCAGTCATACCTGGCATACCGAGCACGCCTAAGTAATAAGATAAGGGTGCAAGGTTTGGATCGACTTTGTATAACCCAGTACCATCACTGACCGCATACGACTGCACGCCATTATGACCACAGACATAATCGCCGACGGCAAACTTCTCATGCTTACTTTCAATGACTTCGCCCACGGTACCCGCACGCATGACATCACCAATCTGTACCGGCTCGATATAAGATTTGGCATCGTTTAACCAGCCACGCATCGCTGGATCCATCGAGATATATTCAATTTTTATCAGTAACTGACCGTCTGTGATAGTCGGTAGTTCTGACTCAGTATAATCCCAAGTCTCCGCACTCGGTGCGCCAACAGGTCTTTCTTTTAAACGCCACTGCTTATTCATTGTTGTCATTATTTATTCCTTTAAATTTTTATAAAAAGCCATTGGTATCGTTTGCTTAAAAAGAGTTTATTCAAAATAAGCCAAATATATTAAAAAGCGTTCTTCTAGGATAAATTTTTCTCGCTTGCTGTGCGCTTTGCACTCCAGAGGCTTCGAAAAATTCATCCCAGCATCACATTAGTCGTATTGTTCAGGCATGTTGTTATGTTGAAAACATTCCAAACAATTACTTAAAACCATTCTGCTTGCATATTGGTACATACCGCATTGTCATTATTTAGCAGTTCGATATCGCGATTGATTAACGGCAATTCCCAATCGATAAAGTATTTGGCTGCTTGTAGTTTGCCATGATAGAAGTTTTGCTTTTCAATGTCGGTTGTATCACTTAACAACTGTTCCGCTTTGCTAGCTTGGCGAATCCAAATCCAGCTGACCACGATAGAGGCAAAGATATTCATCAATGCTTGCGCGTTGCCAGTCAGCGTTAGTGCTTTTTCCGTTTGCAGGATTTTGCTTAAATGCACCAATACTTCATGCAAATGACCCATATAAGGCATCAATTTACCGGCGAGTTTAGCAGTCTCGGGCGTGGTAATGCTCTCTAAGTCTTGGGTAATTTCACGTTTTAGAATTTGAATACCAAGACCCTTGTTTTGCCATAACTTACGGAATGACAAATCTAAGGCTTGCACACCATTTGTGCCTTCATGAATGGGATTAAGACGATTGTCACGCCAAAACTGCTCGGCTTGATACTCGCGCGTATAGCCTGCACCGCCCAATACTTGAATGCCTAAATCATTGGCTTTGGGACCATATTCAGAGGGCCATGCTTTTAATACTGGGGTTAATAAATCCAGCAGTTCTGATAGCTCAGCTTTTAGTGTTGCATCTTCACAAGTATTGATACGGTCGATCAGGTTTGAGCCATATAAACACAGTGATATGCCGCCCTCGCTATAGGCTTTTTGCGCCAGCAACATACGCTTCACATCGCCATGCTGAATGATCGCTGTTGCTGCATCTTCAGGTTTGTTATTCGGTGCAATTCTGCCCTGCGTTCTGTCTTTGGCGTAATCGAGCGAGTATTGATAACCACGATAGCCAATCATTGCTGCGCCAAAGCCAACCGCGATACGTGCTTCATTCATCATCTTAAACATGTAACGCAAGCCGAAATGCTCTTCGCCGATAAGATAGCCATAGCACTCGCCTGCATCGCCAAAGCTTAATGCGGTAGAAGTCGCGCCTCGATAGCCCAGCTTATGAATAAGACCCGTTAAATGGACGTCATTGCGCTCGCCAGCCGATGCATCATCATTCAGACGATACTTCGGCACGGCAAATAAAGAGATACCTTTGACACCACCAGGACCGCCCGGCACTTTGGCTAAGACCAAATGCACAATATTGTCAGACAGTTCATGATCGCCACCTGAAATGTAAATTTTGCTGCCTTTTACGCGATAAGAACCATCATCTTGTTTAACGGCGGTAGTTTTGATATCGGCAAGCGATGAGCCAGCATGCGGCTCGGTTAACGCCATGGTGCCAGTAAATTCACCCGTTAGCATACGCGGCATAAAGGCATTTTTAATCTCATCACTGGCGAAATGTGAGATGACATTAATCGCCGCCGTGGTCAAAAATGGATAAGCTGTCGTTGATGGGTTGGCCGCCATAAAATAGCCTGCCACTGCGGTCATAACCGTTTCGGGTAATTGCATGCCACCATCGTCAAAGCTATAACGACCAGCGATGAAGCCCGACTCGCGGAACGCATCAAAGGCGACTTTTACGTCACTTATCATGCTGACTTTTTTGCCATCGAACTGTGGCTCGTTTTTATCTGCCACATGGTTATGGGGCAGGAATAAATTGGTCGCGATTTTATTGGCAGTGTCTAATACTGCATCGAAGGTTTCGCGGCTGTGTTCTGCAAACTTCGGATGCTCGGTTAAATGTTCAGTGCCCAATACATCATATAGTTGGAACGGTAACTCAAAGTCGTTGATAAGCGTATCTGCTGCCATAGTATTCTCGTTAACTCATTAAATTTGGTGATTCATTGATATTAATCTAATTTAACGCCTTGCCGTATTGTCATTTATGACATAATTATGGTCAAATAAGACATCCTCTCTAACCTATGGTGAGTGAATTTCAAATTACGTATCGTGCGGCTGGTGAATATCAGCCATAAATTTGCATACACTTAAAGGAAGCCAAATTTTGCCCTACTTCAAACCGTTTAAAGTGATTATCGTTGGCTTCGATGGCGTGCTCGGCAGTGTGCTCGCTGGGGCGTTAGATTTATTTTCGTTTACTGGCGTCAGCTGGCAACGGTTTTTGGATGAGGCAGTAGAACCAAGGTTTGACGTGCAGATTGCAAGCTTAGGTGGCGCGGATATCAGATGCAGCAACCGTTTAATTATGCGAGCGCATTGCGATATTCAAGAAGTCACAGAGTGCGACTTACTATTAATTCCAACCATTGGCGATTCAATTGATAAAGTATTGAGCCAAAATAGTGAGTTAATTCCGCATATAAAGCGACTGGCGAATACCAAGGCGGATATCGCTAGTAATTGTAGCGGGGCTTTCTTTTTGGCAAAAGCAGGCTTGCTCGATGGCAAAGTAGCGACCACTCATTGGGGCTATGCCAGTAAGTTTAAGGCAGATTTTCCACTGGTTGATTTGCAAGAAAATCAATTTGTCACTCAATCAAAGAACCAGCCAAAAAGCCAGCCAAAAAGTGATTCAGCACACCAATCAGGCAATATATTTTGTGCGGCAGGTGGTAGCGCCTTTTATGACTTGGGATTGCTATTAATCGAGCGGTATTGCGGGCGTGAGATTTCTACCCAAGTGGCAAAAACCCAGATTATTGATAGTAAAAGAGGCAACCAAAACAGCTATACCAATGTGACGTTGCATAAACCACATTCAGATCAGCTGGTTAAGCAAGTACAAGAGTTTATCGAAGAAAACTTCAAACAACCTATGCAGGTGAGCAATTTGGCAGCCATGGTAAATATCACCCCACGTACCTTAAACAGACGCTTTCAATCCTGCGTGGCGATGCGTCCGATTGAGTATATTCAAGCAGTTAGAATTGAGCAGGCAAAGCGCTTACTTGAATTGGGCGATGTGACGATAAAATCGCTAGCGGAGCAAGTTGGCTACGATGATATTTCCTCATTCACTAGGCTTTTTAAACGCGCTACTGAACTGACCCCGAAAGAATATCAGGATAAATTTTCACGCTTAGCAATCTAACTTCATAGTAGATGTCTTTTGAAAGTAATACGTTGCTGCAACAAATTTATCACAGCAACAATTTTATATAATTAATTCGATATAAAAACGATACAGCGAGACGAAAAGTTGTTTTCCGCAGCATCTGTCGGCGTAGGCACAGCACGCAAGAAAAATAACTTTTCATTGAGCGACTTGATAGTTACGTATCTGATTTATTTAGATTCGACTATAGACCTAAATTTTATTGCCACAAGCCTTCGACATGAATGGCGTCCGACTTAATAGTGGGATAATCGCTAAATGCCAATTGATAGCCACCGACTGTATTGGCGCTAAGCTGGCACGTCGCCCCCAGTGGAAAACTGTGTTTCTGACCAATATGACCAAAGCGCATGCCACTATAAATCGGTAGCCCTGTCAGCTTATGCAATTGACGAATCACGGTGGCGACATCATAACGCTTGTCATAGCTGTCCTCACCGCTACCCGATAACGCGCCAAACACGATGGCTTGCTGATCTTTAAATACGCCTGCCAAATACAAATCATACAGCATGCGCTCAATACGATAGGCTTGCTCGCCGACATCTTCTAAAAATACAATCCCGCCAGCAATTCGTGGCAAATACTCACTGCCTGCCAGTGCTGACACCACGCTTAGATTGCCACCCCAAATAGTGCCCGTTATCGTTTTTGGCTCAGAGCTTGCCAAGATACTCGGTAAATTTGGACTGGTTAAAGACGCATCTGGTATATTGATAGCCAAATTAGGATTGGTTAGTGCTTCCGCAAATTGTCGACAGCTGACTTGGTCGGGTTTGGTTTTGCCAAACTCACTATAAAGCATTGGGGCAGCAAGCGAACTCATATCACCCTTTGCCAGCAATGCGCACTGAATAGCGGTCACATCACTAAAGCCTGCGAGTATCGTGCCGCGCTCCTTCATAATACGTCCCAGCGTCGACCAATCCACCATCGGCAATAAACGCACAGCACCATAGCCACCGCGTACACCAAGTAGCAATTTCGGTGCTGCGATCGCACCCGTAGCGATGTTTTGCAAATCACTCGCGCGCTGCGAATCCGTACCCGCAAAACGCAAATATTGGCGCTTAGTAATCGTAGGATTGTCCACCTTAAAACCCGCACAAGCCATGCGATCTAACGCCAATTCATTACGCTCGTCACTACCACCGACATTAGAGCTGGCAAAAAGCCGCGTCTCAATATTTGGCGTGATACAACTCGTTTGCGCCTGCAATGTTTCGGGCGCTGCTTGTTGTGCTTGTCCTGATGGCAGATCATCTTTGGTCAGTTGCGTGCTGTTATCTTGCTCAGTCGTATTAGCAGCCAGCGCTTGAGTAATGCTTTGGGTCGCTAACAGCCCTGCCCCTGCGCTGATTCCGACTTGACATAAGAATTGACGACGATTAAGTCCAGAAGATATCTTGGTCATTATTTTACCTTTTGTACTATTCAGTTAATGCTTGTTTAACAAGGATACTTATTTAGCATTGATGGTTTAAATGCACGCGATTTCATTTAACATGCGCTAAGCCTTTATCTTTGAAACATTGCATTATAACGGAAGTTGAGACGGCAATTTGGTTTAAGATTGTCTAGGGTAGCTCAACCCATTGTTAGGCTAGTCAACAAAACAATACAGAATCACCCATCGTCTTATTTGGAAGAAATCGCTACTCTTGTTATAGTAAAGAATGATTAATCGCAATAAACCATAAATATTTACTAATACAAAAGGATCATAAGCATGGCTGACAAAGAGAAAGACAATAAAAGCCTAATGGATAGTATTAGAATCATCTTGGGTAAAGAAGACAAAATAAATGACCAACTTGAAAATGGTCGCGGCCTTGAGCGTTATGCCAAGGATTTGCTACTGCTCATGAGTTTAGTTAAAGATTATTATCAAGGTAACTATCGTAATATCCCTTATAAAACTATTTCAGCGGCAGTGGTTGGTCTGCTCTATGTTATAAACCCTATTGATCTTATTCCAGACTTTATCCCTTTTATCGGTCAAATCGATGATGCCTTGGTACTAAAATTCTGTCTTAAGCTCATGGAAAAGGATTTGTTGAAATACAAAACTTGGAAGGATAAACAAAGCGCATCTAAAGATAAAGACTCAAAGCCTACTAATAAAAAGCTCAAAGATAAAAATAAAAGTACGGCAAAAGCAGATAAAGACGAAGAGTCTAAAGCGGAAGACGATAAGGTAGATACTAAAAAGTCGACATAGCTATTTAGTCATCTATATTAAGTGATATACCTAGCATAACTTAATATAGTAATTGTGAGAAAGACACGGTCAATGAGGTATACATTGACCGTGTCTTTATATGAGAATAACAATATCTCTATTAATTTTACTTGTGCAAAAAACCATTAATCCGGCACATCATAACGGGCTTTTTCTGGATTAAGACCGAACGAATAGACAAAGGTTGCAACTAGACTGTTTATGATAATAAATGGCACATCAATGCTGGCGTGCCCAAGTACGTAGCGACCGATTAGCCATGAGACAATCAGCATAACAATAAAGAACCCGCCCAAATACGCCAAGATAGCTGGATGCTTAAGATTGTAAGGCTGCTCAGGTTCGGGGTTTTTGTTTAATACATAGGTTCTTATCGCCCAACCAGCCGCATACGAAAACCCACCCAACACCACATAACTAAAAAAATTCATATTGCCTAACTCTAATGATACGACGGTTTATAACAAAATTGTATTGATAAAAAAGCACTTTTTATCATAAATAACAGGTATGTAATATTGACTGATAATACCTAACTAAATAGTCTCTTTAACATTATCAATGACAATATTGGCATGAGGATTGGACAAAATATCAGTATTAACGTCATCACATTCGACTCGGTAAATAGTGTTTGCCCCTTTATAGATATAAGACAAGTACTCACTATCAAGTAGCGGATCGATATTGGCATAAACAGGCTTAACATGAGCTAATACCAACACTCTATCTGGACGACCAATCACCGCATCGACATTATCAGGATCAATAGAGAAAAACTGTGGTATGTCGCTATTTTCAATCACCTCTAACGGCTCAGCATCATCCCAAACACGTTTGGCACTTGCAGGCTCTTTCATCTGCATGACCCATGCGCCGCCCTGTTGGCTGACTTTTATTTGCGCCGGCTCATCATGACTGACGGTATAACAGCCCTCAAAGATAGATAAATCTGCTACCTTCTCAACCTTTTTGGTATCCGCTTGAGTATTACTATCATTACAAGCGCTCAAAAGCAGCATACTGCTCGCAGCCATCGCAATCATCAAATGGCTGAGGTTTTTAGAAGAAGATTTTGAGGCTAAGGACATCATAGGGTAATCCTGAATTCGAGCATTGAAAGCTTTAGTTAAGCAAATTATAGTTAATGTCTGGCTAGACATATCCTTACAACCGCTCTATTTTAACAGAAAACGATAAGCTTACTATTAGGATATCTGTTTTTGGTTTTTTGTGCATGGCAATTGCCCCTATTAACGCTGGATTTGTTATACTCAATTCCAACATAGGTAGCTAAAATCAGCCTCCAATATATCAGTGAAATCGCTTCGCTATATCCTGTATTTATTCTCTATTAGGTCAGTAAATTTTTATGTTAGAAAATCGCAGCGCAGCGCAACCATTTAACACCAGTAATGCCATAAACCCATTGGCTGCCAAAGCAGACACTACGGTTGCTTACACAGATGGCGCGTGTAAAGGCAATCCTGGTGCTGGTGGCTGGGGCGCTCATCTGATATTTAGCGACGGACGGACGCAGGATTTTTATGGCGGTGATAAAGAAACAACCAATAATCGTATGGAATTGATGGGTGCGATACAAGCATTGACCCATAGCCCGCATGAGCAAAAACTCGAGATTTGGACAGACTCAAGTTATGTCAAAAAAGGCATCACTGAGTGGATTGAAGGTTGGAAAAAAAGAGGCTGGAAAACGGCCAGTAAAAAACCCGTCGCCAATCAAGACCTATGGCAGCGACTCGATGAGCTCTGCCAGAAACGCGATGTTGATTGGCATTGGGTCAAAGGTCATGCTGGACATGCTGGCAATGAAAAAGCGGATGAGCTTGCGAACCTAGGTGTGACCTCACGTAGTGAATATTCGATAATAGAGGCTCAAGATAACATTAAAAAAAAAGAGCAAATAACAGCTGATAAAAAGCCGTCAACCAGTGATGATTGGCTGAATTTTGATCCATTAGGTTTTGATATGATGGATGATGAGCTTGATGCCGAACTACTAGAGAATCAAAGTTATAATGACAATGTAATAAATACTCATGCTTTCGCTGAAGAAAATATTAGTCCGTACAATGCCACCAATTCAATGAGTGCTATAGAAATGCCAGACGCCCAGACGCCCTTGATTGACATAAGCATCAATAACCATGCGTCCAACATGGTTACCAATGTTGAAGCAGATACGCCAAAATTTGATGGTGATACCAGCCGTGCCAATCCGTATTTTATACCGCTGCTACCCAAGCCAATAAACCGTCACCAATCAGATCGTCAGCTCATTATGGATACGGAGACCACCGGTCTTGATCCGCTAAAAGGCGATCGCATTATCGAAGTCGGTATTGTAGAGATGATTGGACGCAAGTTCACCGGCGAAAAGCTCCACGTCTATATCAACCCACAGCGCGGTATGGATGAAGAAGTTATTCGAATTCACGGTATTTCTGAAGCGTTTTTAACGGACAAACCAACCTTTGACCAAGTCGCGCAGTCGCTCTATGACTTTATGGATGGTGCAGAAGTCATCGCTCATAATGCCTCGTTTGATATGAATTTCTTAAATATGGAGTTTGCCAAAGTTGGCATGCATGACTTTGCTGAGCGAGTAAAAGTGACCGACTCGCTGGTCATGGCAAAGCAGCAGTATCCTGGACAGAAAAATACTCTTGATGCTCTCGTACGTCGTTTAGACGTGGGCAAGCAAGACCGTACCTTTCACGGGGCATTACTAGATTCAGAGATTTTAGCAGAAGTATATTTGGCGATGACTGGCGGACAAGTAACGCTAGGCATTGAGGATGACGCGCAAGCGGATGGCGGACACACAGCCCATGCTAGCTTTGCCAATTTAGCGGCTTTATTGCTTGAGTCAAGTACTGATGAGGGCGCCAATCAAAGCTGGTATGCGTCTCTCGCAGAAGATTATCCTGAGCTGAAAGCCAAAATGTAACAGACATTAAAATCGCTTCTTATATTGGCGATTAGAGAATATAGTCTTGATTATTATAACGATAAAAAGTAAAACCTTATCTAGCGCTATTTTTTAATTTACTCTCTAACTATTTGCTATTTTCGTCAGTATCTTATGGAAAAAATAATTATGAACCACTCTACGCAAATAAAATTGACCGCGCCAACGCTTAGTGTTACTGACTTTAATTTGCCATCGCTGCACTTATTGCACGATGAGGTCAAGGTCATACTTAAAGATACTGAGATTCATTTGGGCGAATTTAATGACGACAATAGCCAAGCGCCATTATTATTAGACTCTATTATTGTATTAAAACAGCTCTCTTGTATTTTTGAGCTGATATCTTTGGTGGGTGCAGAGTCACTCAATAATGCGATTGTACACGGTTTACAACAGCTTTATGACAGTGGCGACAACAGCAATATTGACTTAATCATGGATCTGTCCGAAGCGATCATGACGCTTGATCGTTATGTTGAGTTTGTGCTGCTGACTGAGTCGATAGAGCCTACTTTATTACTACCTATTATTAATAAGCTGAATGCTCATAGCCAAATAGCGCCTATTGCTGCTGATTATTTTTCTACTTTTGGTAATAGTAGCGTTATTATCGCCAATCCTGAAAAGAATTTTCAGCCGCTAAATGAGCTCAACCTTGATCAAGAGCTACTGACCTATGCTTATCGTAGTGGGCTTGGCGTTACTTTGATCAATCGGGATGGCAACATCAATCAAGATGATCAGCAAAAATTGGATGCTATGTCAGCTGCTTGTGCTTTGATAGCGAAAAATACCAGCAGTCTATTTTGGCAAGCAGCGTCCGCTGCGGTCACTGATATCGCAGCCATCCTGCCGCTTAATGTCAGTCAAAAGCACACGCTTATTTATGTTGAGCAGCAGTTCCAAAACTATTTGCCTGTCATGGATACGCGTTTTGCTGATTTGGTCAGTTTTGCCGGACAACGTGATACTGAAGCGGCAAAAATACTGCGCGAGCAATACGCCGCCAACCGTTTAGAAGATCCACAACGTCAGCAGATGGAGCGCTTCTTGTTTGGTCCAAACCGTGAGCTGACGGACACTTTGAATATCATTATCCAGACTCAAATCAATACGATTAAAGAAAATGTCGACAGCTATGCCCGTGGTGACTCAATCAATCCAGTCGATATGCAGACCTCGCAAATTATTGAAGAACTCACTACTTTAAGCTCTGCGTTGCATCTTCTTGGTCTATCTAATGCCGCCAATAGCCTGATTAAAGCGTCAGAAGCCGTCAGCACATGGCGCTCGCCTACTCCAGAAGATTTTGATCATTTATTATTGGCACTCATGCATGCAGAAAACGCGACCATCGCCATGGCTGAGATGCATACTCCAGGTGCAATTTATCTGCCGTTGAACAATCCTCATATCTCACTACATCAGCTGAATACCGCCTATGATACCTTGATAGAAGAGAGTCGTACGGCAATTGCCAGTGCTGAACAAGCAATCAATGATTACCTTGCGGAGCCTGAGCGCGATATTCTTAATATTCAAAATACCCCTGAAATGCTGCGTCAAGTAAGCGGTGCTGTGCGCTTCTTGCAATTGCCAACGCCTGCCAGTATGCTCAGTCAATTGGCAAATTATTTACAGCAACGTATCAATAGTGGTAATCGTATCGATGATGGCACCTTAGCTTATATTGCTGATGTTATCATGGCAGTTGACCATCATCTAGACGGTTTCGAGAACAATCGCCCTGTCAGCAAGCAAGCATTGGATGTTGGGCAGCATAGCTTAAGCCAATTGCTTGCCGCTTAATCATTTATGTAAATTTTTATATAAAGACAAGCTGATATGAGCTTGTCTTTGACCGTTTGGAAACCTATATGATGATCTGCGCCTTTGTCCTATCTGATGAAACGATCTTATGTCGTCAAACGCCTAATGGCTGGTGGCCTTTACAGGTTGAGCTAGCACACTTTAATATCAGTAATGAGCAAGCTTATCAATTAGGACAGGTTACATTATTTGATAGCTTAGCGCCCAATAGCTGGCTGCCGAGTGATGTAGATGATACTGATAACGCTAATGCTGTCACTGTACAAGCAAGCCGCGCTATCACTTATGATTATGCAATAGCACATAATATCGCCTTACCCAGTATTTTAGACAGTGATGAATTAACAAGTAGTGACTTGGATAGTAGCGTTATTAGCAATGTAGAGAACAGTATTAACACTTTTATACCTTATCGACAGCTTATCACGCACCTGCCCATAACATTAGCTGCACAGCTTAGCCAAGCCATACAACTACTTCGTTGGCAAGTAGATACACAGTTTTGTAGTCGCTGCGCGGCACGCACGGTAGCTGCCAAATGCGGTGAGCGTGCTATGGTTTGTGACGTTTGTCGATTGCGTCAGTATCCGCGTGTACAGCCCTGCGTCATTACCGCCATTACTCGACCCAACCCGCAAACGGGTGAAATGCAAATTTTATTGGCTCATCATCATCGTTACGGTCAGCAAAAAACAGCCTCTCACTTATTACAGTCGACCCAACCGTTACTATACGGTTTGATTGCAGGCTTTGTAGAAGTAGGTGAAAGTCTAGAGCATGCTGTGGTACGCGAAGTGGCAGAAGAAGTGGGGCTTAGCTTGTCCGATATTCGCTATGTAAACAGTCAGCCATGGCCGTTTCCGTCTAATTTGATGTTGGGCTTTCGAGCATCTTATGCAGATGGCGATATCGTTATACAAGAAGATGAGCTATCACATGCAGATTTTTTTGATCTATCAAAGCTGCCAAAAATACCCTTTAAAGGTAGCATTGCTTATGAGCTGATTGCGCAAATTGCCAATGAGGAAGGTATTTTGCTTTAATCTATCATATCAACGCCTCATTCGGCATTTATCCTTACCACTATTATCCTATTTATTTTAATATCAGCATCTAGCACTGATATAAAGGTTTTACATTAAATGCAAAGCACCATGAATAAAAACAGCAATCATATCCGTTTAACCAATCTGCCAATCTTATTCGATTCGCTAAAGATAGAAACATTGCCTGCTGATGTTCAGGAAAAAATTGCGCGCATTGATGGCAGCCTACCGCAAACACAGTGCGGTCTATGCGACTATGCTGATGGTTGCTTACCTTATGCAGTTGCTATCGTGATGGATGGTGAGCCACATAATAAGTGTGTACCGGGTGGTCAGCCAGTGGCGAATACTATCGCGCAGATTATCGATGCTGATATGCCAACACTAAGCGCTGAACCTTCAAAATGGCCGTTAGATGCTACTTCGCAGCGGCCTGTTGAAGTGCGCGCCGTTATTCGTGAAGATGATTGCATTGGCTGTACCAAATGTATTCCCGCCTGCCCTGTTGATGCCATCGTTGGTACTGGCAAGCATATGCATACTATTTTTACGGATTTATGCACAGGCTGTGAATTATGTATAGCGCCCTGCCCTGTTGACTGCATCGATTTGGTCACGGTTGAGCGCACGCTGTCGACACCTGAGCGCACCCTTGAGCAAGAGGATTTGAGACAGCGTTATCATACCCATTTGAATCGTGTCAGCAAGCAACTTGCGGATAGCAGCAATAGTAGACCCGTGGTAAGCATGGTGGAGGCAAAACTGAATAATGCCGCCAGTCAGTCGTTAAATATCAGTGAAACTCAAGCAAAAAACACTATTGCAGCGGCAAAGCTGCGTAGTAAAATTAAGAAGCTAGAAAAGCAGCTTAGCGTACGTCCCAATGAAAACACACAAGCAGAGTTGAATGAATTAAAAGCTGAGCTTGTACAACTTTAATAGCCAATATCTATTCTGAATAAGCAATGAACAAAACAATGATAAAAATACCATGAGTAAAACCGTCAAACATAAAACAGCTGATACTCCGCCATCGAGGCGCATGCCCAACCGTGATGTGCGTCCATTTTTTGAGAAGTTGGCAGCGACGATTGATGAGCCAGTGACTGAGCTCAATTATAAAAGTAACTTTGAGCTGCTTATCGCAGTCATATTATCAGCGCAGGCGACTGATGTCAGCGTCAATATTGCCACCAATCAACTCTATCCGGTGGCGAATACGCCTGAGGCAATACTCGCTTTAGGCGAAGAAGGTTTGAAATCCTATATTAAGAATATCGGCTTGTTTAATGCCAAAGCCAAAAACGTCATCAAAACTTGCCGTGACTTGATTGAAAAATTTGATAGCACCGTCCCTGATAACCGAAAAGACTTAGAGTCTCTAGCAGGTGTCGGGCGCAAGACGGCGAATGTAGTTCTAAATACAGCCTTTGGACAGCCGACGATGGCGGTTGATACCCATATTTTTCGAGTGGGTAATCGTACGGGACTTGCTACTGGCAAAAACGTCTTAATCGTTGAGAAGAAACTGGTCGAACGTATCCCCGATGATTTTATCGTTGATGCTCATCATTACTTGATTTTGCACGGGCGCTATACTTGTCAGGCTCGCACCCCAAAATGCGGTGCTTGTCCTGTTTATGATGAATGTATGTTTAAAGATAAAGCAGTATTTTTAGAGTTGTAATGCGAGCAGATGATAATGATCGCAAAGCCTATCGATCAATATACTTATGCTAAATTATAATAATGTCATGATTGCGCATTACTTATAATAGAACGAGCGCAGCTCACTAGAGTTTTATTGCGTTTCGAGTTAGAATAAGCGTATTTTTAGGCAAGTACGTCATATTTTTGATCCTGCTGATAATCAGTTGATAGACGTATGATTGGCGACAGCTTCAAGCACGTTGTCAGTTAATAATTCGATATAGTACAACGTAAAGCTATCGCTCTCTTAGCCTGACCCCATATGATTTATAGAAATCTGTGCCTTATGTAAATTTATATAACACATGCATTTATGAATAAGTGAATTAAGTAGTACCAATTAAACACCAAGCAATACATTGTTTGGCCAATACCAATTAAAGCAGCGCCCAGACGTTATGCTTTTTCCTATCTTTATTGATTCAATTAAGCGATCCTATTATGCGCGAATACAACTTATTTACCTCAGAATCTGTGAGCGAAGGTCATCCTGACAAAATGGCTGATCAAATCTCAGACGCTATCCTTGATGCCATCTTACGGCAAGATTTACATGCACGCGTGGCATGTGAGACCCTAGTCAAAACTGGCGCTGTCGTATTGGCAGGTGAAATAACTACCACGGCAAATATCGACGTTGAGCGTATCGTGCGTGATACGGTTAATGGCATTGGTTATCATCATTCAGACTTGGGTTTTGATGGCGAGACATGTGCGGTTATCAATATGCTTGGTAAACAATCGCCTGAGATTGCCCAAGGTGTTGACCGCGCTGACCCTGAAGAACAAGGCGCTGGTGACCAAGGTTTGATGTTTGGTTATGCTAGTAATGAGACTGAAGTATTGATGCCTGCCCCTATCGAGTATGCTCATCGCTTGATGGAGCGTCAGTCGGAGTTGCGCCGCGCAGGTGAACTACCTTGGTTACGTCCGGATGCCAAAGCACAAGTCACGCTTAAATATGATGGCAATAAACCTGTTGCTATTGACGCGGTCGTCTTATCTACGCAGCATGATCCAAGTATCTCGCAAGCCGATTTACAAGAAGCGATCATGGAGTCAATTATCAAACAAGTACTCCCAGCAGAGCTACTACATGCTGGTACACGTTATCATATCAACCCGACTGGCAAATTCGTCATCGGTGGTCCTGTTGGTGATGCAGGACTGACCGGTCGTAAGATTATTGTTGATACTTATGGCGGTATGGCGCGTCACGGTGGCGGCGCATTTAGTGGTAAAGATCCCTCAAAAGTCGATCGCAGTGCGGCTTATGCGGTGCGTTACGTGGCTAAAAACATCGTCGCTGCTGGTATTGCCGATCGCTGTGAAGTACAAGTAAGCTATGCCATTGGCGTTGCTGAACCGACTTCTATTTCGATTAATACTTTTGGTACTAACAAAATCAGCAACGATGAAATCATTAGCTTGATTCGTACGCATTTTGACTTACGTCCGTATGGTATCACCCGTATGCTGAATTTATTGCAGCCGATGTATCAGCAAACCGCTAGTTTTGGACATTTTGGTCGCCAAGGTTCTGAAACCGCCTTTACGTGGGAAAAAACTGACAAAGCTGAGATTTTAAAAGCAGATGCTGGCTTATAAAATTTTTGCTAAAACCCTTTTTGTACCTATTATATTATCCAGTTATTAGACTGCTGTGATACATTTAAATTTACCTACCATTATTAGGAGTCGTTTATGTCTCAAGAGAATGCTCAAAACAATGAGATTGATGCAAGTCTTGAAATCACCCCTGAAATGCAGTCGTTTTATCAACGTGCTGATGCCATTATTGGTGTAGCAAACAGTCAATTAGGTCCTGAGGCGCATTCCGGTCAAGTAGGTGCGTCACTGCTTTATGCCGCAGCACGTTATAGCGCATCGGTCGCCTCGATCGGCTTTGTAAAGGGTGATGATTTTGCCAAAGAAAAGGATGATATTGTCGAATTTTATACCAAACAATATCGCCAAATGCTGAGCGACAACTTGACTGATTATGCGCAGAACTTTGATAAATACATTCAGCTTAATCAAGATGATAAGCCTGCTAAATAAAACGGTTATGCTTGGTTAAAGATATTTATCTGAGCACCTTTAATGGCAGAAATTATCTTTGAGCAAATAAAAAACCCCAAGCTTACTATTAAGCTTGGGGTTTTTATTTGCTTGTAAATGATAGAAAGCTATTAAAGCCAACAATGCTATTGCTATGAAGTTTTTGCAGCTTTTCTCACGCATTGAGCAAAATACATAGCAGTAGTATAGCTATATACATGTATAATTTCTCGATTTTATTTTGTACTTATCATATGATGATGTGGATGACCTCCCCTAAATAAGTTACTATCCATTTGTATCATTCTATTTCTGATATGGTTGTCGTTGACTGTTGATAACAGGAAGTTATCGAGCGCTATTTATAAGGAAACATCATTATGAATCATTTATCTAAACCGTGGCTGTCAATACTAGGGCTCTCAGTAGCCATCACATTATCTGGTTGTAATAATCTTCCAATCAGCACCCATTCTGAGCCGCCTATTCATAGCACTGAAAACAACAAAGACCACAGTGCTAGCAGTAATCAAGGCTCAATTAACAATCCTTTCAATAAATGCCCGCCTTTTAATCCTGAGCAAACCATGTGTACCGCACAGTATGATCCTGTCTGTGTCACTGTAAAAAACCAATCAGGTGTCAGTTATCGTACTGCGGGCAACGCCTGTTCAGCATGTGGTACTACCTCTGCAGTCGGTTATGTAAAAGGACAATGTGTGTAGTTTACATCCTACCTCTGGTAACTCTTATAAATTTTTCTTGCTTGCGGTGCCCGCGCAGACAGAGGCAGCGCAAAACTTATCCCAGTAGCATTGTGTTTGATTTATAGTGGATTGACTATAGATATATCAGTAGAAATTAAAAAGCCCCAACTTATAATAAAGCTGGGGCTTTTTGAGTTATTTTTCAGCTTAAGTATTATTTAAACATTGTCTAAAAAACTCTTAACCTTCAGGCTTTTCAATATCAGGTGGACCTGTGAGCAAGTCTTCATCACGAAATTCATTGGCTGAATTGTGCTCAGCAGATTCCTCGGTGACAAACCATTGCTGATTGCGATACAGTATCAAACGGTCACGACTTAAGCCACGTAGTAGCGAATACATCATTACGACTATCACTATCGCAAAAGGAAAGCCTGAAACAATGGAAGCCGCTTGTAAGGCACTCAAGCCACCTGCTGCCAATAGTACCGCTGCGATAACACCTTCGGTGCCCGCCCAAAATAAGCGCTGAATTTTCGGTGGATTGGCATCACCACCTGAGGTCAACATATCGATGACGAAACTGGCTGAATCCGATGACGTGACAAACCAAAGAACAATCATCACCACGATGAGCAAATTCACAGCCGATGTTAGCGGATAAGACTCCATCAACTTAAAGATGGCACTGCCAGTATCTGCTTGGACGGCCTCGATCAAGCCAGGACTGACAATATTGGGGTCCGCCGCCGCCATTAGCTCCATATTAACGGCTGAACCACCAAAAGCGGTAAACCATAAGAACAATATGGTAATAGGAATTAACAACACTCCCAATATGAATTCACGAATCGTACGACCACGAGAGATACGAGCCACGAATACCCCAACGAAAGGCGACCAACTTATCCACCATGCCCAATAGAAAATCGTCCATGAGGCTTGCCAATTTTCTTCACCGTTATAAGACTCTGTCCAAAGACCTAATGGTACAATCTCATGTAAGTAATTACCGATATTTTCTACAAAACTATTAAAGATAAATTGAGTCGGTCCTAAAATGATCACAAAACTGAGCAATATCACAGTAAATAATATATTGGTATCACTTAAGCGCTTAATCCCTTTATCTAACCCCATAAACAGAGATAGACCAGCCAGCATAGTGATTAAGGCAATCAATATAATTTGCACTGTAATATTATTGGGAATACCAAATAACGTCTCAAGACCTGAGTTAATCTGCAATACCCCAAGACCTAACGTGGTCACTACCCCAAACATCGTCCCAAATACCGCCAGCGTATCGACCGTATGACCCCAACCACCATAGATTTTTTTACCCAATATAGGATAAAGTGTCGAGCGGATGGCCAGTGGTAAGCCCACTCGGTAGTGAAAATACGCCAATGACAAAGCAACCATGCCGTAGAGTGCCCATACATGTAGGCCATAATGTAGGAACGAGATATTCATTGCTTGCTTGGCGGCTGCGATCGTCTCGGGCTCTCCTAATGGCGGCGCCATAAAATGATACAAGGGTTCAGCGGTGCCCCAATAGAGCAGTCCAATACCGATGCCAGCTGAAAACAGCATACCAATCCAAGAGACTATATTATACTCAGGCTTCTCGTTCTGATGACCAAGTCTGATATCGCCATAGCGACTGAATATCATGTAAATACTCATCACCAGCGTTAAATTGACCACCACAATAAAGAACCAGCCAAAGCGCAAAGACACGAATGCTTTGGCATGACCAAATACCAGTTCAGCTTGCTCATTAAAAAAAGCACCAAATATAATAAATGCCAAAATCAATAGTGCTGAAGTTAAGAACACAGGTTTACTTACCCGTGGAAAAGGGCCCAAGCGGCCAACTTTTACATGATCCATTTAGTCGTCTCAGTTTTTGAAGGGGCTCACCTTAACAAGATATTACACAACTATCAAATCAAATCAGACACTTTATAACCTTGCTATTGGTCAACAAATAAAAAAATCCTAAGATAACCATGCATCTTAGGATTTGATATTACAAGTATTTTATCGTTTTTTAATAAATAATAAACAGATATAGTGAGCTGCCAATCATTGAATGAAACGACTGTCAGCACACTCTTGATCTTTCTTCGCTTAATCACAGCTTGCTTATCTAAGCCCTAATTCATGACTATTAATCAGCATCGCGTTGATTAATCACCCTTTACAATTTTAGGTGGGCCTTTCAACAAATGCTCATCTGTAAACTCATTGGCTGAATTATGATCTGCAGATTCTTCGGTAATAAAGTGCTGTTGAGCTCGATACAGTATCAATCGATCTCGACTTAAGCCACGAAGTAACGCATACATCATGACAAATATCACCAAAGCAAATGGCAGTCCAGCCACAATAGCTGCGGCTTGCAATGCGCCTAGTCCGCCTGCTGCTAACAATATAGCGGCAATCAAACCTTCCATCAACGCCCAAAATAAACGTTGGATCTTGGGTGGGTTGGTATCGCCACCAGCCGTCAACATGTCGATCACGAAACTTGCTGAATCCGATGAGGTCACGAACCATAAGACAATCATAATCACGATAAGAAAAGTAATTGGTTTTGCAAATGGATAGTACTCAACCAATTTAAAAATAGCGCTACCCGTATCTGCTTGCACCGCTTCTACCAATCCTGGACTGGCCATAGCCGGATCAAGCGCCGCTAAAAGCTCCATATGGATAGCGACACCACCAAAAGTAGTGAACCAGAAGAACAAAATGACCATCGGAATCAACAGCACACCCAATACAAACTCACGGATAGTACGACCACGACTGATACGGGCAATAAATACGCCTACAAATGGTGCCCAACTTACCCACCATGCCCAGTAGAAGATCGTCCAACCACTCTGCCAATCGGTATTACTATAAGCTTCGCCCCATGTTGATAATGGCACCATAGCAACGATGTAATTACCGATGTTTTCTATAAAACTATCAAAAATGAATAAGGTTGGCCCTAAAATGACCATAAAGGCTAAGAGCACACCCGTAAAACCCATATTGATATCACTTAAGCGCTTGATACCTTTATCAAGACCGAGCATCAATGAGCCACATGCCAATGCAGTCACAAAAGCAATAATAATAAACTGTACGGTTAAAGAATTTGGTATACCAAATAAGTTTTCAAGACCTGAATTGATCTGCATAACCCCTAGACCTAAGGAAGTTACCACACCAAACATCGTCCCGAATACGGCTAGGATATCAACTGTATGACCCCAGCGACCATATATCTTCTCGCCTATTAGCGGGTATAACGTCGAACGGATAGATAGCGGCAGTCCACGGCGAAAGTGAAAATAAGCCAGTGCTAATGCCACTATGGTATAAATTGCCCAAGCATGTAATCCCCAATGCAGGAATGAGATGCTCATAGCTTGCTTGGCAGCTTCTACCGTTACAGCTTCACCTAATGGCGGTGCCATAAAGTGGTATAGGGGCTCAGCTGTTCCCCAATAGACCAGTCCAATACCGATACCAGCAGAGAACAACATGCCAATCCAAGAAAACAGACTGTACTGCGGTTTCTCTGTTTGTTGACCTAAACGTATGTCGCCGTAACGACTTGCCGCTAGATAAATACAAAAAACCAGTGCCACGTTCATTAATATAATAAACATCCAGCCGAACTTATCGGTGATAAAGTCCTGCAAAAAGCTAAATAGCGCGCCAGCGGTCTCGGTAAAGAAAGCACCGAAGATGATAAATCCAACGATAAGTAACGCTGAAGTAATAAATACAGGTTTACTCACCCGTGGAAAAGGGCCTAACCTGCCAACTTTTACATGATCCATTTGTTTGTTAGCCTTAGTTTTTAGGAAGGTAACCTTAACAAGATAGCTGCCAACTATCAAATTTAATTAAGTATTTACGCTTTTCTCATTGATAGACATAAATCAAAACTCTCTGGTCACGCAAACCACAATATCGTAAAACCTCAGAAACTTAGCAAGTAATTCCTATATTTATTCGCTTATCAACTTCGTTAGAAGCGTTCAATCTTTCTTAAGTAAAAAGGATAGTGGAGATCAATTGCTACTGCGGCAACAACTGCACTAAATCACCATCGTTGCCGTCTTCTAGCACCCAAACCTGCCCATCTACGGCTAGTACACTACGAATACGCTCGCCCATATCATAGCGATAGCGCTCAGTCGCACCATTATTTTCATCAAAATTAACGACTATCAATGCCTTAGAGGATAAACCGCTTATCAGCGCATCACCTTGCCAAGCAGGAAAATCAGCATGTGTACCAGTCGAATACATACTGATTGATGAAGGGGATATGACTGGTGTCCATGTGATTTTGGGTGCTTCAAGCTCAGGACGCGTACTGTGATCAGGAATATCCACACCAGAATAATTGCGACCATTTGATACGATTGGCCAGCCGTAATTCTTACCTTTTTCAATCAGATTGAACTCATCACCACCACGTGGACCCATTTCATGCGCCCACAACTGCCCTTTACTATCGAATGCCATCCCGAGTACATTACGATGTCCTATGCTCCAAAATTGAGCAGCGATGTCATTATTACTCACAAATGGATTGTCCATTGGCATCGAGCCGTCAGTATTTAACCGTATTATTTTGCCCAAATTGACAGTCATGTCTTGAGCAGGGGTTTTTTCCTGACGCTCGCCTGAGCTAATATACAAATATTGCCCATCAGGAGAAAACAGTAAGCGATGACTGTAATGCCCTTGCCCGTCTACCTTTGGCATCTGCTGCCAAATTGGAGCAATCTCCCGCAAACTTGGCTTATCAGTATCCAAACCTGACAGCTTAGCTTTGATGACTTTTGCACCAAATTTATTACTATCAGCAGTTTTGCCTGCTTCAACGTAGCTAAGATATATATTATTAGAGGTAGCAAAATCTGGCGCAAGAATAATATCACCAAGACCGCCTTGTCCCCCGTAAGCGACTTTAGGCACGCTAGCGATTTCTGTCTTAGTACCTGTTGCCGTATCAACAATGAATAACTCACCTGTCTTTTGTGTGACAAGCAGTTTTGATGGTTTATTACTAACGATAGGTAATGCAGTCATTGCCCATGGCTCATCAAAGGTGGCAACGGCTTTTGTGGTAAAGGCAGGTTTGTCCGTACTTGCAACATCCGCTACTGAGGTTTCAGCTTCTTGATATTTTGCCAAATCGGCATTGGTATCAGTGGCAGATTGATTTGAACAAGCAGAAGTACTAAACAGTAATGCTGTGATAATTATCGGTAACGTTAATGGTTTACTCCTATACTGCCTATTTATTATTATCATTCTTTTATCTCCATAAATTTTATATTTATATAATTAGAGCTTAGATTATTTATAACATAATCTAAGTATGGCAAGAGTAAAAATAATGATGGCGCACAAAGTAAAAACCCCTTACTTGCCGGTATAAAAAATGGGCAAATAAGGGGCTTAGTTTCGGGTCAAGGGCTAGAATGAACGATTAGCTCATTCTAAGCTTATCAAATGTCAGCTTATCATCCACACCGACATCGACTTTGATGATATCACCAGCGACAAAGTCACCCGCCAGCAGCTTCAATGACAATGGGTTTTCAATCTCTTGCTGAATGGCACGCTTAAGTGGACGCGCGCCATAAACAGGATCATAACCAACCGCAACCAGCTTATTCATCGCTTCTGCTGATAACTCGATATCTAACTCACGCTCATATAAACGCTGACGTAAGCGGTTTAACTGAATCGCAGCAATACCTGCCATCTGCGACATACCTAGTGGATGGAATACCACGATCTCATCGATACGGTTGACAAACTCTGGACGAAAATGCTGTCCAACTGAATCCATCACTTCTGCTTTGATATCCTCGTAGCTCTCGCCGACCATTTCTTGGATTTTATGCGAGCCCAAGTTACTGGTCATAATGATGACGGTGTTTTTGAAGTCTACGACGCGACCTTGTGAATCGGTCAAACGCCCATCATCCAACACTTGCAGCAAGATATTAAACACATCAGGATGCGCTTTTTCAACTTCATCAAACAAAATCACACTATAAGGTTTACGGCGAACCGCTTCAGTCAAGGCACCACCTTCTTCGTAACCGACGTAGCCTGGAGGCGCACCAACCAAGCGGCTGACACTGTGCTTCTCCATATACTCACTCATATCGATACGTACAATAGCATCCTCACTATCGAACAAGAAGTTTGCTAACGACTTAGTCAACTCAGTCTTACCGACACCCGTAGGTCCTAAGAATAAGAATGAACCTGAAGGACGATTCGGATCTGACAAGCCAGCACGACTACGACGTACCGCATTGGCTACTGCTTCAACTGCTTCATCTTGACCGATGACGCGCTCATGGAGTTTTTCTTCCATTGCCAGCATTTTATCACGCTCGCCTTGCATCATTTTACTGACTGGAATACCCGTCGCAGCCGCGACGACTTCAGCGATTTCATTATCCGTGACTTTGTTACGCAGCAGTTTTACACCACTATTTTCACCAGTCTGCTCTTTTTGCTCTGCCAAGTCAGACTCATGGATACGGCGCTCTAACTGCGGAATCGTCTCGTATTGTAGCTTACTCATGGTCTCATAATCGCCTTCACGACTGGCTTTATCATAAGCAATACGCGCTTTGTCCAGCTCGTCTTTTAGCTGCTGACTGCCTTTGACCAAAGCTTTTTCTGCTTGCCAAATCTCATTAAGATCAGCGTATTCTTTCTCTAACTCTTCGATTTGTGCATCAAGCACTTTACGCTCTGCTTGCGCGCCAGCATCTTCTTCATTTTTGAGTACTTCACGCTGCATTTTTAGCTGAATCAGACGGCTATCGAGTTTGCCAAGCGATTCAGGTTTGCTGTCCATCTCCATACGTAAGCGACTGGCAGCTTCATCAATCAAGTCAATCGCCTTATCCGGTAACTTGCGATCAGTGATATAACGATGACTCATACGAGCAGCAGCGATGATGGCACTGTCTTGGATATCGACTCCATGATGAAGCTCATAGCGCTCTTTTAGACCACGCAATATCGCAATGGTGTCTTCGACCGTTGGCTCATCAACCAATACCTTTTGGAAACGACGCTCAAGCGCCGCATCTTTTTCAATATACTTACGATATTCATCTAAAGTCGTCGCACCGACGCAGTGCAACTCACCACGAGCAAGCGCTGGTTTGAGCATATTCCCAGCGTCCATCGCGCCATCTGCTTTACCTGCCCCAACTAGCGTATGTAGCTCATCGATAAATAAGATCACGTTGCCTTCTTGCTTCGATAAGTCACTCAGTACAGCTTTGAGTCGCTCTTCAAACTCACCACGGAATTTTGCCCCCGCAATTAACGCACCCAAGTCTAACGACAGCACTTCTTTGCGACGTAAACCTTCTGGTACATCACCATTGATAATTTTTTGAGCCAAGCCTTCTACAATGGCCGTTTTACCAACACCTGGCTCACCAATGAGCACAGGGTTGTTTTTGGTACGGCGAGACAGTACTTGAATGGTACGGCGAATCTCTTCATCACGACCAATCACAGGATCAAGCTTACCTAGCTCTGCTTGCTCCGTTAAGTTAATCGTATATTTATTGAGGGCATCACGCTGATCTTCAGCGTTTTGATTATTCACGGTATCATCACCGCGTAATTGCTCAATCACGACTTTCAATTTATTGGCTGTAACACCCGCACTTTCAAATATCTTTTTGGTATCGCCTTGTTCAGCCAGTGCCAACATTACCCATTCGGTGGCGATAAAATCATCACCTTCTTTTTGTGCTTGGCGGTCTGCCAAGTTCAGAATTTTGACTGAATTAGGATTTAGATTAACGTCACCCGTTGGCTCACTAATCGTTGCTTGATTGTCGAGCGCCTTTGCCACGCCATTTTTTAGCGCAGGGATAGACGCGCCCGCTTGTTGGCAAATGGACAAGTTAGACTCATCTTGTAGCAAAACCGCAAGCAGATGCACAGGGTCTATTCCGGTATGGTCACGCCCTAACGCCAAACTTTGTGCTTCTTGAATGGCAGATTGCAGTTTTTGGGTAAATTTCTCAAATCTCATAGTCGTATCCTTTTATCATTTATATATCATCAGGCAGCGAACTTATGCTGTTTACTTGCCTTCGTCTGCCTTTATATATGCGGTATATAGAGAGGAATTTCAACCTACTCAGCACTAAAACCTTATTAATAGCAATGATATTAATTGCTTGAAATCAAGTCACTAAATCGTGCTTACACTCAATATATAATTCATTCAATTTTAGAAAAAAATGCATCTACGGATACCGCTTATTTAAGATTTTCATTCTACGATTTCAATAGCGGTACCGACCTTGACCATCGCCATGATTTCATCCATCTCTTCATCAGTGACGGCGATACAACCCTCAGTCCAATCGTGTAATTGATTGACCGACGCCAGATGTCCAGAACCGTTCTTTTGACCATGAATCATAATATCACCGCCCGGATTGACGCCCATCTTCTTAGCATGTGTCTTATCAGACGCATTAGGATAACTTATGTGAATAGAGCGATAAAATTTGGATTTTTCATTCTTATAATCGAGTGTATAAGAACCTGATGGGGTACGCTTATCACCCTGCTGCTGCTTGTGACCAATAGGGTTGCCACCAAGCGCTATATGATAAGACTTGATAACAGTGTCACCACTTAATAATTGTAGAACACGCGCTGATTTATCAACGAAAACTTTGTCGATAATGGCAGTATCAGGAATAGAGGGGGTAGATTTTGAATTAGGGGCTGTCCTAGATAAGTAAAATAATCTAGGATAGCCATATGAGAAAGAGTAGATTAAGTTGGTACAAACAAACTAAGCTTATCGAACTATTTGTTGCCGGTTCTACCGCAAGAACAGCAGCAAGC